>NZ_JBIVFT010000001.1:0-127111 GCF_044748305.1 Arthrobacter sp. NPDC090010
ACAACTCAACCATCACACCCTGAATACCGGCCTCACCAGCATCCTGAACACCATTGCCATTAGCGTCATTCCACACCCGATCACCAATCGCACCCGTCTGCGGCAAACGGACCGAGAAGTGGGCCTGGTCGTTCTGGACACGCCAGGTGTTGTTCGGCAGCTTAGGTGTTTCGCCGTAAGTGGCATTCAGGCCGTTGATGCCGTCCATGTTCTTGCGGTTGTTGGCAAACCACTCGCTGCCGGTGCCGTATTCGGCAGTGGAGAAGGCGGTGAACGGGGCCACATCGTGGTCGATGCGGAACGTCACGGTGTCAAAGGTGCCGCGAAGAAGCACTGAGCCACAAGCTCCCGCAGCGCTGCGAGGGCTTGCGTTGGAAGCCCCGGCGTTGTCCTGCATCTCCGAGTAGCAAATGCCATTCGCATTCCGGGTGGATGGCTTGAAACTGGTGGACGTGATCGTCATATTAGACGGGTTCGTTCCCGTCGGCGCCTGGAGAGTGACGCCTCCGGTCAGGAGGTTCCATTGCTGCTGCAGGAAGCCGCCGCGGTAGGACCAAGGGTCGTTCGCGTTGTCACGGGCCCGGGCCCAGATGTAGCCGCCCAAGCCGCTGACATCGAGAATCGGGTCGGTCACCGTCTTGTCGAAGGTGATCGTCACATCGGCAGTGTCTTCGCAGATGCCGTTGAAGTTGGTCTTCTCAATCGAATTGAAAACACCGCAGTTCGAGGGGTTCGTCTCGAAGGCAACCGCCGGAAGGTTCGCCACAGTCGGCGAACCGAGGAAGGTGCTCGAGTTTGCCTGCCAGTAGTCCTGAGCGTTCACCGCATCGAGGTAGTTGGTGCCCTTGACGGTGTCAGCCGCTTCTGTCACATCCATGCGGATGCCGATATTGCCGGTGCGCATCGGCAACTGTGAGGTTGCCGAGTACGTCGCTACGCTGCGCGAGACTGGCAGAGTGTTGTCGGTTGCAGCAGACCCGGGATCGACCAAGGTCCACTGGTCATTGAAGACGTAGCCGTTCTCCTGCGCGGCGGAAGCCGCAGGCGCCGTGATCAGTGATGCACCCAGAGTGGTGCTGGCGACCACCGCCGTGGCGAGCACCGAAGCGCCGATCTTACGCGCCTCCTGGGCGCGCTTCCTCCGTCTCGGGAGGGTATGTTGTCCCATCTCATTCTCCTCAGGGTTACGGACATGAAAGCGACGAAATCCCAGGAGACGTGAGCTGTCTCCCGGCCCCCATCCGGGCTGGGCAAACACAACCGGCACGGATCGTAGCTACGGTCAGCGTAGCCTTTTAGCAAATGTAGGGCAATTAGTATGTCGGACATGAGCATCGTTCCTGGAAGATCCAAGAAAGGTGTGCTATTCGGTCGAGTGCCGGTGGAACCGACGACTATGGATTGTTCGTAGCAGTCAGCGAGGTACGGTCAGAGCCCAGTCACTCATGGACTCCAGGACCGTGCGGAGCCCCTGGCCCAGTGCGGTCAGTTCGTATTCGACCCGAGGAGGGTTTTCCGCAAAGCTGGTGCGGGTCACGATTCCGTGCTGTTCGAAGCGCCGGAGACGCGAGGTGAGCGTGTGTGCGCTGATGCCTGGCAAGGCATTCCTGAGTTCTCCGAAACGCCGGGGGCCGGGAAGAAGCTCCCTCACGATGAGAGTGGCCCATGGCCCTTCGAGGAGCACCAGAAATCTCGCTACGCCGCAGTCCGGCAGACCGCCGGAAGCATCTCGTCCCGCTCTGTCGTCGTGCACAGTCACTCTCAAAGTCCTTTCGTCACCCCCTGCGGATGATGTGCCGGTGCAGTTGATGTAACCGATGCATCGTGTGGACTAATGAAAATATGAGCTACCTCGTGCATGGCGCAAGCGGCGCCCAAGGTTCCCCCGTCGTTTCCGGCCTGCTGGCCGCACATCGAGAAGTCACGGCACTGGGCCGCGAGGCCTCGCAGCCGGCACCGATCAACCACCTGGCGGTCGATTACGGAGACGTCGACTCTCTCGCGGCGGCCTACCAGGGCGCCGAAGGCCTCTTCATCCATCTCCCGCTCGGCGCTCCGGACGTGATCGCAGGCTATGCGGCCAACATCACCGAGGCTGTGGTGCGAGCCCGGCCGGCGCGGATCGTGGTCTCCACCAGCGGTCAGATCATCGATGCGCCCGGGCATCCTTTGCAGCAACCGGCAGATTCTCCGTTGCCGCGTCTCATAGCAGCTCTCTCCGAGGCCGAGCTCTCGGCAGCGGTGACGGCTCCCAGGCTCTTCCTCGAGAACCTGTTGCTTCCGCCGGTGATCGACGGGGTGATGTCCGACGGCGTGCTGCGGTATCCCGTGCGCGAGGACTACCGGGTGTCCTGGGCCTCGCACCTCGACGTGGCCGATGCGGCGGTGGCACTGCTCCTGGATCCGCACGTCACAGGAGTGGTGGGCATCGGCGCGCCCACCGGCACGACGGGGCCTGAACTCGCGGCTGCTTTCGCGGCACACCTTGGGAAGGACGTCCGGTTCGAACAGATCACCCCGGCCGAGTTCGGGGCGATGATCACCCCGCTGTTCGGAGCCGCGGCGACAGCCGGCGTCGTCGCGCTTTATGAAGCGCAGTGGACCCTGCCGGACAGCCTGATCAACGCGGACACGAGTGAAACCGCACAGCTCGGCATCGCTGCCCGCAGCGCTGAGGAGTGGCTGCGGGACATCGCTCTCTAAAATGGGCGGCCGCGCAGGCTCAGTGGAAGGTGAGGAGCACGCCGTCCGACGTCGCGGTGCAGGACAGGGCGTTGAGATCCAGGACATGGTGGTCGGGATCGAAGGCGGAAGCGGCTTCCCCGACTCCCACCACGCGCATTCCAGCCGCCCGGGCAGCGGTGATCCCGGCCTGTGAGTCTTCGAAGACCACGCAGTCATGGGGTTTCGCGCTGAGGGCCGCGGCAGCCGCGAGGAAGCCCTCAGGGTCCGGTTTGCTGCGGGTGACGTCCTCGGCGCTGACCACCAGGGGAGGCATGGGCACCCCTCCCGCCGTCATCCTCGCGGTGGCGAGCGCGAGGGTCGCGGAGGTCACCAGTGCATGCCGCGTACCGGCGAGGCCTCCGAGAAGGGCCGGGGCTCCGGGAACGGCACGGACGCCGTCGAGTTCCTGGACCTCCCGGGCGAGCATCGCCTGGTTTTCGGCCACGTTGAGTTCCTGAGGGCGTTCCGGCAGGAGGATCGCCATGCTCTCCTGCCCCTGGCGGCCATGGATCACGCTCAGAACCCGCTCCGGGTCCAGGCCGTGCTCCCGTCCCCATTCGGTCCACAGCCGTTCGACGACGGCGGACGAATCCACGAGAGTGCCGTCCATGTCCAGCAGTACGGCCTTGGCGCTCAGGGTTTCGCTCATGGCCCCACCCTACCGGCGGGGCGGCTCCCGCGGTCCATGAGTCGATGCACCTCTCACGGCGCGAAGCGGTAACCCATGCCTTGTTCCGTGAGCAAGTAGACCGGGTGAGCCGGATCGGGCTCCAGTTTGCGACGCAGCTGTGCGAGGTAGACCCGCAGATATTGGGTCTCTTCCGTGTAGGCCGGCCCCCAGACGGACAACAGTAATTGCTGCTGACTCACCAGCTTCCCAGCGTTCTCAACCAGGAGTTGCAAGACAGCCCATTCCCGGGGCGTCAGATGGATCCGTTCGCCATTACGGCTCACGGATGAGGCGGCCAGATCGATCGTCAGGTCCCCGGCGTGGACTACGGCACCGTCCTGGTCCTTGACCCGTCGGCGCTCCACCGCCCGCAGACGAGCGAGGAGTTCGTCCAGGCCGAAGGGCTTGGTCACGTAGTCGTCGGCGCCGGCGTCCAGCGCTTCGACCTTGTCCGAGGAGCCGTGCCGCGCCGAGAGGACGATGATCGGGATGTCGGTCCATCCCCGGATTCCTTGGATGACCTCGGTGCCATCCATATCGGGAAGGCCCAGGTCCAGTACCACTGCGTGCGGCGGGGACTCGGCGGCTGCGCGGAGAGCCGACGCGCCGTCCTGGGCCACACTCACCTCGTAGCCTTCGGCCCTCAGATTGATCTGCAGGGCGCGCAGCAGCTGGGGCTCGTCATCCACCACCAGCACTTTCCTCATCGTGCCTCCTCCCCGCTTTCATCCTGTGGTCCGGCGTAGAGCGGGAGCCGGAGCACCATGGTCAAGCCGCCGCCGGGAGTTTCTTCCGCTGTCAGTTCGCCGTCCATGGCCTCTACGAAGCCGCGTGCGACGGCGAGGCCGAGCCCCAGCCCGCTGGTCTGCTCCTGCAGGCGCTGGAACGGGCGGAACATCTCCGCCAGGCGCTCCCGGGACACGCCTGAACCATGGTCCACCACGCGCAATTCACTGGCCGGACGGCCGTCAAGGGTCGGTCCGAGCATGCCGCCCGGAGTCGCCACCAGGACCACCTCGGAGCCGGGTGCGTGCTTCACGGCGTTCTCCACCACGTTCGCCAGAGCCCGCTCCAGCAGGCCACGGTCGGCATCGACCGGAGGAAGATTCGGGGTGAGCTCCACGCGCACCGATCCACCCGGGACACCGGAAAGGGCCTCGGGAACCACGTCCAGCCACGAGACCGGTTCATGCAGCACGGTGACGGCGTCCCCGGAGATCCGGGACATGTCCAGCAGGTTCGCGATGAGGGATTCCAAGCGGCGATTGGAGCTTTCAATGGTCTCCAGCATCTCCTCTTCCTCCTCCGCGGTGGTCTTGCCCCGTTGCCGTCGCAGTGCGGTCACAGCGAGCCCGATCCCGGCCAGCGGGGTCCGGAGATCGTGAGAGGCGGCCTGGAGCAAGGAGGTGCGGATCTTGTTCCCTTCGGCCAGCTTCACGGTGTCAGCCAAGGTCAAGGCGAGGCGTTCTCTCTCCAGAAGGGCCAGAAGATGAGATTCGAAGGCCTTCAGCAGGCGGCGTTCAGCACCGCTGAGGACCCGGCCCCTCCACGCGAGGAGAACGGTGGGGGCGAGGTGTTCACTCTCGTCGGCATCGTCCGGCCGGGTCGGTGCCGACGGCCCGGAAGAGGCGGCCGGCTCCCAGAAGGTGTGGCTCTCCACCGAAGAAGACTCCCGGACGAACAGGGCAGCGGACTGAAGACCGAACTCCTCCCGGATCTGAGCGAGGAACTGCTCCGGGCGCTGGTCGCTGGCCAGCGACGCGGCGGCGAGCTCGTTCAGGGTTGCGGCCTCCGAACGTGCCCGGCGAGCTTCCAGACTGCGCCGGGCCGACAGTCCCACCACGAGAGAGACGGCGATCGCGACACCCAGGAAGACCAGCAGCGCGAAGAAGTTCTGCGGATCGGAGATCGTGAACGCCCCCACCGGGGGTGTCACGAAGTAGTTGAGCAGGAGAGAGTCCAGCACTGCCGCCGGGACAGCGGGCTTGAGCCCTCCCACGAAGGCCACCGTGATGACCACGCACAGGTGCGCCAGGACATGGGTGGCGAGGCTCAGATGATGGAACGGCGAGAGCATGAGGGTGATCAGCGGCGGACCGACCAGGGCCAGCACGAAACCGAGCGTGAGCCGGAGCCTCCCCAGCGAAGGGGCGGACGGGAGCACTGCCTGTCGCCCCGTGAAGGGGTGGGTCACCAAGTGGACATCGATGTCGCCGGAACCCCTGCTGACGGCGTTGCTGACCCCGCCGCGGAGGATCTGACGGAACCGGCCGTGGCGCGAAATTCCGATGACGATCTGCGTCGCGTTCACCCCGCGGGCATAGTCCAGCAGGGACGTGGCGACGTCTTCCCCGGAAAGGTGGACGAAACGTCCGCCCAGGTCTTCGACGAGCCGTTGCTGGGCGGCGAGACTTCCGCCGTCGTCGTCGAGTCCATCGGCGCGCCGGACGTGTACCGCCAGCAGATCGCCGTCGTTGACCCGGGCGAGGATCCGTGCCGCGCGGCGCAGCAGCACTTCCCCCTCCGGGCCGCCCGTGAGACCCACGACGATCCGCTCCCGGGTGGGCCAGGTCCCGGCGATACCCTGCCGTTCCCGGTACTCGGCCAGGCCCTCGTCGACCCGGTCGGCGAGCCAGATCAGCGCGATCTCCCGCAACGCCGAGAGGTTGCCGAGGCGGAAGTAGTTGGCGAGCGCCGCGTCGATGTTCTCCGGCGGATAGACATCGCCTTGGCTGAGCCGCTGGCGCAGCAGTTCGGGGGCGATGTCGACCAGTTCGATCTGGTCTGCGGTGCGGACCACGGCGTCCGGGATGCGCTCCTGCTGGCTCGTCCCGGTGATCGCCTGGACGACGTCGTGCAGCGAGGCGAGATGCTGCACGTTCACGGTGGACAGCACGTCGATCCCGGCACCGAGGAGTTCCTCGACGTCTTCCCACCGCTTGGCGTGGCGGCTGCCGGGGGCGTTGCTGTGGGCGTATTCATCGACGACGGCGAGCTGCGGGCGCCGGGCGAGCACGGCATCGAGGTCCATCTCCTCCAGGACGGCACCCCGGTGGGCCACGGGCTTCAGGGGGATCGTTTCGAGGCCCTCGCGCAGCCGGGCTGTCTGGCGCCGGCCGTGATCGAGTGCGACAGCCACCACGACGTCATCGCCGGCGGCCTTCAATCGGTGGGCCTCCTCCAGCATGGCGTAGGTCTTGCCGACCCCTGGGGCCGCTCCCAGGAACACCCGCAGCCGCCCGCGTCTCATGGGCCGATCCTAACGTGTGCGGCGTCGCCTGGCAGCGTCATCGGCCGAGGTCACCGCTGGGGGAGAGGCCTTTCGCCAGGTGCCCGACGGCCAGGTTGAGCGTGGTGGTGTCGACCGATTCCTGTCCGAGCAGTGACTCGACCCCCGTGGTGGTGGATTCCTGCACGAGCCGCTCCACCTCCGCGACGCTCAGCCCATTGGCCCGTGCCACCCGTGGGATCTGCAGCCGGGCGTAGGCAGGAGAGATGTCCGGGTCCAGACCGGAGGCGGAGGCGGTCACGGCGTCCTGCGGGACGGAGGACGCCGTGACGCCCTCCCGTGCGGCGACGGCGGCACGTGCCTTGTCCGCAGCCTCCTTCAGCGCCGGGTCGCTGGGGCCGAGGTTGGAAGCTCCGGAGGCTGCCGGATCCCAGTGTGCAGCCGACGGCCGGGGGAAGAAGAAGCGCTTCTCACCTTCCGGCACGGCTTGCGCGATCAAGGATGAGGCCGCAGGCGCACCCGAGACCTTCTCCAGGGAACCATTCGCCTGGGCCGGCGCCACCGCCTGTCCAACGGCGAAGACTGCCACCGGGTAGACCCCGCCCAGCAGGACGGTCAGCAGGGCCAGCAGCACCAGGGCGGGGCGGAACTGGCGGAGATATGCGGTCATGAGGGTGCTCCTAGGACAGACCCGGCAGCAGAGCCACCAGCAGGTCGATGAGTTTGATTCCGATGAACGGGGCCACGAGTCCGCCCAGCCCGAACACCAGGAGGTTCCGGCGCAGGGCGTTCTGGGCGCTCACGGCGCGATACTTCACGCCCTTGAGCGCCAGCGGGACCAAAGCGACGATCACGAGGGCGTTGAAGATCACGGCCGAGAGGATCGCGGTCTGGGGGGAGTGCAGGCCCATGATGTTGAGCAGTCCCAGCCCCGGGTAGCTCGCGGTGAACAGCGCCGGGATGATCGCGAAGTACTTCGCGACGTCGTTGGCCACCGAGAAGGTGGTCAGCGAGCCGCGGGTGATCAGCAGCTGCTTGCCGATCGCCACGATGTCCAGCAGCTTCGTGGGGTCCGAATCCAGGTCCACCATGTTGGCGGCCTCCTTGGCCGCCTGGGTGCCGGAGTTCATGGCGACACCGACGTCGGCGGCCGCGAGGGCCGGGGCGTCATTGGTCCCGTCTCCGGTCATGGCGACGAGGCGTCCCGCCGCCTGTTCGGAGTGGATGCGTGCCAGCTTGTCCTCCGGAGTCGCCTCCGCAAGGTAGTCGTCAACGCCCGCTTGCCGGGCGATCGCCGCCGCTGTGAGCGGGTTGTCGCCCGTGATCATGACGGTACGGATGCCCATCTCGCGCAGCGTGGCGAAGCGTTCCGCGATCCCGGGCTTGACGACGTCGGCCAGCTCGACGGTGCCGAGCACCTCCACCCCGCCGAGGGAGGTGCGGCGGGCCACCACCAGCGGTGTGCTGCCGCGCCGCGAGAGCTCCTCGACCGTGGCTGCGACCTCGTCCGGCATCGCGGCACCGGCGTCGTCCGCCCAGGACTTCACGGCTCCGGCGGCACCCTTGCGGATGCTCACTCCGTCATGGTCCAGCCCGCTCATCCGGGTGGCAGCGGTGAATTCCACCGCTTCCGCCGGGGAGCCGCCGCGGAAGAGCTCTTCGAGAGTGGGCTGGCCCTGTGCCGGGGACGCGCCGAGGTTTTCGGCGAGTTCCACGATGGAGCGGCCTTCCGGAGTCTCGTCGGCCAGTGACGACAGCCGGGCGACCGCCATGAGCTCGTCCTCGGTCACTCCGGGGGCCGGGATGAACTCCACGGCACGCCGATTGCCGTAGGTGATGGTACCGGTCTTGTCCATCATGAGCGTGGTGATGTCACCGGCCGTCTCCACGGCGCGGCCGCTCGTGGCGAGGACATTGTGCTGGACCAAACGGTCCATGCCCGCGATGCCGATGGCCGGGACCAGTGCGCCGATGGTGGTGGGGATCAGACAGACCAGCAGGGCGACGAGGATGATCGCGCTCGGCACCGGTCCAGCCAAGTGGGAGAACGGGACCAACGCCGCCGTGACCACCAGGAAGGTGATGGTCAGTGCCACGAGAAGGACATGCAGAGCGATCTCGTTGGGCGTCTTCTTGCGCTCCGCGCCTTCCACCAAGGCGATCATCCGGTCCAGGAAGGTGGAGCCCGGCTCCGCTGTGATCCGCACGACGATCCGGTCCGAGAGCACGGTGGTGCCGCCGGTGACCGCCGAGCGGTCGCCACCGGATTCCCGGATCACAGGGGCGGATTCGCCCGTGATGGCAGACTCGTCCACCATCGCCAGGCCCTCGACGATCTCACCGTCGGAGGGGATCACGTCGCCGGCCTCGCAGACCACCAGGTCCTCCCGGTGAAGCTCGGACGCAGCGACCACCGTCTCTTGGACGCCGTGCAGGCGCCTGGCTTTCAACCCTTCGCGGCTCGCCCGGAGACTGTCTGCCTGGGCCTTTCCACGCCCTTCGGCGAGAGCCTCTGAGTAGTTGCCGAAGAGGACCGTCAGGGCCAGCCACACGGTGACGGCCACGCTGAAGCCCAGGTCATGGGAACCGTTCAATGCCTGGCCGACGCAGACCAGGAACGAGATGGCGGTGCCGACCAGGACCGTGAACATCACGGGGGAGTGAACCATCGAGCGCGGATTGAACTTCGCCAGGGCCAAAGGCAGGGCGCCCAGCAGGGTCTTCCGATCCCAGGAACTGCGGCGCTTGTAGGTGTGACCGGAGAATTCCTCCACCCGAGGAGCCGTGGCGCCGGCTACCGGCGTCGTACTGTCTTTCACTGCGGTTTTCATGTCAGCATGCCTTCTGCGAGCGGGCCCAGAGCGAGGGCCGGAAGATAGTTGAGCGCGGTCAGCAGGACCGCGACGCCGGCGAACATCGTGCCGAACAGGACGCCGTGGGTGGGGAGAGTCCCCGCGGATTCGGGGACTTTCGGCTGCCTGGCGAAGGCGCCGGCCAAAGCGAGAACCAGGATGATCCCGACGAAACGGCCCAGCCACATCGCGATGCCCAGCATGGTGGACAGCGCCGGGCCCGAGCTCGTCACTCCGCCGAATGCGGAGCCGTTGTTGTTCGCGCCGGAGGTGAAGGCGTACAGGAGCTCGCTGAACTGGTGCGGCCCCTGGGACGGCGCCTGGGAGAGCACTCCGGGGATCATCACGGAAACCCCTGTGAGAACCAGGACCAGGACCGGGACGGCCAGCAGGTAGAGGGCGGCCAGAGTCATGTGCCGGGCCTGAACCTTCTTGCCCAGGTACTCCGGCGTGCGGCCCACCATGAGGCCCGCCAAGAACACCGTGACCACGGCGAGCACCAGCATCCCGTACAGGCCGGAACCGACCCCGCCCGGCGCGACCTCGCCGAGCATCATGTCGAACAAGGCCATGCCGCCGGCCAGCGGAGGCAAGGAATCGTGCGCCGCATTCACCGCACCGGTGGACGTCAAGGTGGTGGCGGAAGCGAACACCCCGCTGGCGGCAGGGCCGAAGCGCTGCTCCAGACCTTCACCGAGTCCCGGGTAGGCGGCCAGCGCTCCAGCCAGCGCCGTCGTCGTCAGCAACCAGAGACCACCCATGACGCCGAGCACGGTGTAACCCTGCCGGGCATCGCGGGCCATCCGGCCGAATACCCACGGAAGCACCGAGGGGATGAGCAGAATCAGGAACACCTCGAAAAGGGAGGAGAAGGAGTTGGGGTTCTCGAAAGGATGTGCCGAGTTGGCGTTGAAGTAGCCACCTCCGTTGGTGCCCAGGAGCTTGATCGCCTCCTGACTCGCCACAGGACCGCCCGGGATCATCTGGGAGGCGCCCGTGAAGGGGTTGTGCACCGCGGTGGCCCAGAAGTTCTGGACCACGCCCGTCACCACGAGCAGCACTGCTGCGATCACGGACAGCGGAAGTAGGAAGCGCAGACTCAAGCGGACCAGGTCTGTCCAGAAATTGCCCAGACGGTCGGTTCCAGCCCGGGTCAGGCCCCGCATGAGTGCCACTGCCACGCAGATGCCGACAGCTGCGGAGAGGAAGTTCTGCACCGCGAGCAGGGCCATCTGGACGGCGATCCCGACCGTGGACTCCGGCACATAGACCTGCCAATTGGTGTTCGTGACGAAGGAGATCGCCGTGTTCATGGCGGTCCAAGGATCCACGGCGGCTGAACCGCCACCCGTGTAGAGCGCTTGCAGACGCAGGCACAGGTAGATCGCCAATACCGAGACGATCGAGAAGACCAGGACGCCCCGGGCGTAACCGAGCCAGTTCTGCTCGGCACCCGGGGAGACCCCGGACGCCCGGTACAGCAGGCGTTCGACGCGGGAGTGCTTTCCGCCCTCCAGCACCGAGTGAAGGTACATCCCCAGTGGGCGATGCAGCACCGCCAAGAGCAGGATCAGCACCGCGATCTGCGTCAGATAAGAGAACCAGGAGTACTGCATGGACCTACCCCTTATCGGAATGGATCAGGGAGACCAGCAAGTACCCCAACAGGGCCAGCGCCACCACTCCAAGGAGCGCCCAGACCAGAACTTCCCCGTTCATTTCCTGCCCACCACCTTGTCGACGGCAGTGGCCAGCCACACCATGGCGCCGGACAGGAGTATGAAGACTCCTACGGCGATCACGTCGTCCATCTCAGTCGTTCCTCTCAGACCGCAGCGCGGCCCGTCCACGGGAGATGCGGAACGATTCCGCACCCGCAACCCTCGGGCTGCATCTTCAGTGAAGTCCCCTTCCGGCGCGCTGACGCGGGCTTTTACGCATCCTTGATGCGGCGCAGGCGAACCTTTACGTTTCCTTGATGCCCATGCCGTGCATGGCCGATCGATCCGGCCCGTGCGCGGCGGGACGGTGGGATCTCTAAACTGAACGGGTGACTGAGCTTTCCGCCCTTGCCTCCGCCCGGATCGTCGTGGATGAACTGCTCGACGGCGGTGTGCGGCAGGTGGTGGTCTCTCCGGGTTCACGCTCAGCGCCTCTCGCCTATGCGCTCGCGGAGGCGGAGGCCGCCGGCCGGGTCCGGCTCCATGTCCGCATCGACGAGCGTTCCGCGGCGTTCACCGCCCTCGGAGTGATCCTCGGGAGCGGGGCACCGGCCGCCGTCGTCGTGACCTCCGGAACGGCGGTGGGCAATCTGCTGCCCGCGGTCATGGAGGCCAACCACGTCAGCGCGCCGCTTGTGGTCCTCTCCGCGGACCGGCCGGAGGAATTGCGGGGGACCGGGGCGAGCCAGACCACGGAACAGATGGACCTTTTCGGAGAGCATGCCCGCTTCGCTGTGGATGTGCCGGCCGGAACCGACCCTGCCCGGGCGGTTCGCACCGCACTCAGCGCCGCGACAGGGGCGTTCGAAGAGCTTCCGCCCGGGCCGGTGCAGCTCAACCTCGCTTTCCGGGACCCGCTGGTCCCCGCCTCCGGGGAGGTGTTCCCGCCGGATTCAGGCCGGCAACCCTTCCACTACGCGCCGGATCCTGTGCCCCTGGATCTTGAGATGCCCGAGGGACTCCTGGAACACCGCACCCTGGTGCTGGCCGGCCACGATGCCGGGCCGATCGCTGAGGCGTTCGCCCGGGCCCACGGACTGCCTCTTGCCGCGGAGCCGAGCTCCAACGCGCGGTTCGGGCCCAATGCCGTGGGGCCGTACCGGCTTCTGCTGGAGCTTTTCGGCCCCGAGGCCGCGCAGCCGATCGAGCGAGTCGTGTTGTTCGGCCGACCGACCCTCTCCCGGCCGGTCGCGGCGCTGCTGGCCCGTACCGATCTGCCGACGGCGCTCTATGAGCCCGTGCCCGTGGCCTGGTATCAGGAAGGCCGCCGTCGCGAGGTGCCGGTGGCGACCCTGGAGGAGCTTTCCGCGTTTGCCGGCCGTGCCCCCGAGGGCTGGCTGGACGCCTGGCTGCTGGCCGGTGAGGCCGCACAACACGCCGTCGAGCGTGTGCTGGCGTCGGAGGACGCTCTGAACGGGCCGTCCGTCGCCGCAGCGGTCTGGGCCGCGACCCGTGGACAACTGGTGCTCGGATCCTCCAACGGCATCCGGGACGCCGATCTTGCGGCGGTCCCCACCCTCGAACCACTCGCCACCGTGCAGGCGAATCGGGGAATCGCCGGGATCGACGGAACCACCTCGACGGCATTCGGTGTGGCACTCGGCTCCGGGCGTGAGACGACCCTGTTGTGCGGCGATGTGACCTTCCTGCACGACGCCGGAGGGCTCTTCCTCGGGGCGGGCGAAGCAGAACCGGACGTGCGGGTGGTGGTGCTCAACGACGCCGGCGGCGCGATTTTCGGCACCCTCGAACACGGCGCTCTGGCAGGCGGGTACGAGCCCGCCGTCGAACGTCTCTTCGGCACGCCTCACGCCGTGAATCTCGGGGCGCTGGCCGCCGCGTATGGAGTCCCGCACCATCTGGTGAGCAGTGCCGGCGAGCTGGCGGAGGCGCTCGCCGAGCCGGTGCGGGGTCGCAGCGTGATCGAGGTCCGTTGCTCCCGCGAGGGGCTGCGGGAACTCCACGCGAGGATCCGCCGGGCCGTGTGAGTATCCGTTGCTGGGGCCCTTAACCATCGATTGCTCCGTAGTTGTCGTTCTGGGGAGCCAAAACGACAACTACGGAGCAATGGATGAACGGAGCTCAGAGCACTGTGAAGCTCAGAGCACTGTCTGGCTCAGAGCACGCGGCTCAGGAACTCCTTGGTGCGGGCGTGCTGCGGATTGGCGATGATTTCGCGAGGATCGCCGGACTCCACCACGACGCCGCCGTCCATGAAGGTCAGCGTGTCGCCGACTTCGCGGGCGAAGCCGATTTCATGTGTCACGACGATCATGGTCATGCCGGAGCGGGCGAGGTCCTTCATCACGTTGAGCACATCACCCACGAGCTCGGGGTCCAGGGCGGAGGTCGGCTCGTCGAAGAGCATGACCTCCGGTTCCATGGCCAAGGCCCGGGCGATGGCGACGCGCTGCTGCTGACCGCCGGAGAGCTGTGAAGGATAGTGCTGGATCTTGTCGCCCAGACCCACCATTTTCAGCAGTTCGTGGGCGCGGTTCTTAGCCTGAGCCTTCTTCTCACCCTTCACCTGCACGGGCGCCTCGATGACGTTCTCCAGAGCGGTCATATGAGGGAAGAGGTTGAACTTCTGGAACACCATGCCGATGTTCCGGCGCTGAGCGGCGACTTCCTTGGTCTTCAGGTCGTGAAGACGTCCGTTGACCTCGCGGTAGCCGATCAGATCGTCGCCCACCGTGATGCGGCCGGCGCTGATCGTCTCCATGAGGTTCACACAACGCAGCATCGTGGATTTACCGGAACCGGACGGTCCGATCACCACGGCCACTTCACCTTTGTTGACGGTCATGTCGATGCCCTTGAGCACGTGATGGTGACCGTAGTACTTGTGCAGTCCCTCGATGCGGACGAGGGGTGTCTTCTCTTCAGTCATGGTCTTCACATACCTCCGCCGCCGGACATGTGCGGTGCCCCGAGACCGATCATCTGGGCCTTCGCCGCATCCGGGTTGATCACCTGCGGTGCACCGCCGTCGATGCCCTTGCCGTAGTACTTCTCGATGTAGTGCTGACCGACCATCAAAATGCTCGTGATGACCAGGTACCAGAGTGCCGCGACGATGAGCAGCGGGACCGGGAGGTACAGACGGTTGGCAAGAGCGTTGGTGACGAAGGTCAGGTCCAGGGTGAACGGCACGGCGAGCACCAGGGAGGTGGTCTTCAGCATGCCGATGGTCTCATTGCCCGTCGGCGGGACGATGATGCGCATGGCCTGAGGAAGGATGATCCGCCACATGATCTTGCCATTGGACATGCCGAGTGCCTGTGCGGCCTCCATCTGTCCCTTGTCCACTGACTTGAGGCCGGCGCGGAAGATTTCTGCCAGATAAGCGGATTCGTTCAATGCCAGACCGAGAATCGCCGCAACGGTCGCGGTGATGACGGTCGAGGTGTCGATGCTGAAGAGTTCTGGACCCCAGGGCACCCCAGCGGTGATCTTCGGATAGAGGACGGCAACCAGACCCCAGAAGATCAGCTGGGTGTACACCGGGGTTCCGCGGAAGAACCAGACCCAGACCCAGGAGGACCAACGGAGCACGGGGTTGTCGGACTGCCTCATGACGGCCAGCAGAATGGCGAGCACGATGGCGATGGCCATAGACGCGACGGTCAGCAGCAGTGTCCAGCCCACACCCTGAACGACCTTGACGTCCAGGATGTATTTGCCCACGACGTCCCAGTGGAAGTTGGGGTTGGTGAACACATTGATGAGAATGGCGAGAACAACGCCGATGATGATGACGGCGCTGATCCAGCGCCCGGGGTGCCGCACCGGTACTGAGCGATTCAGTACCGGTGCGTCTTCTTTGTGATGCATGACTTGCCTAGATCCTTGGGGAGTCGGTCAGGAGGCGGGCGTCGGGTTCAGCTCAGACTTCGTGACGGCGCCGTCACTGTTGCCCCAGCCGTCGAGGATCTTCTTGTAGTCGCCGTCGGCGATCAGCTTGTTGACGGTCTCCTGGATGAGCGAGGCCAGCGCGGTGTCCGACTTGGCGACGGCAATGCCTTCGGGAGCGGAGTCGTAGGTGTCACCGAACTTCTCCAGCTGGCCGTTGGTCTGCTGGAGCGCGTAAGCGATGATCGGTGAATCGGCAGCCATGGCGTCGATGGAACCGTTGACCAGGCGCGTGGTGACGTCCGTCTGGTTCTTGAGGGTCACGACGTCGATGGCCTTCTTGCCCGCATCGGTGCACTTCTTGCTGCGCGTCTTCAGATCGGGATCCTCTTGGGTGGTGCCCGTCTGGACTCCGATCGAGCGACCGCAGATGTCGTCCAGGCTGAAGTTCTTGGGGTTGCCCTTCTGAACGGCCCAGGAGGTTCCGGCGTTGAAGTAGCTCACCAGGTTGACGGCGGCGAGCCGGTCCTTGTTGATGGTGAAGGAGGAGATGCCCAGGTCGTACTTGGGGCCGAGCGCCGGCAGGATGCCGGTGAACTCCGCGGTCTGGACCTGGACCTTGAGGCCGAGGGTCGCGCCGATGGCCTTCGCGATGTCCACGTCGTAACCCACGGGGGTCTGGCCGTCGGCGCCGAGGAACTCGGCCGGGGCGTAGCTGGTGTCGGAACCCACCGTGAGGGTTCCCTTGGCCTTGATCGCGGCAGGCACCTTCGCGGCGAGGGCGTCGTCCTTCTGGACGCTGCTCGGGTCGAAGGACGGTGCGCTGGAGGATCCCGAGGACGCCTGGGCGCCATTGCCCGCGGTGTCGGACGCATTGGTGCACGCGGTGAGGGCCAGAGCGCCGATGGCCAGAACAGCCGCCGTCTTGACCTTGGTGCTTCCGAGGAGGGAGCGATTGAACATCATGTTTTTACCCTTTGTTGCGCTGGGACCTGGAGTTGAGTCCGCTTAAGTGTAGTCACGCCTCTGAGAGGTGCATCACAGTCAACTTGCAGTGACCATTGGACAACAGGGAGCCTTGTTTCACAAGCGTTCCGTGTTGCCTTCTGGTAAATTTTTCAGTCGGCCCTGGTGATGTGACTCCCATCACTAAACAGGAGATCTGGGCTCGATAGGGTGCGCAAAAGGGCGTTCTGTCCGGTATTCCGGACGTGAAATATGCGCTTCAGATGATGAAGAGCTGCCGTGGTCAGACGGAAACGCCCAGAGCTTCCAGCATCGGGCGGAACTTGGCCCATGTTTCGGCCAGTTCCGTCTCGGGAACGGAGCCCTCCACGACGCCGCAGCCGGCGAACAATCGCGCCGTCTCGCCGCCCAGCAGGCCCCCGCGCAGGCCGATGCCCCACTCTCCGTTGCCAGCGCCGTCGAGCCATCCCACGGGGCCGGCGTAGGGTCCACGGTCCAGATGTTCCAACTCCCGGATGATGGAGCCCGCGGGGAGGGTCGGCGTTCCGCAGACCGCCGCGGTGGGGTGCAGGGCGTTGACGAGCGCCAGCGACGACGGCACGTGTCCCTCGGCCTCCAGCAGTTCGGCCTTCACATCCGAGGCGAGGTGCCAGACGTTAGGAAGCTCCAGAATGAACGGCTCCTCATGAGCGTCAGTCACTGCGGAGAACGGCTCCAAAGCGTTGACCAGGGAGTCGATGGCGATCTGATGCTCGTGGCGCTGTTTGGCGGAACCCGCCAGCACACGCTCGGCGAAGTCCAGCTCTCCCTCGCTCTCGGGCCGGGTCGCGGCATCACGGCGGTCCAAAGTCCCGGCCAGAACCCTCGCCTGGGCGGTTCGCCCCACGACCTGGATGAGCATCTCCGGGGTGGCTCCCACGAAATCATCCACGCGATAGGTCCAGCACTCGCGGTAGCGGCTGCTCAGTCTCGCGAGGACCTGAGGGGCGCGGACCTCGGTGGGCAATTCCACGAGGACGTCCCGGGCCAGCACGATCTTCTCCACCGCACCCTGGCGGATGCGCTGCACGCCCTGCTCGACGGCGTCCATCCAGTCCTGCTCTCCCAGGGACCCGGGGCGCACGACGGCGTCGAGCGCCTCACCGTTTTCGTCGTCGGCGCCGGTCAGGGAAGCGTCGTCGAGCGCTCCGTTTCTCAGAAGCGCAGGGACGAAACGGCCGAGCGATTCGTCCAGTTGTGCCCGGGTGGGCGTTGAACCCGTGAGTGAAATAAGAGTCGCCCAGAGCAGGCCGTCACGCAGTCCGACGACGAGTTCCGGGACCACCAGCCGGGACGCGAACTCGGAGGTTTTGGAGAAAGCGAAGGAGCCGAAGGCCACCGGTCCTGTGCCGGGAAGCTGGAGTGGGTCGATGCTCGTCGCTTCCAGAATGAGGGATCGCCACCACTGCTCACCGAGCATGAAGCGGTCCGGTCCGGTCGCCTCGAAGCGTGCAGCCTCGCCGAAGCCGATCAGCCCCGAACCGCGCCGGATCCAGCAGAAGTCTGCGGAAGGGGTGCCGGGGGAGCCCAGGAGTGCCGCCAGTCCATCCTCGGAGGCGGTCTCGCCCAAGGGGACGGTGATGCTTGTCAGCGTGCTGCTCATGATGGGACAAGACTATCCCTGTCGCTACCCTAAGCTCGTACCTCGCTCAGCGGACCCTCGCTCCAGGGGCCCACCCAGCGCCTCCCTAAGCTCGTACCTCGCTCAGGGAACCCTCGGCGCCGGGGCCCACCTGTCGCCAGCGAAACCTCGCCTCGCTCAGCCCGGGGCCACCCTGTTGAAGCCCGATGAGGGCATTGAACCAACTCTTTGCGACAATGGGATGGTGAGCAGCACACCGATCCGAGCCTCGCTCGACAAGCGTCCTGATGAAGTAGCCACCATGTTCGACGATGTTGCGCCGAAATACGACGTGGTGAACGACGTGCTGTCGATGGGCCAGACCCGGCGCTGGCGCAAGATCGTGTTCGACGCGGTCGGTGCGGTCCCTGGTCAGCGAGTCCTCGACCTCGCAGCGGGCACGGGAACTTCCAGTGAGCCCTATGCGGACGCCGGCATCGACGTCGTCGCCTGCGACTTCTCCCTGGGCATGCTCAAGGTCGGCAAGCGCCGCCGTCCCGACATCGACTTCGTCGCCGGCGATGCCATGAACCTGCCGTTCGCTGATGACAGCTTCGATGCGAGCACGATCTCCTTCGGTCTCCGCAACGTGAACGAACCACGCAAGGCGCTGGAGGAGATGTTCCGGGTCACCAAGCCCGGCGGACGCATCGTGGTGGCGGAGTTCTCCCACCCCACCGTCCCGGTCTGGCGCACCATGTACACCGAATACCTAATGCGCGCGCTCCCCGCGATCGCGCGCAAGGTCTCTTCCAATCCGGACGCCTACGTCTATCTCGCCGAGTCGATCCGTGCTTGGCCGGCGCAGGACGAGCTGGCCCACTGGATGGAGGACGCCGGCTGGTCCGAACTGGCCTACCGCAACCTCAACGGAGGCATCGTGGCTGTGCACCGCGGAGTGAAGCCGCTGGCCGCCGGGGCTGACGCGCCGGCCTCTGCGCGCTAGAAGGAGCACCGTGAAGGTACTCATCGTCGGAGCCGGCCCGGCCGGATCCACAGCCGCTCATTACCTCGCCCAGTCGGGCGCCGAGGTCACCGTTCTGGAGAAGACCGCTTTCCCACGCGAGAAGGTCTGCGGCGACGGGCTGACGCCGCGCGCCGTCCGGGAGATCCAGAAGCTCGGTCTTCCCCATGAGGAGGCCGACGGATGGCGGCGGAACAAGGGCTTGCGGTTGATCGCCGGAGGCCGCCGGATGGAACTGGCCTGGCCGGAGGTCGGTGATTTCCCGCAGTACGGCCTGATCCGCACGCGCCTCGGTTTCGATGAGGCACTTGCCCGTCACGCCGAAACCTCGGGTGCCACCGTCCTCGAACGTCATTCCGTCACGGAGGCCCTGCGCGACGACGCCGGCCGCGTCGTCGGCGCCCGTGCCGCCGTCCTGGATGAGCGCGGACGCAAGACGGGCGAGGCACAGGACTTCCATGCCGACGTCGTTCTCGCCGCAGACGGCAACTCGACCCGCACTGCTGTGTCACTCGGTCTCGCCAAACGCGACGACCGCCCGCTGGGCGTCGCCGTGCGCGGTTACTACGCGAGCCCCCGGCACGAGGACGAATGGATGGAAGGCTGGCTCGAACTGCCCGGCAAGGACGGTAACCCGTTGCCCGGCTACGGCTGGATCTTCGGCGTCGGCGACGGCACCTCGAATGTCGGCCTCGGCATTCTGAACTCCTCCAAGGAGTTCGGGCGTCTGGACTACAAACAGGTCATGCGTGACTGGGTTGCGGGCATGCCCCAGGACTGGGAGTTCCGCGAGGACACCATGGTGGGGGAGATCCGTGGAGCCGCCCTGCCCATGGGCTTCAACCGGACGCCGCACCATGTGCCGGGGATGCTGCTGCTCGGCGATGCCGGAGGCATGGTCTCCCCGTTCAACGGTGAAGGCATCTCCTATGCGATGGAGTCCGCGCGCTTCGCGGCCGAGCACCTTCTCGACGCGGACCGCGCCGCTCGTCAGGCCTCATCCGCCGACGCCGCGCGCCGGGCGTTCGACGCCGGGATGGTCGCCTATGCGTCCCAGGTGCGGGACGAATGGGGCAGTCATTTCACTCTGGGACGTGTTTTCGCCCGCCTGATCGGCAACCCGCGCATCATGAAGCTTGCACTGCGCACCGGCATGTCGATCCCAGTGCTGATGCGCTTCGTGGTTCGCTTCCTGGCGAATCTGACCGACCCCCGATCCGGGCGTTTCGAGGACTCCGTGATCGCGGTCCTGGAGAAGCTCGTTCCCGCCACGTCCAACCTCGGCACCGCGCCTGCACCTGCTGCGGCGCGGACGGCCCCCGTCACTCGTTAGGCTTGATACCGTGAGCACACCTGCAGACCGCACCTGGACGCACGCCGGACACGGCCGCCCGGAGGTCACCGAGCCAGCCCCGAGCACCACGGCGATCGCCACCGGCCTCAGCCTGCCGCGTGGTTTCGCCACCATCTCCGAGGACGCTGTGATCGGCCCCGCGCTGACCACCAATCTGGCTCGCGTCGAAAAGATGCTGCGGGAGGCGATCTCCAACTCGGACCCGTTGGCGGACGCCACGTCCCGGCACCTGGTCGAGGCCGGTGGCAAGCGCATCAGGCCGCTGCTGGCGCTCCTCTGCTCGCACCTCGGTGACTACACCCGGCCCGAGGTCCTGCAGGCCGCCGTCGTGGTCGAGCTGACTCATCTGGCGACGCTGTACCACGACGACGTCATGGACTCCGCTCCGTTCCGGCGTGGAGCGCCCACCGCACATGAGGTGTGGGGCAACTCCGTCGCCGTGCTCACGGGCGATCTGATCTTCGCCCGGGCGTCCATTCTGGTCTCGGAACTCGGTACCAGGGCTCTCGGCATCCAGGCCCGCACCTTCGAACGACTGTGCCTCGGCCAGCTTCACGAGACCGTGGGGCCGCGCGAGGACGAAGATCCCCTGAACCACTACATCCAGGTACTGGCCGACAAGACCGGTTCCCTGGTGGCGGCGTCCGCGCAGCTGGGTGCGATCTTCGCAAACGTCGACGAGACCGTGGAGAACGTTCTTGTGGAGTACGGGGAGAAGCTGGGCGTCGCCTTCCAGCTCGCCGACGACGTCATCGATGTCACGAGCGCGCGGGTCAAGTCCGGCAAGACCCCGGGGACGGATCTGCGGGAGGGTGTTCCGACCCTGCCTGTGCTGCTCTTGCGTCAGGCCGCCCGCGACGGCGACGCATCCGCCGCCGAGGTCCTGGAACTCGTCGACGGCGACCTCAGCGGAGACGAGGCCCTGGCGGCCGCCGTTGCAGCTCTGGGTGCTCATCCGGTCACCGAGCAGTCCTGGGCCGTGGCCCGGAAGTGGGCCGATGAGGCGCGCGAGGCGCTGGCCCCCCTGCCCGACGGCGTGGTCAAGGAGTCCCTGGACAACTTCGCACTGGCCGTGGTGGAGCGTAACGCCTGAGCTTTTACGTGATGTGACAACATCCCGGCCGCGTCGAAGACACGGCCGGGATGTTTTGTCTCAGGACGGGGTTTCCGGGCCGGCGCATCTCGCGGACAGGCTGGGAATTTGCAGAGGATAGGCCGGGAAACAGCCGGTGACGGGAGCGGTGGCCCGGGTCAAGGGATTAATCGCTTAAACGCAGAACAGGCCCGACCGGACAGCTAGGGGGGTAGCTTAATTGTCCTGTGGGCCTGCTCCGTGCGAAATCAGGAGAACCTTTAGGAGGAGGTCTCCTTCAAGAATCACCTTAGGAGGGGGCGATTCCTCTCCTCAGCTTATGACGAAGCCTGTCATGAAGTCCAGCCGCCGGAGTAAGAATTCCTCCTGATGGGAGGTGGTTCTCAGTCCTCGTCCTCGAATGCCCAGGCGAGCATGTCGAATGTGAACTCGGAGAACGTACCGTCTTCGCTCTTCCACTCGCCTCGCGCGTTGTTCTTGCGCCAGACGATAGGATCCGGGACGGTCAGGTCGCCCATCCGGATGCCCCAGGTGTAGCTCTCCTCTTCGTCCTCCAGGAACATCAGGAAGCCTTCATCGTCGACTTCGAGCTCTTCCGGGTCCCAGAAGTAGTGGTACGCCTCCATGATGTCCACGCAGCCGCCGAGGGACAGGTAGAACTCCCGCATCGCGAGGGGGAGGTCCAGCTTCAAGGCGGCCAGCGCGGCGTTGAGCTCGTCCTCGGGGATGCCGTCCTCTTCCTGCCACTCGTCTTCGAGGTACTTCGGGACCAGGGCGCGGAACTTCTCCACGAACATTTCGCTCATGCATTCATCCTATCGAGTGGGGGCAAGCCCTCGCCGTGGCCTGGGACGAGGCTCACCTTGCGCTTTCTCGGGGTTGATGGGCCTTCATGCCCGAGAAAGTGCAAGGTGAACCCGGGATCAGGGGAGGTTACCGGGCCGCCAACCGGCACGGTGCAAGGCCTGCCCGACTCGCAAGGCCGCGCGGGGTGGCGTGCCGTGCAGGTCGGATGCGCCGAGCCGTACCTCGGTCCATCCCAGCGACTCGGTCACGGCGGCGCGATCAATGTCCCGGCGATACTGTCGGCTCCCGGCGTGCGGATCGCCGTCGTACTGCAATGAGATCCGGTGATTCCGGTACGCGCCGTCCGGCCACAGGACCGGCTGTCCGAATTCGCCCCTGAGCATGACGTTCAGCTCGGGTTCCGGCAATCCGGCGGCCACGATGGCCAGTCGCATCTTCGTCTCCCGGGGCGAATCGGCACCCACCCGGATCAGATCCAGGGCCTGTCTGGCCCGGATGATGCCCCGGGCACGGGGATGACGGACGAGCATCACCCGCAACGCGTCCGGTGTGGTCCAAGGGAGCCGGGGTGCCGGGAAGCCCTGGGGATGTGCGCAGACCAAGTGGTCTCCCGCGATGACCAGGTCCTCGATGCCCAGGACACGGGCCAGATCCAGCCAGGTCCGTGCCGGGGTGGTGACCCGGAGCCCGTCCAGAAACCGGATCTCGTCCTCCCACAGCTCCAAGCTGAGACCGACTACATTCCGGCGGCGGGACGGCGCGGTGCCAGGTGGACTGCTCAGATGCACGGGCCACGGCCTTTCGTACTCCCGAGGGAGTGGGACGCCCTGCAGAAGGGCCGCCGTGAACTGGGCAAAGGTGTCTTTCGGTCTCAGAACGGCGAGGGCCCGGATCTCATCGGCCGGCCGCAGAACTCCGTGGACCGGGCGCCGGAAGCCGTTGGTGGTGATCTCCAGGTCCCGGGCGTACAGACGGTTGCGGGCGGCTCCCCGGCGCAACGCCTCACGGTAGGTGAAGGACGTGTTCCTCAACTCGGAAGGCAGTCTGCTGGGGCGCATGCTCCAGTGTGAGCCAGTCGCGCAGTGCAGCGCAGGAGTTATCCACAGCGCTGGTGGAGGCCGGGTTTGTGGTCTTCAGAAGCCACGGTTGACCTTGCGATTTCTCTGGGATTCGGGGCCTCCAACCCCGAGAAAGTGCAAGGTGAACGGGAGGGGAAGGCGAATGAGAGGGCAAGGTGAACGGGACGGTTCAGGTGCCTGGGCGGTGCCAGCCGTGCACGGCGAGCGGGACGTACCAATGCCGCCGCCAGGCCGTCACCCGGAAGGCGAACACCAGGGTCGCGATGAGCGGCCCCGTCACGATGTTGAACCAGCCCAGATGCCAGACGAGGGCCGTCAGCACGGCGCCGCAGAGCGCCGGAAGGGCATAGAGGTCCCGGGCGTCGAACAGCGCGGGGACCTCATTGGCGGTGATGTCGCGCAGTACCCCGCCTCCCACCGCCGTCGTGACGCCCAGAAGAACAGCAGCCACCGGGTTCGCGCCGAGCGAGATGGCCTTCAGCGTGCCGGAGATGCAGAAGAGCGCCAGGCCGCCGGCGTCGAACAGGGTCAGCAGCGAGGTGAAGCGCTGCACGCTGTTGAACAGCACGTACACCAGGGCTGCCGCGAGGAACGGCGGGACCAGGTAGATCGGCTGACCGAAGGCGGAGGGCAGATGGACGCCCAGGATCACATCGCGCACCACGCCGCCACCGAGGCTGACCAAGCAGGCGAGGAGCACGGAGCCCACCACATCGAAGCGTTTCCGGGCAGCCAGAAGGGAGCCGGACACAGCGAAGAAGAAGACCCCCAGCAGATCCAGGGTCAAGAGTCCCGCGTCAAAAGACATTGTGCTCCCTTCGGGCGCCGGAGGACTGGCCCCGGGACAGGGGACTCGACATGCTTCGCAATCAAGGTTAAGGCACCGCGCCCCCGCACGCGTTAAGCTCCGTCCCATGACCGAGAACCCTGTCCTGATCGCCTGTTCGCACGGAACCAGTAACGCCACGGGCGACGCCGAGGTGCGAGGGTTGCGTGCTGCGGTGTCCACGCTGCGACCCGGGCTCAAGGTGCTGGAAGCATATGTGGACGTGCAGGAGCCGGAACTCCCCGGCGTCGTCGATGGGCTGCCGGACAGCGGTCCGGCCGTGATCGTCCCGTTGTTGCTCAGTGTGGGTTACCACGTACAGGTCGACATCGCCCGGGCGGCCGCGACGCGGCCCGGGACCATTGCCGCTGCGCCGCTCGGACCGGACCCGCTGCTCGTCGGGGTCCTGCATGAGCGGCTCACGGAAGCCGGGCTGAAGGATGACGACGTCGTCATCCTCGCGGCGGCGGGTTCGTCCCGGGAGGAGGCGAGCCAGGCGGTCGAGGAGACGGCGAGGCAGCTCGCCGTCCTGATCGGGCGGCCGGTGCGCTGTGCCTACGGGAGCGCCGCGGAACCGAAGGTCCCCGATGCCGTCGCGACGGCGCAGGCGGAGGGTGCGCCGCGCGTCGTCGTCGCTTCCTATCTATTGGCCCACGGCTGGTTCCACGACCAGCTGTTCAAGGCTGGTGCGGACGTGGTGACGGAACCTCTGCTGCCGTCGGAGTCCCTGGCCGCCCTGGTCCTGAAACGCTTCGACGAGGCCGTGGAGACCATGCCCGGCGCGTGACGATTTGTTGCTCCAGGTGTCGTCACGTGTCCGGTGACCTTGGGTGGCCAAAGTGGCCCACCCTACATTTTTTCTATGACAGAGACAGCTCTAGCCGGAGCTCAGCCCACGCCCGAAGCCCGTCCTGCGCGTACACCGCGTGCCGGCCGCCCGGCGGCCAAGCCGCACGGCCAGTGGAAAGTGGACGGCACCACTCCGCTCAACGCCAACGAGGTGTGGAAGCAGGAGGACGGCGGCCTCTCCGTCCGTGAACGGATCGAGACCATCTACTCCAAGGGCGGCTTCGACTCGATCGACGGTACCGATCTGCACGGTCGCTTCCGCTGGTGGGGCCTCTACACGCAGCGCAAGCCCGGCATCGACGGCGGGAAGACCGCCACGCTGGAGCCGCACGAGCTGGAAGACAAGTACTTCATGCTCCGCGTCCGGATCGACGGCGGGGCGCTCAGTACTGAGCAGCTGCGTGTCATCGGACAGATCTCCGTCGATTTCGCCCGTGGCTCGGCGGATGTCACCGACCGCCAGAACATCCAGCTGCACTGGATCCGCGTCGAGGATGTTCCGGAGATCTGGAGCCGTCTGGAGGCCGTTGGACTGTCCACGACGGAGGCCTGCGGCGATGTGCCCCGTGTCATCCTCGGCTCGCCCGTGGCGGGCATCGCCAAGGACGAGATCCTCGACCCCACCCCGCTGATCGAGGAGATCGCGGAGAAATTCATCGGGGACCCGGAGCTGGCGAATCTGCCACGCAAGTACAAGACCGCCATCACGGGCCATCCGTCGCAGGACGTGGTCCACGAGATCAACGACTGCGCCTTCGTGGGTGTGGTCCACCCCGAGCTGGGCGTCGGATACGACCTCTGGGTGGGCGGCGCACTGTCCACGAACCCGATGCTCGGCAAGCGTCTGGGCACCTTCGTGACCCCCGAACAGGGAGCCGAAGTGTGGCACGGGGTCACCCGGATCTTCCGCGACTACGGCTACCGGCGGATGCGCACCAAAGCCCGCCTGAAGTTCCTGCTGGCCGATTGGGGCACCGAGAAGTTCCGTCAGGTCCTGGAGGACGAGTACCTCGGTTACAAGCTGGCCGACGGTCCCGCCGCACCCAAGCCGTCCATGCCCGGTGATCACGTCGGTGTCCACGAGCAGAAGGACGGCCAGTTCTTCATCGGTGTCTCGCCGACGGTGGGCCGGCTCTCCGGCGAATCGATCGTCCGCCTGGCGGATGTCCTGGAGGCACACGGCTCCCGGCGGCTGCGGACCACGCCGCATCAGAAGCTGGTGGTTCTGGACGTGCCCGGTGATCAGGTCGAACCGCTCATCGCGGAGCTTGACGCCTTGGGGCTCTCCGCCCGGCCGAGCGTGTTCAAGCGTGGAACCATCGCCTGCACGGGCATCGAATACTGCAAGCTGGCCATCGTGGAGACCAAGGTGACCGCGGCGACCGCGATCGCGGAACTGGAGCGTCGCCTCGCTGACCTGGTCGACGCCGGTACGCTGCCTGACGCACTGAGCCTGCACATCAACGGCTGCCCGAACTCCTGCGCCCGCATTCAGACGGCGGACATCGGCCTCAAAGGGATGATGCTGCCCGTCGACGGCGGAGACCCGGCCCCCGGCTTCCAGGTGCACCTGGGAGGTGGACTCGCGTCCACTTCGCGCGAGGAGGCTGGGCTCGGGCGCACCGTCCGGGGCCTGAAGGTCTACGTGGCGGATCTGGCTGACTACGTCGAGCGAGTGGTCCGCCGTTTCGTCGCAGACCGCACGGAAGGGCAGTCATTCGCCGAATGGGCGCATGCCGCAGATGAGGAGGCACTGCAATGAGCACTGTTCAAGGGCTCCGCAGCCATGAAGAGCTCAAAGCCATCGCCGAAGCCGGCGCGGCCGAGCTGGACTGGGATGCCTCCGCAGAGGAGATCATCGCCTGGGTGAAGCGGAACTTCGCCACGTCCGCCGTCACGGTGGCGTGCTCCATGGCGGACAGTGTGCTTCCGGCCCTTGTCGCAGATCAGCTGCCCGGCGTCGACGTGCTGTTCCTCGACACCGGCTACCACTTCCCGGAGACCTACCAGACCCGTGATCTCGTGGCCAAGACCCTCCGTGTGAACGTGGTGGACGTCCTCCCGGAGAACACCGTGGAGCAGCAGGACCGGCTGTTCGGCAAGAACCTGTTCGCCCGGGACGCAGCCTCCTGCTGCAATATGCGCAAAGTGATCCCGCTCCAGCGGACACTGGCCGGCTACGAACTGTGGTTCACCGGGGTACGCCGCGACGAGGCGCCCACCCGGACCAACACCCCGTTGGTGACCTGGGATGAGAAGAACGGCCTGGTCAAGGTCAACCCGGTCGCCCCGTGGACCTTCGAGCAGCTCACCGAGTACTCGGACGAACACCTGCTGCCGTCCAACCCGCTCCTGAATCAGGGCTACCCGTCCATCGGCTGCCAGCCCTGCACCAACAAGGTCGCGCCTGGCGCCGACCCTCGCTCCGGCCGTTGGGCCGGATCCGACAAGACCGAATGCGGGCTCCACACATGAGCGCCCAGACTTTTTCCGAAGAACTCGAGGTGGACGACGTGACGCAGACCCGTGACACGCTGGAAGCAGGCCTTCAGACCGATTCCCCGAAAGCGGCGCATCGCGCGAGCGAGGAACGAGCGAGTGTGTCTAAGCCGCGTGGGGAAGCGGCCGGAAGGCCGGACGTAGCTGACAACAGGCTCGGCACGCTTGACGCCCTCGAGGCGGAGGCCATTCACATCATCCGTGAGGTCGTCGCCGAGTTCGAACGGCCCGCACTGCTGTTCTCCGGCGGCAAGGACTCCGTGGTCATGCTGCATCTGGCCACCAAGGCGTTCTGGCCCGGCAAGGTCCCGTTCCCGGTGCTGCACGTGGACACGGGGCACAACTTCCCCGAGGTGATCGAGTTCCGGGACCGTACCGTGGAGCGGCTTGGTCTGAAGCTCGTGGTCGGTTCGGTGCAGGAGTTCATCGACCGGGGCGAGCTCCAGGAGCGCGCGGACGGGACCCGCAATCCGTTGCAGACCGTGCCGCTGCTGGACGCCATCCAGCGGAACAAGTTCGACGCCGTTTTCGGCGGCGGCCGCCGTGATGAGGACAAGGCCCGCGCCAAGGAGCGCATCCTGTCCCTGCGGGACGAGTTCGGCCAGTGGGACCCCCGCAACCAGCGCCCCGAACTGTGGAACCTGTACAACGGCCGCCACACGGTGGGCCAGCATGTAAGGGCCTTCCCCATCAGCAACTGGACCGAGCTGGACATCTGGCGGTACATCGAACGCGAGAACATCGAGCTGCCCGGCTTGTACTACGCCCACGAACGTCAGGTGTTCCGCCGCGACGGCATGTGGCGCGGTGTGGGCGAGGTGTCCCTGCCCGAACCGGGTGAAGAGGTCGTGACCAAGCTGGTCCGCTACCGCACCGTGGGCGACATGTCCTGCACCGGCGCGGTGGAGAGCGATGCGGCCGATGTGGCCGCCGTCGTCGTCGAAGTCGCGGCGTCGACCCTGACCGAGCGTGGCGCGACCCGCGCCGATGACCGCATCTCCGAGGCGGCCATGGAAGACCGTAAGAAGGACGGGTATTTCTGATGAGCACCGCACTCGCGTCCAGCACGCTGTTCCGTTTCGCGACGGCCGGCAGCGTCGACGACGGCAAGTCCACTCTGGTGGGCCGGCTCCTGCACGACTCCAAGGCGATCCTGGCGGACACCCTCGACGCCGTCGCCCGCACCAGCGCGGACCGCGGCTTCGGCGGGGAGAAGGGCGGCCTGGACCTGGCGCTGCTGACCGACGGCCTGCGCGCCGAACGGGAGCAGGGCATCACCATCGACGTGGCCTACCGCTACTTCGCCACGGATCGTCGCAGCTTCATCCTGGCGGACTGCCCCGGGCACGTGCAGTACACCAAGAACACGGTGACCGGCGCGTCCACGGCGGATGCCGTCGTCGTGCTGATCGATGCCCGCAAGGGCGTCCTGGAGCAGACCCGACGGCACCTCTCCGTGCTGCACCTGCTGCGTGTTCCGCATGTGGTGGTGGCCGTGAACAAGGTGGATCTGGTGGACTTCTCCGAGTCCGTGTTCCGGGACATCGAGGCGGATATCCGCCGCGTCTCCAAGGAGCTCGGGATCGGAACCGCACCGGACCACGCGGATATCCGGGTCATCCCGGTCTCCGCCCTGGACGGCGACAATGTGGTGGACCGCTCGCCGCGGACCCCCTGGTATGAGGGCCCGTCGCTGCTGGAGGTCCTCGAGACGCTGCCCGCCGCGGACGAGCTGGAAGACGCGGAGGAGGCCTTCCGGTTTCCCGTGCAGCTGGCCGTCCGGCCGCAGGGCGCCCTGGCTCCGGACGCCGTCGAGCGCGGTCTGGACGTCGAAGCCTACCGCGACTACCGCGCCTACGCGGGTCAGGTCGCCGAAGGCACGGTGAGCGTGGGCGACTCCGTGGTGGTCCTCTCACCGGGGCATGAGCCGCGTACGACGACGGTCACCGGCATCGATTTCGCCGGCACCTCCCTGGACACGGCCTTCGCCCCGCAATCGGTGGCGCTGCGGCTCGCTGATGAGATCGACATCGCCCGCGGTGACACGATCGCCGCGGCGGGCACCGTGGGGGAGAGCTCTGCGGACCTGTACGGCTCCGTGGCGTGGCTGTCCTCCAAGCCGCTGCGCGAAGGCGCCCGGGTGTTCGTCAAGCACGGGACCCAGACGGTGAAGGCGATCGTCCGGACCGTCTCCGGCAAGCTCGATCTGGACACGTTCGAGGTGCAGCCGGCATCTGGACTCGAATTGAACGACATCGGCGAGGTCCAGATCCGCCTGGCCGCCGAGCTGCCCCTGGAGCCGTACGCCACGCACCGCCGGACGGGCGCGTTCCTGGTGATCGACCCAGCCGACGGGAACACTCTCGCCGCGGGCATGGTCAAGGAGCACCCGGGTGATTCCGAGGACGAGCGGTACTGGATCTAGGGTTTCTCCTTTTCCCCGCGAAGTTACAGCTTGCGCCCCTAAAACCGCGTTTTAGGGGCGCAAGCTGTAACTTCGCGTGTCTGTGCGGGGGTGTTCGGATGGTTCCATCGGGCGGGCGCCTGTCTTTAAGGTGGACCGCATGACTTCGGCTCCACTGCGCCCGACACCCGGGCAATTGGCGTGGCAGCACGACCGGATGGGCGTGTTCTTCCACTTCGGCATCAACACCTTTCACGGCAAGGAATGGAGTGACGGCACTTTGCCGGCGTCGAGCTTCGATCCCACGGAGCTGGATGCCCGACAATGGGTCCGCGCGGCGCAGCTCGCCGGGGCGAGGTACGTGGTCCTGACGGCCAAGCATCACGACGGGTTCTGTCTCTGGCCGACCGCCACGACGGACTACTCCGTGGCTTCCTCGCCGTGGCGGGACGGAGCGGGCGATGTCGTGGCGGAAATGGCACAGGCGTGCCAGGAAGCCGGGCTGAGGTTCGGTCTGTACCTCTCGCCCTGGGACCGGAATGCCGCCTGCTACGAGGACCCGGCCGCCTATGACGAGTTCTATCTCACTCAGCTGCGGGAACTGTGCACCCGTTATGGCACGCTCCACGAGCTGTGGTTCGACGGCGCTGGATCCGAGGGACGGGTCTACGACTGGGAACGGATCGGCGGCCTGATCGCTGAACTCCAGCCGGAGGCCATGGTCTTCAACATGGGTCCTGCAACCATCCGCTGGGTGGGGAACGAAGACGGCCTGGCGGAGGATCCTGTCGAGTACGTGGTCTCCTCCACCGCGGTGTCCAACTACGTCAGCGACTCCGCCGTGCTCGGGCAGGAGGCGTATCTGCCGCCCGAATGTGATGTCTCGATCCGCCCCGGGTGGTTCTGGCAGCCATCGGAGGAACCGAAGTCCCTCGATCATCTGCTCGCCATCCACTATCGCTCGATCGGCATGGGCGCGAATCTCCTGCTGAACCTTCCGCCCGACCAACGCGGCCTCATCCCCGACGAAGACCTGGCACGGCTGGCGGAGTTCCGTTCCGAGCTGGGCAGGCGTTTCGGGAAGCCGGTCGAGGCGCGGCTGACGGACCTCGGCGCGGGGGAATGGGAGCTCGACTTCGGCGCCACGGTGACCGTCGACCATGTCGAGTTGGGGGAGGACCTCACCCAGGGGCAGCGCGTGACCCGGCACAGCCTCGTGGGCGACGACGGCGAAGTCCTGGCCACCGGCCTGACCGTCGGCTCCCAGCGGCTGCACGCCGTCGTGCCCGTCACCGCGCGTCGCTTGCGGGTGAAGGCGGACGACGTCGCGCACCTCGCGTTCGCGCGCGTCTACGACACAGGCGGCGCACCGGTCCCGGTGATCGAGTATGCGGCCCCGACCCACCGTCCCGAGGACTGAGGTTCCGCCCGTCCGTAGCTTGCGTGCTCACTTGTGGCGGGTCGCTCGCGGAAACACCCGCCACAAGTGAGCACGCAACACCGGGGAAGGAATCGGGGAAGCTGGAACGTCCCCCGCCCCGGAGGCTCAGTACCGCGTCAGAATGCCGCAGTTCCTGACCTCGAGAGCGGTGATCCAGCTCGGAACGGTCGCAATCACGTCGGCATGACCGTAGTAGTTCTGCGCGATGTCATCCATGGTGCCGCTGAAGCCGGTCAGGGCGGCCAGATAGCAGCCGTCATGGGAGCTGCTGCCGTAGTAGGTTCCCGGCAGGATGTCGATACCCACCCGGTAGATGCCGTCGGTCGTGATCTGGGTGGCTTTTGGCCCGCTCGGGGTCACCGTGGTCCAGGAGCCGCAGCCATAGGACTGGAATCCGACATCGCCTGCATTGATCTGGACATAGGTTCTGGCGGACCCGTAGTAGTTGGCCTTGATGTCGGCGACACGGCCGCCGAACCCGCTGAGACGTGCCCAGTAGCAGCCGACTCCGGAGCCCGTCGCCTTGTACAGGCCCGGCTTGATCTGGGTGCCCACACGGTAAACACCGTCTCCGCGGAGCACGGTCACGGGCCACAGTGGGAGTTTCACGGCCGCACTGGTGGTGGCGCGGGACTCGTAGTAGCCGCGGGTGGCGACCACTCGCACGGACAGTGAGCGGCCGTTGTCGGCAGCTGCCACGCGATAGCTGCGGGCCCGGGCCCCCGGAATCGCGGCTCCGTTCCGGTACCACTGGTACGCGAAGCTGGTCGGCACGGGGGTGTAACTGCCGGTGTAGGCCGTGAGGACTGAGCCCAGCGCGAGCCGTCCCGTGACGTGGGGTGCGGTCTTCAGCGTGATGAGACCTCTCCCCACTCCGACGGGGGTGGTGGTCACCGAGCGTGTGAGATACCCCGGCTTGGAGACCGCGACCTTCACGTTCAGGCGGGTGCCGATGTACGCCGGGTTCAGGAAGAGAGCGTTGCCGGTCGCTCCCTTGACGGCGGCGCCGTTGCGGTACCACTGGTACCGGACGGTGGTTCCGGCGGGCCACGCCTGGGAAACCTTGAGTGTGTTCCCGTAGCGATGCGTCCCGGTCACCGCTGGCGACTTCGTGGCGACGAGGAGGCCGACGGCGATCGTCCGGGCTGCGGAGAACCGGTCCACGGAGGTGTAGCCGGGTTTGGATGAGCGGACACGGACCTTGAGCGTTTTCCCGTTGTCCGCCGCGGTGGTGGTGTAGCTGCGTCCCACAGCTCCGGGGATCACGGCGGTTCCGCGGTACCACTGATAGCTGAAGGAACCGGCGGCCGGGGCGGAGGCGCCAGGGTTCGCGGTCTGCACCTGGCCCACACGCGCCGTCCCACCGATAGTGGGTATGGCAACCGAGGTGAAGGCCGCGCTGGCGGCGGTGAGCTGCGCAGAGCGGAACTCGTGGTCCGTGAAGCCCGGGGCGGAGAGCGTGATGGCGGCCCACAGCGGGCGGGAGACGTCCGCCGCGCCGACCAGATAACGCTCCGTGGTGGCGCCGGGGATCTGTTCCATCCCGCGGTACCACTGGTAGCTCAAGGTGCCGTGCGAGGCTGAGTCATCCCATGCGGGCCGGGCGAGCGACAGTGATTGGCCGACGACGGCCCGCCCCGTCAGGGCGTTGCTCCAGACGAGCCCGGTGAACTCGGCGCTCCGCACTACCACCGGCGTGGCTGCGGCTTCGGTGCTGGGGGACTGTTCGTCACCGGACGCCGTCACCGTGAGCTGAACGGTCTTCCCCGCCATCCCAGGCGACAGGAGTAAGGAATCGCTCTCGCCCACCACATGGTCCGACGTCTGGACTGCGGTGCCATCGACCGTCCAGACGAAGCGGAGCCGGCTCGCCGCTTCCCAGCCGCCTCCTGTGGAGGAAAGGGTCCCCCCGACCACCGCTTCGCCGTCGACGACGGGAGGCGCGGTGTTCACGGGCGCGGGCGCAGCGGTGGGCTGCTGTGTGGGTTCTTGCGTCGGTTCTGCCGTGGCGCTCGGTTCACCACTCGGCAGATCCGTCGGGTGGACCGACGGCAGACCGCTCGGTTCCTGTGTGGGTTCCTGTGTCGGTTCCGTGGTCGAGGACGGCTCCGGCCCCGGCGATTCGGTGCTGGTGCCGGATCCCGGCGATTCGGCGTGGGCGGCAGGTGCCGCGAGCAGTCCGGCCGACAGCGCGACGCTGCCGACGATGGAGACGAGCCTGGCGAGACCGCCGCGCCGCGTCCGAGTGGTGAGTGAATTAAATGGAGACAATGAGTCCCTCCCCCGAGTGACGTGATCAGATGTGATCTGGATCATCGTAGGGCTGCCGTCCTGATCGCCGCAAAGGGTGCCGTGCCGGGGCCGGGTGTGACCATGGCCCCGGTATACGCCCTTCCTCCCTTGCGTGCTCATTTCCTGCGGGCTGCTCGCGGAAACACCCGCCACAAGTGAGCACGCAACGCAAGGAGAAGAGGGTCGGAATTTTTCATGCAAACGCATGGTTCCCCTCGTGTGAACAGCAAAAAGATCGGATTCCTGTCCTTCGGGCACTACGGTCGCTCGGCGGGATCCCACACCCAGGACGCCGGCGAATCGCTGCGGCAGGCCATCGAGCTCTCGGTCGCTGCGGAGGAACAGGGCGTCGCCGGAGCCTTCTTCAGAGTGCACCACTTCGCGCGTCAAGGTGCGGCGCCCTTCCCACTTCTGGCGGCCATTGCGGCCAGCACCAGCACCATCGAAATGGGCACCGGCGTCATCGACATGCGCTATGAGAACCCCCTCTACATGGCAGAGGAGGCCGCCGCCACTGACCTCATCAGCCAGGGCAGGCTCCAGCTCGGCGTCAGCCGTGGTTCACCCGAGCCGGCGCTCAACGGCGCGGAGAATTTCGGGTACGTGCCGCGCGACGGGGAAGACACCGCGGCCATGGCGCGCCGGCACACCGAGCTCTTCCGCAAAGCCATCACCGGTACCGGAATCGCACCGGCAGACCCGGGTCATGGCCGGCAGAGCAGCCTGCTGCTCCCGGTCGAGCCGCAGTCGCCAGGCCTCGATCGTCGCATCTGGTGGGGCGCAGGCACTCGTGCGACGGCGGTCTGGGCGGCGGAGCAGGGCATGAACCTGATGAGTTCCACACTCCTCACGGAGGACACCGGCGTGCCGTTCGACCAGTTGCAGGCTGAACAGATCCGGGTCTATCGCCAGGCATGGAAGGACGCCGGTCATGACTGGGAACCGCGGGTTTCCGTCAGCCGCAGCATCATCCCCCTCGTCTCGGAGGAGGACCACTACTACTTCGGACTGCGTGGGCAGGTCGAAGGGCAGGACCAAGTGGGCTGGCTGGACGGTGCGATCTCGCGTTTCGGGCGCTCCTACATCGGGGAGCCGGACAAGCTCGCGGAGGAACTCGCACGTGACGAGGCCGTCCAGGAGGCGGATACCGTCCTGGTCACGGTGCCGAATCAGTTGGGCGTGGACTACAACGCAGCACTGCTGGGGAACATCGTCAAGCACGTCTTCGGCTGAACGACGACGGCGGCCCGCGTGCCGCCGTCGTCAGCGCGTACGTGACACCAGCGGGGCGGCTGCGCGCGTCAGTAGGGGGCTGATTCCGATCATTCCGAGCAGCAGTATGAACCCGCCCCAACCGGGTGAATCCGATTGATGCGCCCCGGCGGCTCTCAGCGTGAACCCGAGCAGTACGAGCGCCCCGATCACACCGAGCGTCATCAGCAGCCAGCTGATCCGGCGCATCGGCGTCGTGAGGGCTCTGCAAGCCGCGAAGACCAGCACGATGACGACCAGCAGCGCAACGACGAGGAGACCGATGAAGCCTGTCATGAAAAGCGCCGATGTGGTCGGGTCATCGCCGGCTTCCGCGCTCGGCGCGATTCCTCGACGGAAGATGACCACGAGGACGGAGACAGGCGTGTCGACGTGTGAGTCGCCTCGGGTGTCCCGGATGGTGAAGAAGGATGTGCCGAGACCGGCGAGCACGAGCACTGCGACGAACAGCGCATAGGCGCCGGTCGCCAGCCGCCACAGCCGGAAGGAGTCTCCTCCCGGTGTCGGGTCATCCTGATTGTTCATGTCATCTCCTCGCCAGGGGGACTTCTTGATATGGCCGTCCCGATGCGTCGCCTTCCAGCTTGCTGTCTCACCGCAGGGCTGACAATGGGGAGAAGTCCCCGAAACTCTTCCTCCCGCAACAAACCGTGCGGTGATTGGAGAGGCGGGCGGGCGGCTTTAACGTGGTGGGAACGATGCCGGGAGAAGCCTCCTGGCGCTGAGAACCCGAGGAGCCCCGACATGATCAGCCAGAACGAGTACTTCGACGGAAACGTCCGCAGCCTGGGGTCCGGGGACGAGCAGGGGAAATTCACGGTGGGCGTGATCGCGCCCGGTGAGTGGACCTTCGGCACCTCAGCCCCGGAGCGCATGCAACTGGTCAGGGGCTCCTGGGACGTCAAACTGCCCGCCGAGTCGGGGGAGTGGGTTCGTTACGAGGAGGGATCGGCGTTCGAGATCGAAGCCGGGGTGTCCTTCACGGTCATGACGAGTGAGCCGGTGGCCTACATCTGTTCCTACGACTGATGTTCCTACGACTGAATCCCGACTGCGTCCGGGCGCTGGGTTGACCGGGGTTGATGACTGCTTCGCTTGAGTTCGCTGGTTTCGCCGATGTGGCCTGCTGAACTCGCTAGCGAGGTGCGAAATCGCTGTTTCTTGGAGCGAGTTCGCACGCTACCAGCGAGTTCGGCCTGGGCGCGTCACCGTGCGACGGGATGCACCATACGTTTGGCGCCGGTCCTGCAACGTCACTCAGCCCTCGGCCAGTTGCTTGAGAAACAGGTTTCGTTGCCGGATCAGTTTCGGCATGTACCAGCGCAGCACCGTCAATTCCGCGATCCGTCCGAGCGGACCCAGCGGGGCCGAAAAGGTGACGTCGTCCCTCATGCGAGTGCCTCCGTCGTCGAGCGTGAAACGGTGCTCGTGCCGCCAGCGTCTGAACGGTCCGCTGAGCTGTTCGTCCACGAAAAAGGACGACTCCCGGTACTCCGAGATCCGTGATGTCATCCGTATCCGGACCCCGAAATGCCGGGCCTCCCACGTGACGGTCTCGCCCGGGCCCAGCCGCCCCGTCGTCACACCCGCCACCGCGCGCTCGCCGGATGCCGCCATGGAGCCGGTATGAGCATCCACGTCCAGGGACAAGGCGAAGAGCAGTTCCGGCGGGGCCTTGATCCAGAGCTCATCAGCGAAGGTGATCACGGGAGCAAGCCTAGGACCACCCGCAATGTTTCCTCCCATGACCTTCCATGACCTGCCGTTGCTGCAACTTTGATGGGTGTTACGGGCCACACCTACAGTTTTTTCATGGCTCTGATGGACATTTATCCCACGGCACTGCGGCTGCTCGGCCGCCCCGTGCTGGTGGTCGGCGGCGGCAAGGTCGCCGCGCGCCGGGCCAAGGGACTGCTCGACGCCGGCGCGCTGGTCACCGTGGTGGCCCCCGATGCCGTCGACGCCGTGCGTCAGCTCGCGGACTCAGGTCTGCTGCGTTGGGAGCCTCGCGAATACCGGACCCAGGACCTGGAAACCCCCTGGTTCGTTCAGACGGCGACCGGCGTCGCCGTCGTGGACGCGAAGGTCTCAGCGGAGGCCGAGGAGCGTCGCATCTGGTGCGTGAATGCCTCCGACCACGAGAATTCCGCCGCCTGGACGCCCGCCGTAGCGAGCGTCGCGGATGTGAAAATCGCCGTCAACGCGGGCGCCGACCCGCGCCGCGCCATGGCCGTGCGGGATGCCGTCGCCGCCGCCCTGGATGAAGGCAGCCTCCCGCTGCGCCATCACCGCCGTGCCTCAACGAAAGGCACCGTCGCCCTGGTGGGCGGCGGCCCCGGCGACCCCGGACTCATGACCGTCCATGCCCGTCGCCTCCTCGCTGAGGCCGACGTCGTCGTCGCGGACCGCCTCGGCCCGCGCTCCGTGCTGGACGACCTCCCGGAGGGGGTCCGCGTGATCGAGGTGGGCAAGACCCCTGGTCATCATCCGGTCCCTCAGGACGAGATCAACCGGATCCTGGTCCGCGAGGCGCTCGCCGGGAACCGGGTGGTCCGCCTCAAGGGCGGTGATCCCTATGTCCTGGGCCGCGGCGGCGAGGAGCTTGCCTTCTGCCGGGAGCACGACGTCGACGTTCAGGTCGTTTCCGGAGTCACCTCCGCGATCTCGGTTCCGGCGGCCGCGGGCATCCCGGTCACGCACCGCGGGCTCGCGACCGGTTTCTCGGTGGTCACCGGGCACGACGAATTGGGCAATCTGCCGGCACGGCCTGACCACACGGTCATCCTGCTCATGGGGGTGAAGTCCCTGGCCCGTTCCATGGCGACGTTGGCCGCATCGGGGCTGCCGGCGGACACCCCGGTGGCGATCGTGGAACGAGGCTATGCCGCGGACCAGCGCGTCACCATCTCCACCGCGGAAGGCATCGCCTCGCGCGCTGCCGAAGTCGGGGTGGAGAACCCCGCCGTGATCGTGGTGGGCGACGTCGTCCGCCTGAGCCCGTACGCCCCCGAACATCTCCGAGTCACCCCGAACCTCTCATCGACTGTCCCCGTCAGCTCCCCGGGCTCGTACCTCGCACCGGGGACCCCTCGCTGACGGGGCCCCACCGTAAGTGTCGTTTTGAGCCCTCAAAACGACACTTACGGAGCAATCGATCATCCAGAACAAAGGAACACAGCCGTGTCAGAACTCCCCACTCCCTCCAGCGCAGCCGTCGGCTCAGCAGATCGCCCGTTGCGCGTGGCCGTCATCGGCTCCGGTCCGGCCGGCGTCTACGCTGCGGACATCCTCACCAAGAGTGATGAGGTCAAGAGCGGGGAGCTCACGGTCAGCATCGACCTCTTCGACCGCTACCCGGCGCCCTATGGCCTGATCCGCTACGGCGTCGCGCCTGACCACCCGCGCATCAAGGGCATCGTGAACGCCCTGCACAAGGTGCTGGACCGGGGCGACATCCGCTTCTTCGGCAACGTGGACTACGGCACGGACCTCACCCTGGCAGACCTGCAGCAGCACTACGACGCGGTCGTCTTCGCCACCGGCGCCATCAAGGACGCAGACCTCAACATCCCCGGTGTGGAACTGGACGGCTCCTACGGCGGTGCGGACTTCGTGTCCTGGTACGACGGTCACCCTGACGTCTCCCGCGAGTGGCCGCTGGAGGCGAAGGAGATCGCCGTCATCGGCAACGGCAATGTCGCGCTGGACGTGGCCCGGGTCCTGTCCAAGCACGCGGACGATCTGTTGGTCACCGAGATCCCCGAGAACGTCTACGCGGGCCTGAAATCCAGCCCGGTCACGGACGTGCACGTCTTCGGCCGCCGCGGCCCCGCCCAGATCAAGTTCACACCTCTGGAACTGCGCGAGCTGTCTCACTCCAAGGATGTGGACATCATCCTTTACGCCGAGGACTTCGAATTCGACGAAGCCTCCGATGAGGCGATCCAGAGCAACAACCAGATCAAGACCATGGTCGGCACCCTGACCAACTGGTTCGCCGAGCAGCCCGAGGACCGCTCCGAGCTGACCGCATCCCGCCGCCTGCACCTGCACTTCCTGCATTCCCCAGTGGAGATCACCGATTCCCCGGAGACGCCCGGCAAGGTGGCGGGCATCCGCTTCGAGCGCACCGAACTGGACGGCACAGGCAACGCCCGCGGCACCGGTGAGTTCGTGGATTACCCCGTTCAGGCCGTCTACCGCACCATCGGTTACTTCGGATCGCCCCTTCCGGGCGTCGAGTTCGATCACAAGAGGGGCGTCGTGACCAACGACGGCGGCCGGGTCCTGAGCACGGACGGAGCGCCGGTGCCGGGCGTCTACGCCACGGGCTGGATCAAGCGCGGACCGGTGGGCCTCATCGGCCACACCAAGGGCGACGCCTTGGAGACCATCACCCACCTCTTGGCCGACCGGGCGGATCTTCCCGTGGCCGAAGCCCCTGCCGAAGATGCGATCACCTCATTGCTGAGCGGGCGCGGGGTCGAGTTCACCAGCTGGGAAGGCTGGAACCGTCTGGACGCCCACGAACGTACCCTCGGTGCCGAAGCCACCGCGAACGGCGGGTCCCACGGGGTGACCGTCGAGCGTGAGCGCATCAAGGTCGTCTCGCGTGAGGAGATGGTGAGCATCTCCCGCAAGGAGGCGGACGCCGTCGTCGGCTCCTGAGCACTCAACTGTTTGAACGGTTCAGCTGCGGGATTCGGCGATCTCCAGGCCGCAGCGGACGCTGTGCTCCGCGGTCTCCGGGTCGCCGGAGGCGATGGCTGCGATCAGGTCCTGATGACCTGGTTGCAGACTCGGGTCGAAGTCCGGGTGCACCGATTGGTTCATCAGATCTCGCTTGAACGCCCCGGCGAAACCGGAATACAGCTCCTCAAGCAGGGGATTGTCGCTCAACCGGGCCACGCCGCGATGGAACTCCCAGTCCAGGTCCGCCCAGGCTTCGACGTCTCCGGCGTTCCACGCGGCGAGGGCTGCATCCAGGAGCCGCTGCAATTCGTGTACCCCGTCCGCGGTGGCGCGTTCGGAGGCCAGGCGTGCCGCCTGGGTGTCCAGGACCTGACGGACTTCGAAAACGTGCGCCGCGGTGTGCTCGCGGACGCTGCGCCGCGCCGTGCCCTCGAGTTCGCTGCGGGCCCGCACGTAGGTGCCGTCGCCCTGCCGGACCTCGAGCATCCCCGCGTGGGCGAGTGCTTTGACGCCTTCCCTCAAGGTGCCGCGGGAAACGCCCAGCAGTTCCATGAGCTCGGCCTCCTTCGGGATGCGCTCGCCGACGGCCCAGTCGCCGCCGCTGACCTTCTCGCGCAGGCGCTGTACGACGACGGCGGCGCGGGGCTGCCGGGAAGCGTGTCCTTCTGAGCCGCTCATCTCAGGCCTGCCGTTCGTTAGCGGACTCGTGGCTCGCCACCACCACGCGGGGGCCATGCCCTCGGTGCAGCTTGCCCAGCCGGAAGCCGGTCACCATGAGCAGCAGGGCCACGACGATCGCCACGCACAGCGGCACGATCCACTGCCCGGTGAGTCCGTGGAGGAGCCCGATGCCGAGCGGACCGAGCGCCGAGAAGAGGTAGCCGACGGACTGCGAGGCCGTGGAAAGCGCCGTGGTCTCGGCAGCGCTGGCACCACTCTGGCTGATGATGGCCAGAATCGGCGGGAAGACCCCGAGGCCAAGACCGATCAGGATCGCGGAGAGCAGGGCCGCCTCGACGGGGGCCACCATGAGCAGGGCGAGTCCGGCAGCGAAGCTGGCCGCGGGGATGGCCAATGCCCAGGGCCGGGCACCGTTGCGCGAGCCGAGAGCGAGGAAGAACATTCCGGTGAACATGGACACGAACTGCATGATGCCGAACATCAGGCCGCTCTGGGCCGGGTCCATGCCGTTGTCGCTGAGGATGTAGGCGAACCAGCTCATCGAGGCGTAGGCCAGGAAACCCTGGGCGGAGAAGACCACTGCGATGAGAGTGCCCTTGCGCCCCTTCAGGGAGCCCCAGATGCTGTGCCGTTCCTGGACCGCGCCGTCGGTGTTGTTCCGCGCGCGGGCACCCCGGCTGACCAGGGCGAGCGGGATGAAACCGAGCAAACCGAGGACGGCGACACCGGACCAGGCCGCCAGACCGGCCGAGGGGGAGCCGAGCGCCTGGGCCAGAGGAACGCTGACCGTGGCTGCCGTGGTGGCGCCGACCGTCATCATCACGGTGTACATGCCGGTGATGACGGAGGTCCGGTGGGCGTGGTCCTGGCGGATCAGGACGGGCATGGCGATATTGCAGATCGCCAGACCGCTCATGGCCACCACGGTGCCGATCAGGAGCGCTGCGGTACTGGGAATGCCGCGCAGTGCGAGGCCACCCGACAGCAGGACCAGGGCCAGGACGAGGGTGTTCTCCACGCCCAGGCGCCGGATCAGGGAGTTGGCCGCCAGGCCGGCGACGGCGAAGCAGAGGGTGGGGATGGTGGGCAGAAGCGAGGCGATGAAGGCGCCGTAGCCGAGCACCTGCTGGAGCTCGTGGAACAGTGCTGCGGCGCTCGTGATGCCGACTCTGAGGTTGAGGCCCACCAGGATGACGCCGGCCAGGGCCAGGATGGCGCGGCGGCGCACAGCCCGGGAGCCGCCGTCGGGCGTCGGTTCCGGGGCGGGCGGGGTCGTCACGGGCAGGGCGGAATCGGGTGAGAGGGTGCCTGGCATGTTTAAAGGTTAGACCTTTACGGGCCGGGGTCGGTCATTCCGTGATGGAGGTCACCGAGCCCCGAGTCGCGCGATCGCCAGGGCGAGCCAGAGCTGGACGCGGTCCGCCGTCGTCGACGGGTCGTAGCCGCTCAGTTCCGTGATCTGAGCGAGGCGGTAGCGCACGGTGTTGCGGTGCAGGGTCAGCGCCTGCGCGACGGCGGCGACGGATCCGTCGTGTTCCAGGTAGCTTTCCAGGGTGCTGACAAGCCCCGCGCCGTGCGCTGCGTCGAAGTCGTAGAGCGGCTTCAGAGTCTCCTGTGCCATGTCCGCGAGGGGCACGTCCTCGCTCGCCAGGAGCAGGGAGGTGAGGCTGAGCCTTTCCGGCTCGTTGACCGGCAGACCGCGGGCGACGGCGTCGCGCGCTTCGAAATAGCTCCAGCGCAGGCCGTTCGACTTGGCGTAGTGCCCCCCGATGCCGAGGGTCGCCTTCAGTCCCGCTTCTGCGAGAAGGGCATGCACCGCGTTGGCGGCTGCCGCTGCGGTCTTGTCCTCCGGTGTGATGATCAGCAGCTCGGACTCGACGACGGCGGTGGGCGTGCCGTCGAGTTCGGGCGGGAGGGGGGTGGACATGATCGCTTTGTTCTGGGCGGGCGTGTTTCCCGGAGCGGGACGGACGAGGATCACCACGTGTCGCTTGGCTGCCGTGACGCCGATGGTGGCCAGACGGTTTCCGGCATCCTTCGGTTCGAGGACGCCGCGGATGACGTCCTGCATCACCTGCCCCGCCAGTTTGCGGGAAGCGTCCCGCTGATGCTTCTGGTTGTTCAGTTCCAGGCTGACGAGACTCTTGGCGTAGTCCAGGATCCCGGCGTCCTGGAAAGGCTCCCTGACCTGGAGGGTGGTGGCGTCGCGCTGCCCGGTGGAGATGGCGACGTCCAGCCATTGCCCCGATTCCGGGGCCCCGTGGGCTCCCGCCGTGGTGCTGAAGATCTCCCTGCCATAGCGCCGCAGTCTCAGATCGGTGCGGAGCAGTCCGGCCAGCTGCCGCAGGAGGGCCGGGAGACCGCCGCCGGAAAGGAGCGAACGTGCCAGGACCTGGTGGCCTGAGAGCATGCGTTCCAGCTTGGCCAGGTGGTCGGCATTCTGCGCCTCGGCCACGAGCTTGCCGAGGGCGATGAACGGCGTCTCGTAGGGTACTTCCACCACCGGGATGTCCCAGCGATTCGCTTCAGCGACCAGCGCCTCGGGGACGGTTTCCAGCGCGAGCCCCGTCCCGAAACCGATGCCGACGGCGCCGGAACGGCGCACCATGCGAACGAAATGCCGCTGTGAGGCAGCGGTCTTCAGCCGGAGTCCCGTCGTGAGGACCAGCTCGCCGCCGCTGAGGAATCGTTGCGGATTCTCCTGCTCCGTGACGGCCACCCATTGAATGGGTGTGGAAAGTGTCGACTCCGCGGCTCCGAGCTTGCGCAGTTTGAGCGACGGGACGGCCAGCAGCGCGGCCAGGGTGATGGACATGGAACCATCATAAGATCCCACTTGGGCGGCCGAACAGTGTGCGAGGTGATTGGCTGTGCACTCGCCCATACTCGGACGCGGGACGTCATCTTATGCTCGAAGTCACACCCGTCGCAGGCGACTAAGAAGGAAAGAGTCCCATGACTGCAACCAGCACCGAACTCAGCTACCGCCTCGAGCAGAAGCGCAACGTCGGCGAGTTCCCCGGCCCCAAGTCCCGCGAGCTCTCCGCCCGCCGTGACGCCGTCGTCGCCGGCGGCGTCGCCTCCTCCGTCCCCGTCTACATCGCCGATGGCGACGGCGGCATCATCAAGGACGTGGACGGCAACTCCTTCATCGACCTCGGCTCCGGCATCGCCGTGACCAGCGTGGGCGCGTCTGCTCCGGCCGTCGTCGCCGCGGTCCAGGAAGCCGTGCAGCACTTCACGCACACCTGCTTCATGGTGACGCCTTACGAGGGCTACATCGCCGTCGCTGAGAAGCTCAACGAGCTGACCCCGGGCGACCACGAGAAGCGCTCCGTGCTCTTCAACTCCGGCGCCGAGGCCGTCGAGAACGCCATCAAGATCGCCCGCAAGGCCACCGGCCGCAACGCCGTCGTCGCGTTCGACCACGCCTACCACGGCCGCACCAACCTGACCATGGCGCTGACCGCCAAGGCCATGCCGTACAAGAGCGGCTTCGGCCCGTTCGCCTCGGACATCTACCGCATGCCGATGAGCTACCCGTTCCGCGAGGAGAACCCGGAGATCACGGGCACCGAGGCCGCCAAGCGCGCGATCCTCGCCATCGAGAAGCAGATCGGCGGCACGGAGGTCGCCGCGATCATCATCGAGCCCATCCAGGGTGAGGGCGGCTTCATCGTCCCCGCCGAGGGCTTCCTCCCGACCCTGGCCGCCTGGGCCAAGGAGAACGGTGTGGTCTTCATCGCCGATGAGGTCCAGGCCGGCTTCTGCCGCACCGGCAAGTGGTTCGCCGTCGATCACGAGGGCGTCGTCCCCGACCTGATCACCATGGCCAAGGGCATCGCGGGCGGTATGCCGCTCTCCGCGGTCACCGGCCGCGCCGAACTGCTCAACGCCGTCCACGGTGGTGGCCTGGGTGGCACCTACGGTGGCAACCCGGTGGCCTGTGCCGCTGCACTCGCCGCGATCGAGACCATGGAGCAGTTCGACCTGAACGCCCGCGCGGAGCGCATCGGTCAGCTCATCCAGGACCGCATGAACAAGCTGGCCGGCGAACTCTCCGTGATCGGTGACGTGCGTGGCCGTGGCGCCATGCAGGCCATCGAGCTGGTGGTGGCCGGTTCCAAGGAGCCGAACGCCGCGCTGACCAAGGCGATCGCCGACCACTGCCTGGCCCAGGGTGTCATCATCCTGACCTGCGGCACCTACGGCAACGTGATCCGTCTCCTGCCGCCGCTGACGATCGGTGAGGATCTCCTCAACGACGCGCTGGACGTCCTCGAGGCCGCCATCCGCGCCAACGCCTGAGGCTCGGCGCCACAGGCCCGGGACGTCTGAGACGCCCCGCCTGAACCTGGCCGCCCCCGGACCCGATCACCTGCCCGCGATCGGTACCGGGGGTGGCCTTGCTCTTTAAACGCGCTTCGCCAGGTGTGCGTCAGTGGCCAATGAGGGAGTCCCGCATTGGCCACTGACGCACACCTGGCGAAGGGATGACTCAGCGGGCGAGGACCACCCGCTTGGAGTGCCCGTGGCCGTCAAGCGCGAATTCCAGCGTGAACGGCGCGGTGCTCACCACCTTGACGCCGGCATCGGCCTCGACGACGACGTCGGTGACGGAGAAACCGTCCAGGCTCAGCCGGGCGGTGGACTGAGTCCGGCTGGGATCGGAGAGCGCCACCGTCACGCGGGTGTCCTCCTGCCGGATCGCCACAGAACAGGGGCCGCTCGCCGTCACTCCGTGGGGTGCGGGCGCATCCGTCGGGGTGGGCGCGAAGAAGTTGGCCAGCACGAGGTTCCGGGTGCGGTCCTCGATCATCTGGACGCCGGCATTGTTTGCCGTCACCGTGACCGAGGGGTTGCCGGACTCCTTGAAAGTGTCCGAGTGCTCCGCGCCCGGCAGAACCAGGTAGGCATAGCCGCCGCCCTGCGGGTCTTTGCCGTGGTGGTGGGTGATGGTGACGTAGTCGCGGCTCTTCGGATCTGCGGTTCCGCCGGTGTCCGAACCCGAGTTGATGGTCTTCCAATCGCCGGTCCGGGGCACCAGCTGAACGTCGATGTCCCCGCTGACGTTCTCCCCGCTCAGGAACACATAGCCTCCATGGCCCATGATGTGGGCGTTCCGGGTGAGCCGGACGGGCGCGGCCCCTGCGGTCAGGGCCCGGTTGCGGTTATCGGTCCGGACGTTCGGCGCCGCCCCGGCCGGGAAAGCGCGGTTCTCCACGGTGGTGAAGACATCGTGCCCGGAGGAACCGGTGATGCCGGCGCCCAGGCAGACCACTTTGTCGTCCAGGAAGAACCAGGATTTGCGGGCGCTCAGGCTCTTGTCGAAGTTCAGGTGGTCCATGCCCTGGATGCCCCAGCGGCCGTCAAGGTCGAGGCCGCCGGCGAAGGCCTGGAACGCGCGGGGGATGCCTGTTCCGTTGACGGCGCCACTGTCGCGGGTCACGGAGGAGACGGTGGTTCCGGGCAGCCGGTAGGGGTCCACCGTGGGCCAGAAGTCGGCGCTGTACTGAGCGGGGTCCGAGGCCACGTAGAAGAACGTCAGCCCGTCGCCCTGGTACCAGCCCAGGTTGTTTTCGAAGTTGCCCCATTCGTAGCGGCCGATGCGCTTCGAGGAGATGTTGACCACCGAGCTGAAGCGGGGCCTGTGGTGTACCAGCCGGTCCTGGTCGCCGAACGCCTTGGTGTAGACGGGTGCCGGTGCCGGAGTGACGGAGTCGTCGGCCAGGACCGAGGTGACCAGGAGGGACTTGGCGATGCTCTGACTCGGCAGTCCGTACAGGGTTGCATCGGTGCAGCGCTGAAGCCAGCCTTTGACCAGCGCGAGGTAGCGGCTGCGGTACGGCTCTCCCGCTCCTTGTGCGAGGAGCAGGATGGCGGTCAGGGCCCCCGCGCCGTCGACATAGTCGGGGCTGTTCTGGCGCGAGACCGCGCGTCCGCGGACGCCGTCCATCATCCGCCCGTTCCAGATGAACGGCGCGTAGCTGGCCTCCACGGCGTCGAGCACCACCGACTTCTTCGGATCGGTGACATCCCAGTCGCTGCCGCCCAGCAGTCCGAGGATCTCGGCGATGCCGCCCAGGGTCACCACGCCATAAGTGCCCACATAGGGGAGATACGTGTGCTGGACGAAGGAACCGTCCTGATAGAAGCCGTCTCCGCTGGTGACGTAACCGAAGACGCTGTTCTTGCCCGCACGAACGGTGTCACTGAGGGCATCGCGCGCCATGGCGATCTCGTCCGGGCGGTCGTCGAGAATGCCGCGCAGCGCGCAGGAGAGGGCCTTGTCGGTACGGTTGGCGCCGGTCTCCGCCAGGCTCGTGGCGCGGCCTCGCCAATTGGGGTCAGGCGTGAAGTAACGGACGGCGGCCAGGAGGGAGGTGCGGAGGGCGTCCGGCATGACGTCGTGCAAGAGGATCAGCGCATCGGCTGCTTTGCGAGGCACTCCGATCTCCCAGAACCACCAATTGCCGGCGGCCTTCATACCCACCTTGTAGGCGGTGTTGCTCAGGTACTGCAGCGCGGAGACGAGATCAGTGGCCAGAGCCGCGTCGCCGTACTGCGTGGTGCCGGCGGTCGCGTGAGCGAGGGCGAGGGCGTAGATCCTGTCGAAGCTCACCCCCATGTTCCCCGTGGCGTCGGCGCCGCTGCCGATGCCCGTGAGGGGAAGATCAGCCCAGAGGCCGGAGGTCCCGCTGGGTGCGATCATGCTCGTCCAGCTGGCGGTGGCGGCCTCGCTCATGGACTTCAGCGCGCCGGCGAGCTGGGGGACGGTCGTCGCGGTTCCGTCGCCCGCGAGCATGGTGCGACGTCGGGTGATGAGGTCTGCGAGAGGGTCACCCGGTGCGGCTCCTGCCACCTGGGCCGTGCTCCCCAGCAAGGCTGCGGCGCCGGCGAGGGCGAAAAGTGTTCTGCGGTTCAGCTCCATAGGGGACAACGGTGGCCTCCGGGGTTCGGGGTAAGGAGATACTCCGAGCCTAGAACTGAGTGTTCTTGATCACAATAGATGTAAAGAGTTCATTTGCGTTCACCTTTGCGTGGACGCAAGGTGTGCTTGACAGCATCGATGGTGAGGAAGATGAGACCGAGCCAGACCATGGCGAAGCCGACCCAGCGTTCGGGGGCCATGTGTTCGCCCAGGACCAGGGTGGCGACGAGCAATTGGAGTGTCGGGGCCAGGTACTGGAGCATGCCGATGGTCGTGAGGGGGAGCCGGGCCGCGGAGGCGCCGAAGAAGACCAGCGGGACGGCCGTGACAGCGCCGGAAGCCGCCATGAGCCAGAAATGGCCGGAGCCGTAGCCCGTGAGCGTGGCGGCCTGGTTCATCGACAGGGCCACCATGGTCACTGCGGCGAACGGCGCCAGCACGAGCGTCTCGACGCTCAGGCTGGTCACGGAATCGACGCCGGAGCCCACCTTCTTCTTCACGAGGCCGTAGAAGCCGAAGCTGAAAGCCAGGGTCAGGGCGATCCACGGCAGCTTTCCGTAGGCCACGGTGAGGACCACGACCGCCAGCAGGCCGATTCCCACGGCGGTCCACTGCAGCGGGCGCAGTCGTTCCTTGAGAATGAGGACTCCGAGCAGTACCGAGATGAGTGGGTTGATGTAGTAGCCGAGCGAGGCCTCGACGGCTTGCCCGCTCATGACGCCGAAGGTGTAGGCCAGCCAGTTCACGGCGATCAGGACGGCGGCTATGGCGAGCATCCCGAGGGTCCGGGGGCGGCGCAGCACCTCGGCCAGGGAGCGCCAGGAACGGGTGGCGGTCATGAGGATGGCGCAGAACAGCAGGGACCAGAGGACTCGGTTGGCCACGATCTCCACCGGACCGGCCGGAAGCAGAAGCATGAAGTAGAGGGGCAGCAGACCCCAGAGGACGTAGGCGCCTACTCCGAAGGCGAGTCCCTGGCGTTGCCGCAAGGAATCCTGGGCCGCGGTGCCGTTCGTGGCGGCAGCTGCGGAGGGGGCGAGCGTTCCGGTGCGTGGATCTGTCACGTGGGCACAACTGGGCGCATCCAGGCGTTATTCCAAGCAATTAGAATAGTTCCGTCTGTGCTAAATGCGCGGACGTACCGATCTGGAAGGTCAGCTCTTGTCTGTCGAGTCAGTGCACACATCCGCCCGTCCTCTCCGCGTGGCCATCATCGGCTCCGGCCCGGCCGGCGTCTACGCGGCGGACATCCTCACGAAGTCCCAGGACGTCAAGGATGGCAACGTTCACGTCTCGATCGATCTTTTCGAGCGGTATCCGGCCCCCTATGGTCTGATCCGCTACGGCGTGGCCCCGGATCACCCCCGTATCAAGGGCATCGTCAATGCCCTCCACAAGGTCCTGGACCGTGGCGACATCCGCTTCTTCGGCAATGTCCACTTCGGTGAGGATCTCAGCCTGGAGGATCTGCGGCGCCACTATGACGCGATCATCTTCGCCACGGGTGCCATCAAGGACGCCGCGCTGAACATCCCGGGCATCGAACTCGAAGGGTCCTATGGCGGCGCGGACTTCGTCTCCTGGTACGACGGCCACCCCGATGTGCCGCGTGAATGGCCCCTGGAGGCCAAGGAGATCGCCGTGATCGGCAACGGCAACGTCGCGTTGGACGTGGCGCGAGTGCTGTCCAAGCACGCGGACGACCTCCTGGTCACGGAGATCCCGGAGAACGTCTACGAAGGGCTGAAGAAGTCTCCCGTCACCGACGTCCACGTTTACGGCCGCCGCGGACCGGCCCAGGTGAAGTTCACTCCGCTGGAGCTCCGCGAGCTCTCTCATTCCCGCGACGTGGACATTGTGCTGTACCCGGAGGATTTTGAGTTCGACGAGGCCTCCGACGAGGCGATCAAGACGAACAACCAGGTCAAGACCATGGTGAACACGCTCACCAACTGGCTGGTGGAAGAGGCTCACGAGGGCGAGGACGCCTCCTCCCGCCGTCTGCATCTGCACTTCCTGCACTCGCCGGTGGAGATTCTGGAGGATCCGGAGCGCCCGGGGCATGTGGGCGGCATCCGCTTCGAGCGGATGGAGCTGGACGGCACGGGCAACGCGCGCGGCACCGGTGAGTTCGTCGACTACCCCGTCCAGGCCGTCTACCGTGCCATCGGCTATCACGGCTCGCCCTTGCCGGGCGTCGGGTTCGATGAGCGCCGCGGCGTCATCACCAACGACGGCGGCCGCGTGCTGGGCGCGGAAGGCGCGCATGTGCCGGGCTTGTACGCCACGGGCTGGATCAAGCGTGGACCGGTCGGCCTCATCGGGCACACCAAGGGGGATGCGCTGGAGACGATCGGCTACCTCCTGGAGGACCGCCTCAACCTGCCTGCCGCGGAGAACCCGGACGAATCCGCCGTCGTCGGTCTCCTCGAGAGCCGCGGCGTGCAGTTCACCACCTGGGAGGGCTGGAACCGGCTCGATGCTCATGAGCTGGCGCTCGGCGCCGACGCGACCGCACAGGGCGGTTCACATGGGGTTTCGGTGGAGCGTGAACGCATCAAGGTGGTGCCGCGCGAGGAGATGGTGCGCATCTCCCGCGGGGAGTGACACTGACCCGCCAAAAACGAAAGAGATGCTTCTGAATCTCACATGATGGACGAGTGGGGATGGTCCGAAGGGTGGACATTACTCTTTATGACGATCCTTTACACGACATGGAATGTGGACCCAGATGAACATTCTCCGAACGAAGTCCATCGAGCAGGCGATCGCCGACGCCGATGAGCCGGGACGTAAACTCAAGCGCTCACTGAGCGCCTGGGATCTCATGATCATGGGTGTCGCCGTGGCCGTCGGCGCCGGCATCTTCTCCGTCGGAGCGAGGGCTGCGGCCAGCTTCGCGGGCCCCGCCGTGACGCTGTCCTTCATCATCGCGGCCGTCACCTGCGCCCTGGCCATCATGTGCTACGCGGAGTTCGCGACCGCCATCCCGGTGGCCGGCTCCGCCTACCTCTTCACTTATGCCACCCTCGGCGAAGTGGTGGCCTGGCTGGTGGGCTGGAACCTCATTCTCGAGATGTTCACCGCCGGTGCGGTCATCGCGAAGTACTGGGGCATCTATCTGAACAAGGTCTTCGAACTCATCGGCCTGAAGCTGCCGGACGCGATCAACATCGCGGGCGTGGATGTGTACTGGGGAGCCTTCCTCATCGTGGCGATCTTCACCGTGCTCCTGGTGCTCGGCACCAAGCTTTCGGCACGCGTGGGCAATGTGTTCACAGTGGTCAAGATCTGCGTCGTCCTCTTCGTGATCGTCGCCGGCTTCGCATATCTGAACGTGAAGAACTACACGCCGTTCGTCCCGGAGTCGGTTCCCACGAGCGTCGACTCGGGTCAGGGCGTCATGACGCAGTCCCTGTTCGCGTTCATGACGGGTGCAGCGCCCGCGCAGTACGGCATCCTCGGCGTCTTCGCCGGTGCCGCGCTGGTGTTCTTCGCCTTCATCGGATTCGACGTCGTGGCCACCTCCGCCGAAGAGGTCAAGAACCCGCAGAAGACCCTGCCCCGGGGCATCTTCGGCGGCCTGGCGCTGACCACGGTGCTCTACGTCCTGGTCTCCCTGGCCTTGACCGGCATGGTCTCCTACACCGATCTGGCCAAGAGCAAGAGCCCGACGCTGACCACGGCATTCGAACTGGTCGGCAACACGGACGCCGCCAAGATCATCGCCTTCGGCTCCCTCATCGGCCTGACCACGGTCATCATGGTGCTGCTGATGGGTCTGGCGCGCGTGGTCCTGGCCATGAGCCGTGACGGTCTGCTGCCCCGCTCGCTCTCCCGGACGAGCGACAAGCGCTCGACCCCGGCGCGTACCCAGATCATCTGCGGTGTCGCAGTGGCCCTGGTGGCGGGTCTGACCCAGGTGGAGGTGCTTGAGGAGATGATCAACATCGGCACCCTGTGCGCCTTCGTCCTGGTCTCGGTGGGCGTCCTGTTCCTCCGGAAGCGCCGCCCGGATCTGAAGCCGAGCTTCCGCATCCCGTTCGGCCCGGTCATCCCGGTCCTGTCCGCAGTCCTCTGCGTCTACCTGATGCTGAACCTGGCGGTGCAGACCTGGATCTTCTTCGTGGGGTGGGTCGTGGTCGGATTCCTGATCTACTTCGCTTACGGGCAGCGGCACTCCCGCCTGAACCCGAGTTCACCGGATCATCGTGAGGATCTCGTTCCGGAGGAAGTCTCCGCCGAGTGACGGACCTGGCCTGAGGCCGGGAAGACTCTTCTGAACCACGACGACGGCGCCGCACCCCGCTCAGGGGCGCGGCGCCGTCGTCGTTCCCGGGATCCCTCCCATCGCCATACGGGGCGGCCTCCCAGGCTGCACACAGCTCGAGACCTAAACTAAAGGAATGGCGCGTCCTCCCCGGCCGGAACGAAAATCCGAGCTCATGCATGACATCCTGCTCTACCTGCAGGACAAATCGATCGCGGATCTGACGTTCAGAACCCTGGCCGATGGATTGGGGATCAGCAGCTACGTGCTGGTCTACCACTTCGGTTCCCGCGAAGAACTCATCTCACAGATCGTGCACGCCATCGAGACGCGGCCCGCGGAGATTGTCGACACGAAGCTCGTGGGTGCGGGGCGCGACGAATTCGAAGCCTGGATCCGGCACGCCTGGAAGGTGAGCATCCGAGAGTACGGCCTGCAATTGCAGCGGCTGCACTTCGAAGCGGCGATGCAGGACACCGTGCTGGACACTCCGCGCGGGCACAGTGGGCAGCTTTTCCTAGACTGGGTGTCGGTGATGAAGGACTGGCTGAAGAACCAGGGACTGAACGAGGAGGCCTCGGCCCGGATCGGCAGGCTGTTCGTGGCCACGCTGACCGGCCTGCGCTACGACGTGGTGGTCACGGGTGATCGCGAAGCCGCCAGCGCGGCCTTCGACCGACTGGTGAAATCGTTCTTCCTGACCATCGACGCCGAACTCCGTCAGCAGGGCTGAACTCACGGGCTCCCGACGCCGTCCTCTGCGTCTGAGGCCCGTGTTACTCTAACGATCGTAGTTGGAACCGGTGGGGTACATCACTCGAACCCGCAGACGCCGGCTGAAGAAATGAATCAGGGGACAAACATGAGCAAGACCATTTTCAAACGCTCTCTGGCGGTCGCGGCGGTTCCGCTGTTCGCACTCACGCTGGGCGCCTGTGGCGGTACGCAGAGCGCCGCTGACGCCTGCGCCAAGCTGGACAGCGACATGAGCGGCGTCGCCACCGAGCTGCAGTCCAATATGAGCAAGTTCGCCACCGACCCTAAGGCGGCTGCGGAGGGTCTGAGCAAGTTCTCCGACAAGTTCAAGGAGAGCGTCAAGGGCGTCACCAACCCGGACGTGAAGAGCAAGGCTGAAGCGGCCAGCACGGCCTACGCCGATTTCACAGCCAAGATCAAGAGCGCTTCCGAGGATCCGGCGACCGCGGCAACCAAGCTGACCGACCTTTCGGGCGCGAGCACCAAGGTTCAGGAGAGCTTCACCGAGCTGGGCAAGGTCTGCAAGAAGTAGAGGCGTTCGACCTCAGGCACGATGAAGGGGCCTTGGTCCACCGCGAGCGGTGGACCAAGGCCCCTTCATCTGTCCGGGCTGCTTACTTCTTCAGCTCGAAGCGGTCATTGTCCATGACCTTGGCCCATGCCTTGGCGAAGTCCGCGACGAACTTCTCCTGGGCGTCGTCCGAGGCGTAGACCTCGGCGAGGGCACGGAGCTCGGAGTTGGCGCCGAAGACCAGGTCGACGCGGCTGCCGGTCCAGCGGCCGTCGGCCGTGGTGTAGCTCTGCTCGTCATCGGCCGGGATCCAGGTCTGGCCGAGGTCCAGCAGGTTCACGAAGAAGTCGTTGCTGAGTGCACCCGGGCGATCCGTGAACACGCCGGTGTTGGAGCCGTCCCAGTTGTTGCCCAGCACGCGCAGGCCGCCGAGGAGGACCGTCAGCTCGGGAGCGGACAGGTTCAGCAGGTTCGCGCGGTCGATCAGCAGGTACTCGGCGGGCAGGTTGATGAAGCCGCTGTTGTAGTTGCGGAAGCCATCGGCGACCGGCTGCAGCCAGGCGAACTGCTCGGGGCTGGTCTGCTCCTGGGTGGCGTCGACACGGCCCGGCGTGAACGGAACGGTGACGTCCTGACCTGCGGCCAGGGCGGCCTGCTCGACACCGACGTTGCCGGCGAGGACCACGACGTCGGCGAAGGAGACCTTCACCTCGGAAGAGGAGTTGAAATCGGCGACGATCGTCTCCAGGACCGAGATGATCGGCTTGAGCTTGTCGGGCTGGTTCACGGGCCAGTTGACCTGCGGTTCCAGGCGGATGCGGCCACCGTTCGCACCGCCGCGCTTGTCGGAGCCACGGAACGAGGCCGCGGCCTTCCAAGCCGTCGAGACCAGATCCTCGACGGAGAGGCCGGATGCGGCGATCTTCTCCTTCAGGGTGGCGATCTCGGCGTCGCCGATGGTCTGCGCCGGAGCGGCGGGCAGCGGATCCTGCCAGATGAGATCCTCGGACGGGACCTCCTTGCCGAGGTAGCGGACCTTCGGGCCCATGTCACGGTGGGTCAGCTTGAACCAAGCACGGGCGAAGGCTTCCTCGAACTCGGCCGGGTTCTCCTTGAAGCGGATGGAGATCGGTCCGTAGATCGGGTCCTCACGCAGGGCCAGGTCGCTCGTGAGCATGCGGGGCTCGCGGCGGACGGCCGGGTTGTGGGCCATCGGGACCATGTCGGCGCCGGCGCCGTTCTTCGGACGCCACTGCTTCGCGCCGGCGGGGGACTCCATGAGCTCCCATTCGTATGCGTAGAGGATGTGGAAGAACTCGTTGTCCCAGCGGGTCGGGTGGTAGGTCCAGGTGACCTCCAGGCCCGAGCCGACGGTGTCGTCACCGGAACCGGTGCCGTAGCCGTTCTTCCAGCCGAAGCCCTGGTTCTCCAGCGGAGCAGCCTCCGGGTCCGGGCCGATCTGGTCGTCCTTGTGGGCGCCGTGGGTCTTGCCGAAGGTGTGACCACCGGCCACGAGGGCGACGGTTTCCTCGTCGTCCATGCCCATCCGGCGGAAGGTCTCACGGATGTCGATGGCGGAGGCCAGCGGGTCCGGCTTGCCGTCCGGGCCTTCCGGGTTCACGTAGATGAGGCCCATCTGCACTGCGGCGAGGGGAGCTTCCAGGTCGCGGACACCGGTGTAGCGCTCGTTGTCCAGCCAGACCTTCTCCGGGCCCCAGTAGACGTCGTCGTCCGCTTCCCAGACATCCGGACGGCCGCCGGCGTAGCCGAAGGTCTTCAGTCCCATGTCCTCGAGGGCCACGTTGCCGGCGAGGATGAACAGATCGGCCCAGGAGATCGCCTGGCCGTACTTCTTCTTGACCGGCCACAGCAGACGGCGGCACTTGTCCAGGCCGACGTTGTCCGGCCAGGAGTTCAGCGGGGCGAAGCGCTGCTGACCTGCGCCGCCGCCGCCGCGGCCGTCATGGGAGCGGTAGGTGCCGGCGGAGTGCCAGGCCATGCGGATCATGAACGGGCCGTAGTGCCCGAAGTCGGCCGGCCACCAGTCCTTGGAGTCCGTCATCAGGGCGGTGAGGTCGGCCTTGACAGCGTCGAGGTCGAGGGCGTTGAAGGCCTCGGTGTAGTTGAAGCCGGAATCGAGGGGGTTCGCCACCTCGGGGTTCTTGGCGAGAACCTTCAGGTTGAGCTTGTTGGGCCACCACTCACTGTTGGCGCTGCCCTTGGTGGGGTGTACACGGCCGCCGTGGGCGACGGGGCATTTCGAGACGGTGCTCTCAGACACGGTGTTCCTTCCGGGGGATGGGTTTGCAGAGGTGAAGCGAGGAATGGGATCCCCAGGACGGTTCAGGAACCGTCCTGGTGTTCAGCGGCCAGGCAGTCCTGGCAGATGCCCTGGTAGAGGACGTCGGCGATCTGGATGGTCATGGGACTTTGGGAGTCGTTCCAGTGCGGGTGCAGGCACGGGGCGTGTCCGACGGCGCAGTCCACGTCCTCGATACGGCCGCAGCGCGTGCAGATGGCGTGGTGGTGGTTGTCGCCGGTACGGGTCTCGTACAAGGCTGGGGACTGAGGGGGCTCGAAACGACGCAGCATGCCGAGCTCGGTCAGGTCTCCCAGGACGACGTACACGGACTGTGCGGACAGGCCGGGAAGCTCCCGGCGGGCCACGTCGAGGATGGTTTCGGCGGTGGAATGCGGGTGGGTGTGAATCGCGTCCAGCACGGCCAGGCGCTGCTTCGTCACCCGTCGCCCGGCGGAGCGCAATTGCTCGGACCAGGCCGGTCTGCGCTCGGAGAATGCCGTGTACTGGGACATGACCCCATTCAAACACTTATTTTGATCCGATCGCAATTACTTTTCGAAGCTCATCGTGACGACCGCTCCGCAAGGCTGCCCGGACTAGGCTGAGATGGTGCGGAAATTCCTGGCCGATCTGACTCCTCTGAAGGAGAGCCCACCTTTCAAGCGGCTCTGGATCGGCACTGCGGTCTCCAACGCCGGAAGCCAGCTCACGGTGGTGGCCTTGAGCCTCGAGGTTTACAAGATCACGCAGGAGAGTTCCTATGTGGGTCTGCTGAGTGCGTTCTCGCTGGTTCCGCTCGTGATCACGGGACTCTTCGGAGGCTCTGTGGCCGACGTCCACGACCGCCGTTCGGTGGCGATCTTCGCGTCCGCCGGGCTCTGGATCAGTGCCGTGGTGCTGGCCGTGCAGGCGTGGATCCATCTGGACAACGTCTGGCTCCTCTTCGCCATGGCCGCGGTGCAGAGCGCGGCGCTCGGGTTCAACGCTCCGGCCCGTGCGGCCATGATCCCGCTGCTCGTACGGCCGGAACTCCTGGCCTCGGCCAACGCGTTGAACATGATCACCTTCGGCCTGGCGACCATGGTCGGTCCATTGCTGGGTGGTTTCCTCGTGGCCACCCTGGGCTTCGAATGGACCTATACGATCGACGCCGTCACCTACTTCGTCGTCATGTGGGCCCTGTTCCGGCTGCCCGCCATGCCGCCCGTGGGGGAGCCCCGGAAGGTGGGCGTGGCCAGTGTGCTGGAAGGCTTCCGTTTCCTCGGCACCCGGCCCAATGTGCGCATGACCTTCATCGTGGACCTGATCGCGATGATCACGAGTCAGCCCCGCGCTCTTCTCCCGGCCATCGGAGCGGTCATGCTCGGCGGCGGGGAGTCCACCGTGGGTATCCTGCTGGCCGCCTTCGCGCTCGGTTCCTTCCTGGCCGGACTGTTCAGCGGCCCTCTGAACCATGTACGACGGCAGGGGCTCGCCGTCGTCGTCTCCATCATGGGTTGGGGCGCCAGTCTGGCGGCCTTCGGATTGATGGTGGTGCTGGCGGGCGACGGCGGCCGTGCCGGAGTGACCGGCTGGCTGATTCCCGCAGCGCTCTTCTGTGCCTTCGCCGGCGTCGCGGATTCCATCAGTGCGGTCTTCCGCAGCACCATCCTGCAGGCGGCGACGCCCGACGAGTTCCGTGGCAGGCTGCAGGGTGTTTTCATCGTGGTCGTGGCCGGCGGGCCGAGGATCGGAGACATGCTGGCAGGCGGGGCGACCGCCTGGCTGCGGGAGGGCTGGGTGCTGCTCCTCGGTGGCGTGCTGTGCATCGTCGCCACCTGGGCGGTGTCGCGGATGCAGCGGGGTTTCCTGCTCTACGATGCCCGGAACCCCACGCCCTGACCAGGCGTTGGAGAATGAGAGGGCCCCGTCCACTCGCGGAGGCCAGGAACGTAAGGAGCGACCGTGCACGACCATCACAACGGCCTGAAGACCGCAGCCCTCTTCGGGGTGCTCTGGGCCGTGCTCCTGGGGCTCGGAGCCGTGATCGGGCTCTTCACCCGCAGCGCCACCCCGATCTGGATCATGGCGCTCATCGGTGTCGCCACCACGTTCTACGGGTATTGGAACAGCGACAAGATCGCCATCCGTTCCATGCAGGCCGTCGAGATTCCCGAGGCGCAGGCGCCCGGTCTGTACCAAGTGGTGCGGGAGCTGTCCCAGCGTGCCGGGCAGCCGATGCCGCGCATCTACCTCTCGCCGACCATGACCCCCAACGCCTTCGCCACGGGACGGAATCCGAAGAATGCCGCGGTCTGTGTGACCCAGGGGATTGTCCAGCTGCTCAATGACAGGGAACTCCGGGGCGTCTTGGGTCACGAGCTCATGCACGTGTACAACCGGGACATCCTCACCTCCTCCGTGGCGGCGGCGGTCGCCGGCGTGATCACCTCGGTGGGCCAGTTCATGATGTTCTTCGGCGGCGGCAGCCGGGACGGGGAACGGAATGTGAACCCCTTCGCCGCGATCGCGCTGGCGCTGCTGGCGCCGTTCGCCGCCTCGCTGATCCAGATGGCGATCTCCCGGACCCGGGAGTACGACGCCGACGAGGACGGCTCCAAGCTCACGGGAGATCCGCTCGCCCTGGCCTCGGCGCTCAGCAAGATCGAACGTGGCGTGAGCCAGTACCCGCTGCCGGCTGAGCAATCGCTCGTGAACACCTCGCATCTGATGATCGCCAACCCGTTCCGTGGCGCGGGCATGGCGAAGCTGTTCTCGACGCACCCGCCCATGAAGGAGCGCATCGCCCGCCTGGAGGCCATGGCCCGCGGGCAGTAGCCCTCCCAGGCCCACCCGCGACGACGGTGCCGGGCCGGCGCCTGGCTTTCCTCACGCTCTCACGCGAGAAGCCAGTTGAGCACAGTCCAGGAGCCTGGGACTGTGCTCAACTGGTTTCTCGTGTGAGGGGTGGCGGTGTCACGGCGTTTCGGAGCGCCCCAGAGGCTAGGAGAACAACCCCTGGCCCACATACTCGCCCTGTTTGACCCCGGGCGGCACGGCGAAGAGTCCGGAACCGGTGTGCTTGAGGTATTCGACACTGAGCCGGTCGCTGCGAGCGAGCTGATTCTGCATCGGCACGAACTGGGTCCGGGGATCCCGCACGAAGGCGATGAAGAACAGGCCTGCGTCCAGGCGGCCCAGGGCATCGTTGCCGTCCGTGAAGTTGAAGCCACGGCGCAGCATCTTCACGCCCTTGTTCGTCGTGGCGTGCGCGAGACGGACATGGGAGTCCATGGCGATCAAGGGCGCATCCCCGCGGCCCTTGGACTCGAAGTTGGGCTCCGTGAACTCCTGGCCGCCCGAGAGCGGAGCGCCGGTGGACTTGGTCCGGCCGATCACGGCCTCCTGCTCGCTCAGCGAGGTCCGGTCCCACACCTCGATATGCATACGGATCCGGCGGGCCACGAGATAGCTGCCGCCAGTCATCCACTCCTCGCCGGGCTTGTCACCGGGAGCCACCCAGACATGGTCCATCAGCTGCGCAGGTTCCTCCGCCTTGAGGTTCGCGGTGCCGTCCTTGAAACCGAAGAGGTTGCGGGGCGTCTGCTGGCTGGTGGACGTGGAGGACGTCCGCCCGAAGCCCAGCTGGGACCAGCGGAGCCGGGCCCTGCCGAAGGCGATGCGGGACAGGTTCCTGATGGCGTGCACCGCGACCTGCGGGTCGTCGGCGCAGGCCTGGATGACCAGGTCGCCGCCGGTGCGCTGGGGCTCCAGCTGATCGCCCGGGAAATGCGGCAGCTCGATGAGCGCCTCCGGGAGGCGACCGGACAGGCCGAAACGCGGCGCGCCGTCGTCGTTCACGAAGAACGAGCGGCCGAAGCCGAAGGTGATGGTCAGATTCGCGGCGGGGAGGCCCATGGCTTCACCGGTGTCCGAAGGGGGAGCCTCGTAATCGCCGCCCACGGCACCGCCGTCGCCGGTCTCCCGCCCCGCGGACATGGCCTCGGCGGCCGCCGTCCAGTCCCTGAGCAGTCCGATGACGTCATCGCGGCTGGCGGCCGTCACGTCGAACGAAGCGATGTGCAGGCGGTCCTGCACGGGCGTGACGATGCCTGCCTGGTGCTCCCCATGAAAGGGGACCACGGAGCTGACGGGCTGCTGAGCATCGGCAGCCGGCCGGGTGACGACATAGCTCGTGGCGGCGCCGACGGCTCCTGCACCCACCAGGGACGCGGTCGTCAGTAGGCCGCGCCTGCTGACTTTCGGGCCGCCGGACGACGCCGGAACGCCCGCCGCTTCCGGAGAAGCAGCGGGCGTGACCGGTGTGGGGTCCTGCTCGGGCATGGTCAGAGGACCACCGTGGCGGTCAGCTGGCCCAGGGGCTCGCCGAGGGCGTCCACGAGGCTGGCGAGCTGCTTGATCTGCGCCGGGCTGAGCTCGTTGTAGTACTTGAAACCATCGCCGACCTTGAGCTTGTCCAGCTCCGTCTGCAGGGTCTTGAAGCGCTCATCGAGGGTCTTGGCCAGCTCGGGCTTCTTCAGCTCCACGACGGGGCGCAGGTTCTGGTAAGCGATCCGGGCGCCGTCCACATTGGCCTGGAAGTCCCAGAGATCGGTGTGGGACCAGGTCTCCTCCTCACCGGTGACCTTGCCGGTGGCGACCTCGTCGAGGAGTTCCTTGGCGCCGTTGCCGAGCTTGTCCGGGGTCAGCGTGAGGGTGCGGGTCCGGTCGAAGAGCGTCTGGGTGTCGGCCACGAGCTTCTTGGAGAGCTTCTGGCGGTCGGCGGCGGTCAGCGGGGTGTAGCCCTTCGGCGGGAACAGGTCCTTCTCCGCCTTGTGCCAGCCGGTCCACTCCTGGCCCTTCTCCAGATCCGCTTCGCGCAGGTCCAGGCTGGGGTCCAGGTCACCGAAGGACTCGGCCACGGGCTCGATGCGCTCCCAGTGCATGCGGACCGAGGCGTAGAGGCTGCGGGCCTTCTCGGCGTCGCCGGATTCGTAGGTGGCGGCGAACTCCTTGGTGCCGGTGAGCAGCTGTTCCGTCTGATCCTTGACGTAGGCGACGTACTGGGTGGTAGCGGTGTCCAGAAGTGCCTTGGTGTCCGAGTCCACGGAGGCGGTGGTGCCGGAGGCCTCCACGGTGAACGCCGCGCGGATGCCTTCGCCCTGCATGCCCGGCTTGCAGGCGGTGAAGTACTTGCCCTCCGGGGCCGTCACCACGAGCTTCCGGGACAGGCCCGGTCCGATGTTCTCGACCTCGCCGACGATTCGCAGACCGTCCTCGGCCAGGAGATAGAACTCGGTGACCTGCTGGCCTTCGTTCTTCACGTCGAACGTCAGGTGGCCGCTCTTGGCCGTGGTCGCGCTGAGCTTGCATTCCTTATCGGTGCTGCTCACGGCGACCGGGCCGTCGCTGGCGCCATCGCTCGGTTTGGCGTTGTCCGTGCAGGCGGTCAGGGCCAGGGGCGTGAGGACGGCGAGAGCCGCTAGCGAGCTCAGAGTGCGGCGTGCGGAAGTGGGCATGACTGTCCTTGGAGGGTTCTTGAGTGGAAGGGATTACGACGTCGGGGCGACGGCGCGGGACGCCAACGGTTTGGCATCCGAGGAGGTCTGCTGCGCTGCGGGCTCCTGGGAGGCCGTCTTGCGTGCGAGCTGGGCGCGGCGGTAGTTCCGAAGGTAGAAGTACAAGGTGGGGACCACGTAGGCCCACCAGGCGATGGCTTCCAGCCAGGTGGTGGCCGGGGAGAAGTTGAAGGTGCCCTTCAGCAGAGTGCCGTACCAGGAGTCCGGCGGAATCACGCCCGAGACGTCGAAGGCCAGCGAGTGCAGCCCTGGGACGATCCCGGCCTCCTGAAGGTCGTGGATCCCATAGGAGAGGACGCCACCGGCCACCAGGATCAGGAAGATGCCGGTGACGGTGAAGAACTTGCCCAGGTTGATCTTGAGGACCCCGCGGTGCAGGAGGAAACCGAGCAGGACGGCGACGGCCAGCCCGAGGACGGCGCCCAGCAGCGGGACCGTGCTTTCTCCTGTGGCCTGGGCGGCGGCCCAGAGGAAGAGCGCGGTTTCCAGGCCTTCGCGTCCCACGGAGAGAGCGCCCACGAGGATGATGCCCCAGGCGGCCCCGGTGGCTGCGGCGTCGATCTTGCCGTGGAGTTCGGTGCCGAGGGTCCGGGCTGTCCGGGCCATCCAGAACACCATCCAGGTGACCATTCCGACCGCGATGATCGAGAGCGATCCGCCGATGGCCTCCTGCGCCTCGAACGTCAGGCCACGCGGGCCGAAGGTCAGCAGGGCCCCGAATGCGATCGAAACGGTGACGGCGGCGCCGATCCCGATCCAGAGCTTCGGCAGGAGCCGGGATCGCCCGGTCTTCACCAGATAGGCCATGAGGATCACGACTACGAGGGTCGCTTCGAGGCCTTCGCGCAGACCGATCAGGAAGTTCCCGAGCATGCTGGATTCCTTGCTGTATTCAGGGGAGTGGCGTGGACCCGGGAGGGGTACGCCGAGCAGAACATTACTCTCTCGGCTGAATTATGCAAACTTTTTGTTGTCTATTGCGTTCAGGTGAACCTTGCCTTGTCCTCCCTCTCTCCGCGAGAAGCCAGATCAGCACAGTGTCGAAGTCTCACACTGTGCTGATCTGGCTTCTCGCGGAGAGAGGACTGCGGAAATAACGACGGCGGGCGCCTCCCGTGTGTGGGAGGCACCCGCCGTCGTCGCTGTGAGGCTGCTGCTAGCTGCGGAAGTTCACGAACTGAAGGTCGACTTCCTCGAAGTCCTTCAGGAGGGCCATGGTGGCCTGGAGGTCGTCGCGGGACTTGGAGGTCACGCGCAGCTCGTCGCCCTGGATCTGGGACTTGACGGACTTGGGGGCCTCGTCGCGGATGATCTTGTTGATCTTCTTGGCGATGTCCTGCGCGATGCCCTCCTTGATGGAGGCCTCGATGCGGTACTCCTTGCCGGAGGGGAAGGGGTCGCCGGCATCGAGGGACTTCAGGGAGATTCCGCGCTTGATGAGCTTGGTCTGAAGGACGTCCAGGACGGCCTTGACGCGCTCCTCGGAGTTGGCCTTCATGAGGATCTTTTCGCCGCTGAAGTCGACCTCTGCGCCGACGCCCTTGAAGTCGTACCGCTGAGCGAGCTCCTTCTGGGCCTGATTGAGGGCGTTTGCGACCTCCTGCTTGTCTACCTTGCTGACAACGTCGAATGTGGACTCGCCGGCCATGACTCTCCTTGGCGGTTGGGGATCTTCTCACGACAAGTTTAAGGCCTGGGCGCCTCCGGGGGAGGTCTGGCTTCACAGTTCACTCTCAGCTGATCCCGTGGCGGAACTCAGAAGGGCGCGGAAGAGTTACTTTCAGTAGAACCGCAGCAGACGTCGAGGAAGGACCCTGGCATGAGTGCGGAACACGTGAAGTACTCCGTAGTGGGAGCCGCAGCGAAAGCGGGCGGACGAGCGGCGAGCGTCATCAAGGGCGCCTCGGCCGCGGTGGCGACAGCCGCCGTCGTCGCCGCCTCTGTTGCCTTCGCGCCGCAGGCGGCCCCCGAGGCGCGGTTGAGTGGCATTCACGAGGACCTGCAGCGGGCCGTGCAGCTCAAGCAGCTGACCCCTGAGCAGGCCGCCCGCTTCGAAGAGCGCATGAACAGGACCATCCTGGGTGGAGGAAACGACGCCGGAGAGGCGTGATCCCGGCCTTGGAGGGGGCGATCGGGACTCGATTCGATTCTGGCGAAAATTTTCTGTAATGTTGTCTTGCTTCCACTCGCCGGAAACGGTGCGGGAAGTGCTTCCACGTGAAGCTCGGCAGATTACCCGAGCGGCCAAAGGGGGCTGACTGTAAATCAGCTGGCACTGCCTACGGGGGTTCGAATCCCTCATCTGCCACGGCAAGCGAAGGGCCCGGAACCGAATGGTTCCGGGCCCTTCGTGCATCTCCGGTGCCCGAGTGCTCCTCTGAGGTTGGCAGCGCGGAAAGCGCGCCGATCTCGATGAAGCGCGCCCCAATTGGGGCGCAGAATGCCGATGGAGGCGCGGAATCAGCGGAGCCGGATTCAGAATCCTCCGAAGCGGTCTTTATGCAGATCGTCGATGGACTTCAGGCCTCGGTAGATCCCAACCAGGATCATCATCGAACCGAGGAACGAGATAGCTCCAGCAACGACGTACAGGGTCGTACTCAGAGCAACGGCATGGCTGAGGTCCTGCCCTAGTCGGCCGGTCGCCGCCAGCACGGCGACGACGGCGGCCCCGATGCTGCCGGCGAACAACAAGATGATGCCTGCCAGAAATGCAGAGCCTGATCCGCGCATGATGATCCCCTGGGTTGTGCGAACGGTGTTCCGAGATCTTATCCGGGCTGTGCTGACTGCGGCGGCATGGTGGGCCGGACATGCACAGCCGATGGCGAACCGGGCGCGGAAGCCCGTCCACCGTTACCCGATCCCGCGCCCGTCGATCCAGGTGTGCCAGGGCGTGACGCGGTCGATGTGGATCATGGCGTCGAAGGAACGGCGGGCGTCCGAGGGTTCCAGGCCGGGGCCGTTGTGTGTTCCGGTGGTCCGATCGAGAGCCGCTGCTGCCGGACCGTCAGCGCGACGCAGATCCACGAAGTAGTGTCCGAGACCGGGTTCCGCCAGCGCTTCGTCAAGGCTGCCGGCGATCGGGGCGCCGAGATCGGCGACGAACGGGGTTGAATGGCCCGGGCCGTCGTCGGGACCGGGCCGATGCAGCCAGCCGGTGCCGCCGCCGTAGGAACTCCCGATCACCACATAGTCCGCCCCGAGCCGCTCTTCCAGATGCTCGCCAAGCATGGTCATCGGCGTCGTGACGACCGGCGGTGCCAGATACGGAGTCTTCTTCACGTGACCGTTCGCGGCGGCGACCAGGATGCGGGGTTCACGCTCCAGGATCCATTCCACCGTGTCCGCCATCGTGACGTCCCGGAGGTTCGCGCCAGGCCAGGTCCGGGTCGGCCCCGCCATCATCGCTGCGAGGAAGGCGTCCGCTCCCAGGGCGCTCTGCGCGGCCCGGATTGCACGGTCGACCCGGGCAGGATCCGCCGTAGAGGCCAGGTACTCGGGCCTTCGTGCCCGCATCCGTTCCACCAGTCCGTGCAGTCGTGCGGTGAACGCGAAGCGTTCGGTTTCGGGAAGTGCCAGATATGCCTGAATGCTCGGCGCTGCCTGAGCGAGCCCCGAGCGGTCCTGCGGAAGGTATTCGAAGAACGGCAGAACCGCTGCCCGCACATGGGTCGCGAACTCGGGGTCGGCGTCGTCGAGCACTTCCAGCGCGCTGAGAACGCCCGGGAGCGCAGAGCTTCCGGAATCGGGCAGATCCAGGCCGTAGAAATGCAGGGGCGCTCCGTGGAGGACCTGTTCCCGCATCCAGGCGAGCTGATCGATCATCTCCTGGCACTTGCCGAAGTGATAGGAGACGCCGTGTCGCAGGACCTCGCGGACCTTTCCGCCGCCTTCGTGGAGCCAGCGGTCCACTGCGAGGCCGTCCGGGAACCCCGACTCCATGACCAGCGCGGTGAAGCCGGCCCGGCGCGCCAGGAAACGGAACACGCGGTGCCTGATGAGGAAGAACTCGTGCACCCGGTGCGTCGACTCGCCGAGCGCGACCACGCGGGCGTCCCCGATGATTTCAAGCAACGGTTCCAGCTCGGCGTCGTCATCGGCCTCTGGGTCCAACGTCGTCAGGCGATGCGCGTGCTCACTCAGCCAGGCGGTCAGCTCTTCGTGCGGTTCCGTGCTCACGCCCTGAGCGTAGCCGCACGCCGGTGGTTTCGGGAGCCTGTTCGCCCTACGCGTCCCCGGGGCTCAGCCTTCCAGGGCGAACCCGTCGAGGTGGTGGACCAGGCGGCGGCCGAGGCCGCCATCGAGCTGGATCCACAGGGTCGTCCGGTCGTTGGTCATACCGTCCACATGGCCGATGATGCGGTGGCCGCGGCTGTCGGCAAGCGTGATGGACTGACCGGTGGGGATCTCCGGCCAGAGGTGGGTGGTTTCTTCAGTGGCGCCCAGTGCACTCACGGCAGTCTCCTTTGCTGCTCTGTCATCTCTTCAGCATTTATTCTTCAAGACGAGAGTGAATACGGGGTGAACATCTGCCGGGAGTTCGCTAGAAGCGAGACAAACGTCGCCCCTTGCGCACTGCTTGTGCCTGGCTGAAGCATCGCGGAGCATGGACCTCATGACCGATGCCGCCGTGGACACGGCCTCTCTCGTCCGCCGTCTCCGTGCGGCCGGTTGCGTCTTCGCCGAGGAGGAAGCCGCGATCCTGCAGGATGCCACGGACGACGTCGGAGAACTGGACGCGCTGTGCACTCGCCGTGAGCGGGGAGAACCGTTGGAGCATCTCGTGGGGTGGGTCGGCTTCGGTGGACTGCGGCTGGCCGTCGGCCCGGGGGCCTTCATTCCCCGGCAGCGTTCCTTGTTCCTGGCGGCACTCGCGGCGGAAGCAGCCGCGCGTCGTGCCGATCCACTGCTGTGTGAAGCCTTCTGCGGCGTGGCACCCCTGGCCGCGTGGATCCGGCACCGGATGCCCGGAGTGCGGCTCCTCGCCTCTGATCTCGACGAGATCTCGCTCGGCTATGCGCGGCGCAATCTGGGGGAGGAGGCCAGGATCGTCCACGGGAGCGGCTTGGCGGCCTTGCCGCGGGAATATGAGCAGCAGATCGACGTCCTGGCGGCCGTTCCTCCGTATGTTCCCGAGTCCGAAGCGGAATTCATGCCCCACGAGTCTCGGGACCACGAGCCGGGAGGGGCGGTTTTCGCCGGCGTGGACGGGCTGGACTTCATCCGCCAGACCCTCGATGAGGCCTTGCGGTGGCTGGCTCCCGCCGGGGTGATGCTGCTGGAGATGAACCACGGTCAGCTCGATACGGCGGGCCGGTATGCCGAAGCGCAGGGTCTGTCCGTGAGCCACTTTCTGGGCGAGGATGGTCAGACCGCCGTCCTTGAGGCGAGGCTTGGCTGAACGCCCTTCCCCTAGAAGTTACTGGTGAGTAACATGAACGCATGCACCTCATCTTCCGGACGCTGTGGCTGCTGTTCGCATCCCGCCGTCGTTCCCCACTGAGCATCTGGGACGTCTCCAGCCTGCCGATGCGCGCCTTGCCCACCGATGTGGACATCGCCGTACATGTCAACAACGGCATGTATTTCTCCCTCATGGACCTGGGCCGCTTCGACCTCATGGTCAGGGCGGGCGTGTGGAAACGCATGCGCCGCAAGGGCTGGAGCCCAGTGGTCGCCGCCCAGATGATCAGCTATCGCAAGTCGGTGAAGCTCTGGCAGCGCTACACGATCGAATCGAAGATCATCGGCCTGGACGCCAAGGCCATCTACTTCGAACAGCGGATGGTGGCGGACGGCGAAATCTACGCCCGCGCGTACATGGCCACTCGTCTGGTGCGGCGGGGACGGCCCGTGAGCAACGAGGAGATCCTCGCCGAGGTCGGGCCGGTTCCCGAGGGGCTGGAATTGCCCGAGTGGCTCCACGAGTGGCGGACTCAGGTGGCGCTCCCCGGTTCCAGGACTCCTGCCCCGCACGATTGGTGATGGCGTGGCCCGGACGACGCGGTGACGCATGATCGGAGCCATCAGGCTCCGATCATGCGCCCCCCAATATCCGCATTTCCCCAATCCCTGTGTGCTCAGTCAGCCTCAGCGGCCGACGTCGCGAGCTCGCAGAACCAGCGCGGCCAGCACCATCAACACGATGGTGCCGCCCCACAGCCCCGCGCAGACTCCCCAGTCCACGCCCTTGCTGAAGGGATCTGAGCCGAAGAACCAGTGGTACGGCGAGAGGTTCAGCAGCCATTTGGCCGAGTCGCTCTGCTTGCCGACGGCGTTGAACACATAGCCGGCCACCGCCACGGCCGCGCCGAGGATCAAACCGTGGACGCGCCGCCCGCGCAGCGCCCCGCCGAGGAGGGCCGCAGCAGCGCTCAGGGCCACCAGGCCGGCGAACCCCAGAGCGGCGCCGGCGACTTTGCCCAGGTCAAGGTTCAGCTGGGATGGGCCATTGAGGACCGAGACCGCGCAGTACATCACGAGCACCAGGAACAGCAGCCTGGCCAGGATGGCGAGGGCGCGACCGCCCACCACCTGTACCCGGGTCACCCCGTGGGCCAGGGTCAGCTCCAGCAACCCGGACTCCTCATCGCCACCGACGGCTGAGGCGCCCCAGGCGATCGCCGCCATGCTCAGCAGGAGGAAGCCCAGCAGCCCGAAGAGCGTGGACTGGGTGTAGCCGGGTCCGCTGCCGAGTTCGTCGTAGTTCAGAGTCTTGACCAGTTGAGACGGCAGCGAGTTGAGCAATTGCTGCATCTGCCCGTTCCCCACCATCGAGGGGAAGAGTGGAAGGTACAGTGCAGCTGCGGCCACCAGACCGATGGCCCAGGCGACGGTCGCCCGCCAGCTGTCCACCACGCCGCGTGTGAAGATCGCCAGCATCTCAGGACTCCTTCCGTGCGTGACGTACGTGTCGCCGCTCGTGGCGGTCTGCATCGTGAGGTGGCCGCGCGCCGTCGTGGTTGTTGCCGTAGAGGGTCAGCACCGCTTCCTCCAGATCAGGCTCCTCCAGTACGACGTCGATCACCGGCAGCGCGGCGAGCGCACTCAGGAGGGGGCGGACGCCGTCGTGGACGCTCGCCTCGAGCTGTCCGTCGGGGAGCGTGCGCAGCTCGTCGACTCCGGGGACCGCACCGAGGCTTCGCGTGGCCTCGTTGAGAACGGCGTCGCCGTCCTCGAGGCGGACACGGAGTTTGCGCACGGCGTTGGCCCGCAGCTCCTCGACGCTGGCGTTGGCGACGATGGTTCCGGCGCGAAGGATGGCGACCCGGTCCGCGCTCTGTTGGAGTTCGCTCAGGACGTGGGAGCTGAGGAGCACGGAGCGCCCGTCATTGCGGACCTCCGCCACCATCGCCAGGAACTCCTGCTGGAGCAAAGGGTCCAGCCCGCTGGTCGGCTCGTCCAGAACGAGCAGTTCGGGGTCGTGCATGAACGCCTGGATGAGGCCCAGCTTCTGCTTGTTGCCCTTGGAGAGTTCGCGCACCTGCTTGTCCAGTGGGACGGCCAGGCGGTCGGCCAGTTCCTCGATCCGGCCTCGCTTCACGGGGCCGCTCAGCCGAGCGAAGTGGTTCAGGAGCTTCCGCCCTGTGACTCGGGATTCCAGGATCAGTTCGCCCGGGAGGTAGCCGATCCTGCGTCGAAGTTCCGGACCGGCGTGGCGGGGGTCTTCGCCCAGCACGCTCAGCGTTCCGCTGCTGGGCCGGATGATGTCCAGAAGACAGCGCAGGGTTGTGGTTTTCCCGGCCCCGTTCGGCCCGATCAGGCCCAGGACCGAACCCGGCGGCAGCTCGAAGCTGAGGCCGTGCAGGACCTCGTGCCGGGCGAAGGACTTATGCAGGGAGTCCACGCTGATGCTGGCTGACATGTCATGCCTCCTGAGTTTCGTCGTGGTCCGTGGCTTCTTGATAGGCCTTGAGGAAATCGTCCGTGGTGTAGAAGCCGTGAGTGTAGAGCTCAAGGCCGGGCCCGCCGATGCGTTGCATGACGCTTTGCCAGTCGCCGTCGAGGCCCAGCCACTTCGCTGCGAAGGGGCCGAAGGCGAGGGTGCCGACGCTGGTCAAGGCCGTGAGCACGGCGACGCCCCGGACATCGGAGAAGGGCCGGACGGTGCCGTCCTCGATACCGCTGCGGATGACGTGTTCGCTCAGTTCCACGAGGTGCTGGAAGAGCGCGGCACTGGTGGCGGTGCCTTCCAGCAGCGCCTGGCGGAGATAGTTCATCTCCAGCGTGTAACCATCCGGATCCCGGTTGAACTCGGCCATGAGGTGTTTCAGACCGCCAGGGTGCATCTTGCTGCTGGCCCGCTCCGTGGTGACGCCCAGGACCTGCTCGTCACAGGCCTCGCGCAGCCCGGCAGCCGAGCCGAAGTGATGGATGAGCAGCCCGGGACTGACCCCGGCCTCCGCGGCGATGGCACGCAGGCTCGTCTTGCCGAAACCGTCGCGGGCGTAGAGCCGGATGGCGGCGTCCCGGATGCGGGCCTTGGTCGTGAGATCGTCCTCTGCTGAACGCATGTTTAAGATGCTAAACACGTGTTCAATCGAAGGGAAGAGATGTGGAGGATGATTTTCGGAAACGTCTAGGAAGCGCTCCCGCGGGAGGCCGCCCGGCGCAGAACGGCGCGGCCGAGGAAGAGCAGAGCCACGGCGCCCAGCGCGATCATCGCCACGTCACTGTCGTGCCAGGAGAGGAACCCGGTCAGCAAAGGGTGATCCCGCTGCGTCTCAGGAGAGAACTCGTACCAGTTGTCGGAGCCCTTGGTGCTGGACCAGGCACGGCGTCTTCCGCCCAGGTCGCGGGCCCACCACGGCCGGAGAACGGCGTTCAGCAGCACGCAGAGGCCGAGTGGGACGACGAAGCAGGCGAGAAAGCCCCACTGCGGCCGTGACCGCTCGATGATCCCCCGCAACATCCGTTCCTCCTGTTCAAATGCTCATCTTACGGAGTGGACGGGTGGACGACCCGCCCGGGAAGGTCACGCCGAGAGCGGAAAGCCGGTGCCGGTGGTGGCCAGGCGCGGGCGGGCATGGTTACCGTGGAGGCATGGCTACCGTAGACATCACCGGAGAACAGTTCGCAGAGACCATCCAGGGCAATGACATCGTGCTGGTGGATTTCTGGGCCGATTGGTGCCGCCCGTGCAAGATGTTCGCCCCCAACTACGCGGCGGTCTCGGAGAAGCACACCGATGTCCTCTTCGCCAAGGTCGACACCGAGACGGAGCAGCAGCTCTCCGCCGAGGCCGGCATCACCTCCATTCCCACACTCATGGCCTTCCGCGAGCAGGTCCTCGTGTTCTCTCAGCCCGGCGCCATGTCCGCCCCGCAGCTGGAACAGCTGGTGGAGGCCGTCAAGGGTCTGGACATGACTGAAGTTCACGCGCAGGTCGCAAAGGCCCAGGCCGGAGAAGACGTCGAGGAGAGCTGACCTCTCCGGCGGACGCACCGCGGGCCATCCTTCTAGACTGGCGGGATGAGCCTCAGCCCCGAGCAGGAACGGCCCGTCCGGAACCGTTTCGTCACAGCCGCCACGACGATCGGCGGATTCGTCCTGCTGTTATGGGTCATTGAAGTCATCGACACTCTGACGGGGCATCGACTGGATGCCTTCGGGGTGCGGCCCTGGAACCTTGAAGGCCTGCTGGGAATCCTCTTCGCCCCGTTGCTCCATCTGGGCTGGGGTCATCTGATCGCCAACACCGGCCCCTTGCTGGTGCTGGGTTTCGTGATCCTGCTCTCCGGGGTAGGCACCTGGTTGCGCGTGACCGCTGTGGTCTGGATTGTCGGAGGACTGGGAACCTGGCTCACCGGTGGCCCGGGGTCCGTGCACATCGGCGCCTCCGGACTCGTCTTCGGGTGGATCGTCTACCTGGTTCTGCGTGGTGTGTTCACCCGGAGCCTTCTGCAGATCGGCCTGGGCGTGCTGGTCCTCCTGGCCTATGGTGCGATTCTGTGGGGCGTGCTGCCAGGCCAATTCGGGATCTCCTGGCAGGGGCATCTCTTCGGAGCCATCGGCGGTGGACTGGCGGCCCGCCTGGAAAAGCCCTCCGAAGACGGCGCGGAAGGGTGGTTCCCGGGCCGCGCGAAGCAGTAATGTGCCTCACATGGACTCCTACACCGCAGGAAACGCCGACGTTCCGCTGCTGGATGAGACGATCGGGGCGAACTTCGAGGCCGTGGTGCGGCGCTTCCCCGAGCGCGAGGCGCTCATCGAGGCCGGCCTGCCCGGCCACGCTGCACGACGCTGGACCTACCGCGAACTGAACGACGACGTCGACCTCCTCGCGAGGGCGCTTCTCGCCATCGGCGTCGGTGTGGGGGAGCGGGTGGGCATCTGGAGTCCCAACTGTTCCGAGTGGACCATCCTGCAGTACGCCACCGCGAAGATCGGGGCGATCCTTGTCAACGTCAACCCGGCCTACCGCAGCCACGAACTGCAGTTCGTCGCCCGGCAGAACGGCATGAGGATGCTCGTGCTGGCACCCGATGATCGCAACAGCGACTACGTGGCCATGGCGCGGGACGCCGTCGAGAACTGTCCTGAGCTGCGGGAATTGGTCTTCCTGGCCGGCAATGAGGAGAACGACCCGCTGCTGGCGCTCCGCGCCGGTGAGCCCGGACGGGCAGGAGAGCTCAGCTGGGCCGGCCTGCTTGAGAAGGCGGAGGCCGTCGAGCCTTCGGTACTGGCCGGACGACTTGCCGCGCTGGATCCACAGGACGCCATCAATCTCCAGTACACCTCCGGCACTACGGGCTTCCCCAAGGGAGCGACGCTGAGCCATCACAACATCCTGAACAACGGGCATCAGATCGGTGCGCTGCTGAAGTACAGCGAAGAGGACCGCGTGGTCATCCCGGTGCCGTTCTACCACTGCTTCGGCATGGTGATCGGCAATCTGAACATCCTCTCTTACGGTGGCACCGCCATCATCCCGTCCCGTTCCTTCAGCCCGGCAGCCGCTCTCCGGGCGGTCCAGGACTTCGCCGCGACCTCTTTGTACGGGGTTCCGACCATGTTCATCGCCGAATTGGCCCTGCCGGACTTCGGCTCCTACGAGCTCCGGACGTTGCGTACCGGGGTGATGGCCGGGTCGCTGTGTCCCATCGAAGTGATGAAGCGGGTGATCGGCCAGATGCACATGGAGGATGTGGCGATCTGCTATGGAATGACTGAGACCTCCCCGGTGTCCACCATGACCAGGGACGGCGACACTCTGGCGCAGCGCACCGAGTCCGTCGGACGCACCATGCCGCACTGTGAAAGCCGCATCATCGATCCGCTCAGCGGTGAGACCGTGCCGCGTGGCGAGATCGGAGAGCTCTGCACCCGCGGCTATGTGGTCATGAAGGGCTACTGGGACCAGCCGGAGAAGACAGCCGAGGCGATCGATGCTGACGGATGGATGCACACCGGTGACCTGGCCCGGATGGATGAGGACGGCTACGTGCTGGTGGAAGGGCGTATCAAGGACCTGGTGATCCGTGGCGGAGAGAACATCTACCCCCGGGAGATCGAGGAGTTCCTGTATCAGCACCCGTCGATCCAGGACGTCCAGGTGATCGGGGTCCCCGATGCGAAGTACGGGGAGGAACTCATGGCCTGCGTGATCCTCAAACCCGGCGTCGCGGAGTTGACCCTGGAGGACATCCGGGACTTCTGTGCCGGGCGCCTGGCACACTACAAGATCCCGCGGTACCTCGAAGTCCGCAGCAGTTTCCCGATGACCGTGTCCGGGAAGATCCGCAAGGTGGAGATGCGCGAGGAAGCCGTGGCCCGGCTGGGACTGTAGCCCTTCCCCCTGAACGCGGGGTCACTTAGGGCCCGATAAATGGCCAGAATTGGGCCCTAAGTGACCCCGCGTTCCGGATGTGGATGACCCCCTGTGGATAGCCGGAGCACGACACGCGGTTTTGGAGCAAGCTGTCAGACATGGCCAAAGCGACAGCGCTTCCAGGAGAGCTCAGGCACCGCCCATTCACGACGTACGAATCGCGTGCCGCCGGTGTGCCTCGCAAACGGCTCCGGGCTAAGGATCTGCTCGGGACAGGGCGGCTGATTCACGTGCCGGCGGGGGTCCGGCCGGATCTCCTGGAACGCAGCCGAGTGCTGACGAAGGCGACACCGGATGCTTGGGTGTCCCATGAGACGGCGGCGCTTCTGGGCGGTCTGGGTCTTCCGTTCTGGCTCGCCGGAGAGGAATCGGTCCATCTGAGCAAACCGCATGGGCTGCCCAGGGTTCGCCGGGATGGGGTGGTGGGTCACCGGGTCCACGTCTATCCGCAGGAGATCACCGATCTTGACGGTATTCCGATCTCGACTCCGGCTCGGACGTGGCTCGATCTCGCTCATCGGCTTCCACTGCAGTATGTCGTCGCCATGGGAGATCAGCTGATCCGAGTTCCCCGAGAGCGGTTCGAGGGCCGATCCGAGCCCTACGCCTTCGTACCGGAACTGGCCAGGATGATCAGGCGGCATCCCAATATGAAAGGGGTCCTCAAGGCGCGGCTGGCGCTTGAGGATATGCGGATCGGTGCCGATTCGTATCCGGAGACGTTCCTCCGTCTGGCCATGATCGAGGCCGGTCTTCCCGAACCTGAACTTCAGATCCGGGTAGACCCGGACGAGCAGTGGTCTCCTCCCGCTGATCTGGGATATCGGCGCTGTCGTCTGGCGATCCAGTACGAGGGTGGTCATCACAGGAGTCGCGCACAGCAGACTCGGGACAATCTTCGGGACGAGGTGTTCATCAACGCCGGCTGGACCTACTTCAAGACCAATGCCGAGGATCTCGCCGAAGGATTCGCTGGAGTGATCGAGCGGATCAGAAGGGCTCGCCGTCGTGCGGCCTGAACGCGGGGTCACTTAGGGCCCGATAAATGGCGAGAATTGGGCCCTAAGTGACCCCGCGTTGCTAAGCGGCCTCGGGGTCCTCGACCAGCTCGCCGACCAGGTCCCGGAGTTCGCCCGCGGTGACGTTCGCACCGAAGGCGGGGTGGCCGGGTTCCAGCTCCAGGCCCGCAGCCAGCGGTCCGGCCAGTACCGGATCGAAGCCCAGCGCGTCGATGAGCTGGCTGACCGTGGTGACATCGGCGTCGTCGTCGCCCGCGACGGCGATCGCCTTCCGGCCGGCGGCACCGGCAGGCAGCGCGCCCTCATCCAGGTCGTGATAGCCCATGTGATTGAACGCCTTCACCACGCGGGAGCCGGGCAGGAAATCCTGCACGATCTCGCTCGTCGAGGTCGACGGATTGCGTAGATCCTCACGCAGGCCGTCGGTCTCCCACCAGTAGTTCATGGCATCGATCACGAGTTTGCCGTGCAGTTCCTCGACCGGCAGGCTCGGGTACTTGCCCAGCGGCAGGGCGAGGATGACGACGTCGGCGTCGCGGGCGGCTTCGGCTGATGTCACGGCGGTGGCACCCGGCGCGAGCACATCGACGATGAGAGAGATCCGTTCCGGATCGCCGGAACCGGAGATCAGGACGCGATGGCCCGCGGCGATGGCCAGCCGGGCGAGGACGGTCCCGACCTTGCCTGCACCGAGGATACCGATGGTGGTGGGGGTCATGATGATGATTCTCCTGAGGTCTGAGGGTCAGGCGTGGACGGCCTTGCCGTCCGCGGTGATGCGGGCGATGGGGCGATTGGCGGGATACCAGCGGCCCGGGTTCTCGGCGAGCAGCTCCCGCACGCGCGGGGCGACCTGCTCTCCGAGGAGGCGGATGCTCTGGGCGCGGGCCTTCACAGGAAGATGGAACAGGTCATACTTCAGGTCGAAGCGGGAGAGGTGATTGGCCCGGACGATATCGGCGATCTTCTGCGCCACCGTCTCAGGGGACCCGACGTACAGTGCGCCTGTCTTCACTTCTTCTTCGTAACGGTCCTTGGTGGGTGGGTAGAAACCGCGCTCCTTGCTCATCCGCGTGACCACCGGTTCCCAGTGCCGCCAGTGCAGATTCTTCGCTTCCTCGTCCGTCTCCGCCACCAGGCCGAGCGAGTGCTGGGCGATGGGCAGTTCCGGGTGCCCGTACTTGGCCAGTGCCTTCAGATACAGCTCGGCGTGGCCGGAGAAGCGTTCGGGACGGCCTCCGATGATCGCCATCATGAGTGGCAGGCCGTTCTTGGCTGCGCGGATCACCGAGTCCGGGCTGCCGCCGATGCCTATCCAGGCGGGGATCCCGCCCTCCGGCATGCGCGGGTGCAGGCGGACATCGTCAAGTGGGCTGCGGTACTTGCCGGACCAGGTGACACGGTCCTGGCGCATGAGCTTGAGGAACAGGTCCAGCTTCTCCTCGAAGAGCTGCTCGTACTCGGCGATGTCATAACCGAACAGGCCGAATGATTCGATCGCGGAGGCGCGGCCCAGCACCATCTCGGTGCGCCCGCCGGAGAGGGCGTCCACGGTGGCGAACTCCTGGTAGAGCCTCACCGGATCCTGGGTGGAGAGGACGGTCACGGAGGTGCCGAGACGGATGGTCGAGGTCGCCTGGGCGGCCGCCGAGAGCAGGACCGGGGTGGCCGAATCCACTTGGCCTTCGCGGTAGTGCTCGCCGACGCTGAACACGTCCAGGCCGACGGACTCGGCGAGTTGTGCCTCGTCCACCAGAAGACGCAGGGATTCGGCGTCGGAGAGGACGCGCTCCCCGTCGGTGGCCACGTCTCCGAAGGAGTTGAGCCCGAACTGCAATTGCTGAACGTCGACAGTCATCGCTGCCACGACCTTTCGCTTCCGTCTCGATATCGGATTGACACGTCAATAGTGCGCTCGTAGAGTTGACATGTCAACTCCAGGAGGAACCATGGAACAGCCGAAGCCCCGCACGATGCCCACACAGGAGCAGCTGCACACCTGGCGGGACTACATCGAGACGGCGGAGGCGTTGCAGTCCCGCCTCGCCGCACGGTTCCTCAGTGAGACCACGCTCTCCGCCGGGGACTACCAGGTGCTCCTGGTCCTCAGCGAAGCGGAACGCAAGACTCTTCGCTCGTCAGAACTGGCCGCCAGCGTGGGCTGGGAACGAAGCCGCCTCTCGCATCATCTGGGCCGCATGGAGAAGCGCGAACTCATCCGCCGTTCCAGCTGCAGCGACGCGGCCCACGGCATCGACGTCCAGGCCACCGAGGCCGGGCTGTCCGCCTTCCGCACCGCGTCCGTGCCGCATCTGCGTGCCGTCCGAGAGCTGTTCCTCGAGGCGCTCAGCCCCGAACAACTGGCGCAGGCCGCCGGGCTCACCCGGGCACTGCGAACTCACCTCGGCCTGGAGGAACGGTGAACTCCGCGATGCCCGACGGCGTACGTCACGCGACCGTCGTCGTCATCGGTGCCGGGCAGGCCGGGCTCTCCGCCGGCCACCACCTCAAGGCCCGTGGATTCGTCAGTGCGCTGACGAATCCGGAGGCGGAACGCACCTTCGTCATGCTCGACGCCGAGCAGCGGCCGGGTGGGGCGTGGCAGCACCGTTGGGAGTCGTTGACCATGGCGACCGTCAACAACATCTTCGATCTGCCGCGCTTTCGGCAGATCCCCGTGGAACCGTCGACACCCAGCAAGGTTGCCGTGCCGGCCTATTTCACATCCTTCGAGCAGGCCGAGGGGCTGCCGATCCTCCGGCCGGTGACGGTCTCTTCCGTCCGCCGGGCGGACGAAGACCCGGACGGTGAGCTGACGATCGACTCCGGTGCCGGACGCTGGACGGCCCGAGTGGTCATCAACGCCACTGGCACCTGGACCAACCCCGTCCTGCCGCAGTACCCCGGGCAGGAGAGTTTCCTCGGCCGTCAACTGCACACCAAGGACTATGTGTCCCTGGACGAGTTCGCCGGGCAGCGGGTAGCCGTGGTCGGTGGAGGGATCTCGGCCTTGCAGCAACTGGAGGAGATCTCCCGGGTCGCCACGGTGCGTTGGTACACCCGCCGGGAGCCGGTGTTCCGGGACGGCGCCTTCAGCCCCGAGGTCGAAGGACGGGAGACCATCGAGAAGGTCACCGCGGACGCGGAAGCGGGCAAGCCGACCGGCAGCATCGTCTCCTACACCCAATTGGCCTGGACACCCTACGCTCTCGCCGCCAAGGCTCGCGGGGCGCTGGAACGCCGGCCGATGTTCAGCGCGATCGAGCCTTACGGCGTCCGCGAGGCGGACGGTTCCTTCACAGGGGTCGATGTCATTCTCTGGGCCACGGGGTTCCGTCCGGCACTTGCCCATCTCGAACCGTTGGGCTTGCGCAACGAGCATGGCGGGATCGAAGTGCGGGGAACGCAGGTGGCCGCCGAACCCCGAGTGCACCTCATCGGCTTCGGTCCGTCCCAGTCCACCGTCGGGGCCAACAGGGCGGGGCGGGACGCCGTCGCCGGGATCGTCCGGCTCCTCGACCGGGAATCGCTGGGGGTCTAGGCCCGCGTTCCGGGAAATCGCCGATCTCAGGACCGGCGTTCGCTCAGATGAACCGTCACCTCGTCGCCCGTGGTCTTGCCGATCTTCCGGCGGAGGGCGGCGGTCACGGGGAGCTTGTGCGTGCCGTCGCCGAGTGCCATGAAAGAACTCGCGAACGGTTCGCCGTCGATGGTCCCGCTGACCTTGACCAGCCCCCGCGTTCCGAAGAACCGGGTCGATCCGTCCATCTGCACATAGGTCCACCCGCCGGGGGCAGTGCTCGTCACAAGCCTCGCGGTGAACGTCACGTCCAGTGGCCCTTGCCTTGTCGGGTCCGTCATCCCCGGGTTCCTCTCTTAGGTGAAGCCTCCCTAGGGACACGGTACGCCCGGATCGATTCCGGGGGTATCAGTGGCCGCGATGATCCTGAATGGTCATCCGAGGACCGAAGCGCGGAGCATTGACACCCGCTGAATAGAGCATTCGTACGACGCGCTGCCGCTGGCCACGCCACGGTTCGAGGAGGCGGAGCATCCCGGCGTCGTCGGTCCGCTCGCCTGTGAGGGCGAACCCCACGAACTTCGCGAGATGGAAGTCGCCCACCGCCACGGAGTCGGGATCCGCATGCGTGCGCTGTGTGACCTCGGCTGCCGTCCACACCCCGATGCCGGGAATGCTCTGGAGCCCCGCGGCAGCTTCGGCCGCACTCTTCATGCCAAGCCTTTCAAGGCCCGACGCCGAACGCAGCGCACGCAGGACGGTCGCGGAACGCTGCGGCCCCACTCCGGCACGGTGCCACTCCCAGGAAGGCACGCGCAGCCATTCGGCGGACGACGGCGCGAGGGTCAGCGCGGAGGGTGCCACCCGCCCCGCGCCGGGGGCAGAGGAACCGAAGCGACGCAGCAGGTAGCGGTACGCCCGGCGGGCTTCGAAGGTGGTGACCTTCTGTTCCAGGATGGTCGGCACGAGTGCGTCGACGACGCGGCCCGTGGCGGGGGCCCGTGTGCCGGGGTTCCGCCGTCGAGCCTCCCGGACGAGCGGAGGCAGCGACTCCTGGAAGGGCCCTTCGTCGAAGGCGCTCCAATCGTCGCTGAGGCCCAGCAGATCCGGTGCGGAAGCGACAGCGTGTGCTGCGCCTTCGCCCCAGGCGCGGGCTCGCAACTCGTCCCGATGGTGGGTGAGCAGGAGGGAGACCGTGCCTTGCGGGGTGCGGAACGCCGTCCAGAGTCCGCCCGGATGCGGGGCGAAAGTCGGGTCGCCGTCACCTCGTTGCAAGGGGAAACAAGTGGCTGCGAGGGAGTAGTGCTCCGGAGCCTCCCAGACCCCTTCGGCATCCGCGGCGCCCAGCTGCTGCGCGGTCGCGGCGGGGCCGGAATCGCGGGAGGCCGGGAGCACTGAGGTCACGGAAGCATCATGCCACGCGGCACTGACAACTCCCCGTGCGCCACTCACTGAAAGTCCCGGGAGCGCGTCTTGGCCCGCAAGGGCAGGACCTCCAGCCGGTCAGCCACGAGATTCGTCACGCCTTCCTTGGTGCGTTCGAGCATTCCGCGGACCACCATGGCCCTGGCGGTCTGCGCCACGCGCCGGTAACGCGTCCACACGCCGATGCTGCAGATCACGTTGAGTATCCCTGTCTCGTCCTCAAGATTCATGAAGGTGATGCCCTGGGCGGTCTGTGGCCGTTGCCGGTGGGTCACGATGCCGGCCACCTGAATCCGGCTGCCGGTCTCCGCGGTGCGTAGAGCCGTGATCGGAAGGACTCCCCGGGCGTCGAGACGGTTGCGTGCATGGCGGACCGGGTGGTCGTCCGTCGCGATGCCTGTGGCCCACATTTCGTAGGCAACGGCTTCCTCATCGCCCAGTTCGGGCAGGAGCGGTGGCTGGATGTACGGCTGGGTTCCGGGAAGCTGACCTGGACGTTCCAGCGCGGCTGAGCCGGATTGCCACAGCGCCTCACGTCGGCTGAGGTCCAATGATTCGAACGCTCCCGCAGAGGACAGCGCCTCGAGCTGTTCGGCGCTGAGTCCGGTACGCCGGGAGAGCTCTGTGAGGGTGCGGAACGGCCCGTTCGTCTCGCGTTCTGCCACGATGTGTTCCGCCAGCTCCTTGCCGAGACCCGTGACGCTGGCGAGACCGAGCCGTACGGCGTGTGAGGCATCGCGGCGGTGGGCCGGACTTTCATCCGGCGCGTCCTGTTCGAAGGGGCCCGGCTTCGGCTGGTAGCGGTCCAGACAGGAATCGAGACCGCTCCGCGAGAGCGGCGCGTCTTTCCCTTCTTCGCCTCCCTCGGTGTCGGGATCCGGTTCGAGGCAGGCTTCCGCACGGGAACGCAGGATATCGGGCCGCAGCACGCGGACTCCGTGCCGACGGGCGTCTGCCACGAGGCTCTGTGGTGAGTAGAAGCCCATCGGTTGGGCACGCAGCAGGGCCGCGAGGAAGGCTCCCGGATAGTGCAGTTTGAGCCATGAACTCGCGTACACGAGCACGGCGAAGCTGATCGAGTGCGATTCCGCGAAACCGAAGTTGGCGAAGGCCTCGATCTGAAGATAGATCGCCTTGGCCTCGGCTGGGCTCAGGCCGTTTGCCGCCATGCCGGCGAAGAGCTTCTTCTGCAGGCTTTCGATCTTCTCCACGCCACGCTTGGAACCCATGGCGCGGCGCAGAAGGTCGGCATCCTCCGCGGTGCAGCCGCCGATCGCCATGGCCATCTGCATGAGCTGCTCCTGGAAGAGCGGCACACCGAGGGTCCGCTTGAGCACGGGTTCAAGGAGAGGGTGAGGGTAGCTTGGTTTCTCTTCCTTTGCGCGCCGTCGGATGTACGGGTGGACGGCACCGCCCTGGATGGGACCGGGCCGGATGAGCGCGATCTCGACCACGAGGTCGTAGAACTCGCGAGGCTTCAGACGCGGCAGGGTGCTCATCTGGGCCCGGGACTCCACCTGGAACACGCCGATCGAGTCGGCCCGGCACAGCATGTCGTAGACCGCGGCCTCTTCCTTGGGGATGTCCTCGATGGTCCAGCGCTCGCCGAAGTTCTCCTCGACCAGATCGAAGCAGTACTGGAGCGCCGAGAGCATTCCGAGGCCGAGGAGGTCGAACTTGACCAGCCCCATCCACTCGCAGTCGTCCTTGTCCCACTGCAACACGGTGCGGTTCTCCATGCGTGCGTGTTCGATCGGCACCACTTCACCCACGGGCCGCTCGGTCAGGACCATGCCGCCCGAGTGGATGCCCAGGTGCCGGGGGTAGCCCAGGAGCTGTTCCGCGAGGCCGAGGACGCGTTGCGGGATGTCGAAGTCGTCCGGCGCGGTCAGGGGCGGCTGCTCTGAGGACGCAGCCTGTTCTGCGGTTTGCCGGGAGGCCTCGGAGCGCTGGGCCTCGGCGAGGGCATCCCAGCGGTTGAGCTGTTTGGACCAGGCATCCTGCTGCCCCTGGCTGTAGCCGAAAGCCTTCGCAACGTCCCGCACGGCGTTCTTGGGCCGGTAGCTGATCACGTTCGCGACCTGGGCGGCATTGCCGCGGCCGTACTTCGCGTAGACGTGCTGGATGACCTCCTCGCGCCGGTCCGAGTCGAAGTCGACGTCGATGTCCGGCTCTTCCTCGCGCAGGCTGGAGAGGAAACGTTCGAACGGCAGGTCATACGCGATGCTGTCCACCGCTGTGATGCCCAGAAAGTAGCAGGCCGCGGAGTTCGCGGCGGAACCCCGGCCCTGGCACAGGATGCCCTGGCTCTTCGCGAACTGCACGATCTCATGGACGATGAGGAAATAGCCGGGGAAGTCCTTCCGTTCGATCACCTCGAGCTCCTGCTCGACCCGTTCCCGGGTGGCTTCGGGGGTCGCCGGGCCGTGCCACCCTGGTCCCGGAGTCCCGTAGCGCTCCGTGATGCCCCGGTCCACGAGTTCCCGAAGATATGACATCGGGGTGTGCCCGGCGGGGACGTCCTGTTTCGGCAGTTTCGGGCGGGCCGAGCGGAGCGGGAAAGCGAGTTCGTCGGCGAGGCGGACGGTGTTCTCGACCGCACCGGGATAGCGGGCGAAGCGCCGCGCCATCTCCTCGCCGCTTCTCAGATGGGCGCCGTCGCTTGCGGGCAGCCAGCCGTCCATCTCATCAAGGCTCCTCCGTGCCCGGATCGCGGCAAGTGCCGTGGCCAGAGGGTGACGTGAGGGCTCCGCGAAATGGGCGGCATTGCTCGCGACGCAGGGAAGCCCGAGCCGGTCCGCGATCGCGGCGAGGGCGTCATTGTGGGTGCTGTCGAGCGGGTTGCCGTGATCGAAGAGCTCGACGGCGACGCCGTCCTGGCCGAAGCGCGCCACCAGTTCACGTACGGCGTGCTCTGCGGCTTCCTCACCCAGACGCCCCGGCTGGGCGAGGGCTCTCCGGACGGCTCCCTTGCGGCACCCTGTGAGGATCACGGCGTGACCGCGCAGACGCGCGGCGACGTCGTCTAGATCGAAGATGGGACGGCCTTTCTCCGCTCCGTGGGCGAGCTGCGCCTGGGTGATCGCTCCGGCGAGGCGGTGATACCCCTCTTCGCCGCGGGCCAGGACGAGGAGGTGCTCGCCTTCGGGGTCGGCCACGCCGTTCTGAGGCGCGCTCAGCCCGAGCGAGAGCTCCGCGCCGAAGACCGTCTTGAGCCCATAAGCGTCCGCGGCCTCGGCAAGGCGGACCACCCCGTAGAAACCGTCATGGTCTGTGACGGCGAGGGCGTGCAGGCCCAGGCGGACGGCTTCCTCCACGAGTTTCTCGGGAGAGGAAGCTCCGTCCAGGAAGCTGTAGTGCGAGTGGACGTGAAGCTCGGCGTAGGGAACGGTGGGTGCCGCCGTGGCAAGACGCCGTGCCGTGGGCGAACCCTCTCCGGGCATCGACTGAGCCCCGGAGGAGGCTGCAGGCCCGCCGTCTCCGGCTTCCGGGCCCTCTGTGGGGAGGAGCTGCTTGAGCGGAATGTAGGGACCTCGTTTATGCGACCACGCAGGACTGTCTCCACCGTCATGTTCGATCGGCGCTCGCCCGGTCTCCGTACGTTTCGCGCCACGCTTGGCGGGAGGCTTCGACTCCTTGCCGTCGAGGATGTCATGGAGCTCCTGCCATGGCCTGGGAGGGTTGTTCCAGCCCATCGTCCTCTCCTCTCAATCTTCATGCCTTCAGTCGTAGCGGGCCTCGGCCCACCACCGACCGCCTTCGCCCAGCAGGAGCCAGGCCTCGTTTTCGCTGTCGAGGATCTGGAACCTCTCGGCCTGCCGGCTCTCCTTCGTGTCCCACCAGCGCTGCCGCAGGAGCCAGGGACCTGCCCAGCTCTGCACGGCCCGCCGGTCCGCTGTGGGTCCTGGTGAGAACCAGGCCGGGGGAGCCGTCAGATCCCCACGAGGCCCGACGCGGAGAGAACCGGCATCCTTATCAAGCAACCGGACCGGTACGGGCTCGGGGAAGACCGTGGCGGGAAGGGGCTCTGGAACCGTCCCCGGCCAGGGCCTGCCCGCGCGGGATTCCGTTCCGGACGGGGCCTCCTCGCCCCAGGGCACGAGCAGATTGCGCTCCGCGAGAAGCCTTCCGCCTCCCGCCACGGGGTGCAGCACGGAATCGTGGCCGAGCATGGTCTGAAGACGGCGGAGACCATGGTCCAGGCGCTCGTCGACACCGCCGAACAAGGCTTGTCCGCGACGTCCCAGGAGATCCACTTTGTCGGGTGATAACCGGAGCCGGACGATGGGGGCCGCGAGTGTCTCACCGGTCGTTCTCCAACGGGCTCGCTGGCCGCCCGCAGAATCCGGGAGGCCATTCCGTGCCGGTGCGGGCGGCCCGGATGACTGAAGCTGCCAGCGGACGCGATCCACGACGTCGCCCGCCCCGAAATGATGGGGGTGTCCCCAGGTGCGCTCGGAACGCCGGCCGGCGTCGTCCGTGATGCTCACCCGCAGCTCAGTGCAGGCGAGCCCCTGAATACGGAGAGCCTCGACGAAGGCCTCCGCCGTCGGTCTGAGCGCGAACGCGATCTGGTCCACACGGTCGAGCCCCGGTTCGAAGTCGACGGTGCGCTCGTGCGGTGGAGGAGGGACGCGTGGCACGATCATCCGCGGATCGCGGCCGCAGGCGCAAGCGTGTGCCATGAGCCCCAGCAGGCCGAAACGGGAACGGACATCCGACGGCGAGAGCTCCGCGAGACTGCCTAAGGTCTGGATCCCGAGCCGTATGAGGAGCGACACGAGTTTGGGTTCTTCGAGGACGGTGATCGGTATCCCGGCGAGGAACTCGGGGGATGCCCCTTCCTCGACGATGAACAGTGGCGAGAGTTCGGCGGTGCTGCGCGCGGCTTGCTCTGCCGCGAAGATCGAATCCGCGATCCCGGCCCTTGCCTCAAGACCGAGCCGGGCGGCTGCTTCGAGGGCGGCGCCGACCGTGGCCTCTTCGCTCCCGTAGTACCGCACGGCTCCCCGGCTGCGGATGACGCACAGGCCGGGCCGCAGGATCTGCACCCCGGGCAGTGCGGCCTCGAGCGCCGTGACGACTGGCTCGAACTCGCGGGCATCCCGCGCCGGATCGGCGTGCAGCGTCACCAGCTCGGGGCAACGGGATTCCGCCTCGCGCACCCTCAGGCCTCGGATGACCCCGGCTGTCCTGGCCTCCGAGGAACAGACGGACACCAGGCCTTTCTCGATGAGGGCCGCAGGCACCCGTTCCGGGATCTCATCGGCCAGCTGGGCGGCGAGGAGCGGCCAGTCCGGAAACCAGACGACGAGCGCACGTGGGATGCCCTGTGGTGTCCCGGAGTTCATGACAGCACTCTGTTCATGACAGCACTCTGTTCATGACGGCACCTTGTTCATGACGGCCCTTGGTCATGACAGGACCTTCACGAGTCTCGGGCGGATGCTGTGCGGCGGGGCGCTTGGCGGCCGCGGCAGGAGCGGCTGGTCCAGGGTGTTCAGCGCAGCGAGATCGAGCACTGCTCTCCGGGTGCGGCCCTTGTGGCTGAGTTCCAGGTCCACCTGGTGACGCCGCAGGTGACCGTGTCCTTCCCCGAGTCCTTCCCAGCGTGAGCCGCGGGATGTGAGCGCACCTTCACTCTGGGGCCAGGGGCCGAGCACCAGGAGCGTTCCGCCGCGCTCACGCAGGCGTGAACCGAGCCGCGCGGCGTCCCCGGGCGCCACGCGGCCGTTCGGGCGTACCAGCAGGAGCGGTAGGACGTCCGCGAGGGCTGAGACGACGGAGAGCCAGCCGGGGCCGGTGTCCGGCACGAGCACGAAGCGCTGAAGGGCGACGCCGAAGGCTGCCGCGGCCTCGGCCCCGAAGTCGGGGATCCCGGCAGCCCCGCACCACTCACCGTTCGCCGAGGGGCCGGCGAGCAGGGCCATGGCCACCGACAACGGGGTGTCGAGTGAGTAGGCGGCGCCCCCGCGCAGCCCGTACGGAAAGAGACCCGAGAGGCCTGGCAGGACGGGATGGGAACTGTGCCGGTTGCTTCTGCCCTGCATCAGATGGATGCGCTCCTGGAGCACACGCAGCTCGCCCTCCGAAGGGGCGGTGGAGGCGGAGCTGAGTGGAAGCGTCATCTCTTCATTATTCGAAAGTATGTTCGATTAAGTCAATCGCGGAGAGTGCCGTTCCGCGTGTTCCCAGGAGTGTCGGCCTAAGCTTCTCCTCTGGCCTCAATCCGTGTCAGTGGCAACGGCTAAAGTGGGATCCATGAAGTATGCGGAGTCCGTTCTGGACCTGATCGGTAACACGCCCCTGGTCAAACTCAACCATGTGACCGCGGGAATCAGGGCCACCGTCCTGGTCAAGCTCGAATACCTCAATCCGGGCGGTTCCATCAAGGACCGCATCGCGGCCAAGATGGTCTCCGAAGCGGAGAAGAGCGGCAAGCTTCAGCCCGGTGGCACCATCGTCGAACCCACCAGCGGCAACACCGGCGTGGGCCTGGCCCTGGTGGCGCAGCAGAAGGGCTACAAGAGCATCTTCGTCGTGCCGGACAAGGTGGGCGAGGAGAAGCGTGCCGTCCTGGAGGCCTACGGCGCCGAGGTCGTGGTGACCCCCACGGCCGTCGCCCCGGACAGCCCGCAGAGCTACTACGGGGTTTCCGACCGGCTGGTCCGGGAGATCCTCGGGGCATACAAGCCGGACCAGTTCTCCAACCCCGCCGCCCCGGACAGCCACTTCGAGTCCACTGGACCGGAGATCTGGCGGGACACCGACGGCAAGATCACCCACGTGGTGATCGGTGCCGGTACGGGCGGCACCATCACCGGCACTGGACGGTACCTCAAGGAGGTGTCCGCGGATCGCCCCGAGTCCGAGGGTGGCCGTGTCAAGGTCATCGGAGCGGACCCGGAAGGTTCCGTTTACTCCGGTGGTACCGGGCGCCCTTACTTCGTCGAAGGCGTCGGCGAGGACATGTGGCCCGGCAACTATGACAAGTCCGTCCCGGATGAGGTTCTGGCCGTCAATGACGCCGAGTCCTTCGCCATGACCCGTCGCCTGGCCCGCGAGGAAGGCCTGCTCGTCGGAGGTTCCAGCGGCATGGCCGTGGTCGCCGCCCTGCGCACCGCACAGGAACTGCCGGAAGACGCCGTCGTCGTCGTGATCCTGCCGGACTCCGGCCGCGGCTACCTCGCCAAGATCTTCAACGACCAGTGGATGCGCTCCTACGGCTTCCTGCCCGGAGCCGAGGAGGACACTGTCGGCGCGGTGCTGGAATCCAAGAAGGGCACCATGCCGGACCTGGTCCACATCCATCCCAATGAGAGCGTCCGCGACGTCATCAACATCATGAACGAGTACGGTGTGGACCACATCCCGGTCCTCTCCGCCGAACCGCCCGTCGTGATGGGTGAGGTTCTGGGCTCTGTGGATGAGCGCACGCTGACCAGCAAGCTGTTCCGTGGCGAGGCGAAGCTCACGGACAAGATCTCGGATCACATGGGGGAAAAACTGCCCCTCATCGGTTCACTCGAATCAATCTCGGCAGCCAGGGCGTTGCTCTCCGAATCGGACACCATCATGGTGACCTTCGTCGGCGCTCCCGTCGGCGTCGTGACCCGCCACGACCTGCTCAACTACCTCAGTCACTGAGCCTCACGTAACAGCCCCACCGGAAGGGAACCAGCATGACCGACGCATCCCGCGCAGCCGGCTTCAACACCACCGCCATCCACGCAGGTCAGGCCTTCGAGCCTCGCACCGGCGCCGTGGTTCCGCCCCTGCACTTCTCCTCCACCTACGCGCAGGACGGCATCGGCGGCCTGCGTGACGGCTATGAGTACGGCCGCGGCGGCAACCCCACGCGCGACTCACTCCAGGAGCAGCTCGCGGCCGTGGAGGGCGGACACTTCGCCTACTCCTTCGGCTCCGGTCTGGCCGCGGAGGACGCTCTCATCCGGGCCCTCTGCCGCCCGGGCGACCACATCGTCCTCGGCAACGACGCCTACGGTGGCACCTACCGGCTCATCTCCCGGATCCACGGGGACTGGGGCATCGGGCACTCGGCCGTCGACATGGGCGATCCGGCCGGTGTGGCCGAGGCGGTCCGTGCGAACCAGACCCGTCTGGTCTGGGTGGAGACGCCGTCGAACCCCATGATGCGGATCAGCGACATCGCGGCGCTCGCCGAGGTGGCGCACGACGCCGGGGCCCTCCTCGTCGTCGACAACACCTTCGCGTCGCCGTACCTGCAGAACCCGCTCGCCCTGAGCGCCGACATCGTCATCCACTCCACCACCAAGTACATCGGCGGTCACTCCGATGTGGTGGGCGGCGCCGTGGTGCTCAACGATGAGGAACTGGCGCAGAAGGTGCAGTTCCTGCAGTTCGCCGCCGGTGGGGTGTCCGGCCCCATGGACGCGTTCCTCACCACGCGCGGCCTGAAGACACTGGGCGTGCGCATGGACCGGCACTGCCAGAACGGACAGGCCGTGGCCGAATGGCTGCTCACCCGCCCCGAGGTGGAAGCCGTGCTGTACCCGGGCCTGCCGGATCACCCCGGCCATGAACTTGCGGCGAAACAGATGCGCGGCTTCGGCGGCATGGTGTCCGTGCAGTTCAAGGGCGGTGCCGAGGCGGCCCGGAAGATCGCCGAGTCGACCCGCGTGTTCACCCTGGCGGAGTCCCTGGGTGGCATCGAGTCCCTCATGAACTACCCGTCCGAGATGACCCATGCTTCCGTCAAGGGCACCGAGCTGGCCGTCCCGGAGAACCTGCTCCGCCTCTCCTGCGGCATCGAGGATGTCGAGGATCTCCTGGCGGACCTGGAGCAGGCCTTCAAGCAGCTCTGAGCCACGCCCTTCTTCCACGCGAGACGCCAGTTGAGCACAATGTTCCCGTCCGGGACTGTGCTCAACTGGCGTCTCGCGTGAGGGAAGAGAGATGCGGTACCACGACGATTTGAACGTCATCCTCATAGACGACCTTGCCGGGGTCGGTTGAGTGGATGAGCTGGTACTCGATGTCGTAGCGGGTCAAGAGGTCCGTGTAGAAGTCGATCCTCGCCAACAAGTGGGTGGCGGTGGGCTTGAACCAGGCCTGGGCCGCCGGGTTCACGGCAGGATCGTAGATCGATTTATGCGGTGTCGCATAGGCCTGGTCGTAGTAGTCATTGGCGCTGCGCCAGCTGGTCCAGTCCTCGGGGCTGAGCCTGCCTTCTTTTGCCAGCCGATTGGACAAGGCAAAAATCCCAAGGTGGATTCCGCTGCCCTCGGGGACCCTCGACTGGTAGCGCAAAAATTTTTGGACCATACCGACCACCCAAACATAAAACCCTCCACTCGACGGGAACGCGCCGAGTGGGCACTAAATCACAGTCCGGCAGCGGAACATTGCGATCAAGTGCCCACTCGCGGAGGGAGGGAGAGGGAGGGAGGGAGGGAGGGAGGGAGGGGCGGTGCCCCTCTGCTGTTGGCTGCTCTGCCCATGGCAGAGAAAGGGGCGAGCCGGTCCCGGCTGGGGCGACGATGGCTTCATGACTGATACTCCGAAGCAAACCCTGTTTTCAGAATCCATGCGACGGGAGTTTTACGAACGCCGTGTTCTGGTCCTGGATGGGATCCTCGACGATGACAACGGTACGGTGCTTGCCACTCAGCTGATGATGCTGGCCACCGATGACCCGGCGTCGGACATCGCCCTCTGGATCCATTCCCCGGGCGGTTCGGTGCCCGCGATGCTGGCCATCCGGGACATCATGCGAACCATTCCCAACGATGTCTCCACCCTCGCCCTCGGCATCGCGTGCAGCGCCGGCCAATTCCTGCTCTCCTCCGGCACCCAGGGCAAAAGGAAAGCTCTCCCGCACGCACGCATCCTGATGCACCAGGGCTCTGCGGGCATCGGGGGAACCGCGGTGGACATCGCCCTGCAGGCCGACGATCTTCGCCACATGCGCGATACCGTCCTCGGCCTGATCGCCCAGGACACCGGGCAGCCGGTGGAGCGTGTCCACGAAGACTCCCTGCACGACCACTGGTACACGGCCGAGGAGGCCAGGGCTTACGGCTTCATCGACACCGTGATCGGTTCCTTCGAGGACTACCGGCCGACGTCGCGCACCGCCGCAGGGTTCGCGCATGCCACGGAAGGGACCATCCGATGAGCAGCTACACCATCCCCAACGTCATCGCCCAGCATCCGCGCGGCGAACGCATCATGGACGTCTACTCGCACCTGCTCACCGAACGGGTGGTCTATCTCGGCACCGGGATCGACGCCGGCGTCGCCAACGCGCTCATCGCACAGCTCCTGTACCTCGAAGCGCAGAACCCGGAGCATGACATCCAGCTCTACATCAACTGCGAGGGCGGCGATCCGAGCGCGATGCTGGCGATCTACGACACGATGACCTTCATCAAACCGGACGTGGCGACCACGTGCGTCGGGCAGGCCGTCGCGGTGGGCGCGGTGCTGCTCGCCGCCGGTGCGGCCGGCAAGAGGGCTGCGCTTCCGCATTCCCGTATCGTGCTCCACCAGCCCGCGGCGCAGGGACGGGGAACGATTCCCGACCTCATCCTGCAGGCCGACGAGGTGATCCGCATCCGCTCGGACATCGAGGAGGCGCTTGCCCTCCACACGGGCCAGAGTGTTGAGACCCTTCGCCGGGACACCGATCGGGACCGGACCTTCACCGCTCAGGCGGCGCGCGCCTACGGCCTGCTGGACCTTGTGATCACGAGTCGCTGAGGGCCGCGCCGGGTATGAGGTTCAGGCGGCCAGAGCGAAGCACGTCGCGCTGGCCGCGCTCTGCTCCACCGCGGGACGCTCGACCGTGAGGGCCTGCGCGACGTCGAGGGTGAGATCAATCAGGGTCACGTCCAGGGCGCGGGCCACGACGGCGATGATCTCGCTCGACGGCTCCTTGCGGCCACGCTCGATCTCGGAAAGGTACTGCGTCGAGACACCGGCCCGCGCGGCGACGGTCTCCAGGGTCTCGCCACGCTCGGTCCGCCGTCGCCGCAGGGACCCGCCGAGGAGGTGACGCCACAGCGGCTCCCGCCTCAGGGGGCTCACCGGCGCACTGCGAGCGACGACGTCGGGGGCTTCGGAACGCTGTCCGCGGAAGGGATTCTCGGCCATGCTTCATCGTAGGACGGCGGTTCGCCGGGCGGGCGGTTCTCTGCTGTCAGCAGAGAACAGGAGCGGTCCTTTCTGCGAATCGTGGGAACATCGTCGATGTGACCGACATTGCTTTTCCTGAGATGCCGCCCCTCTACGAGTCCCTGACCTGGCTCACCCCGCTCTCCGAGGAGCGCGCCGCGAACCTCGTGGCGTTCCTGTCCGAGCCCGCTCCTGCTGAGGTTCTGGACATGGGATGCGGGTGGGGAGAACTGCTCCTGCGGGTTTTGACATCCACCCCGACGGCACGTGGACGCGGAGTGGACAGGGCTTCCACGTTTATCGACCGGGCGAGGCAACAAGCGCTGAGCCGTGGGCTGTCCGACAGGGTGACCTTCGAGGCGATGCCTGGGCTGGAAGCCGAGGACCGCCCTGCAGACGCAGTCATCTGCATCGGAGCGAGCCAGATTTGGGGGCCTCCGGTCGAGGCCGCGCAACCGCTCGACTACGCCGCAGCCCTGCGGGCCCTTCGAACTCTGGTGCTTCCCGGCGGCCGGCTCGTCTACGGCGAGGCAATCTGGTCGGCACCGCCCCATCCGGCTGCCACTGCTCCGCTGTCCGGACGAGATGACGAATTCCTCACCAAAGACGCATTGCTCGCGCAGATCCGCGCCGCCGGTTTCGACGTGGTGGACGATGCACAGGCAAGCATCCAGGAGTGGGATGCCTTCGAGGCGGGGTATCGCGATGGGTATACCCGTTGGCTGGAAGCCCATGATGCCGACCACCCCGCCGCAGAACAGGTCCGTCGGCAATATGAGGAACAGCGCGCCGCCTATGAAGACGGTTACCGAGGCGTTCTCGGGATGGCGTATTTCTGTCTCAGAGGATGAAGGCCGTCTGAGACATCGGGGGGTCCCTGCCGGAGCAGAACACTCCCGGCCCCCTATGCGAGTGGGCACTAAATCACAGTCCGGCAGCGGAACATTGCGATCAAGTGCCCACTCGCGGAGGAAAGGGCGCTACCCGGAAATGCCCGGCTTGCCGTTCTCCTCACAACCGGTCAGGCGACGTCGGAACGTCGGATCCTGCTCGGACGTGACCTCAATGTCGTACCAACCGTTCCGGGTCTCCCAGCCGAGCGACTTGCTGGCGCGCGGCTTCAGGCGCACCGTGGTGCCCTGCTTGCGATACCCCAGTGAGTTCAGCCGGAGCGTCACCGTCCTGGAGCCCGTGTTCCGCAATTCCAGATGCAGGGCGCTGCCTGTGCGCCGGGACACGGAGACGTCGACGCCGGCCGCGGCACCCGCCGTCGAGCCCTTCAGCTCGTACTGGAAGCGGTTCGGGCCGGTGACGATCAGATCCACCTGACCGGAAGGAGCCGGGAGCCTGACCGTCTCCGTGGAGGTGACATCCACGTGCCGCGGTTCGGCGACCTCTCCCGCGTAGCCATACACGGTGAAGTGCGTTGAGCGCGTCCCGGAATTGCGCAGCGAGAGCACGACGCCGTCGTCGTTCAGGGAAGCGGCGACGCGCGGCCGGTAAGGCAGCGGCCGCGCCGGGCGCGAGCCGCTTTCCTGGATCGGGGCCACCTGGTCGACCGGCGGGACCGGATGCCAGCGGCCCACCTTCGCGGGGACCGGCGCCGGGTGCTCAAGCCGTGGGGGCGTCCCGCCGGCGGTGAAGTCGAAGACGCCGGTCAGATCACCGCAGACCTCGCGCCGCCAAGCGGAGATGTTCGGTTCCCGCACTCCCGTCCAGCGTTCCAGGAAGCGGAGCACGGAAGTGTGGTCGAAGACCTCGGAGCTGACGTGCCCGCCCACGGTCCAGGGGGAGACGACCGTCATCGGCACGCGGGGGCCCAGGCCGATGGGCAGTGCGGTGGTCCAGTCCGCCGACTCACCGGAGGCCGGGCGCGGCTGAACGGGCGGCGGGACGTGGTCGAAGTACCCGTCGTTCTCGTCGAAGTTCAGGAAGATCGCAGTGCTGTCCCAGGTCTCGGGGTCGCTGGCCACGATGTCCAGCATCCGGTAGACGAAGTTGGCGCTGCCCACGGGGGTGGACGAACTGGGATGCTCCGAATCGGCGGCGGAAGGCACCAGCCAGCTGACCTTCGGGAGGGTGCCGCCCTGGATGTCGGAGGAGAAGCGCTCCAGCAGCGTATCGGGGCGTCCGCGGTGCATCGCCTTGTCGAAGAGTGACTTCTCGGCGTCGCTGAGGCGTGCCCGGCCCGCCTCCAACTGGGCGAGCAGACGGTCCTGCTCCGCGGGGGACTTGTCATGCAGGGAGTCGTAGAACTCCTCGGTGGTGCGGAACTTCCCGTCCACGGCGGCCAGCATGGTGCGGCCGATCTTCTTGAAGGTCTGGAAGTACTCGACGGCGTTGTCCGTGAAGTTGTCCCAGTCCTGATAGATCCTCCAGGGCACGCCCGCCTTTTCCAGACGCTCGGGGTAGGTGGTCCAGTCGTACCCGGCATGGGCGTAGTCATAGGCGGCATTGGTGACGGCCCGCTGCGTGGTGCCGGGCTCGTAGCCCGCGGTGCCACTCCAGAGATAGGTGCGGTTCGGGTTGGTGGAACCGTTCACGGAGCAGTGGTAGGCGTCGCAGATGGTGAAGGTGTCCGCCAGCTCGTACTGCAGCGGGATGTCTGCGCGCTCGTAGAAGGTCATGGTGGAAGGGCCCTTGGCGGGGATCCACTGATCGCACCAGCCGTTGTTCCAGGCCGTGGTGGTTCCGGCGAAGGAGTGATCCAGCGCGCCGAGGTACTGGATGTCCGAATCCGGCCGGCCGGCGAGTTCGGCGGCCTTGCGCAGTGAGAACGGCAGAACGGTGTCCCCGGTGGGGCGAGCTTGTTCATACATGCTCTTCCCGTTGGGCAGACGGGTGATGGAGCGGTCGCCGTAACCGCGGACGCCGCGGAGCGAACCGAAGTAGTGATCGAAGGAGCGGTTCTCCTGCATGAGGATCACCACGTGCTTGATGGACTGGAGGTTGCCGGGCCGGACAGGCCGGGCCATGGCGGCCTGAACCGAGGGCGGCAGCAGGGAACCTGCCGCGGCGAGAGCAGTGGCGGCGGCGGTTGCGCCCAGGAAGCCCCGGCGGGAGAACCCGGGAGCGTCCGCCGATGCGTTGCCGTCGGAGGAAGCGGGAGGAAGCGAAGTCATGCGAAAGCCTTCCGTGTGAGGGTGGGGTCTTCCACGCTAGGAGACCCTGATGAACCCACGGTGACTTGTCTGTACATCTTCTGGCAACCACTTGCACAGAACTGCGCGAACCGCCGATGGCCGCCCTTGTCCGGGATCGCTCAGGGCAGCCATTGGCGGCTCGCGTGAGAAGTGCGGGGTCAGGAAACCGCCCGGCTCTTCCGGTTCCCCAGGATCCAGGCGATCTCCACCAGCACGATGCCTGCGGCCGCGCAGCCGAACGCCGTCCACAGCTGGGAGGCGGAACCGAACTGCAATTGCAGCACTGTCTGTGCCACGGGAAGGAGGAACATCGTCACGGTGCCGCCGATCATGGCGACCAGCAGCAGCACCTTCCACCAGGTGTACGGCCTGGCGACGATCGCCAGCACCCACAGCGCGATGGTCATGAGGGTCAGCAGGGCTGCCGTCGAACTCTGCTCCTGCGGCACCGAGTCACCGCGTACCAGCAGATAGGAGACGAAGGACGCGATACCGACGACGACGCCGGCCGGCAACGCCCGCCGCAGCACCCGGGAGGCGAATCCCGGCTGGGCCCGGTCATGGTTGGGGGCCAGTGACAGGACGAAGGCGGGCAGACCGATGGTGAACCAGCCGACGATGGTCACATGCCGGGGGAGGAAGGGGTAGGGCACCTGATCCAGCCCGATCAGCCCGGGCAGCCCCACCAAGATGGCCAGCAGCACGGAATAGACGGTCTTGGTCAGGAACAGGGTGGCGACGCGTTCGATGTTGCCGATCACGCGACGGCCTTCGGCGACCACATGCGGGAGGGTGGCGAAGGAGTTGTCCAGCAGCACGATCTGCGCCACAGCGCGGGTCGCGGGGCTGCCGGCGCCCATGGCGACGCCGATGTCCGCGTCCTTGAGCGCCAGCACATCGTTGACACCGTCACCGGTCATGGCCACCGTGTGTCCCTTGGTCTTCAGTGCGCCGACCATGGCACGCTTCTGATCGGGCGTCACACGGCCGAACACGGTTCCGCGGGCCACCTCGTCGGCCAGCGCCTCCGGATCGGCGGGCAAGGTACGGGCGTCCACGGTGCGCTCGGCACCGGGCAGATGCAAGGAACGGGCGACGGCGCCGACCGAGTCGGCGTTGTCGCCGGAGATCACTTTGACCTCCACGTTCTGGCCGGCGAAGTATTCCAGGGTGGCAGGAGCCTCCTCGCGGATCTTCTGCTCCAGAACCACCAGCGCGGCCGGGGCTTGCAAGGTGGCGGCATCCAGTTCACCTGCCCGCGCCAGCAGCAGGACCCGCAGACCGGTGGAGCCGAAGCGGTCCGTCTCCTCCCGCCACGGGTCCAGGTCCGCCACGCCGGCAGCCTCGGCGGCGTCCAGCAGCACGTCCGGGGCCCCCAGAAGCCAGGCGCCGTTCGCTTCAGGGGAGTCCGTCGAGGAGAAGACGGCTCCGGAATACTTGCGGCTGGAGGCGAAGGGCAGAGTGTCCGCGACCGTCCAGGACGGGGCCTTCGGATAGGCCTCGCCGATGGCCTCCATCGAGGCATTCGGACGGGGGTCACTCGCGGCCAGGGCGGCCAGGGCGGAGGCCGCCAGCTGGCGGGCGGCGCCGTCCGCTCCGTGGACCGCGCCGTCGTCGTCGTTCCCGGGCAGTTCCAGGGAGCCGAGGCGCATGGCGTTCTCGGTGAGGGTGCCCGTCTTGTCGGCGCACACGACATCGACACGGGCCAGCCCCTCGATGGCGGGGAGTTCATTGACCAGACATTGGCGCCGTCCGAGCCGGATGACACCCACCGCGAAGGCGATGGTGGTCATGAGGACCAGCCCTTCGGGGACCATCGGGACCAGGGCTGCAACCATCCCGCGCAGGGCATCCGAGAGCGGCTGGTGACCGGAGAGCTGGTTGTAGATGGAAAGGAGACCGGCCGGGATGAGCAGCCAGGTGATGACCTTGAGGATCTTGTTGATGCCGTTGCGCAGCTCGGAATTGACCAGGGTGAACTTGCTGGCCTCCGCGGACAGCTTGGCGGCGTAGGCCTCCGGGCCCACCTTGGTGGCGCGGTAGAGCCCGGTTCCTGCGGAGACGAAACTGCCGGAGAGCACTTCGGCGCCCGGGGTCTTCGGCAGGGCATCGGATTCCCCGGTCAGCAAGGACTCATCCAGTTCCAGACCCGCGGCGGTGAGCACCTCGCCATCGACCATGACCTGGTCCCCGGGGCCGAGTTCGATCACATCGTCACGAACCAGGTCCTCGGGGGCGAGCTCCACCGTGGCGCCATCGCGCCGCACTCGTGGCTTCGCCTGGCCGACGATCGCAAGGCGGTCCAGGGTCTGCTTGGCCCGGATCTCCTGGATGATGCCGACCACGCTATTGGCGATGATGAGCAGACCGAAGGCCGCGTCGATGAAGTACCCCGTGGACACCACGATCGCCGCGAGCACCGCGAAGATGGCGTTGATCCGGGTGAAGACGTTGGAGCGGACGATGTCCCAGGTGCTGCGGCCGGTGGAGTCCTCGCTGCGATTCACAGCACCGGCGGCGATCCGTTCGGCGACCTGTTCCGAACTCAGGCCGCTGAAGGGCGCGTCGGGACGGCTGCGATCATCGAGGGTCTGCGCGGTGCTCACGGTCCTCAGCCTACTGGGGGTGCCTGGAACGCGCCTCGGAGCAGGGGTGGAGATCCGGGATGCCGTTGCGTGCTCAGTTGTCGTGGGCTGTTCCGCCTGGCACCCGCAACAACTGAGCACGCAACGGCAGAAGGAGGACGACGACGGCGGTTCAGGCCATGCGGTCGAGCTCGGCGAGCGTCACCTCATGGTGGAGGGGCTCGCCGTTGGCGGCGTGGGCCGCTTCGGCGATGGCGCTCGCGGCCAGCCGTTCGAGTTCGGTGCCGAGAGAACCTGCGATGTGCGGGGTCAGGAGGACATTCGGCAGGGTGTAGAAGGGCGAGTCTTCCGGCAGGACCCACGGTGTGGTGACATCCAGGATCGCGTAGACGTCGCCCTTGGCCAGCCGGGAGGCCAGGGCATCCTGGTCCACCAGTTCGCCGCGTGCCGTGTTGATGAACGTCGAACCGGGCTTCAGGGCATCGATGAGCTCCCGGCTGATCATTCCTGCGGTGGCAGGCAAGGACGGTGCGTGGAGGGTCACGACGTCGCTGCTTGCGACGAGTTCGTCCAGTGGCAACAGCGTGGCCCCGAGCGTGGCGGCCTCCTCGGCCGAGAGGTAGGGGTCCGCGACGCACAACTCCAGGGAGTAGGGCTTCAGCAGTTCCAGCACGTGCCGTCCGATGCGGGAGGCTCCGATCACGCCGATGCGTTTGCGGTGGTTGCCCATCCGAGGGAACAAGGTCAGAGGATCCAGCCCGGTACGCCCGCGGTGCAGCAGTCCACTGAGCTGGAAGACGTTCTTGTTCGCGAGCAGGATCATGGCGACGGTGTATTCGGCCACCGGGACGGCATTGGCGTCCGCTGCCGAGGTGACCCGGATTCCGCGCTCCCAGCACACTCGTGCCACATAGGGCTTCACCGTTCCTGCCGCGTGGTGGACGCTCTTCAGACGTGGCGCCAGGTCCAGGACGGATGTGTCGATCAAGGGGGTCCCCCAGCAGGTGAAGAGGGCGTCCACCTCGCTCAGGACGGCGCGGGCCTCTGGCGTACTGAAGTCTGTCAGGGGAGCGTCAGTGATCAGCTCGAGCCCCAGTGGCAGGCCGCGAAGCACCGCGTCCGGGAAGAACTGCCCGGCGGTGGCTTCCGGCATCGCGAGAGCGACGCGATAGGGCGGTTGCGGGCTAGGGAGAGCGCTGCTGGAGGTGTTCATCGCCTCCTACTGAACGCCCTGACGTTCGGATGCACAAGATCGCGAACAGAGACGAACGCGCGAGAGGACTGTAGCTATTATTGCATCTGAGATGCAATAAACTCGTGCTATTTCGTTTCATTTTCGCTCTTGGGAGGAAAGATAATTCGCCCCTTAATCTGCCCAGCGGAATTGATTCTCGGAGACCTGACGGGATTCGTTCGTCCTAGAATCGAGGATCTCAAGTCGTGAATCAGTTGATCTCGCAGCCCTCCTGTCGATTTCCAGTTTTCAGGAGGCGTTTCGAGTTTCTGAATCTGGGAATCAAAAGCGGAGAGGACTATTGCTTCAGCGGAGCCGTTAGATGAATTTATCATCCGTTCAATCGCTGGATCCATCTTTATGAGAAATGAATTATCAGATCTCTTCGAGAGAACCTCGATTGACGAGTCGAGAAATTCGGCGGGAAGTCCAAATTTTTGTATTCTGATTCTGATCTCAGGAAAGATGGAGTAGAGGGCATCAAGTATTTCTTGAGTGCCGACTAGCTTAGAATCTCGTCGATCTGCATACAAGTTTGCGATGGCTAAAATCTCTTTAGCAAGATCGTCGAGTTCCGAAAGTTTGATCTGCAATTTAGTCTCCCCAAATTTTACTAAATATGAGTATCTTGCAAATGTTTCCTCGATTCTTGGTGTAATCGCCCGAGGTGCTGGCGGCTATCTCCAGACCCAGACGCAAGGCTTACCCGGCATCCCGAGGATCGTGGAGCAGGCAAATGCGTTGCCATTCACATAGATATCCTGGGCGTCTGACCAGTACATGCCGTTCTCGGATGATGTGTTGCATAGATCTGGGCCGAAGAACGACACTCTATCACCGGGGAACCAATACGTACTGTAGGTGCATTGCCCTGGAAGAAGCGGCTGGCCGGCTATAGACCAATGAGCCATGTACCAACCGTCTCCATCGATGTCCATGGAGACAATGCCGTCAAAAGCAGATCCAGAGGTTGGTGAAGCCGTTTTATTTAGATTTTCGCCACCGACCTGTGAAAGAGGAACTACTTTGGCATAGACTTTTCCGTGATTAGTGACCACCGTCTTCTCGGCAATGATCGATTTCACGCCTCGAAGAGTGGGGGTTGCGCCGGCCATTCCATGACCAAGTGGAGAGAGTAGTCCTGCGAAGGTAAAGCATGAAATGGTTTTGAGTATTACATTTTTCATGACACTCCCGGAGTTTGATCCGATATCGCATGGAAGTGAAACTATTGACACTCAGCCCGATCCTGTTTCTTTCGGAACAATTCTGTATGTTTCGCAGGCGGCGAGCGTTCAACGTTGCAATCATGATGTCTTCTTTATCAAAGGATGCGCCCGGGCACAGTTCTTGTCAATAGAGTTGACAAAATTTTCTGGAGGTTCGCTCCCCGATCCCGGGACGTCCTCGCTCTGTTCCGTTTTGTGCCGTTGTGCAGGACTTTAGGATTGAGGCGGTGTCTTTGTCGGTTTGAGGGCGCCAACGGAGAGGAGCGCGCTTCGGCCTTGTTCTGCCATGTCATGAGCACGCCACCGGCATAAGTCACGGGAGGAGCGGCTCACTGCTACGTTAGCGCGTGCACTGTCGTGCTGACCGGACGCGGTAGTCATTTACGGGGACTTCATATTAGAAGCCATTTTCCCGCGTCCGGAAGCTCGACCGCCTGTCCTCGGCGCTCGCAGCCCTCAGAGAGCCATGCCCGCCGGCAACTGGGTCCTGGTCGACTGGCGCGGCACGAACTGCGGGGAGAGCGCCACGCGTTCCCGGGCGCAGAACCCCTCGCGGACCCGCTGAAGGCACAGGCTCGCCGCCCGGTGCCCGAGCTCGAACTTCGGGGGTGCCACAGCGCTGAGAGGCAGCAGCCCCAGGGAGGCGATCTCGTCGTCGTAAGCCACCACCTCGACGTCTTCCGGCACCCGTACCCCCTGCTCCAGGAACAGTTCCGTGAGAGCCAGCGCGCAGCCGTCGTTGTGCACCAGCACACCCCGGATGCCGCGCGTGGCGCAGCGCTCCGCCAGCTCGGCCAGCGCGGCCCGGTGAGCCTCGTGCCCGTGGGCGGAGGACGGGATCCGAACCACCGTGGCTTCGTGCCCCATCAGCTCCATGGCACGTCGGTACCCCGTCTCGATGGGCGGGGAGTTGGGGCTGTCCTCAAGGATGCCCAGGGCCACGGCACCGTCGCTGGACTGCACCCAGCGCCGCACCAGCCGTTCGGTGCCCCGGACGTGATCCGTGAAGACGGTGTCCCAAGGGCCTGGGTCCAGGACGTTCTCGAGAGGGCGCTCCACCATGACCACGGGAATCGTGGCCCCGTACAGGACATCGAGTGTGGGGGAGGGGCCGTCGTCCGAACCGAGAGGTGTGATCAGGAGGCCGTCGATCGGGGACGCCAGGAAGCGCTTGGTCAGCCGCAGCTCTTCCTCGGGGTCGTAGCCGCTCACTCCCAGCACCAGTCGCGCCCCGGCCTGCTGTGCGGCACGGCCGGCGCCCTTGATGATGAGCGAGAAGTAGTACTGCGAGGTCGGAACCAGCAGACCGATGGTCAGCTGACTCGGCTGTGCCGGGTGGAAGGCCGGGCTGTTGTTCAGGGGAGACTCCAGGGGGACGGCGCCGCCATGAATCCGGCGCAGTACGCCCTGGCGTTCCAAGGTGGCCAGATCCCTTCGAAGGGTCATCCCGGAGACGCCTACCTTCTCCGCGAACTCGGTGGCCAGCAGTTTCCCGGAGAGTGTGAGTTCCTGCTGGATGAGTGCGTGCCGCTCCTCGGCGTGCATGATCCCCTCGCTGTTCAGCTGTTTTCATATGAACGGTTTAGCTACCAACTGAACAACGTCCTGCCTAGCGTGGTCAAGGGCGGTCCGCGGTTTGGGTGAGGAGATCCACCTCCGGGACTGCTGTGAACGGCTTCTGAAGGGACGGATGGATGAACGACGACGCCGCCGATCGCCGCGCGTACTGGTTCGGCTTCGCAGACCGCCAGCTCTTGGCCCTGCGGCCATACTTCTCCCCGGGCCACGCACTCGTGAGTCTGCCGGGGAGACCGTCCGTCTCGGGGGTCCGTTCCGACGAACTGGAAGGCTTCGCCCGGACCTTCCTCCTGGCGGCCTTCCGGGTGGCAGGCTCTGAGGGCCATGATCCGCACGGCCACCTGGAGTGGTACCGGTCCGGTCTGGTGGCGGGTGCCACCCGGGACGGGGCCGAGTCCTGGAACCCGCTCGTCAGCAGGACGCAGGCGCTGGTGGAAGCGGCCTCCGTGGCGATCGGTCTTCAGCTGAGCAAGCCCTGGCTCTGGAACCGTATGAGCCGCCGGGAGCAGGACGTCGTGGCGGCGTGGCTCCAGGGCGCGAGCACCGCGGAGGCGTGGGACAACAACTGGCTCCTGTTCCTGGTGCAGGTGGCCGAGTTCCTGGCCGGAGCCGGCTACGCCCATGCGGCGGAACAGATCACCACCGGTCTGGACCGGATCGAGGACTGGTACGTGGGCGGAGGCTGGTACCGGGACGGCGACAACGACGGCACGGGGGACTTCTTCGACTACTACTGCGGGTGGGCCCTGCACCTCTATCCCCTGCTGTGGTGCCGTTTCGCGACGAACCGCCCAGGTGAGCCGCATCCGTGGGCCGCGCAGCGCCTGCCGGTGTACCGTGAGCGGCTGGCGCTGTTCCTGGATGCGCACCCCTCGTTCTTCGGCGAAGACGGCGGGCCGGTGTTCCAGGGCCGTTCCCTCATCTACCGCTATGCCGCCGCCGCACCGCTGGCCTTGGGGGCCTTGTTCCTCCGGCCGGAGGATCCGGGTGGGGATGCCGGTTCCCTGGCACGGGCCGGGACGCTGGCCACCAAGGCCCTGCGCCGTTTCGACACGGAACAGGCGTATCCGAAGGGCATCGCCTGTCTCGGCTGGCACGGCCCGTACGAGCCGATGGTCCAGAACTACTCCGGCCCGGGTTCGCCCTACTGGTCCAGCAAGGCGTTCCTCGCGTTACTGCTGCCCGAGGAGAGCCCCTTCTGGCAGCCAGCGGACGGGAACCCCGGATCGTCTCCACAGCTTCTTCCGGAGCCCGGCTTCCTGCTGCACCAGGGTGCGGACGGAGTGGCGCAGCTGGCCAACCACGGCAGCGACAAGTACTACGGCCCGGGCCCGGACAACGATCTCTACAGCCGCCTCGCCTATTCAAGTCACACCGGCCCCCTGCTCGCCTCCGGGCCGGAGACGGGACAGGCCGTGGACAACCACATGGGCCTGATCCGGCAGGATGGCTCAGCCTCCTGGCGCGGCCGTATCCATCGCCTTGAGGCGGGCCCGGGTGCGCTCGCGAGCTTCCACCGGCCGGTCTGGTCCGAGAGCGAGGACGAGAGGGAACAAGCCGTCACCGTGGCGTCGGCGACGACGGCGCACGGCGGCTACCAATTGCGTGTTCACCGGGTGTCCGTGCCAGACCCGGCGGAACAGTCCGGCGGACTCGTCCTGCGGGAAGGCGGTTGGGCCGTGACCGAGGGGGTTCATACGACGCTCTGGCCGCTCCTCCCGGAGGATGCGACGACGGTGCGCGGCTGCGCCGTCGTCGTTCAGAGCTCTGGAACGACGGCGTTCGGTGACGCGCGCTGCACCGTGGCCGAAGGACCACTGGACGGCGCAATCACGCTCCGGGCGAGTGTCCACCACCTCGGCTTGCAGGAGGCAGCCCACCGCCCAGGGCCGGCGTCCTTGCGCGAAGAAGCCGGCTGGGTGAGAGCCTCGGTCCGGATGCTCCCGCTGGATGAGCGGGACGAACCGTTTGTCCTGGAGCTGAGCTTCAGGACTCCTGAGCCGTGAAATAGGCCCGGGTACCGGGCGCGAACCGGGCCCAGAAGAGCAGCCCGGCCGAGAGCACGGCGAGAACGATCGCCACGGCCAGGGTCCCGCCGAGGCCGCCCAGCCGCGTCTGGGAGAACTCCGGATTGCCCCATTGCACGACGGCGGAGACGAAGGCCACCGCCAGGAGAAGCCCTCCCAGTCCCGGCAGGATGCCGCGGAGCCAGAGGTTCCGGGCGGAATCCCGGAGCGTGGCTCGGAACATCCAGACGCAGGCGAACGCGGTGACGGCATAGTAGAACGCGATGAAGACCGTGACGGCGTTGGCCGAGTCCACCATGATCTCCGCGCCCAGGGCATTGAGGAGAAGGTAGTAGGCCCCGGCCGAGATCCCGACCAGGACTGATGCCGCCCTCGGGGCCTGAGTGCCGGGCTCCACTGTGCCGAGTGCGGAGGGGATGGCCCCGCGTCGTCCCATGGCGAGCAGGCTCCGGGTGACGGGCAGGACGGTGGCCTGCGCACCGGAGAGCATGGAGCCCAGGAGAGACACGAGGACGATCCAGCCCCACGGACCCAGAGCCATGTCCCGCAGCCCGCCCAGGACGTCCCCCGCATTGTCCGGATTGCCGAGGCCCGCTCCGGTGGAATCGGTGGAGGCGAAGATCATCAGCAGGACGGTCAGGGCGAGGTAGACCAGCCCCAGCGCGAGCGTCGAGAGCAGGGCGCCGCGTCCGGGCGTCCGGGCAGGGTCATCGCTCTCCTCGTTCAAGGAGAAGCACGTGTCCCAGCCCCAGAAGAGGAAGACCGCCAGGAGCACTCCCTGACCCAGCCGGCCAGGGTCCTGCAGGGCGGCGCCGAGATCGAACCAGCTCCAGTCGAAGACCTGGGAAGCGCCCCTGGCCACCACGCCCACGACCAGTGCCACGGCCAGAATGCCGAGCGCCACGTACTGGACGTAGGTGAGGACACGTTGGACGTGCTCACCGATACGGATGCCCCGGGAGTTCACCCAGCACATGGCGGCGATGATGAGCAGCGCGGTGGGGATGGTGAGCCACGGTGACACCTCCCAGGAACCCCGTGAGGCCAGGAACCATAAATACTGACTGGCCACATGCCCCAGATTCACCAGAACCACGATGCTCGCGACCGCCGTGGCCATGCCGGCCAGCCAGCCGGTGGACGGGCCGAAGGCCCGACGCACCCAGGTGAACGAGCTCCCGCAGTCCGGCTCCCGGGCGTTCAGCTCCCGGAAGGCGAAGACCACGAACAGCACCGGCAGGAACCCCAGAATCAGTGCCAGCGGAGCGAAGTCGCCCACGCGGGACACGATCAGGCCGAGCGTGACCGAGAGCGCGAAGACGGGCGCCGTGGAGGCCATGCCGAGCATGGTCAGATCGCCGAGATCAAGGATCCCGGCGCGCAGTCCCTTGGGCGTGACGCTCAGCGTCCGCTCGGAGAACCTCGTGGAGGCTTCCTGAGGGCTCATGCGGGCACCCCGTTCCAGTCGGCGCCATTTCCGGCGGCAGCGTCGCCGGCACCGGACGGCGGGGCCGGAGCGTCGATGATGTTGGGGACGAAGCGGCAGAAGAAATCCGTCACCGGGCCGTCCGATTCCCGGATGCCGCAGCCCACCGATTCCCCATTCACGACCCAGAGGCCGAGCACGGGATGACTGCCGTCGAAATCAGGCAGTTCCTGATAGGCCTGGTAGCACCAGCCTTCGCGGCCGTAGTCCCCGGGCTGTTCCAGGTCGATGCCGGGCGCATGGATCCGGATGTTGTCACCCTCGCGGCCATGCAGGGGCTTGGCCACCCAGGCCTTCATGTCCCGCGGGGAGTCCAGATAGGCCGGCAGCAGATTCGGGTGCCCTGGATACAAGTGCCAGAGAGCCGCCAGAAGCGCCTTGTTGGAGAGCAGCATCTTCCAGGCGGGCTCCACCCAGGCCGGATTCAGCTCGCGCCGAAGCAGGTACTGCCCGAACGGCTCCTTGATCATCAGTTCCCAGGGGTACAGCTTGAAGATGGTGCTGATGGGGTAGTCGTCGAGGTCCACGAAGCGCTGATAGCCGTGATTCCAGCCGACATCGGACATGTTGATGCCGATGGTCGCCCAACCGGCCTGTTCCGCCACATCCCGCATGTACCCGGTGGTCATCCAGTCTTCGCCGGATTCCTCCTCCTCGGCATGCGCCAGGTGAAGCCGGGACATCCCGGTGCGTGAGCGGTACCGTTTCCACTGCTCGATCAGTGCCTCGTGGATGCCGTTCCACTGGTCTTTCTCGGGCATGACGTCCTGAAGCCAGTACCACTGGGCCAGGGAAGCCTCGATCAGACCGGTGGGGGTGTCAGCGTTGTACTCGAAGAGCTTGGCGTCGCCGTGACCGTCGTAAGCGAAGTCGAAGCGGCCGTAGACGTCCGGATCGCCCGCCTCCAGGGACTCGACGGCGAGCTCCCGGGCCTGCGCGCCGATGCCCAGATCACCCATCGCTCCCGTGCCGAGGAAACGCGCCGCCTCCAGGCACATCCGGTGCATCTCCTCCGCCACGAGTTCCAGACGCTCCACCTCGTCCATCCGGAACTCGTAGTAGGCGGACTCGTGCCAGTACTCCACCTGGGTGCCGTCCGGTTTGGTGCTGGTGGAGAACACCAGCCCGACGGATTCGATCTTCTCGCGCCAATCCGGGCGCGGGGTGGCGATCTTCCGTTCCACGCTCAGCCCCCGTAGCTCTTGCCGCCGGAGCTCTTGCCGAAGCCGCCGCGCGTCGTCGTGCTCTTGGTGAAGCTGCCTCCCTTGGAAGAGAAGCCTTTCGCCGCGGTGGAGCCCTTCGGCAAGGTCGAGGTGCCGCCCGAGTAGCTCTTCACCGAGGAGCCCACGGCCGGGATGACGCTGCCACGGGGGAAGAAGTACCAGCCGTAGTGGGCGTGGCCCCGGCCGGCCGCGCTGCTCGCGCCGGAGTCATCACAGTTCGCATCGTCCACCCGCTGCTGGGTGGACTCATCCGTGCAGACCTGTGCGTAATCCTCGTCATCGTTCTGACTGGAGACGACGGCGGTGATGGTGCCGGCCAGCAGTGCCGTGACGCCGAGCGAGATCACCAGAGTCCTGCGTCGGGTGCGCTTCTTGTGCTGCACCTGCTGCGCGGCCTCCTCCTGGGCGAAGGGATCCACATGAGGGGCTTGGGGGTCGGCATTCCCGGCCACTGCTTGCGCGCCCTGGTCCACCAGGGTGGGGTCGAGAGCGGGGGCCGTGGGCTGCCACGGGGGGACTGCGGATGAGCCCTCGGCCCGGCGCCCCGAACCGCTCTCGGGGACCTGCCCTGGGTCGCCTCCGGTCGATGGCCGTGACGCCGACGCGTCGTCCTGTTGTGACACTGCCTCTTCCTCCCCCGGGACGGGACTTCGTCTGACTCCTCGGTCAGTGTGATTCACCTGTCAGTGTACTGAGCAGAGGACCTCCTGACCGAGGGATCGGATGGGCAGGAGTACCCATGCGGGCGGAGCGGCCGGTAAGGGTGGCGGGCCTGCAAGACTGGAGTCATGACGCAGACTCCCCGCTGGGGCACCCTCCGCCGTTGGGTCAGGTTCGTGTTCGGAGTGCAGCGGCCCGGGCTCGGGCTGGTCCTCGCCGTGATTCTGCCTGCTCTGATCGAAGCGCTCGCGACGGTCGTCGGGTCACGCGACTTCACGCTGGTGGTGCTGCTGCATCTGGCCGGAGCCGTGCTCGTGGCCGCTCTGGGCGGTCTCTGGCCGGCCGTCGTGGCCTCGGTTTTCGCGGCCCTGTTGCTGAATCTGTTCTCCACGGCGCCCATCGGGTCCTTCCACGTCGTGGATTCGAAAGCCGCGCTGACACTCATCATCTTCCTCGTCGTGGCCTGTTCCATGGCGCTCGCCGTCGGCCTGGCCGGTCGTCGGGCGTTCCAGGCCGAAGAGGCCCGGGACGAGGCCTCGCTGCTGAACAGCCTCGCATTGCGGATCCTCGGCTCGGACGATTCCCTGGAGTCCTTCCTCGGCCGGCTCAGCGAGACCCTCGGCGGGCGGCCGGTGACGCTCCTCGCTGTGGAGGAAGAGGGTGGATGGCCGCACGGCACCCGGAGCGAGCGGGTACTGGCGAGCACCTCGGCCGAAGCGCCGGTGCGCTCGGCCGCTGCGGGGGCTGCCGTCGCCGTCGGCGATCAGTACCGGCTGCTGGTGGGCGGCACTGAACTGGACGCACGGCAGCAGCACCTTCTGGGGGCGTTCGTGGCTCTCGTCGTGGCGGTACGGGCGCGTCAGGAACTCGGCGCGAGCCAGCGGGAGAACGCCCGCCTCAGCGAGGGGAACATCATGCGCACGGCCATTCTGCAGGCTGTGTCTCATGACCTCAGGACACCCATCGCAGGGATCAAACTGAACGTGGCCACGCTGCGGCAGGACGCAGTGGAGTTCAGCCCGGAGGAGCAGGCCGAGCTGCTGGCTTCGATCGAGGACTACACGGACCGGCTGTCCTCCCTGGTGGCCAATCTGCTGGACATGTCTCGCCTCACGGGCGAATCGGCGGCACCGCTGCTACGGCCGGTGCGCTGGCACGAGGTCATGGAACGTGCCCTCTTTGCCGTGCCGCAGGGGCTGGTCCGGCTCGATCTGGCAGGACACGCCCCGGTGGAGGCCGACCCCGGCATGCTGGAGAGAGTGGTGGCCAACATCGCCGAGAACGCGGTACGGCACGGGCGCGGTGCCGCGATCGAGATCACCGCTCGGGAAGGGGTCGCCCTGGAGGGGCGGCCGGCCTCGGAACTGTGCATCGCGGATCACGGCCCGGGCATCGATCTGGAACGCCAGGAGGAACTCTTCCAGCCGTTCCAGAGCCTCGACGACTCGTCGCAGGGAGGCGTGCACGGAATCGGCCTCGGACTGGCCGTGGCGCGGGGATTCACCCAGGCCATGGGAGGACGTCTGCGCGCAGAAGCCACCCCGGGTGGGGGAGCGACGATGGTGCTGACCCTGCCACTGTCCGTGGGAGCGGGGACGACGACGGAGGGACCGCAGTGACCAAGGTTCTGGTGGTTGAGGACGAACCGGGCATCGCCCGGGCGCTCCAGCTGAACTTCAAGGTGCACGGCTACCAGTCCGTGCTGGCCCATAACGATGCGATGGCCAGGAGGCTCGCAGCGGACGAACGGCCCGACGTCGTCATCCTGGATCTCGGCCTTCCCGACGGCGACGGCATCGAGTTCCTCCGCTGGTTGCGTCAGTGGAGCGAACTGCCCGTGATAGTCCTTTCTGCGCGCCATGGTTCGCACGACAAGGTGGCGGCGCTTGACGCGGGTGCCGACGACTACGTGACCAAGCCGTTCGGCATCGAGGAATTGATGGCGCGGTTGCGGGCTGCCACCCGGCGGTCCTCGGCCCGTTCGGAAAGCCCCCAGGTCCAGGGGGCTGATTTCACGGTGGATCTCGCGGCGCGGAGAGTGACCAGGGACGGGGCTGAGGTGCGGCTGACCCCTACCGAGTGGAGCATCCTGGAGATCCTGGTGCGCAATCAAGGCCGCCTGGTGAGTCAGCAGCAGCTGCTCATGCAGGTGTGGGGACCGGCCTATGCCAAGGAGACCCAGTATCTCCGGGTCTACCTGAACCAATTGCGCCGCAAGCTGGAGAAGGACCCCGCCACCCCTCGGCATCTCATCACGGAGGCCGGGATGGGGTACCGCTTCGATCCGTGAAGCCGGCCGGCCCCGTGTCGGGGAACACGGCTAGGCTGGATTCATGCATCCCGGAACCGTGCTGGCCGTGTGCCGAGTCCATGAGCTCCACCCCGACGTCGAGGGCAGGGTGGGCGTCACCGCGATCGACAAGCGCCCCGTCGACGGACCGGTGACCGTGCACCGGCTCGGGGTGCGCGGCGACATTCAGGCCGACCGAGCCAACCATGGCGGCTTCGATCAGGCCGTGTACGCCTACTCCGAGGACGACGCCGACTACTGGGCGGCCGAGCTGGGCCGGGAGATCGCGCCGGGGTACTTCGGGGAGAACCTGCGCCTGAGCGGGATCGAAACCACCGGTGCCGTGATCGGTGAGCGCTGGCGGATCGGGACCGACGTCGAACTCGAGGTGACGTCGCCGCGCGTGCCGTGTTCCACGTTTCAGCGCCGGGTCGAGGAGACCCAATGGGTGAAGCGTTTCACCCAGGCGGGCCGGGTGGGCTGCTATCTGCGGGTCATCAAGACCGGCACCGTCACGGCGGGGGACCACGTGCACCGCGTCTATGTCCCGGAGCACGGCGTGACCATCGGGCAGTGGTTCAGCGAGCCGAGCCTGGAAATCGTGGATGCCCTGAGGGATGCTGAGGCCGACGGTCACATCGTGCTGCAGGAGGAGTATCACGAACGGTTCGAGCGGCTGGAGAAGCGCCTGAAGCGCTGAGCATGGTGGGAGATGCCCGGTGTGGGCAAGCTCACCAGCTCTTCCCCGGCTGCCCCGTAGCCGGGACGCACGCCCATCCCGTATGATGGATGCATCCCCCAATTCCGGTTTTCCATATATCCTGCCCAATTTTTGAGGCAGGACTGGTTGAACAAGGGGTCCGCAGGGTGTGCGGACATATTTCATGGAACGGCCGGCTGAGCACAAGGATGCTCGGAAGTAAGCACTGCGCGAAGCTCGCTGGGAGAGCGACAGGGTGCAGTGGGATGCCTGGCCATGGGATTGCAAGAGCGCTGGGTTTCCGAGCACCGGGTCAAACCGTCTCCGGTGCCCGTATGCGGCCGCCACTACTCATCGGTGAGCCGCCCGGCTGGAATGAATGAGGTTCCATCCCCATGCCCGAAAACATCACGCCCGACGCCGTCGAGAACGATACCGTCGCCGAAGAACTGACCGCCGCTCCCGTCGAGGAGCAGGCCCCCACCGCCGAGACCCCCGCCCCGGCCTCTGAAGAGGACGAAGAGGGCATCAAGTTCACCGACCTCGGCATCGACGGCCGCGTGCTGGCCGCCCTGAAGGACGTCGGCTACGAGAAGCCGTCCCCCATCCAGGCCGCCACCATCCCGCTGCTCCTGGAAGGCCGCGACGTCGTCGGCCTCGCCCAGACCGGCACCGGCAAGACCGCCGCTTTCGCCATCCCGGCCCTGTCCCGCATGGCTGAGCTGCACGACACCAACGGCCCGTCCCGCAAGACCCAGGCGCTGGTGCTGGCCCCCACCCGTGAGCTCGCGCTTCAGGTGTCCGAGGCTTTCACCTCCTATGCCAAGCACATGGACGACTTCACCGTCCTCCCGGTGTACGGCGGTTCCGCCTACGGCCCGCAGCTGGCCGGTCTGCGCCGCGGTGCGCAGGTCGTCGTCGGCACCCCCGGTCGTGTGATCGACCACCTGGAGAAGGGTTCCCTGGACCTCTCCGAGCTTCAGTACCTCGTGCTGGACGAGGCTGACGAGATGCTGCGCATGGGCTTCGCCGATGACGTGGAGAAGATTTTCCAGGAGACTCCGGAGGATCGTCAGGTCGCACTCTTCTCCGCCACCATGCCGGGCCAGATCCGCCGCATGTCCAAGCAGTACCTGAACGACCCGGAAGAGATCTCGGTCAAGTCCAAGACCACCACGGGCTCCAACATCCGTCAGCGTTACGTGCAGGTCATGGGCCCGCACAAGCTGGATGCCCTGACCCGCATCCTGGAGGTCGAGGAGTTCGACGGCGTCATCGCCTTCGTGCGCACCAAGATGGCCACCGAGGACCTGGCGGACAAGCTGAAGGCGCGTGGCTTCCAGGCCGCGGCCATCAACGGTGACATCGCCCAGGCTCAGCGTGAGCGCACCGTGGAGGCCCTGCGCGAGGGCAAGATCGACATCCTGGTGGCGACCGACGTCGCGGCCCGTGGTCTGGACGTGGAGCGCATCAGCCACGTCGTCAACTACGACATCCCGCACGACACGGAGAGCTACGTGCACCGTATCGGCCGCACGGGCCGTGCCGGCCGCAAGGGCGACGCGATCCTGTTCATGACCCCGCGTGAGAAGTACCTGCTGCGCGCCATCGAGCGGGCCACCCGCCAGAGCGTGGAGCAGATGCACCTGCCTACCGCGGAGACGGTCAACAGCCTCCGTATGAGCAAGTTCGCTGATCAGATCACCGAGACCCTCGAGTCCGAGGACGTCTCCGTGTTCCGCGATCTGGTCGCCTCCTACGAGGAAGAGCACGGTGTGCCCGCAGCGGAGATCGCCGCCGCCCTGGCCGTCATGGTTCAGGGTGATGAGCCGTTCTTCGTCAAGGAACTGCCGGCCGCTCCGGAGTTCCAGAAGCGTGAGCGCAACAAGGACGGCTTCAACTCCCGTGGCCCGTCGCGTGCGCTCACCGAAGGCAACGCGACCTACCGTCTCGCGGTCGGCCGTCGCCAGCGCGTGATGCCCGGTTCGATCGTTGGCGCACTGGCCAACGAGGGCGGTTTCTCCTCGTCTCAGATCGGTGGCATCGACATCCGTTCCGATCACACCCTGGTGGAGCTCCCGGCAGATCTGAGCAAGGATCAGTGGGCCGCGCTGTCCAAGACGCGTATCGGCGGTGAGCTGATCCACCTGGAGCTGGACAATGGCCGTCGCCCCAACCGTGAGCGCAACGATCGCGGTGGCGACCGTGGCGGTGACCGCGGCTTCGGCGGCGGAAACCGTGGCGGCAACTTCAAGGGCAATGGCGGATACAAGAAGGATTTCCGCAAGTCCGAGGAGGGCGGCTTCAACCGTGACCGTGGTTTCGGCGGTGAGCGCGGTGGCAACCGTGGCTTCGACCGCGACCGTGGTGAGCGCAGCAGCGCGGACCGCGGCGGACGTTCCTACTCCGAGCGCAACGAGCGCAGCTATGATCGGGACAGTGGTTCCCGCGGTGGATACGGGGAACGGTCGCGTGGCGGCAACGGTGAGCGCTCCGGCGGTGACCGCAGCAGCAGCTTCGGACAGCGCAAGCCGCGCCACAACAAGGGCAATTTCGGCGGACGGAACTCGTGGTAACTGATTTTCCGGATGGAGGCGTTCACCCTCAGGGTGGGCGCCTCCGCGCCTTTAAACGGATGGATGATCCCGCGCAGGTGAATGATGCTGCGGAAGCGGAGGGGGAGACTGCGGCGATGCCTGCGGTCGACGACGGCGGACCGGAGCACCGCGCGGACGCTCCGGTGGATGCCCCGGCGCACGGCGGCGGTGAGCCGGAGCCTGAACAGGCGCGTCATCTGGCCGTTGGTGATGCCGGGATGGCTGCCGTCGAGTCTTCGACCGGTCCCGGTGGCGCTGACGCCGAGGACACGGAGCCTGTTGGTCCTGAAGCCGACGACTCCGTTCTGATCGACGCCGAACGGACCGAAATCGAGCCCGTGGTCGAGGCCGTCAAGGTGCCGACGCGGCCGTCGCAGGTGACCGTGGAGGACGGCGAGACCATGGAATCCATCGCTGCCCGATGGGCCGTGGATCCTGCCGAGCTGGCCGGGCTGAATGCGTGGCTGACACCCAATTCCCGGTACCTCTTCCCGGGCCAGGTCCTGAGGCTCCCACGAGGGTCTGGAGGCCCGATAACGAGGGCCTGACATGGGGTGATGTGATCTGCCTCAAAGAGGAAGGGAGGGGCCTTCCTCGATTTGGTGCTGGGCTGAGGATCCGGTAAAGTATTTCTTCGTTGCCCCCTTAGCTCAGTGGTAGAGCGCGTTCTTGGTAAGAACGAGGTCGCCGGATCGATTCCGGCAGGGGGCTCTGGATGAGGAGCCCGTGTCAAGGCGGTGATTGACCGGCTTGACACGGGCTTTTGCTCATCCGTGGCGGCGTAGCTCAGCTGGTTAGAGCGCACGACTCATAATCGTGAGGTCCCGGGATCGAGTCCCGGCGCCGCTACCAAGGAAGGCCCCGGAACCATGGTTCCGGGGCCTTCTGCGTTGCCTGGACATCGATGGTGTCCAGGTACCCGGTTCGGGTCGACAGGTTCCCGGACGCCTCGAATAGAACCGCGGGTTCTCAGCTCATGGTGAAGTCGTAGCGCTCAGGCAGGGGGATGCGGGGGAACGCGGCGTCCCAGAGATCGCGTAGCACAGTCGCTCCTTCCCGGAGGTCGGGCACTTCGATCCCGCTTTCCAGCAAGGCCGCAACGTCTTCATTCCGGCCCAGGGCGTACAGCGTCCGGGCCCGCAGCAGACTCAGCCGTCCCTCAAAGGAACCCTCGACGTCGTCTTTCACGGAAGCATTCCCGTCGGCCGCATCCAGCAGATCCAGGGCATCCGTGGCCGCCCCGGCGTCGAGCATGGCTTCCGCAGCCTCGATGAGCAGCCTCCGGTCGCCAGACGCGAGCGCGCAGGCGCTGCGGTAGTGCTCAAGCGCTTCGGACGGGTCTCCATGGGTCTTCAGAAGCGAACCCAGCCCACGATGGGCCTCGGCGGTGTCGCGCAGTGCGAGCGTTCGGCGGTACAGCAGCTCGGCTTCCTCCACCCGGCCCGAACCATGGGACATGAAGGCGCGGTGGAGCATGGCATCCGCGTTTCCGGGCAGCCGGGCCAGCAGCTCCTCCCACCGTCCGCCGGAGACCGCCGCCGTCGCACCGGAGAAGGACCCGTCCCGGAGCAGCCGCAGCCAGGGCTCCTGAGCCGGACCCAGGGTGGACTCATCGAACGGTGTTCCGGGGAACTCCGCCGCTCTGCCCTCGGAGATCCGGGCCGCACGCTCCAGGGCTCCCCAACCGCTCCCCGCGGACAAGGGCTCGGGAGCCAGGTCCATCCGTGAGGTCGCCGCGCGGTGCGCCGCCTCAAGTCCTTCCGGGCCGAGCAGGGCATCGGCCCGTCTCTGCCCCTCGGTCATGGCATGAGACCAGTCCTCGGAGTGCGCCGCTGCGGGCGACACGGCCGCGTTGCCATAGGCCTCGGTCCAGCTCCACTCGGCACCGGCGGGCATCGGAAGATGCTGGAACTGGGTCTGCGCCAGACCGGCCTGAATCTCGGCGTACTCCCCGCCTCGTGGGGTGAGCCAGTGCTGCCATCGCCGGCCGCCCTGCCCGCGGCCCCAGACGAAGAGCTTCCTGCCGCGCAGCCGCTGCGTCGAGAGCATCGCCAGGCCATCGCCGTCGACGTCGGCGTTCAGCAGCCAGCGCGGTCCGTCCTCCGGAAGATCGAAGAAGAAATCGGCGGCGTGGGTGTTCCGTGCGGGCCAGGTGCAGTCACGGCCTTCGTATCGGGTCGGGTCGACCACGGCGATCCGGTGATAGTCGTTCGAATAGGCCTGGACGGCAGGCGCCAGCACACGGCTGTGCTCGTCCTGCGGCACGGCCGCATTGGTCCACCAATAGACGGGGACCTCATGGTCCTGGACATTCCGGATGCGCACGGAGGCGAGCAGCACCGGGGAATCCTCCGGAAGCCAGAGGTCCACCTGGAACACCAGGCCGCGCAGCCGCTCGTACTCCCAGAGCCGGAGGACCTCCTGACCATCGGAACCCCGCACCAGTCCGCAGTGCAGCGGCTCGCAACTGGTGGGAGCATGCCCCCGTGTTCCGAGGTTCCACTCGATGCCCCCGGCGAACCAGGCGTTCCGCAAGGCGAAGTTGGCCAGTTGGAGCGTGTCCGGTGTGTGCAGGAGTTGCTTGCCGGTGGCCTTGTCCTGAAGCTCCCAGAGGCGGCCGCCCCACTGCGGCAGGACGACCGCGCGCAGCCGGCTGTTCTCCAGTACGACGGCGGTCACCTCCTGGCGCGTCAGCTCGCGGGCATAGCCGTCCTGGACCGAGTACGGAAACAAGCTGGGCGGGTAACCGTAGCCGAGGTCTCCCAAGCCGGCGGAGCCTTCGACGCCGGGGTCGTAGGGGGTGTCGGGAAGGGGGCCGAGGAGGGGGAAGGTGTTTCCTCCGGGCAGTGCGGAGACGTCGAGAGGGATGGAGGAGACGGTGATGCCGGGCATGGGGCTCCAGACGTGGATTCGAAGACCGTGAGGCTGCTCGGGACGAGTCGGCTTGAGCAGATTCTTCCGCTGTCCCGCAAGCGGGTCCAGGGTCGCGGAGGATGGTGCGCAGTAATGAACAGCGAGGACCGGGAATCCCAGGACGACGGGGAAGCGTACGGGGTTCCGGCTATTCTGAACCGTGGAGACGGGACGATGAGGAACCGGCCTGTCCCATCCTTCGCACCGATCTTCCAAAAGGGGAGAAACCATGACCGAGAACACCCCGGGCCACGAACCGCAACCGGACGGTCAGCGGCCGCCGTACCAGCCCGCACCGTCCTATCCGCCGCAGGGTCCAGGCGGGGCCGGCCAGAACCGCGGACCGGGTCAGAACCCCGCGCCGTCGTACGCTCAGCCGGGAATGCCGCAGCCCTATCCTCAGGCGCCCTACCAGCAGCCCGGCAAGCAGGGCAATGGCTTCGGTGTCGCCGCCCTGGTGCTTGGCATCCTGGCGCTCGTCTCCTCCTTCATCCCGTTCCTGGGAGTCGTGGCCTTCATCCTCGGCCCGCTGGCGATCCTCTTCGGGATCCTGGGCCTGGTGCTGCGGAAGCAGGCGCCGAAGGGCACATCGATCACCGGCATGATCCTGGGCGGCGTCGGAATTCTCGTCGCCGTCGTGGTGACCATGCTGACGGCCGTCTTCGTCGCGCAGGTCGGCAGCGCCTATGAATCGGCCAGGGCCGAGTCGTCGAAGAGCCAGGAAGCCGAGAGCTCGGCACAGCCGTCCAGCAGCGCGGTGGCCGGAGGCAAGGTGGAGTTCATCGCCACCACGAACAAGGGTGAGGCCGATGCCACCTACTCCGTGGGAGGCGACTCGGCCCAGAAGAAGTTCAGTGGGGAATTCAAAGCCAACGGCACGATGGACCCGACGTTCGATATCGCCACCCTGGTGGTGCTCGGGGATCCGCTCACGGATGGTCAGACCGTGAGCTGTGAAATCAAGGTGGACGGGAAGACCGTGAAGAAGCAGAGCGGCAGCACCGCCGTCAGCTGCACCATCACCTCGAATCACTGAGCATCGCCTCCCGTCTCCGACGACGGCCGTGACTTTTCACCCAAGGGCGCCTTCCGCGATGTGCGGAAGGCGCCCTTCGCCGTCGTCGGCTGGCGCACCGCCAGCATCACGCTTTGGTAAAGAGGTGTTGTGTGCGCCGCGTCACATTGGTTACTGTGGCCTCTGGCCCGGGCTGGCAACACATCTTTCACAGTTGCGCGGGCCGACGAGCGCGTTCACCTACGCGCCAGATGACGGACAAGGAAGTTCTCGGATGGCAATGAACAAGACCGCCCTGCGCGGTGTCATCGCATTGGCTGGGGTCTCCGCCCTCGCCCTGACGGCCTGCACCGGCCCTTCGGGAGGTGGAAACGGCTCCACGGGCGGAAGCAGCGGGAGCACGATCGCCTACGGCACCACCGACAAGGTGACCGCTCTGGACCCGGCCGGTTCTTACGACAACGGCTCCTTCATGCTCATGAACCAGGTGTTCCCCTTCCTGATGAACTCGAAGCCTGGGAGCGCCGAACCCGAACCGGACATCGCGACCTCCGCGGAGTTCACCACGCCCACCCAGTACACCGTGAAGATCAAGCCCGACCTCAAGTGGGCCAACGGCCATGTCCTGGATTCCAAGGACGTGAAGTTCAGCTTCGACCGCCAGATCAAGATCAACGACCCGAACGGTCCCGCCAGCCTCCTGGGCAACATCGCGTCGATCGCGGCACCGGACGCCACCACCGTGGTGTTCACCCTCAAGCAGGCCAATGACCAGACCTTCCCGCAGATCCTCTCCAGCCCGGCCGCCCCGATCGTGGACGACGAGGTCTTCCCGGCCGACAAGGTGCTCTCCGATGAGGACATCGTGAAGGCCAAGCCCTTCGCCGGTCAGTACGTGATCGACTCCTACAGCAAGAACACCTTGGTGAGCCTGAAGCCCTACGCGGACTACAAGGGTCTGCTGGGTGCTGCCGCCAACTCCGGCGCGACCGTCAAGTACTACACCGACCAGAGCAACCTGAAGCTGGACATCCAGCAGGGCAACCTCGACGTCGCCAACCGCAGCCTCAGCGCCACGGACATCGACGACCTGAAGAAGGACTCCAAGGTCAAGGTGCACACCGGCCCGGGTGGCGAGATGCGTTACGTGGTCTTCAACTTCAACACCATGCCGTTCGGCGCCAAGACCGCCCAGGCCGACCCGAAGAAGGCCCAGGCCGTGCGCCAGGCGGTCGCCAACCTGGTGGACCGCCAGGCGATCGCGGACCAGGTCTACAAGGGCACCTACCTGCCCCTGTTCTCCAACATCCCCAACGGCTTCCTCGGCGCCAACCAGTCCTTCAAGGACCTTTACGGCACGGACGGCAAGCCCGATGCGGACAAGGCCAAGAAGGCCCTTTCCGACGCTGGTGTGAGCACCCCCGTGGATCTCAAGCTCGAGTACAACCCGGACCACTACGGCAAGTCCTCGGGTGACGAGTACGCCATGGTCAAGGACCAGCTGGAGAAGTCCGGCCTGTTCAAGGTGGATCTGCAGTCGGCCGAGTGGGTCACGTACAACAAGGCGTCCAAGGCGGATGCCTACCCGGTCTACCAGCTCGGCTGGTTCCCGGACTTCTCCGACCCGGACAACTACCTCACCCCGTTCTTCCCCAAGGGCGGCTTCATGAACAACCACTACTCCAACCCGGAGGTGGATCAGCTCATCGCGAAGCAGGTGACCGAGAAGGACAAGACCCAGCGCGAGAAGGACGTCCAGGACGTTCAGAAGCTGCTGGCTCAGGACATCTCCACCCTGCCGCTCCTCCAGGGAGCCCAGGTGGCCGTGTCCGGCGCGGACGTCAAGGGCGTGGACAGCACCCTGGATGCATCGTTCAAGTTCCGCTTGGGCAGCGTTTCCAAGTAAGCCCGGACGCCAGGAGGCGGGGTGCACGCCCCGCCTCCTGGCGTGCTCCGGTCACCTCGCCGTCGCCGCCCCACGGCTCCCGCGGCGGGACAGCGGGCGGCCATGCCGCCGTCGCACCGGAACAGAGAATCCACGCAGAGGATCCCATGTCATCGATAGTCGAAGCCGAGGCCCCCGAAGCGGTCACCACCGCAGCCTCGCAGCGGAGCGGGGGAGGACTGGGACGATACATCCTGGTCCGCTTCCTGCTCATCTTCCCCACCATCTTCATCCTGGTCACCCTGGTGTTCTTCCTCATGCGGATCACCGGCGACCCCATCACCGCCGCACTCGGCGGACGCCTACCGCAGGACCAGCTGAACGCGCGCATCCATGAGGCCGGCTACGACCGGCCCATCCTCGTCCAGTACGTCGACTACCTGGGCCAGATCGCCACAGGCAACTTCGGCACCACCATCTCGGACCGCCGTCCCGTGGTCGAGATGCTCTCCACCTTCGGCACGGCGACGCTGGAACTGAGCATCAACGCCCTCATCGTCGCCCTGTTGATCGGCATCCCTCTCGGCATGCTCGCCGCGCACCGCCGCGACCGGGTGCCCGATGCCGTGCTCCGTTTCTTCGCCATCCTCGGCTACGCGACCCCCGTCTTCTTCGCGGGTCTGCTGCTCAAGCTCACCTTTTCCGTCGCCCTCGGCTGGTTGCCCGTGTCCGGCAGAGCCTCCACGAGCACGGAGCTGGCGATGAGCCAGCTGGGAGCTCCCACGGGGATCTACTGGCTCGACGCCTTGCGCAGCGGAAATTTCGAGGCTTTCGGTGACGTGGTCCGGCATGCCATCCTGCCGGCCATCGCGCTCGGTCTCCTCACCGCCGGGGTCTTCCTGCGTCTGGTGCGCACGAACCTCATCGGAACACTCGGCAAGGACTACGTGGAGGCCGGACGGTCCCGCGGCGTCAGCGAATTCCGGCTGGTCACCAAACACGCCTACAAGCCGGCCCTGATCCCCATCATCACCGTCATGGGTCTTCAGATCGCCATGATGCTGGGAGGCGCGGTCCTGACGGAGACGACCTTCGAGTGGAAAGGACTGGGCTATCAGCTGGCCCAGTACCTCACCGCCCGTGACTTCGTGGCCGTGCAGGGCATCGTCATGCTCATGGCCGTGATCGTGGCCGTGACCAACTTCCTGGTGGACATCGTGGCCGCCGTGATCGACCCCCGGGTGAGGTACTGATGTCCGTAGACACCGTGACGGCCACCGCGCCGCAGCGCGGCTCCTGGCTGAGCCGTTTTCCCCTGATCTCGCATGTGCGTCAGAGCGTCGGACTCCAGCGGGGCATGCTCCTCGTGGGCACGGTCCTGACCGTCCTGTTCGTGCTGACCGCCATCCTGGCGCCCGTGATCGCACCGTTCGGCTACTCGCAGATCTCCGACGGCGACGGGACGTTCCCGGCCCAGGCCGCCCCCGGCGGCAAACATCTCTGGGGCACCACGGTCGGCGGATACGACGTGTTCTCCCGGGTGATCTGGGGCTCCCAGACGGCCGTGGTGGTCATCGTGATCTCCGTGGCCCTCTCGATCTTCGTCGGTGTGGCACTCGGTCTCCTCAGCGGCTACCTGGGTGGCTGGCTGGACAGGGTCCTCGTGGTCATCGCAGACGCGATCTACGCCTTCCCGTCCCTGCTGCTGGCCATCGTGATGTCGATCGTCCTGAACCATGGTGAATCCGGATTCTGGACCGGCGTGCTGGCGTGTGCCTTCTCCATCACGGTGGTGTTCGTCCCGCAGTACTTCCGTGTGATCCGTGCCGAGACGATCCGCCTGAAGACGGAGCCTTTCGTGGAATCCGCCAAGGTGGTCGGCGCCTCGCCGTGGCGCATCATGGGACGGCACATCTTCAAGAACGCCACTCGGACGCTTCCGTTGATCTTCACCCTGAACTCTTCGGAGGCCATCCTCACCCTGGCGGGTCTGGGCTTCCTGGGCTTCGGCATCGAACCGACCAAAGCCGCTGAGTGGGGCTTCGATCTCAATAAGGCGATGGCGGATGCGACCTCCGGCATCTGGTGGACGGGTGTTTTCCCCGGCGCCGCGATCGTGCTCACCGTCCTCGGCCTGACGCTCCTGGGCGAGAGCATGAACGATCTCAACGACCCGCGCCTTCGAGGCCGTCGACGGCCCGCCAAGACCGTCCAGATCCTCGGTTCGAGGCCCGGTGCCCCGGTGTCTGGTGCTTCGGTGCCGGGTGTTTCGGTGCCGGACGCGCCGGCCCCGGAAGACGTCGACGGCACCCCTGGAAAGGAAGCCACCCCATGAGCGCCGCAGCACGCCATCGCTCGGACGCCGCCGTGAGCGGTCCCGTTCTGAACATCGAGCACTTGAACGTCACCTTCGCCACCGACAGCGGCGACGTCCATGCCGTCCGCGACGTCACGCTGGATGTGCAACCGGGCGAGGTGCTCGCCATCGTCGGTGAATCCGGGTCGGGCAAGACCGTGACCGCCCGCACCATCCTGGGCTTGCTCCCGGAGACGGCGACGAGCGCGGGAGCCGTCCTGGTCAGCGGACACGATGTGATCAGTGTCAGCCCGGCTGAACTGCGCCGGATCCGCGGCCGGGACGTGGCCATGGTCTTCCAGGAGCCGTCCACCGCCCTGAACCCGGTCTTCACCATCGGCTGGCAGATCGCCGAGGGGCTTCGGGTCCATTCCCAGGACGGACACCGCCTCAGCCGGAAGGAAGGCCGGGAGCGCGCCATCGACGCTTTGCGCAAGGTGGGCATCCCCGATCCCGAGACCCGCGTCGACTACTACCCGCACCAGCTGTCCGGCGGCCAGAAGCAGCGCGTGGTCATCGCCGCGGCTCTCGCCCTGAACCCCGGGCTGATCGTTGCGGATGAGCCGACCACGGCCCTCGATGTGACGGTCCAGGCGGAGATCCTCGAACTGCTGCGTGAGCTGCGGGACGAATACGGGACGTCGATCGTCCTCATCACGCACAATATGGGCGTGGTGGCGGATCTGGCCGACCGGGTGGTCGTCATGTACCGCGGTGACGTGGTGGAAGAGGCTCCCGCGCGGACGCTCTTCGCGGAACCCCGTGAGGACTACACGAAGGAACTGCTGGCAGCGGTGCCGCACCTGGGCCGGGACTCCGCGTCCGAAGGAGCCACCGAACGTCTGCATCAGGGCGGCAAGGTGCTGGTGGAGGCCAAGGGTCTCAGCATCGAATTCGCCGGCCGCTTCGGACGGAACGGCTTCAAGGCGGTGGACGACGTCAGTTTCAGCATCTCCGAACGGGAGGTGTTCGGGCTGGTGGGCGAGTCGGGCTCAGGAAAGTCGACCATCGGACGCGCCATCGCGGGGCTGAACCGTGTCACAGGCGGCAGCCTCACGGTCTTCGGACACGAGATGAACGGATTCAAGGAACGCGGGTTCAAGCCGCTCCGCAAGGACATCGGTTTCGTGTTCCAGGACCCGGCCGCATCGTTCAATCCGCATCTGACCATCGGGGAGTGCATCGCCGAACCGCTCATCGTGCACCGGAAGCCGAACGCCGCCGAAGCACGCCAGCGGGTGGCGCAGTTGCTCGAATCGGTGCAGCTGCCGTCGTCGTACGCGGCACGGTACCCGCACGAGCTCTCCGGTGGCCAGCGGCAGCGCGCCTCGCTGGCGCGCTCCCTGGCACTGAACCCGCCTCTGGTGATCGCCGACGAACCGACCTCGGCCCTGGACGTCTCGGTGCAGGCGAAGGTGCTGGAGCTGTTCAAGGACATCCAGGAGGAGTACGGTTTCGCCGCATTGTTCATCAGCCACGATCTGGCAGTGGTCGACATGCTCTCCCACTGGGTGGGTGTCCTCTTCAAAGGCCGTCTGGTGGAGCAGGGCATCGGAAGCCAGGTGATGGGGCAGCCGTCGCAGGACTACACGAAGAGGCTCATCGCCTCCTTGCCGGTGCCTGACCCTGAGGAACAGGCACGACGCCGCGAGGCGCACCGCGGTCTGCTCAAGGGCTGACCGTATACCTGCGCCCGTGAAACACTGTGACCCCGCCGGATCCGGCGGGGTCACAGTGTTTCACGGGCTGTCCAGGTGACTCAGACGACCGGGCCGTCCCAGGACCAGGCCGGTACGCCCAGCCGCGCCGGGACGTCCTCGACGCTGCGCGGATAGCGGGACATCTGCGCCGTGGACCACTCGAAATAGGCGTGCAGAGTCCGGCGTAGCGGCTCGTCGGCATCCAGCCCGGCATCCTTCAGAGCCTCATCGAAGCAGGCCACAGCGCGCCGGTCCATCTCCTCGTGCTCCCCGTTGCCGCTGTGCATCCGCAGCACCGAACTCCCATCGCCGATGCTTCCGGAATAGAGCCGTGGACCACCGAGGGACTCCGCCCAATAGGCCGCGAGCCGTCGGGTGTGTTCGGGGTGGGTTCCGTGGCGGAATGCGTGGCCGACCACCTCGTCGGCCGCCACTCTCCGGTGCCAGGCCTCGGCAAGGGTGAGGAAAGCGTCGAATCCTCCGGCGGCGTCGTAAACGGTCTCCATACCCGGAACCCTAGGAGCGCGGTCCAGGCAGGGCAAGAGACGTCCCTGCCGAGCCGGATGGGTCAGCCCCGCGTCCGGTGCTGGGAGAATGACCTCATGGAACAGCTCGCACTGATCATGGGACTGCTCTTCGCCACGGTTCTCGCCGTGGGTCTGGGGGACCGTCTGAAGCTGCCGTATCCCGTGCTCATGCTCCTCATGGCCATGGTGATGACGGCGATCCCGGGGTTCCCCGAGTTCGCGATCGACCCCGAACTCATCCTTCCGGTCTTCCTGCCGCCGCTGCTCTTCGCCACGGCCCAGCGCAGCTCCTGGCAGGTGTTCCAGCTGCGCTGGCGGACCCTGCTCTGGCTTGCCGTGGGCCTGGTGGTGGTCACGACCGCCGCGGTCGCAGGCACGGCCTGGCTGCTGATCCCCGGCATCGGTCTGCCGGCCGCGATCGCGCTGGGTGCGATGGTGGCACCTCCGGATCCGGTGGCGGTGGAATCGGTCGCGGGCAAGGTGCACATGCCGCGCAAGCTCATGAACATCCTCCAGAGCGAGGGGCTCTTCAATGACGCGGCCGCCATCGTCATCTTCCAGGCGGCCGTGGCAGCCACCCTGGCCGGTCGCAATCTCGATGCCAGCCTGATCCCCAAGTTCCTCCTCGGCATCGTCCTGGCGGTGCTCATCGGCGTCGGGATGGGATACGTCGCAAAGTTCGTCACCTGGCTCGTCACGGCAGGTGTGGCGCGGACGGCAGTGAGCCTGGTGGTCCCCTTCGCCTCCTACATCCTCGCGGAAGAGGTGCACGCCTCGGGTGTCATCGCCGTCGTCGTGGTGGCGCTGGAGATGAAGCGCCACGCCCGGCCCGAAGACGCGGCGGAACGTGTCAGCCAGGCGAACTTCTGGGACGTCGTCGAGCTGCTGGCAACCGGTCTCGCCTTCGGTCTGGTGGGACTGGACATCCGGCAGGTGATTCACTCCGAAGGAGCAGCGATCTTCGACATGGTGCCGTCCGCGATCGCCGTCTGCGTCGTGGCGATCGCCGTCCGCTTCCTGTGGACCTGGTTCTACTTGACCACCCGCGGCAAGCTGTACCAGGGCGATTGGCGATCCAAGCTCAAGGACGTCATCATCCTCAGCTACAGCGGCATGAGGGGGCTGGCCACGTTGGCGCTGGCGCTCGCCCTTCCCTTGACGCTCGACGACGGCTCGGCCTTCCCGGCCCGGGACCACATTCTGGTGATCGCCTGCACCGTTCTCCTCGTGACACTCGTCCTGCCCGGTCTGACCCTCCCCGCGCTCATGAAGATCCTCAAGGCGCAGGATGACGGATCAGAGGAGAAGGAAGCGGCGCACATGCTGGCCCGGCGCGCTCAGAAGGCGGCTTTGCTCGCCCTGAAGGAGAGCGAACTGGTCTCTCAGCTCAGCCCGGAACAGCAGAACAAGATGGCGAAGCGTCTGAAGTCCCTGCACCTGGAGCTGCAGGGGAGTGGCCCCGTCGGGGGCGCGGACGGGTCCGCGCCGGCCATTCCGGATGAGGTCCGGGAGCGCTACGCGAAGGGACGGGAGCTGATGATCGCGGCCCAGACCATCGCGTTGGACGCGGCCCGCCAGGAGGTCCTGGTGGCACGCAAGGAACTCGGCATGGATCCCGAGGTCGCGGACCATGTGCTGCGGCAGCTCGACCTGCGGACCATGGTCATGCCCAGCACGAACTAGGCGAAGCCGTGCTGGGAAGGAGCAGGGCCGGGGCCCTGGCGGTGTGCCGTCCGCTCGTGAAAGAGTGAGTCAGTGACCCAGAACACGGCGCGCAGCGCAGCCCACGGCCAGTTGATCTACGGATGCATGGGACTGGGGGGCTCCTGGGACTCCACTCCGTACACGGAGAAGGACGTGGCCCAGGCCTCCGAGGTGATCGACGCCGCCCGGGGTATCGGCGTCGAACTCTTCGACCATGCGGACATCTACCGCACCGGAAAGGCCGAAGCCGTCTTCGGCGAGGTGCTCGCCGCGCGGCCCGGGCTGCGCGAGGAGATCCGGCTGCAGAGCAAGTGCGGTATCCGCCTGGGGGAGAACGGGCTCAACAACTACTACGACCTCAGCCACGCCTCGATCTTGGAGCGCGTGGAGGGCATCCTCACCCGGCTGCACACCGACCATCTGGACACGCTTCTTTTCCACCGCCCCGATCCGCTGCTGGAACGGCATGAGGCGGCCCGCGCCGTTCAGGAACTCCTGGCCGATGGACGGATCAGGGCCCTGGGGGTCTCGAACATGTCCGCGGCGCAGATGGAGCACCTTCAAGACGCCCTCGCGACGCCGATCGTCGCCAACCAGCTCGAGATGAGCCTCGGGGTGCGCGGCTGGGTGGACTCCGGTGTGACGATCAACCACGGGCAGGGCGCCGGTAATCCTTTCCCGCACGGCACGCTGGAACACTGCATGAGCCGGGGGATCGAACTGCAGGCCTACGGTTCACTGGCCAACGGCCGGTACACGGGTGCGGTGGCAGAGGTGGACCTCGACGACGCCGAGCGGGAGACCGCGGCCCTGTTGCGGGAGCTCGCAGAGGATTTCGGGGTGGCCCCGGAATCGGTGCTGCTCGGCTGGCTCATGAAGCACCCGGCGGGCATCTCGCCGGTGATCGGCACCACGAACACCTCCCGGATCGCGGCGTGCGGCGATGCCATCGCCGTCGCCGGGCGGATGGACCGGCTGCAGTGGTACCGCCTGTGGATCGCCGCCCGGGGTGAATTCATCCCCTGAGGTCTGGCGGGGTCAGCGGGTCATCAGGAGCTATACCGGTCCAGCGCTGAATAGGGCCTGGTCACGCGCTTTCTGTGAGAAAAGTCAAATAAAACCGGATATGACTGTCTGCAGCCCACAAACGCTTGGGTCCGGTGCACCCCTGACCGGTACCGTAGTGGCATGAGTTCTTCCGTCACTTCCTCCGGTCGTCCCACCCGCAACATCAGCCCGGAGATCGCCCGCTCCTGGCTCCTGGTCAACGCCATGAAGACGGAACTCTTCGACGACGCGGCCGCCTCACGCGCCGACGCCATCATCCTGGACATCGAAGATGCCGTGGACCCTTCGCATAAGGACGAGGCTCGCGAAAACGTCCGTGGCTGGCTGACCGCGGGGCACCAGGCCTGGGTTCGCGTCAACGACGCCACCAGCCCCTTCTGGGCCGATGACCTGGCCGGGCTGCGTGGCACCCCGGGTCTGCTGGGCGTCATGCTGGCCAAGACGGAATCCGCCGACCAGGTGACCGAGTCCTACCACCGCATGGATGGCAAGACCCCCGTCGTCGCGCTCGTCGAGTCCGCTGTGGGCATCGAGGAGGCCAACAACATCGCCAAGGGCCAGGGCTGCTTCCGCCTGGCCTTCGGATCCGGCGATTTCCGCCGCGACACCGGCATGGCTGCGACTCCTGAGGCGATGGCTTATCCGCGGGCCAAGCTCGTCGTCGCAAGCCGCGTCGGCGGCCTGCCCGGCCCCATCGACGGCCCGACCGTCGGCAGCAACCACCCGATCCTGCGCGAGCAGAGCGGTATCACCGTGACCATGGGCATGACCGGCAAGCTCTGCCTCTCCACGGACCAGACCGCGATCATCAACGAGGTCATCAGCCCCACGCCGTCCGATGTCGCCTGGGCCACCGACTTCATGAACGACTTCGAGGCCAACGGCCGCGTGATCCGCGACGGCTCGGATCTGCCCCGCCTCGGCCGCGCCGAGAAGATCATGAAGCTCGCCGTGGCCTTCGGCGTCGCTCCGTCCGTCTGATCAGGGAACTGGCGACGGGATGATCGGCGACTTCTGGGCCACGGCGTCCACGCTCTACAAGACCGTGGTGCTCAGCGCTCTGGGACTCCTGGTGGTGGGTTTCGCTCTGAACATCACCGGTCTGCTGACGCACAACAACGGCCTGGCGCTCGGGGCACTCCCGGTGATCGGCGCCGGATTGCTGCTGCACATGGTGGGCATGGTGATCCGCAGCCGCGAGCTCCACAAACGCCGCCAGGGTAAGTAGCCCTCTACTTTTCCCCGCGAGGTGACAGCTGACGCCCCTAAAACTCGATTTTAGGGGCGTCAGCTGTCACCTCGCGGGTGGGTCCAGCGTTCCCTGGCCGGGGATAGGCTTGTTCCATGAGCATCAATCCCGATCTGCAGGGCCGCAGTTACCCGGCCGCCGAGGTCTACGAGGTGGGCCGCGAGAAGGTCCGTGAGTTCGCCCGCGCGGTCAAGGCCACACATCCGGCACACTTCGACGTCGAGGCGGCCCAGGCGCTCGGCCACACGGACTTGGTGGCACCGCCCACCTTCGCCATCATCGTGGCTCAGCGGGCTGATGCCCAGCTCATCGAAGACCCGGACTCGGGCATCGATTTCTCCCGCGTGGTCCACGCCGACCAGCGCTTCACCCATCACCGTCCCATCGTGGCCGGCGACCGTCTGGTGGCCGAGCTGCACGTGGACCAAGTCCGCGGCATGGGAGGCGGTGCCATGATCACCACCCGGTCGGAGATCTCCACCGTGGACGGTGAGAAGGTCGCCACCACCACGTCCTCCATTCTGGTCCGCGGAGAGGGACAGTAATGCCTGCACTGAATGAACTTGAAAAGGGCCAGGAGATCGCCCGCCGCGTCATCGACGTGAACCGTGTGGACCTGGTCAAGTACGCCGGTGCGTCCGGTGACTTCAACCCCATCCACTGGAATGAGGCCTTCGCCCAGGGCGTCGAGCTGCCCGGCGTGATCGCTCACGGCATGTTCACCATGGGTGCCGCAGTACAGCTGGTGAGCGACTGGGCAGGTGACCCGGGCGCCGTCGTCGACTATCAGACGCGCTTCACCAAGCCGGTTCTGGTCACGGACACCACCGGCACCGAAGCGCCGGGTGCGCAGATCGAGGTGATCGGCGTCGTCGGTGCTCTCGACGAGGAGGCCGGCACCGCCCGCATCGATCTGAACGTCACCTTCGACGGCCAGCGTGTGCTCATGAAGGCGCAGGCCGTGGTGAAGCTGAACGCATGAGCCAGCCGACTCTGGCCGAGCTGACCACCACCCGGGTGGGCGGCCCCGCGGGCCGTTACCTGGAGGCCTCCACGGAGGCGGAGATCATCGACGCCGTCCGGGCCGCCGACGCCGCAGGGGAGCAGCTGCTGATCCTGGGCGGAGGCTCCAACCTCCTGGTGTCCGACGACGGCTATCCGGGCACGGTGCTGCGCATCGCGTCGCAGGGTGTTGACACCTCCTTCGAGGAGAGCTGCGGCGGTGCCACAGTGACCGTGCAAGCGGGCCACGAATGGGACGACTTCGTGCACCAGTCCGTGCTCCATGCGCATTCGGGAGTGGAGGCGCTCTCCGGGATTCCCGGGAGCGCCGGTGCCACCCCGGTGCAGAACGTCGGCGCCTATGGTTCGGACGTCTCGCAGACGATTGCGCAGGTCCGCACCTGGGACCGCAGCAGCAACGCCGTGAAGACCTTCAGCCTGTCGGAACTGAAATTCGGCTACCGGGACTCGATCCTCAAACGGACCACGGACAACGGCTCGCCGCGCTACGTGGTGCTCAGCGTGACGTTCCAGCTCCCGCTGGGGCGGATGAGCGCCCCGATCCGCTACGCCGAGCTCGCCCGGACTCTGGGGGTTGAGGTGGGTGAGCGTGCTTACGCTCTCGACGTCCGCAACGCCGTTCTGGAACTGCGTAAGGGCAAGGGCATGGTGTTGGATGCCGGGGATCACGACACCTGGTCCACCGGGTCCTTCTTCACCAATCCCGTGATCCCGGAGACGGAAGCCGTTCGGCTGCCCGACACCGCTCCCCGGTACCCTGCAGGGGAGGGGTTTGTGAAGCTTTCCGCGGCATGGCTCATCGACAATGCCGGTTTCCCCAAGGGCTACGGTCTGGCTGAGGACTCAGTGAGCGGTGGACGGGCGTCCCTGTCCACCAAGCACACCCTGGCGCTGACCAACCGTGGCAGTGCGAGCGCCCAGGATCTCCTGGCCCTGGCGCGTGAGGTGCGCGCTGGCGTGCAGGCGAGGTTCGGCGTCGAGCTCCACAATGAGCCGTTGCTGATCGGCGTGGAACTCTGATCCCATGGCATCGGCTGTCCCCACCGGTGCCCTTGACTCGTCCCTCGTCCGGGGCACCTCGGCGGGATGAGCCCTCCGTGGCTGTCGATGACGAGCGGGTCAGGATTCCGGCTCATCCAGGGAACAGGCCCGGCTGAAGAGTAGGTAACTCAGTGCGGAGGCGCAGGCTCCGGTGAGGAACACCTGGCTGAAGGCGAGAGTCTGGGAGGTCGGGCCGCCTGTGAGGAAAAGCCCGATCACGGAGAAGCCGATGGCGCCCAGCAACATCATGAGCGCGCCGAAGTAGAAGCTGCGCACCATGACGGGCAACTCATTGCTCAGAGACAACTGCCATCGGGCGGATCGTGGCTTGTCCAAGGGCTGAGTGAAGACGGCGCACGCCAGGAGCACAATGGACACGGCCGCAGAGAAGGAACCCACCACCTGGACACGTTGCAAGGTGGCGGAGACGTGCAGGCCGGAGGTGATGGCCACGACCAAAGCCGCTCCCATGCCGAGCAGGGCAAGGAACCAGCCGGGCACGGCCAGGCTACGGCTCAGCAGGCGCATGTTCGGCCAGAGTTCTCCCAGGGTCACACTTACACCTTAGTCGGGCGGCGTCGGGCCGGGCCCTCGCCCACTACCGCTGCGTGGGCTCCCTGTCCCGACTCCCTCGGGCCGGGCCCTCGCCCACTACCGCTGCGTGGGCTC
>NZ_JBIVFT010000001.1:127209-538995 GCF_044748305.1 Arthrobacter sp. NPDC090010
TCCCTGTCCCGACTCCGTCGGGCCGGGGCCCTCGCCCACTACCGCTGCGTGGGCTCCCTGTCCCGACTCCGTCGGGCCGGGGCCCTCGCCCACTACCGCTGCGTGGGCTCCCTGTCCCGACTCCGTCGGGCCGGGGCCCTCGCCCACTACGCTTAGGGCCATGGGTCAGACCTTGCGTCCTCGCGATATCGCTCGTCTCCGTTTGCACAGCCATGGACTGCTGCCGGGGGCGGACGGATTTCCACGGCCCGGCTTCGAGGACCCCGAGGACGTTGTCCGCTGGATGACCGCGATGCAGGGACAGGACTGGTACTCGGTTCCGTGGTCGCTCGGTGCACGTCTGGTCTTCGGCGCGGACAGCCCGGCGCAGGCGCGAAGTGCTTCCGCGGCGGCCGTCCGGCAGGCCTTTCAAGACGGCCGCATCGTTCGCTCCTGGCCGATGCGCGGCACACTCCACACACTCCTGCCGGAAGATCTCGCTCTCTTCCATTCACTGACCTCAGACCGGCTCATCTCCTCCATGGCGGCCCGGCACCGCGAACTCGCGATCACTGCAGCGGACGGGGAGAAGGCCCGCGATGCGGTGCATGGCACCCTGCGTGGTGGCGGCCGGGCGACGAGGGCGGAACTGTTCGCCGCGTTGGAGGACGCGAAGCAGGGAACCAGAACCCAACGCGGTGCCCATCTGCTGTTGCTCCTCTCGGTCACGGGAACCTTGGTCCAAGGCCCAGTCGGGGAGAAGGAGCACCTTTTCGTCCTCCAGGACGAGTGGATCGGGGACCGCCGTCGTGAGCTTTCGCCGGAAGCCGCCCTGGACGAACTTCTGGAACGCTATGTCCGTAGCCACGGCCCGGCAACCCTCCGTGACTTCGCCTGGTGGACCGGCCTGACGCTCACAGCATGCCGTGCCGCGCAAGGGCGGCTCGGAGCACGTCTGAGGGAATACGAATCACCGTTTCACGGCGACGGGCTGCTACTCAGTTCCGAGACGGCGGACTGGCTGGAGCGACGGAACGGTGAGGCTCTGCCGGGGGCACGGTCCTTTCACCTATTGGCCGGCTTCGACGAGTACATTCTCGGCTACACGGACCGCAGCGCTGTTCTGGCCCCAGAGCATTTCGACCTCATCGTGCCCGGAGGAAACGGCATGTTCAAGCGCACCACCATGAGCGGGGGCATCACCGATGGCACCTGGTCCACCGATTCTCGTGGCACGGTCGTGCTACAGCCTTTCGAGGTGAATGGCACGCACCCGACCCCGCACCGTTCCAGCAGCAAGTGGTCCAGAGCCTACGAGCGGTTCGTCGACGCTCAGCGAATGTAACTGTTCCTTATTCCCGTATCGGAGTCCGGGGAGGTCACTCCTGAGGACCAGTTGACGGTGTTGTCGTTCCCGCTGACCCGCAAAGCCCCCAGTTTTCCGCTGAGGACCACGCCGTTGTGGGCACCAGCGATGGAGAGATCCTGGACGTCGTGGGCATTGAAAGAGCCTCGGTCACCGCCGAGGCTGGCTTTGCCCGCCTTGGCGCTGAGCACCACGGTGGTGTCCGCGCCGGAGACCGTGAGTTCGGCGATCTCGTCAGCGTTCAGGCTCACCGTGGCGGCGGTCGTCTCGACTGATCCCCACTTCTTGCCGATGATCGCGGCCCCAGCGCCGGTCACCGAGAGCTTCTTCGCCGAATCGATGTTCGCATGGACGTTCGCCCCGGTGATGCTGACCGTGCCGCAATCACCGGTGATGACCGCAGAGGCGTCCGCGGCGGTGACCGCGACGTTCTCGCCGGGGGCGCAGTTGCCGTCCGTGGTGATCTCGCGGACGCCTCCCGCTGCGGATTCCGTCGTGGGGCTGGCCGTCCCGGACGGCTGCGCCGCAGGAACAGAACAGCCGGCCAGCGCGAAGCCCACGAGCAGGGTTGCGGCCGCGGTGAGATGGCGCGATGTGGTCAGTGTCATGGCATTCCCCTTGCCGTTGAGTGATGACACACCGATCCTAGCCGGGCTGCCCGCACCATCCGCTTCCCGGTGGAGGTTTGCCCTTCAGACCCCCATACGATCCAGGGCTGCCCGCAGGCGCTCCACAGTGCCGTCGACATCGCCGAGCTTGTCCAGGCCGAACAAACCCATGCGGAAGGTGGAGAAGGTGTCCGGCTCACCGCAGTGCAGCGGGACACCGGCGGCGATCTGCAGACCTTCCTCCTTGAACCGGGCACCGCTGCGCAGGCCCGGATCATCCGTGTGGACCACGACGACGCTCGGCGCAGCGAAGTCCGCTCCGGCGACCGAAGGCAGGCCGCGTTCCTCCAACAGCTCACGGACCCGGCGCCCAAGCTCGATCTGAGCGGCGCGCAAGGCCTCGAAACCGCGTTCCCGGGTCTCCGTCATCTGCACCAGATTGCGCACGATCGTGTCCGTGGGCATGGTCGCGTGGTAGGCGGCGCGGCCCTCACGGTAGGCCTCGGAAATGGACAACCAGGTCCGCAGATCGGCGGCGAAGCTGCTTGACGCACGGGACTCCACGATCTCCAGGGCAGTGCTGTTCAGCATGACGTAACCGACGCCGGGGGAGCCGCTCCAGCCCTTCTGCGGCGCACTGAGCAGCACGTCGACGCCCAGCGACTTCATGTCCACCAGCATCGCTCCCGAGGCGATGCAGTCGAGCACCAGGACGCCTCCGACGTCGTGCACCGCGTCAGCGAGCGAACGCACATAGTCATCGGGAAGGATCATGCCCGCGGCCGTCTCGACATGAGGAGCGAACACCACGGCGGGACGTTCGGTCCGAATGGCAGCGACCACCTCGTCGAGAGGAGCAGGGTTCCACGCCGCCTGATGTTCCTGGCTCTCCGGCTGCGCGGCGCAGACGGTGACGCTTTCGGCGATGGAACCGGCTTCCAGGATCTGGGACCAGCGGTAGGAGAAGAGCCCATTCCTCACCACCAGGGCATGACGGTCTGCGGCGAAGTGCCGGGCGACGGACTCCATGGCATAGCTGCCGCCCCCGTTGACGATGGCCACGCTGTCCGCGCTGTACGCCGTGCGCAGAATCTCCAGGGTCTGCTGCATCGCGGAAACGAAACGCGCGGACATATGGTTCAGGGAGCGGTCGGTGAAGACCACCGAGTATTCCAGAAGCCCGTCCGGATCGACATCGGGGCGGGGCAGCTCAGGCGTGGGAAGGTCCATGTCTCCATGGTGGCATGCCGGGCCCGACCGGGACATCACGACGGCCGCCATGTGGATACCGTGACGCACGCAAAGAAGGGGTGGAGATCCGTCCGGAGCTCCACCCCTTCTCCTGCGTCTGACGGTTCAGAGCCGTCCGGTGGCGATGTTCACCATGCGCCGCAAGGGCTCTGCGGCCCCCCAGAGGAGCTGATCCCCCACCGTGAAGGCGCTGATGTACTCCGGGCCCATCTCCATCTTGCGGATACGGCCCACGGGGATGTTCAAGGTTCCCGAAGCGGCGACGGGGGTGAGGTCGTTCATGGACGCCTCCTTGACGTTGGGCACCACGGTGGCCCATTCGTTGTCGGTGTCGATGATCTTCTCGATCTCGGCGACGGAGAGGTCCTCGCGGAGCTTCAGGGTGAGCGCCTGGGAGTGGGAGCGCATGGCGCCGATGCGCACGCACAGGCCGTCCATGATGATGTGATCCTCGCCTGCGGTGCCGAGGATCTTGTTGGTCTCCACCCCGGCCTTCCACTCCTCACGGCTCTGGCCGTTGCCGAGGTCGGAGTCGATCCAGGGGATCAGGGAACCGGCCAGCGGCACACCGAACTGAGCCGCGTCCACACCGTCGCGCTGGTGGGCGAGCACCTTGCGGTCGATCTCCAGGATGGCCGAAGCGGGGTCGGACAGCTCGCTGCTGACCTCGGCGTTCAGGGTGCCGAACTGGTTCAGCAGCTCGCGCATGTGGCGGGCGCCGCCGCCGGAAGCGGCCTGGTAGGTCATGGAGGTGCCCCACTCGACCAGGCCGTTCTTGAACAGGCCGCCCAGGCCCATGAGCATGCAGGACACGGTGCAGTTGCCGCCGATGAAGTCCTTCACGCCGGAAGCCAGGCCGCGGTCGATCACGTCGCGGTTGATCGGGTCCAGGACGATGATCGAGTCGTCTTGCATACGGAGTGTGGACGCCGCGTCGATCCAGAGGCCGTCCCAGCCGCGCGAGCGGAGTTCACCGTGGACCTGCTTGGTGTAGTCGCCGCCCTGGGCGGTGACGATGATGGGCAGCTTCGCCAGAGCCTCAATGTCGAAGGCGTCCTCCAGCTTGCCGGCGCCGTCGGCGAACGACGGCGCGGCACCTCCTGCATTGGAGGTGGAGAAGAACACGGGATTGATGCTGGCAAAGTCGTTCTCTTCCTGCATGCGGTGCATGAGGACGGAGCCGACCATGCCACGCCACCCGACAAAGCCAACGGAGGGCACGGCTGCTGAAGTCATGACCCGATTTTACGCAGGTACACCGACATGTTTCCGCCGGTTACGTCACAGCGACGACCCCGGCTGGCGAGCTCAGCCCTCGGATGCCTCGGCTTCCAGCGCGGCCCGGCGCTTCTTCAAGGCCCACCAGGAACCGAAGACGAACACCTGGGTCACCAGGACCAGCACGATCACTCCGGCGATCCGGTTTCCACCGAGGATCATGAACAGCCCGAGGACGGCCGTGACCAGCCCCAGGAGCGGGAAGAGCATGTAGCCCAGGACGAAGAGGATGTCGGAACGCGAGAGAAGGTGCTTCATGAATGCCTTTGCGGGTACGGATCGGATGCGCGCCTCAGGCGCGTTCCCAGAGCGTGAAACGGAAGCGCGTCCCGTTTGAAGATGTCAGCCAGCCATCGGCGCCGTCCGGTGTGGGGGTGGGAGAGACGGCGGTGCGTGTCCACTCGGCCGGCAGGACGGGCGCGTGCGTGTCGCCGTCGACGTCGGAGTCGATCACGGTGATCACCGCGAAGTCGGTCTCCGGGAGCGCCTGGCGGAAGATCTCCCCGCCGCCGATCACATAGCGCAGACCGTCCCCGGCCTCGCTGTACGCGGCCTCCAGCGACGGTACGACGACGGCGCCCTCCGCCTCGGGAGTGCCCGCCCAGTCCTCGCGGCGGGTCACCACGATGTTGGTGCGGCCGGGCAGCGGACGGTACTTGGCGGGGAATGACTCCCAGGTCTTGCGGCCCATGATGACGGGTGTCCCCGCTGTGACGGTGCTGAAGTGTTTCATGTCCTCGGGCACATGCCAAGGCATGGTGCCGCCGGCGCCGATCACACCACGGGTGGTCTCGGCCCAGACCATGCCGGTGCCGTGGAGACGCGGCCGGATCTCTTCTGCGAAGGCCGTGGGATCGACGGGGCTCATACGGCCACCGGGGCCTTGATGCCGGGATGGTGCTGGTAGTCCACGACCTCGAAGTCCGCGAAGTCGTAGTCGAAGATGCTTTCCGGCTTCCGTGCGATGTGCAGGGTCGCGGACGGCAGCGCGTCCCGGCTGAGCTGGAGTTCGACCTGTTCCACGTGGTTGTCGTAGACATGGCAATCACCGCCGGTCCAGACGAAGTCGCCGGCTTCCAGATCCAGCTGCTGCGCGATCATGTGTGTCAGCAGGGCGTAGGAGGCGATGTTGAACGGCACGCCGAGGAACATGTCCGCGGAGCGCTGGTAGAGCTGGCAGGACAGCTTGCCGTCTGCGACGTAGAACTGGAAGAAGGCGTGGCACGGAGGCAGCGCCATGTCCGAGATCTCCGCGACGTTCCAGGCGGAGACGATGTGACGGCGGGAGTCCGGATTGCTTGCGAGATTCCGCATGAGCTCGGCGATCTGATCGATGTGGCCGCCGTCCGGAGTCGGCCAGGAGCGCCACTGAACGCCGTACACGGGCCCGAGCTCCCCGGCGTCGTCGGCCCACTCGTCCCAGATGGAGACGCCGTTCTCTTGCAGCCAGCGCACATTCGAGTCGCCGCGGAGGAACCAGAGCAGTTCCAGGGCCACCGACTTGAAGTGCACGCGCTTGGTGGTGATCAAGGGGAATCCCTCGGCCAGATCGAAGCGGATCTGGCGCCCGAAGACGCTACGCGTCCCTGTCCCCGTCCGGTCCGATTTGTGCGTGCCATTCTCCAGGACGTCGCGCAGCAGGTCCTCATAAGGAGTGGGGATGCTCATGGCTCCAGTCTAGTGCGGATCACCGACGAGATCTCTTCGAAGCCCACCCCGTAGGCTCTGCTGAGGTCCACCAGGCGTTCGACGGCGTCGCCGAGCTCGGGCGGAAGACCACCGTGGGGCATCGGGGTGTCCGCGGGGGCGACGACAGTGCTTCCTGAGCGACGGGCGGTGCGTATCAACCCGGCGGCTTCGAGCTCCCGGTAGGCGCGGGCGACCGTCCCGGCGGCGAGTCCGAGGTCGCCGGCCAATGCGCGGACGGTGGGGAGCCGCGCTCCATCCGGCAGTTCCCCGCTGCGGATCATGGCTTCGAACTGAGCCCTCACCTGCTCGAACGGCGGCACCGGAGAATCGAGTCGGACCGCGACGGTGGAATTCATGCGCGCTGCGGCTCCAGGTCCGGGGACATCTTCTTCCGGGGCGCCGGGTCCACACCGCTGAGCGCCCAGAGCAGCACGGCCAGCAAGAGCATCAGGGGACTGACGAAGCCCATGACATTGACGATCACGATACTCCGCCCTCCCTCCTCATAGCCGTCGCTGATCCGGACCGGCAGTAGGAGCTGGAACAGGAGGAGGGCCGAGAGGCCGAGCAGGATCGATCCGGTCCAGAGGGCCATCCGCTGCCACCGTTCCTGGAGGAGACCGGCCGGCTCCGATGCAGGGAGCGCCGCCTGGAGCGTATGGCGTGCTGTCATCCGGGCTGCGAGAAGTGCCGAGCCGAGAAGTGCCAGAATACTGACTCCGACCACGACCGTGGAGGCGGTGGCCCTCTCGTTGTGAGGACCTTCGTTCGAGAGGGTGGTCCAGAAGGCGCCGGCCAGAGTGAAGAGACTCGTGAATCCGCAGAGGAGTGCGGTGGCCAGGGTGCTGCGCCGAGGGAGCGGCATGCGGACGGGCCCGGCATCCTCAACTCGTGGGATCCGGGTCGCGCACCAGCAGTTCCACAGCAGATGGAGCACCCCCGCCCCGGCCAGGATGATCGCCTGCTGCAGCCCGGAGCCGCTCAGGAGGAGGCTGCCGCTCAGCGCCAGCGCTGTGAGAATGCCGAGGGGGACGGCAGGGAGCACTGCGAGACGGTGCCAACGCAGGGCCGGATCACTGGGCGTCTGGCGCTCGGCTGTCCGCGAGGCCGCGGGCCAGCGCCACATGACGATCAGCACGAGAAGGTTGAACGCCCCTCCCACGTTGATGCCGGTGCCCGACGCCTGGCCGGGCAACGGCAGCAGATTGAGCCCGGTGGCGATGGCAGCCAGGCCTGAGGCGATGGTGGCGGAGGTGCGCAGCAGCCGGTTCATGGAGAGCGTCCGCAGTACAGCGTTCTCCTCGGGGCCGAGCCCCGTGAGCTGTCGGCGGTGGGCGATCAACAGAAGCACCGCTACGGTTCCGGTCGCCAGGGCCAGCCAGGCACTGCCTAGCCAAGCGGCCGTCACGGCGCCGGGCAGCAGGCCGGGAGCGGGCACTGCGGAGGGTGAGGGGTTCTCTCCGGCCGGCATGCCGGCAAGCCCGACGATGGAAAGGATCAGGCCGAGGCTCACCAGGAAGACAAGCGCGGTGACGACGGCGAGCCTTCGAGGAAGGAAGTCCTGGACCGTGCGTCGTTGCACTTCCGCGATCCGTACCGTGCGACGGTCCCCGGGGTAACTCAGCTGGCCGAGCGCGTGGATGCCGAGGACCAGGATGACAGGCAGGAAAAGCGCCCATGGTGAGGTGAGCGGGTCGGAGGCGCCCGAGGGGAGGCGGCCGAACGACGACGCCGGCTGCAAAGAACTCGCCATCCAGCCCAGGACGCCGACCGTGAGGGAGTGTTTGGCCGCCGTCGTCGTACTGGTTCCTTCCCGTCCGTCCGAGGCGAGGTAGCGGAGCACGAGGAACACGATGGCGGCACCGGCCAGCGCCATCCCGAAGGGAACATAGTTTGCGAACTGCTGTGAGATGTTCATCGGACCCCCTCGGAGTTTTGTATCAAGTGTTTGATACAAAAATCGCTTCGTCAAGAGGGAACGCACAACGCGGGGTCACTTCGGGCCCAATCCAAGCATCGGATTGGGCCCGAAGTGACCCCGCGTCGGGGAAGGAAGGAATCAGAGGGCGGCCGCGTCGAAAAGGGCTGCGACCTCGGCCGGGCCCAGCCCGCTGACCGGGTCCGCCGGGCCGTCCTCGGTGATCCCGGCGAACTCCCAGCCCTCGCCGTCGCGTCGCAGCTGATAGGAGCTCAGTCGCTCCAAGGTGGCGACGGAGACCGTGGCGGTGCTGTCCGGCGACTCCTCGGCGTGCTGGTGCAGGATGGAGACGGCCACCTGGGACGCCGTCAGTTCCTCGGGAAGGGGAGTGGCGAACCAGGTGCTGAAGATCCCGGGCTGGAGCAGCAGCCGCAGTTCCTTCTGCTCCACGAGCACCACCTTCGCGTTCTCCCCATCTGCGGTGCCGACCTCCACGGTGATCCACAGGCGTCCGTCGCCCAGCGTCTGGGCGAGGAGGGAGGCGGCGCCGCTGACGCCGAGGCCGTCCTCCTCGGGCTGGACGAAGCCACGGGCTGCAAGAGCCGACAGGCCCACATTGGCCAGTTCCTCGTCCCCGGCCCAGTCACCGGCGCCGAGAGCGTCGACCGAGCGCGCATGGCCGGGCCCTTCAAAGCTGTTCAGCAGGAATGCCAGCTCGGCGATTCCGAAACCCACGGGCTCCGGGTTGGTGTTCTCAGTCATCCTTCTAATTCCTTCAGCTCGTCGTCAGTCGTCGTAGGGCCGGTACTGTTCCACGGACACCACGGTGGGCCGGGAACCCCCGGTCACCTGGAGCACGAGCACCTCGCCCGGCGTCAGGTACGGATCGGCGGTGGGCAGCCGGCCCGTCAAGGTGGTGTTCAGATGCGTGGAGATCTGTCGCAGAATCGTCGGCAGCGTGGGCCGGTGCACGCAGACCGCGGCGGGAACGCCCTTGTCGAAGACGGCTTCGAAGGCCGCGGCCGTCTTGCGCGGCTTCCGTTCGTGACTGTGCTCGGTGAGAGCATCCACGAGCTTCACTTTGACCTTGTTCGCCTTCACATACGGCGCGATCGTGGAGATGCACCGTTTCCACGGGCTGCTCACGATCCGCTCCGGACGCCAGACACCCAGCAGGCCTTTGACCGCCTGGGCCTGCCGGAGCCCTGAGGCCGCGAGTGTGCGGTCACCCTCGCCCTTGGTCCAGGAGGCTCTGGGCTTGGCCTTGGCATGACGGACGACCACGAGTGGCCAGGTGTCCAGCAGCTCGTCCTCGTAGGTGGACACCAGAGCGGCGAGAGGTTCCCGGTCCGAGGTGTTGCTCAGCAGTTCCGCCGCGCGGGACGGCGTGCACCACAGCAGGCTGTCGACTTCCTTGCCGTCCTGACGGACCCGGGCGTTCTGCGCGTTGATCGCCCAGTAGTGAACCACCTTCAGCCCTGCCGACACCCGGTAGTGGATGCTCGGCAAGGGAATGCCGAGCCCCGCCCGCAGACTGATCTCTTCGAAGATCTCCCGTGAGGCGCACTCGGGGATGGTCTCTCCCGGGTCGAGCTTGCCCTTCGGCCAGGACCAGTCGTCGTAGCGGGGGCGGTGGATCAGCAGGACCTCCAGCTCGCCCCGGTTGATCCGCCAGGGCAGACCTCCGGCCGCGACGACGGCGACCTTCTCGCCCGGGTGTTCACTCTGATCGGCGGTGGGGGAGTCCGCGCGTTCGTGCGGCATCAGCGGAGGGACCCGGAGCTGCGCTGGCGCGAGCGCGAGGCCAGGAGCCAGGACTGGACGTCGAGCAGCGGCGTTCCGTCTTCCGCCTTGTGGTGGCGTTCCCATTCGCCCTCGTCATCCAGGTGCCAGCTCGCCGTCCCGGGATCCACATAGCGGTTCATCAGGCTGATGAGGTCCTGGATGTCGTCCTGGTTGCTCAGCTGGACCAGGGCTTCGACCCGGCGGTCCAGATTCCGGTGCATCATGTCCGCAGAACCGATGAAGACCACGGGGTCGCCGTCGTTGGCGAAGGTGAAGACGCGGGAGTGCTCCAGGAAGCGCCCCAGCACGGAACGCACCGTGATGTTCTCGCTCAGGCCCGGGACGCCGGGACGCAAGGAGCAGATGCCACGCACGATCACGTTGACCTCGACGCCGGCCTGGGAGGCCCGGTACAAGGAGTCGATGATCGCCTCATCCACCATGGAGTTGACCTTGATCTGCACCTTGGCCGCCTTGCCTGCGCGGGCATTGCGGATCTCCTGATCGATCCGCTCGATCAGACCGCTGCGCACGGAACGCGGGGCCACCAGCAGCCGCTTGAAGGTGGACTTCGGAGCGTAGCCGGAGAGCTGGTTGAACAGCTTGGACAGATCCTCGCCCACCTGATGATTCGCGGTCAGCAGGCCGAGGTCCTCGTAGTAGCGGGCCGTGCGGGGGTGGTAGTTGCCCGTGCCGATGTGGCAGTAGCGGCGGATGCCGTCCGACTCCTGCCGGACCACCAGGGACAGCTTGCAGTGCGTCTTCAGACCCACGATGCCGTACACCACGTGCACGCCGGCCTGCTCCAGCTTGCGGGCCCAGGAGATGTTGGCCACCTCGTCGAAACGGGCCTTGATCTCCACCAGAGCCAGGACCTGCTTACCGGCCTCGGCCGCGTCGATCAGGGCGTCCACGATCGGGGAGTCGCCACTGGTGCGGTACAGGGTCTGCTTGATGGCCTGCACCTTCGGATCCGCTGCCGCCTGTTCCAGGAATGCCTGAACCGAGGTGGAGAAGGAATCGTACGGGTGATGCAGGAGGATGTCCCGGCGGCGCATGGCGGCGAACACGTTCGCGGCCTTTGAAGTCTCCGACTCGTTGAGGTAGCGCGAGGTGTGCGGGACCTGCTTGGGGTAATGCAGATCGGCGCGGTCGATTCCGGCGATGACGGACAGGCCGCGCAGATCGAGGGGTGCCGGAACGGCGACCACTTCGGACTCGTCGATGTTCAGTTCGCGGACCAGGAGGTCCCGTACCGCGGGATTGATATCGGTGGTCACTTCGAGACGCACCGGTGGGCCGAAACGACGCCGGAGGAGTTCCTTCTCCAGGGCCTGGAGGAGGTTCTCGGCATCGTCCTCCTCCACCTCCACGTCCTCGTTACGGGTGACGCGGAAGGTGTGGTGCTCCACGACCTCCATGCCCGGGAAGAGCTGGTCCAGATGGACGGCGATGACTTCTTCAAGGGTGATGAAACGGGCCACCCGGCCGGGTACGGCTCCGGCGCGCGGGCCGTCGACGGCGATCAGGCGCGGCAGCTGGTCCGGCACCTTGACGCGGGCGAACAGTTCCTTGCGGGTCACGGGGTTGCGGACCACGACGGCGAGGTTCAGGGACAGCCCGGAGATGTACGGGAAGGGGTGTGCGGGATCCACCGCCAGCGGGGTGAGGATCGGGAACACCTTCTCCGTGAAGAGGGTGCTCACCCGGTGCTGGGCCTCCTGATCCAGTTCGGACCAGTGCATGAGGTGGATGTGCTCGTAGGCCAGGCCCGGACGGACCTGCTCAGCGAAGACCCGGGCATGGCGTTCCTGCAGCGTGCGTGCGGCATCGCTGATCTGTTCCAGTACCTCCACGGGGCTCAGACCCGCGGGGGAGGGGACGGCCAGGCCCGTGGCGATGCGGCGCTTGAGGCCGGCCACACGGACCATGAAGAACTCGTCCAGATTGGACGCGAAGATGGAGAGGAAATTGACCCTCTCGAGAAGGAACAGGTCCGGATCCTCGGCCAGCTCGAGGACCCTGGCGTTGAATTTCAGCCAGGACAGCTCGCGGTCCAGGAAACGGTCCGGACTGATGTCACCCTCGGGCAGCAGGCTCGGCTCCTCGAACTCAGGAAGCTCGATCCGGTCCTGGGTGGCCCGTGCGGCGTTGACCTCGGACGAGCCGATGCGGGAAGGGGTTCTGCCCATGGTCCCGGTGGAAGCCCCATTGTCGCTGCTCATGCCACACTCCTAACGCTGCAGTCGATCAACCTCAACCTTACAGAACGGAAGGGGTCAGTTCGCCGGGTTTTTCCGGTACATGACGTCGCTGTCCCAATGGGCGAATCCCAGGCTTTCGTAGAGGCGCACCGCGGGGGTGTTGTCGGCCTCCGTGTAAAGCAGCACGGTCCTGGCGCCATGCTGCCGCAGGTACTCGATGCCCTTGCGGGTGAGGGTCTTTCCGAGGCCTTTCCCCTGGGAGCTTGGCACGATCCCGACCACGTAGACCTCGCCCTGGGCGGGGTGCCCAGCGAGCGCGGGCTGCATCTTGGTCCAATGGAAGCCTGCGATCCGGTCCTCGGCATCGACGGCGAGGAGGAACCCCTCCGGGTCGAACCACGGCTCCGCCATGCGTTCCCGCAGATCGCTGAGGGTCATGCCGCCTTGCTCCGGGTGATGAGCGAAAGCCGCCGCGTTGGCCGCGAGCCACGCGTCCTCGTCCTGGCCCGGCACGAAGCTCCGGATGCGGTGGCCCGGCGGAAGACCGTCGTCGTCGGACGCTCCCGTGGCAGGCGAACTGAGCCGCATGCGCCAGAGCTCCCGGACCTTGGTGAATCCGAACTGCTGTGCAAGATCCTCAGCCGCCGCGGAATCGCCGTGGGACCATGCCTGGACGCCGTCCAGGGTTCCCTGGGCGTCCTGGAGATCGGTGGCGAGACGGAGACCCACGCCGATGTTCCGGTAGGAGGGGTGCACGGCCATTTCGAGCACGGACTCCGCCTCGCTGCGGGTCAGCACCGCGAAACCCGCCAAGCCGGATTCAGCGGGCGTCGGATCCTGCGTGAAGGGGTCTTCCGGCGCATAGACCGCATGGACCAGGACCTCCTGGCCGGCGTTGCCTCCCGTGCGCAACCCGATGACGGACTGTTCGGACACGGGCGGCGTCCCATCCGCGGATTCAGCCGCGGCGAGGAGAGCCTGCGCTTCCCCGAGCACCGGGCCGTCGAGGGGCGCGGTGAGGCGATGGACCGGCCAGTGGGACGCGTTCGCGCTAGTCATGGCACACAGCCTAGTCGGGGCGGGCGACGAGGGGCACCGCCCGGGGCTTCACGCCTCGGCGGGTTGTTCGTCCTGTTCACGCGTCATGGTCAGCCGGTACCCGACATTGCGCACCGTGCCGATCAGCGTCTCGTGGTCCGGCCCCAATTTGGCGCGCAGTCGCCGCACGTGGACGTCCACGGTGCGGGTTCCGCCGTAGTAGTCGTAGCCCCAGACCTCGGTGAGGAGCTGTTGGCGGGTGAACACTCTGCCCGGATGCTGCGCGAGGTATTTGAGGAGCTCGAACTCCTTGAAGGTCAGGTTCAGTGCAGAGCCGTTGACCCTGGCGGTGTAGCTCGCTTCGTCGATCACGACGCCGGATGCGCGGATCTCGGTCTCCGCCTCGTCCTCCGGCGAGGAGCTGCGGGCCAGGGCCAGGCGGATGCGGGCCTCGACTTCGGCGGGACCGGCGGAGTCCAGGACGACGTCGTCGACGGTCCACTGGGCCGAGATCGCAGCCATTCCGCCTTCGGTGAGGATCAGCAGCAGCGGGACGGACAGGCCGGTGGCCTTCAGCAGTTTGGTCAGGGACCGGGACCCGACCAGGTCCTTCCGGGCGTCGAGGAAGATGATGTCGCACGGCTCGGTCTCGAGGAGCGCGGTGGGCTCGGCGGGCAGGATGTGCACCTTGTGATTGAGCAGCTCGAGGGCGGGCAGGATGTCCACCGATGAGTCGGTGCTGTTCGTCAAGAGCAAGAGTTGCGACATTGTCCCCTCCATGGATCGGGAGCGCGTCGTCGAGCTTGATACCCCAGTATATCGAGCCGCACGCTTCGGCGAGTTAGACGCGTCACAGTCGCGCGCCCCACCCGCCGCGGACCGGGATGGGCCTGCGGGCCCCGGATGGGGGAGGATGGAGGGGTGAGCCCTGCACCTTCGCCTTCAGCCAACGACGACGCCGGTTTCGCCCTGCTGGGCGGCGGCGCCCGCGGCGGCTCCGGCCGCCCCGCCGGACTGCGCTCCACAGGTCACGGTTATCTGACCGTGGGAATCGCTTCGCTGGTGGCCCTGGCAGTGCTGGGCGTGGCCCCCTGGCTGGGGACGGTGGGGCACATGGCGGTCTGCATCGTGGTGGCGGTCGTTTTCGGTTTCGCGTGGCCGCAGTATCTGGCCATCCCGGCCCGCAAGACCCTGGGCGGCATCATCGCCGCGGTCGGCGCGCTTTCCGTGGTCGGAACCGTCGTGGTGCCGGGCCCCGGATTCATGGCCTGGTCGGCACCTCTCATCGCGCTGGGTCTGATGGCCGTCATGCTGGTCGAACTGATCCGTGGCACGGGCCAGCCGCAACGGCTCGAATCGACCTTCGGTGCCAGCGGAGGGGTGCTGCTCGCAGCGCTCGGGGCCGGCTGGGTGGCCAACGTCCGGCTCGGAGGCCTGCGGGAGATGCTGGTGGTGGTCGTGGCGTGCGCCGCGGTCGCCGTGGCGGTCGGCCTCATCCGGTGGCCGGACCGCATCGTAGCGCCTCTCGGGGTGGTGCTCGCCGTTCTGGTGGGCCCCCTGGTCGGCTTCTTCAACCCTGACATCTCCATGCTGCCGAGCGCTCTGCTAGGCCTCGCGGCAGGAATCCTCGTGGTCTGCTTCCGGCGGCTCATCACCTATCGCGTGCATCACGCCTCCCTGGTGGGCGCCATCGCGCTCGGAGTGGGCCCGGTGCTGGCGCTGGGGAGCGTGGCTTATTTCCTCGGCAAGCTCCTGCTCATCTAGCCCTCCGAGTTGAGGATAGGATGGGCACATGTCCGTCCTTGCATTTGAGATTTTCTTCCTGGTCCTGCTCGGCATCGCGGGTATCTCCATGGCCTGGTTCGCCGGGCTGGTGGTCTACCGGCTCTTCAAGGGCCAGAAGTAAGCCGTGCCCATCGAAATCCCCAGCGACCTCACCCCGGAGCTGGTCCCCCTTTCCTGGTTGATCGGTGACTGGGAGGGCCGTGGCCGTCTGGGCACCGGTGAAGAGGGCTCCGAGCACTTCGTGCAGCGGGTGACCTTCGCGCACAACGGTCTGCCGTATCTGCAGTACCGGGCCGAAAGCTGGCTGTGTGACGATGAGGGGACCATTTTGCGGCCTCTGACCGTGGAGATGGGTTTCTGGGCGCTGGAGCGCAAACTGGTCGAGGCCGATGGCGGCCCCGGCATGGTTCCCGCCGAGATCGTCCCGGCCCTCAAGACCGCTGACGATGTCGAAGCGATGCGCAACGCTGATGGAGGCTTCGACATCTCCGTCTCGATCTCTCATCCCGGCGGGATCTCGGAGCTCTACTACGGCCAGATCAAGGGCCCGCAGGTCCAGCTCAGCACCGACATGGTGATGCGTGGCAGCCATTCGAAGAGTTATTCGGCGGCCACTCGCATCTTCGGGCTGGTCGATGGCAAGCTGCTCTGGCGTTGGGATGTCTCCGAGGGGCAGCAGGCCGAAGGGAAAGCCGAAGCCGGCCTGGAAGCGCACGCCTCCGCCATCCTGAGCAAGCTGTCCTGATTTTCCGGACTCCGTCCGATCGGCTGGACGAGCAGCAGGAATAGCCCTCACGCGAGGAAGGTTGCACCCGGTATGGAGTACACGAGCCCGCTTCTGTCGCGCCCTGCCGCCGTCGTTTCATCCGGTGTTGATGCGGGCGTCGCCGCACACTACGGTCAGCCGCTGAAGGAGCAACGCGCCCTCGCGCAGGGCCGGGCCGTGGTGGATCTCTCGCATCTCGGGGTGGTCACCGTCACCGGTCCGGACCGGCTGTCCTGGCTGGACACGCTGTCCTCGCAGCGGGTCAACGCTCTTGCGCCCGGGGAATCGACCCAGCTGCTCCTGCTCGACATCCAGGGGCGCATCGAGTTCGACATCAGAATGGTCGACGACGGCGCCACCGCCTGGCTCATCGTCGAACCAGGCCTTGCGGAGCCGCTGGCGCAGTTCCTGGACCGGATGCGCTTCATGCTGCGGGTCGAGGTCTCTGACGTGACGGACTCCTGGGCGGTGCTCGGCGGGACTGCCGGGCTGGAGGCCTTGGAGGGGCTGAATCGCTGGCGGGATCCGTGGCCCGAGGTGAGCGCCGGTGGTTATTCCTACGCCGTCGTCGCGCCGGACGATCATCCTGGCCGGGGCCGTCCCTGGATCGAGTGGATCGTGCCGCGTTCTGAGCTTGAGAGCCGGACCGCCGGTCTCGAACTGGCCGGAATGATGGCGGCCGAGGCGCTGCGCATCGCAGCCTGGCGCCCCCGCCAGGGTTTCGAAACGGACAGCAGGGCCATTCCTCATGAACTGGATCTGATCCGCACGGCGGTGCACCTGGCCAAGGGCTGCTACAAGGGTCAGGAGACGATCGCGCGCGTGCACAATCTCGGACACCCTCCGCGTCGGCTCGTGTTCCTGCAGCTCGACGGCTCTCAGCACACGCTGCCTGCCTTGGACAGCCCTGTGGTCCTGGACGGGAAGACCGTCGGCAGGCTGAGCAGTGTGGCGCAGCATCATGAGATGGGCCCGATCGCGCTGGCATTGGTCAAGCGCTCGGTGGATGCCGGGGCCGTGCTGACCGTCGTCGATTCGACAGGCTCTCAGGACGCCGAGGGTGAAGCGGTGGTGGAGGAGTATCCCGCGGCGCAGGAGGTCATCGTGGCTCCTGACGCCGGCCAGGTGGTGGGCCGTCAGAGCGGCTTCCTGCGCGCTCCACGCTGAGTTCTCGCCCGGATGTGGCGCGGATCTCCCTCTCCGACTATTCCACCTGGAATAATTGGTGTGGAATGATGGTTGCCTCCCTACGAATCTGATCCACGTAGAACCGGACGCCATACCATGACCCGAACGTCGTTGACCCCTCTGAGCCTGGCGGCCCTCGGCCTCCTCCGGGAGAAGCCGCGGCACCCCTATGAGATGTACCAGACCCTGGTGCTCCGAGGGGAGGACCGCATCGTCAAGGTCCGTCCGGGCACCCTCTACCACGCGGTCGCTCGGCTCGCCGAGCTGGGGCTCGTGGAGGAGGACGGCGTGGAGCGGGATGGCAAACGGCCGGAACGCACGGTCTACCGGATGACTCCCGACGGCGAGGCCGCTCTGAAGGCAACGGTGGAGCACATGCTGGGAGACGCCGGGAACACCTTCCCGCCGTTTCCCCTGGCACTGGCCGAGGCGCACAGCCTTCCTGCCGAACGCGTGGTCGATCGACTGAACGTCCGACTGGAGGGCCTGCGTGAACGGCTCGCCGAGTACGACGCCCTGGAGGGCGGAGCACTCGAACGGGAGGTCCCGCCGGCCTTCTGGATCATCGTCAAATACCAGCAGCATCTGCTCGCCGCGGAGATCGACTGGCTGGAGGGCATGGTGGGGGAGATCCTCACCGGCTCCCTGGACATCAATCCCTGCCCCTGAACAACCGACCCGGCACCGACACCCCTGGGGCCGGACATACTCGACACTGAAAGGTTCCTTCCCGTGGAACAGATCGCCCGACCTTGGCCAGCTCTCTGGTCCTTGGTGATCGGCTTCTTCATGATCTTGGTGGACAGCACGATCGTGAACGTGGCCAATCCCAGGATCATGGAGGGCCTGAACACCGACATCAACGCCGTCATCTGGGTCACGAGCGCCTATCTGCTCGCCTACGCGGTGCCCCTGCTCATCACCGGTCGCCTCGGCGACCGTTTCGGGCCGCGAAACCTCTACCTGACTGGCTTGGCGGTCTTCACCCTCGCCAGCCTCTGGTGCGGGCTCTCCGGCAACGTCGAGATGCTCATCGCGGCCCGTGCAGTGCAGGGCCTGGGCGCCGCGCTGATGGCGCCGCAGACCATGGCCGTCATCACGCGCATGTTCAAGCCGGAGGAACGCGGCTCCGCCATGGCCCTCTGGGGTGCCACGGCAGGCGTCGCCACCCTGGTGGGTCCGCTGCTCGGCGGCCTGCTGGTGGACAGCCTCGGCTGGGAGTGGATCTTCTTCGTCAACGTCCCGGTCGGCATCATCGGCTTCCTGGCCGCGGTGCGCTTCGTCCCCAAGCTGAAGACACACCGGCACCGTTTCGACTGGACCGGCGTGCTGCTGAGCGCCGTCGGCATGTTCCTGCTGGTGTTCGGCCTGCAGGAAGGCCAGAGCTATGACTGGGGAACCGTCACCCCCGGGATCACCGTCTGGGGCCTGATCATCTCAGGCGTCGTCGTCCTGGTGCTCTTCGTCCTCTGGCAGGCGATCTACCGCAACCGCTTCAACGGCGAACCGCTCATGCCGCTGGACCTGTTCAAGGACCGGAACTTCAGCCTCGCGAACCTGGGCATCAGCCTCATGGGTCTGACCATCAGTTCGATGATGCTGCCGCTGATCTTCTACATTCAGATGGTCCGTGGCCTGACGCCCACCCAGTCGGCGCTGCTGATGGCGCCCACCGCCGTCGTCTCCGGCGTGCTGGCACCCGTGGTCGGCAAGTGGATCCCGCGGATGAACCCGAAGGTGGTCATCCCCTCGGCTTTCGCACTGATGTCCATCTCGCTGTTCCTATACTCGTTCCTGACCACTCCGGACACCCCGGTGCTCATGTACCTCATCCCGGCCGCCATCCTCGGTGTGGCCAGCTCGGGCATCTGGGCGCCGATGAGCGCGACGGCGTTGCGCAACCTTCCGCCGCAGAAGGCCGGCGCCGGATCCGGCATCTACAACTCCACTCGTCAGGTCGGTGCGGTGCTCGGTTCCGCGGCGATCGCCGCGCTGATCCAGGCACGTCTCTCGGCCGAGCTCCCGCACGCGCCGGGCGGCCAAGGCGCGCCAAGCGGTGAGATGGCCACCGGTGTGCTGCCGGAGTTCCTGCACGCCGGATTCTCCACGGCCATGTCGCAGGCGATCCTGCTTCCGGCCTTCGCGATCCTGGTGGCCGCCGTCGCGACCCTGTTCTTCATCCGCCCGGCGGCTCCCGCCAAGGCACCGGAGCAGCAGAAGGTGTCCCAGGACTGACCTCCCCGCGCACCTCCCCGCGAAGTAACAGTTGACGCCCTGAAAACCGAGTTTTCAGGGCGTCAACTGTTACTTCGCGGGGCTCAGCCGAAGAGCACAGCGGCCTCATCGTAACGATGGGCAGGCACCGTCTTGAGGTTGCCCAGAGCGTTCTCGAAACTCACGTGTTCGATCTCGGTTCCCTTGAGCGCCACCATGGTCCCCCAGCGGCCGTCCACCACGGAATCGATGGCGGCCATGCCGAGACGGGTGGCCAGGACGCGGTCGAAGGCGCTCGGCACTCCGCCGCGCTGGATATGGCCGAGGATCGTGGCCCGGGTTTCGATTCCCGTCCTGGCCTCCAGCTCCGGCGCAAGCTGATCCGCGATGCCACCCAGCCGGGGACGGCCGAAGGTGTCCAGACCTCGTTCCGAGTGCGGGGCTTCCAGATGATCGGGAACGAAGCCCTCGGCCACCACCACGAGTGGGGCACGTCCGCGGTCATGGGCTTCCTTGACCCATTCCGCGATCTGCTCGATGCCAACTCGCTGTTCCGGGATGAGGATCGCGTGGGCGCCGGAGGCCATCCCGGCGTGGAGCGCGATCCAGCCGACGTGCCGTCCCATGACCTCGGCGATCATGCACCGGTGGTGCGATTCGCCGGTGGTCCGGAGCCTGTCGATGGCTTCCGTCGCGATCTGTACCGCGGTGTCGAATCCGAAGGTGTAGTCCGTGGCGTCCAGATCGTTGTCCACGGTCTTCGGCACGCCCACGATCTTGAGGCCGGCATCAGTCAGACGACGGGCGGCTGCCAGGGTGCCTTCGCCGCCGATCGCGATCATGGCGTCGATGCCGAGGCGATCCATATGACGCTTGATGGTCTCCGGCCCGCCGCCGTTCTCGAACGGATTGGTGCGGGATGTGCCGAGGATCGTGCCGCCCTGCTTGGCGATGCCACGGACCAAGGTCCGGGGGATGTCGATGACATCCCCTTCCACCACGCCGCGCCAGCCGTCCCGGAAGCCGACGAACTCGTGTCCGTGGATCGCGATGCCCTTCAGCACGGCTCCGCGGATCACGGCGTTCAGGCCCGGGCAGTCGCCACCGCTGGTCAGGATGCCAATTTTCATGGGTCGTTCGTCCTTCATGGTTGGGAACAGGAAGAGCGCCCCATTGAGCCCACGCCAATTCTACGGTCCACTGTGACGTGGACGACAAGGGCCCCCGCCACTATGACGGGGGCCCTCACCGTGCCGCAGGCTACTTGACGCCGCGGTTCTGCAGGAATCCCTGCAGGATGATCCGGTCATCCTTGGAGTCGGGGAGCAGGAACCACAGGGCGAGATAGATGACGAACGCCGGGCCGGGAAGCAGGCAGAAGATCAGGTATCCGATCCTCACCCAGGCCACGTCGACGCCGAATTTCGCACCGATTCCGCCGCAGACGCCCCCCAGCCAGCGTTCCGGTCCGCGCTTGAGCCCAAGGCTCCTGATGACGCTGAAAAACTTCTCCATGGCTTCTAGCCTTCCTTGTGTCGTCTCGATTGTCACGCGATGCCGTCGCCGCGGCCGGGGGAACCCGCGGCCGCCCGTAGCCGTGCCCGCCGGCGCGATGCCGCAGAGAGGAGACCGCCGATCACCAGCGCCGCCCCGGCTCCCAGCATGACCCCGATCAGGACATAGCTTCCTTCCAGGACCACGAGGCCCAGGCGGGAGACGATGATGAGCCCGGCCAGGACGATGATCAGCAGCCCCCAGACGACCGTGCCGACCCGCGCGCCCTGAGTGAACTGAGCGAACTGCTCCTGTTCATGCCAGGCCGGCGGGAAGCCGGGCGTCGTCTGCCCTGACCCTGCGGCCTGTCCTGGTCCCTGTGCCTGCGGCAAGGGGAGTTGCGACGGCAGGGACTGTTCTGAGGACGGAGGCAGCGGCTGCGGCTCCGGAACCGTCCAGGCGGACGGCAGGGGCCCAGTCCCGGGCTCCGCCGTTTCCCCGGACGGCGTGCCGTCCGTGGCGGTCCCTGGTTCCTCGCCCGCCACGGGCAGGACGTGGGTGTCCGGATGTTCTCCGGGCAACGGCAGACTCACGGTCTCCTCCTCGTTGCGCGCCTGTCCTCCGGTTTCGGGCTGCGGTGTCTGATCGCTGCTCATCGCTGGCTTCCTTCCTGCACCGTGATGTTGCTGAACGTCCCGTGGAGCTGGACGATGAGGGGTTCGCCGGACTTGCCGGCATTGAGCGTCGTGCTTCCCTGGTCCGCAACGTGGCCGCTGTCGCTGCCGTTCGTGTCCAGGCTCGAGAAGGTCAGATCGGTGCGGAGCTGAACCGGGATGTCCTGCGGCAGGATCAGGACGGCCTTGCCGGCCGTCACGTCGACAGGAACGACGACGGAGGAACCGAGCGGGCCGGCGTGGCCCAGTGTGCTCAGGTCGATGGTCCCGTTTCCGGCCGTGAGTTCGAAGCCTTGCCCGGCCTGATCCAGGCTGCTCGGATTCCAGTCCCGGTTGGCGAAGCGGACCTGTTCCCCATGAGGCGTCATGGTGAACAGCGCGCCGATGGCCAGGCACACGACGGCGAGGAAGCCGATGAACCCGGAGCTGCGGCCGCGAAGACCGGCAATGAGGATTCCGAGACCGAGCACCACGGCTGCCGCCGCCCAGGCCACGGCGTTGACCACGTCACCGAGAGGAAGCATCCCCGCGACGTCGAGGGCTTTGATACCTCCACCGACCAGCAGTGCACATCCTGCGGTCACGGCGACCAAGGAGCCTCCGGGGCCGCGATGGCGCGGTTTCCGGGGCGGCTGTGGCGCGGGCTGCCGGGGAGGCTTCGGCGGGCGAGGGGCTGAGACCTTGGGCTGTTTCGCAGGGAGAGGGGTTGTGATCCCGTCAGCGACCGCCGGTTCCCCCAGGACGGTCGCCGTGGCAAAAGGGAAGCCGCCGTCTCCGGACCCGGGCGACGCCGGATGACCGGAGCCCGCGGGAGCCGCTGAGTCGGGGGTGACCGGATGCTGAGCACGGCGATTGCGCTGATACTCCACGATCATGTAGATCACCGCTCCCGCCACGGCCAGCCAGAACAGCGTCCAGAGCAGACCGCCGAGGCCGTTCCAGCCCCAGGCCCAGAAACCGCGGCCGAGGCTGGGAAGCCCGATGATGGTCATGATGACCGCGCCCGTCATGCCGGTGCTCCAACGGCCTGCCCCGGCCTCCTGAGCGTGGATGCGGCCATCCGGCTCCGGCAGGAGCGCCCAGGCGAGACCGTAGAGCAGCACGCCGATCCCGGCGAAGACCGCCAGGACGATGAACAGGCCGCGGACGATCAGGGGGTCGACGCCGAAGCGATGTCCCAGGCCGCTGGCGACGCCACCGAACCAGCGGTCGCTGCCGCGGACCAGTCCTTGACGTCTGATCCAGGAGAAGAAGGCGTTGGGTCCCTGTCCGGGCGACGGTTCGTGGGCCGGCCCGTCGTGTGGTCCGGCACCGCTGCCGGACGCATCCCCCGCTGCGCCGTTCGGCGTCCGGGGGTCCTCAGGAAGAGTGCTGTCAGTGTTCATGTTTCGATCCTCTCCTCCGCACGGTCCCCGGCTCTACTGGGGGATCCCCTGAACCATCCCTGAGTCACCCCTGGGAAGGCTCGGGGAGCACCCCGGAGCCACCGGATCCGTGCTTGGATAAAGACCATGACATCCCCCGTGCAGCGTCCTCCTCTGGTCCGCGGCGATGACCGCGTGATCGCGGGCGTCTGCAGCGGGCTGGCGGTCCATCTCGGCTGGCCGGTCAAGCGAGTCAGGATCGGGATGCTGCTCTCCGTGCTGGCCGGAGGCGCGGGTCTTCTCTTCTACGGCTGGCTCTGGACTCTGGTCCCCACCGCCGGTGAGCGTTCGCGTGCTTCGGCCCGCCGTCCGGCGTCGCCCATCGCTCCCGCGGTCAGCGCTCCGTCGTCGCCGGCTCAGGGTGCTTCGGGCCCGACGGCGGAACCGGACGCGGGCGGCGTACCGGGCCGCGCCGGAGGTTCCCCGCTGAACCGTGCCTTCCGAACTCCCTGGGGTAAAGAGATCCTGCTCGGTGCCGGCCTTGTCCTGCTGTCGGTGGTCCTCATCGCCCGGCAGCTCGGTGCCGACATCCCCCTGGGCACCTTGATTCCCGTGGCCGCGATCCTGGGCGGGGCAGCCATCGCCTGGATGCAATTGGACGAGTCCCGCCGTGAGGACCTGGTGGATCGCGCGATGGTCCGGCAGGCCGGTGGCTGGGGCCGGCTTCTCGCGGGCCTCGCGCTCGTGATCGCCGGAGTGCTGGTGATGGTCTCCGGCTCGGGCTCCTGGGAGCAGAGCTGGGTGGCGCTCCTGGCATCCTTGACGGTGCTGGGCGGCGTCGCCCTGGTCCTCCTGCCCTGGGGTTTGAAGTTCTGGCGGGATCTGGAGAACGAACGCGCGGCCCGGATCCGCGAGACGGAGAGATCTGAGATCGCTGCGCATCTGCACGACTCGGTGCTCCAGACCCTGGCCCTCATCCAGCGCCGAGCGTCGTCCGAACAGGACGTCGTCCGCTTGGCCCGGGCCCAGGAACGCGAGCTGAGGACGTGGCTCTTCGGTGATCTGAACAGGGACACGGGCCTTTTGGCGGAGCGGATCAAAGCGGCCGCGGCCGAGGTCGAAGACGCCCACGGCGTCCCCTTGGACGTGGTCACGGTGGGCGATACGGAGATGGGCAGTGGGCATGAGGCATTGGTGCAGGCAGCCCGGGAGGCCATGCTCAACGCGGCCCGTCACGGCGGCGGTCAGGTCTCCGTGTACCTCGAGTGTTCGGATCGAGGGGCGGAGGTCTTCGTCAAGGACCGTGGGCCGGGCTTCGAACTGGATGCCGTGCCGGAGGACCGGTTGGGCGTCCGGGAATCGATCATCGGGCGCATGAAGAGACACGGTGGCACGGCGAGCATCACCAGCGGGCCGGACGGGACCGAAGTCCGGCTCCGGCTGCCGACGGACCCGCCGGACGGTCCCCGCGACAACCGGCCCGCAGCACAGAACAGAACGCAGGACGCATCAGCACAGCAGGAGAAGTCATGACGGAGGAACAGCAGTCCGCAGACCGCACGGTCAGGGTGGTGATCGTGGACGATCACGCGATCTTCCGCTCGGGGCTCAAGGCCGATCTGCGCGACGGGATCGATGTGGTGGGTGAGGCGGGGAATGTCGACGACGCCGTCGCCGTCGTCACGCGGAAGGAACCCGACGTCGTGCTGCTGGACGTTCACCTGCCTGGCGGGGCGGGCGGCGGCGGTCGTGAAGTGATCAACCGTTGTGCGGCTCAGCTCAACCGCGTGCGGTTCCTCGCGCTGAGCGTGTCCGATGCGGCCTCGGATGTGGTCTCGGTCATCCGGGCGGGCGCCCGTGGCTACGTCACGAAGAGCATTTCCGGGACCGAGATATCCTCCGCGGTGCACCGGGTCGCGGGAGGAGACGCCGTGTTCTCCCCGCGGCTGGCCGGTTTCGTGCTGGACGCCTTCGGAACGTCCGTCGAGGACATCGCCGACGATGAACTGGACCGTCTTTCCGCCCGTGAGCTGGAGGTCATGCGTCTCATCGCCCGTGGCTACAGCTACAAAGAGGTGGCGAAGGAGCTTTTCATCTCCATCAAGACGGTGGAGACGCACGTCTCCGCCGTGCTGCGCAAGCTGCAACTCTCCAATCGTTACGAGCTGAGCCGCTGGGCCGCGGAGCGCCGGCTGCTCTGAGACTCCGGCGGGTCCCTCCGCCGCCGGACTGAGCGCCTCACAGCGGGCGCATAGCAAGGGCCGCTGTGGCGCACAGTGATGCCGCTGATGCTGAGGAGGAACGGCCCGCAACCGGTGGGTCCGGCTCTCAGGAGAACCGTGAGTGTCCTAGCCCGCAGCGTAGGCAATGCCTTCCGCAACACGATCAGAACCACGGCGGTGGTGGCCGTTCTCGCGGTGACCATCGGCCTGGCCTTGGCCATGCTGGTGGCGAATCAGGCGGTGGGGGACAAGGTCCAGCAGCTGAACGCCTCGATGGGAACGGTCCTGACCGTCAACCCCGCCGGCGGTCAGGGTTTCGAAGGCGGCGGAGAACCGCTCACCTCCGCAACGGCGAAGACCGCGGCCTCCGTGGCGAACGTGTCATCGGTCGTATCGACCAAGGAAGTCCGGCTTGAAACGGCCACGTCCTCCAGCACCTCGTCTTCGACCGGTTCTCAGACGCAGGGTCCAGGCGGTTTCGGCACCTCGGTGGTGACGAGCCTTCAGCCCGCCATCGACGCCGGAACGCTCGGCAACCGGAACAACTCGGGGTCCCAGGGTTCCGGCGGGCAAGGTTCCGGCGGGCAGGGTTCCGCGCCTCAGGGGTCCGGCACCGCGGGCGGGTCAGGACAGACCCGGACGTTCCGCCTCCCCATCACCGCGACCGGCATCGGAGCCGAGGTGGACAGCACCGGCAAGGCGCTGAACATCACCAGCGGAACCGGCCTCGGGGACTACACCAAGGTGAGCACCAAGGCCTTGCTCGGCACCACGCTGGCGTCGAAGAACAATCTGAAGGTCGGATCCACTTTCACCATCGCGGGCAAGAGCTACACGGTGGCGGGCATCTTCGACGCCGGGACCACCTTCGGCAACAATGCCGTCTACCTGACCCTCCCTCAGGCCCAGGCCGTGGCTGGGACTCCCGACGAGGTTTCCAGCCTGGTGGTCACGGTGAACTCCATGAACAATGTGGACTCCACGCGAACCGCCCTGCAAACGGCTCTCGGCAGTGGCAAGGCCGATGTGACGCAGGGGCAGCGTGGCGTCGACACCGCCGTCAGCTCGCTTCAGAGCGTCAAGAGCATTTCGCTCGTGGCGTTCGTGGTCTCGCTGGCCACGGCCGGATTGGTGATCCTCTTCATCATGGTGCTCCTGGTGCGGGAGCGCCGTCGTGAGATCGGTGTCCTGAAGGCGATCGGTGCGCCGAACCGGACCATCGGGCTGCAGTTCGTCCTGGAGTCACTGGTCCTCGTCGTGATGGGCAGTGTGGTGGGGGCGGTGATCGCGTCCTTCGCGAGCAGCGGGATCGCCTCTGCCTTGGTCAGTTCCAACACCGGTCAGTCCACGGGGCAGCGTGGGGCAGGCGGGGGCGGCTTCCCGGGCGGAGGCCGCGGAGGCTTCTTCGGAGGAGCCAACCAGCTTCTGACCTCCATCAACGCGAGCGTCTCTCCCGGGGTGATCGCCCTCGGTCTCGCGGCCGTTTTCGGCGTGGCGATCCTGGGAGCGCTGGTCCCGGCCCTTCTGACGGCCCGCATCCGTCCCATCGAAGTCCTGCGAGGAGAGTAGTCATGATCGAAGTCAAAGATCTGGTCCGTCAGTTCAAGTCCGGCGACCGCACCATCAAGCCGGTCAATGGCGTCAGTTTCGAGCTGGAGCGCGGGGCGTTCGCCTCGATCGTGGGCAAGAGCGGCAGCGGCAAGAGCACTCTGCTCTCGCTCCTCGGCGCCTTGGACAAGCCCACCAGCGGCGACGTCGTCGTGGACGGGGTGAGCCTGGCGAGCCTGCCGGATGCGAAGCTGACGGCGTACCGGCGGAGGGACATCGGCTTCGTCTTCCAGCAATTCAATCTCGTGCCGAATCTCTCGGCACTGGAGAACGTCATGCTGCCCATGGAGTTCGCGGGGCTGGGACGCACGGCGCGCCGCACCCGTGCACAGGCACTGCTGGAACGAGTGCAATTGGACCCGGAGAAACATGTGCGCAAGGCCAACCGGCTCTCGGGCGGTGAACAGCAGCGCGTGGCCATCGCACGGGCCCTGGCCAATGAGCCCAAGCTGATTCTGGCCGACGAGCCCACGGGAAATCTGGACGAGCAGACCGGCGAACACATCATCGGATTGCTCAGCTCGCTGGCCGAGGAACATGGCACGACCGTCCTGGTGGTCACCCACGACCAGGGGCTGGCCAGGAAGACGGATCGGAGGTTCCGCTTGCAGCGGGGCACCCTGAACGAGGAGGCGGCGGCGCGAAGCTGACGTTCAGGACTTGGACGGCTGTGGCGCTCTCCGTGGGGGAAGGGCGCCACAGCTATGAGCGGACGACGGCGGCCTCTGTGCCGGCCGCGTTCAGGCCGGGATGCGGGCTCCAGGACACGCGTTTGCCGCCCGTTCGCACAATGTCAACTTCTTCTTCACACTGTTCTTGACAAGTTAGTCGATAGCTCGACATTTATGATCGCGAAAATCGTGGCACGGAGTTATGCTGCCATTGGCCATCAGGGCCATTTCGTTTCTCGCTATCCCGATCATGAGCAATCAGGAGAACAGTCATGACAGATCGTCAGGAATCATCGATCCTGCCCAGTCGACGGATGATACTCAGTGGCGGCGTCGCCGCAGCCGGGCTCACCGTCGTCGGACTCGGCATGGCCCCGGCGGCCGAGGCCGCGTCCTACGTGCGGCCCGTGAGGGACCCGAGCGCGCATCCGATCACCGCCCAGTGGCGGCAGCCCGGATCCTGGGCCGCCGGTTACCACACCGGCGTCGACATCGGCTGCCCCGTCGGCACCCCGGTCTACGCGACCATCGGCGGCGATGTCCGAACGGGCCGGGCGAACTGGGGTTCCGCATACGGCACCATGATCCTGATCAACGACAACGTGGACGGCTCGGACTGGGGCTACTGCCACCTGTCGAGGTCGGTGGTGAGCGAGGGCCAGCGCGTCGCCACCAACCAGTTGATCGGTTACTCGGGCAACACGGGAAACACCACCGGCCCGCACCTGCACCTGGAACGCCGCCCCCGCTACGGCGCCTACGGTTCGGATCTGAACCCCAATCTGTGGCCGTGACCTCAAGCTGAGTGCGGACCTCCAGCTGTGGCGGTGCGGAGGATGAGGCGCACGTCAGTCCTCCGCGAAGCCGGGAGGAATGCCTGAACCCCTGGGTGCGTTCCGTTGGATGTGACGGACATTCAGCCCCAGTGGGAAGCCAGCGCCTCCTTCATCTCCGACCTCTCCGAGGGTGAAGTCCTCCCATGGGCTTCACCCTCGGCCTGGTTTCTGGTGCTTTCCGGGTCGGTGGTGCTGCGCTGGAACCGGGAGGAACTGGCCCTGCACACTTCCGCAGCGGCGTTTCTCCGCCAGACGGCGCGCTTCAGGATCCAGGCATCGGAACCGAGCCGCCTGCTCCACGTCGATCTCGCAGAACTGACGGGCGCGGCGCTGCCGGAACCCGCCGTCGTCCCCGACTTCAATGCCCGCCACTACGGCGTCACCGATTTCGTGACGGCCTGCCCCCTGAGCGGCAAGCCGACGGTGCGTGATTTCAACCGTGGGTACGGACATCTGATCGGGGGAGCGATGCTCGTCTCCCTGGAGACGGAGGAGCCCGCCTCGGAATGGGACTCCGGGGTGTGCCGGGCCGCTACCGCCATCCGGCAGGACCCGGGACATCCCTGGACCTTGCTTCAGCTCTCCAAGCTGGCGCTCCTGAGCCGTTCGGCCTTGGCCGAGCGCTTCCGGGTGCAGACCGGCGTGACGCCCATGCAGTACGTCCGTCAGGAACGACTGGCCCGGGCGGCCCACCTACTGCGGCACGGCGATCAGCAGATCAGCCAGATCGCCGCAAGCGTCGGCTACACCTCCGATGCGGCTTTCGTCCGGGCGTTCTCGGCGGAACTGGGAACGACGCCGGGACGTTGGCGTGCCTCTGCGGGCTGAGCTGGCAGGGCGGCGAAGCCGACGCCGCCCAGTACTGCCGCCGTCGCCGCGGTGAGGAAGACCGCGGCCAGCCCCGAATGGTCCAGGAGCAGACCGCCGACGACGGCACCCAGGGTGATGGCCGTCTGGAAGGCGGTGACCTGCAGACTGACTGCGGCCTCCGCATCGTCAGGCTCGACCGTGGTGACCCAGAGCTGTGTGGTCACGGGCACCAGATTGAAGCCCAGACCCCAGGCGAGACTCGCCACGGTCAGGGACGCCGTCGTGCCGCTCTGCGAGGCCAGCAGAAGTGAAGCCGCCAGGATGAACGGCCCGAGGGACACCGCGAGCCGCAGCCTGCGCGAGATGGCGCCGGCCAGGATGTTCCCCACCAGGCCGCCTGCGCCCCACAGCAGAAGCAGCCAGCCCATGGCACCCGGATCGACCGTTTCGATGGCCAGCCTGATGTAGGGGTATGCCGTGAAGTTCGCGAAGGCGGCGAGCCCCACGCAGACGATGCCCAGCATGAGGCGGCGATGCCCGAGGGCCCTGCGCATCATGGCGAACCCCGCTGAAGGATGAGCGGGAACGGACGGCAGAGTCAGCGCCAGCGTGAGCGTTGCGAGGACCCCGACGACGGCGGCCGCCCAGAAGACCTGCCGCCAGCCGAGTGCCGTCCCGCCAATGGCGGCGAGCGGCATGGCGACGATCGTTGCGATGCTGGTACCGGTCGCCAGGGCCGTCGAGACCAGCGCCGGCCGGGACGGAAGGATCTGAACGCCGGCCCCGAAGGCGAGCGACCAGTAGCCTGCGATCGCCACACCGAGCGCCAGACGCCCGAGGAGCAGGACCGGGAAGGACGGAGCGACGGCCACCAGGACATTGGCCGCCGTCCCGACTCCGAGGAGGATGATCAGGACGCGGCGGCGATCGGTGCGTGGCACCAGGCTGGCCAGACTCGGGGCGGTCAACGCGCCGGCCAGCGCCGTGGCCGCCACGGCCAGGCCCGCCGTGCCGTCACTGATCCGCAGTTCGGTGGCGATCAGGGGCAGGACGCTCGCCGGAAGGAACTCGCTGGCCACCAGCATCGTGATGCCGAGGGCCAGTGCGGGGATCGCGAAGGGTGCGCGTCGAAGTGCGGTGGCTTTCATGAACACCACTGTGCCGGGCCGCGACCCGGTCGGATTGACCGGGCGTCCGTGGCGATTGCCCTATCGTCCGCGAAATCACGACCGCCCCGCACCCGATGTTGAAGACGGGTGCGGGGCGGTCGGGAGCCGGACGGTTCAGGAAGCCTTGGCCAGGAACTCCTGGAGGCGGTGCACGCCCTCTGCCAGATCATCGTCGCCCAGCGCGTAGCTGAGGCGCAGGTACCCGCTGGGGCCGAAGGCCTCGCCTGGCACGACCGCCACCTCGACCTCGTCGAGGATGAGTGCGGCCAGTTCGGCGCTGCTCTGCGGGGTCGCGGAGCCCCCGCCCGCGACGGGGAACGACTTGCCGAGCAGTGCGCGAACGTCGGCGTACACGTAGAAGGCGCCCTTCGGCGTCGGGCACTCGACGCCGTCGATCGCATTGAGGCCCTCCGTGATGGCCTGACGACGCCGGTCGAACGCCACCTTCATCTCGTCCACCGCGGTCAGTGGGCCGGAGACCGCCGCGAGTGCGGCGATCTGCATGATGTTGGAGACATTGCTGGTGGCGTGAGACTGCAGGTTGGTGGCGGCCTTGATGACATCGGTGGGGCCGATCATCCACCCGACGCGCCAACCGGTCATCGCATAGGTCTTGGCGACGCCGTTGAGGACCACCACCTTGTCTCCCAGCTCGGGGGCTGCGGCTGCGATCGAGGTGAACGGGACACCGTCGTACGTGAGGTGCTCATAGATCTCATCGGTGACCACCCAGAGGCCCTTGGCGGCGGCCCAGGCGCCGATCTCCTTGACCTGTTCGGGGGAGTACACGGCTCCCGTCGGGTTGGACGGGGAGACGAAGAGGAGGATCTTGCTGTTCTCGGTGAGCGCGGCTTCGAGCTGCTCCACCGTGACCAGGTAGCCCTGTTCAGGACCGGCGAAGACCTCCACGGGGACGCCGCCTGCGAGGCGGATGGCCTCGGGGTAGGTGGTCCAGAACGGGGTCGGGACGATGACCTCGTCTCCCGGATCCAGCAGGGTGGCGAAGGTGTTGTACACGGCCTGCTTGCCGCCGTTGGTCACGAGCACCTGGTTCGCGTCCACCCGGTAGCCGGAGTCACGGAACGTCTTCTCGGCGATGGCCTGCTTGAGCTCCGGGAGTCCGCCGGCCGGGGAGTAGCGGTGGTACTTGGGATTCCGGGCCGCTTCGACCGCGGCATCCACGATGTATCCCGGGGTGGGGAAGTCGGGTTCGCCCGCACCGAAACCGATCACCGGGCGGCCGGCGGCCTTGAGGGCCTTGGCCTTGGCGTCCACCGCGAGGGTGGCGGACTCGGCGATGGAGGAGATGCGTCGGGAGATGCGTGCAGCGGGCATGGGGCGGTGTCCTTCGCGTGTTTTTTCTGCGTCATCCGGGGTTCAGCCGGCACTCCTCAGTTTAGGGGGAAACGAGGGCCTGTCGCCGTGTCGAGGACCTCACTTAGACGTATCCGCTCTTCATGCGTATACTTATTCCTCGGTGTTGAAACGCCGTGAAGCATTCCCTGAAGGTTCCTCTCCGAGGGGCTGACGTGGGTTCAGCGGACGGTTCAGATCCATAGGGTAGTGGCGCAATTGGTAGCGCAGCGGTCTCCAAAACCGCAGGTTGCAGGTTCGAGTCCTGTCTGCCCTGCGCATGGTTAGCTCCAGGCATCAGCCGAGAGGACCAGAGCACCAGCACTGAGGCTCGCCGCAGGCGTAGCCACATGGGTTCAATGAGAACGGCATGGCGAGAAGAGCGAGGTAGCAGTGACCGAAACGGCCGCAAACAGCGCTCAGGGCCGCCCGGCCAAGAGCAACGGTAAGAAGGGCAAGAAGCTCGGCTTCTTCGCACGGATGGCCCTGTTCTTCCGGCAGATGATCAGTGAGCTGAAGAAGGTTGTCACTCCGACCCGTTCGGAGCTGCTCAACTACACCTTGGTGGTCCTGGTGTTCGTGGCCATCGTCATGCTCATCGTCACTCTGCTGGATCTCCTCTTCGGCATGGGCGTCGGCTGGGTGTTCGGTGGTTCCGGTCCCCGGGAGAGCTGACCGACAGGACATTTCCGCAGCTTGCTGCCTGCCTTCCCCGAAGGTGAGGTTGCAGTCTGTGGAATTGAGCCATTTAAGTGGGAATGCCGCTGAGTGGTTCAGCCACCATGAGCGTGCCCACGCTTGCAATGCACATCGACGAAGCAGGAGACCACGTGTCTGAGCAGGAACTCGAATTCAACGAGGACAACGCCCCGGAGTCCGAGGACACCGCGGTGGAGACTGCTGCGCCCGAAACCGTGGACGCCGAGTCCGAGGCGGTTGAGGCCGACGGCGAGACCGTCGCCGCCGAAGAGGGAGCCGACGTCGCTCCCGCCGCGCCTGCCGAGGATCCGGTGGAGGCCTTCAAGGCCAAGCTGCGCCGCCAGGAAGGCGATTGGTACGTCGTCCACACGTACGCCGGTTACGAGAACCGCGTGAAGACGAACCTCGAGACCCGTATCCAGACCCTGGACATGGAGGACTACATCTTCGAGATCCAGGTCCCCATGGAAGAGGTCGTGGAGATCAAGAACGCGCAGCGCAAGGTCGTCACCCGCGTGCGCATCCCGGGCTACTGCCTGGTCCGCATGGAACTGACGGATGCGTCCTGGGGCGCCGTCCGCCACACCCCGGGCGTCACCGGCTTCGTGGGCAACGCCCACAACCCGGTTCCCCTCAAGCTGGACGAGGTCGTCTCCATGCTGGCTCCGGTCATCGAGCAGGAGCAGGCGGAGCAGCAGGGTGGCAAGCCGGTCAAGCAGGCGTCCGCTCCGATCAACGTCGACTTCGAGGTCGGCGAGTCCGTGATCGTGAAGGAAGGTCCGTTCGAGACCCTTCCGGCCACGATCTCCGAGATCAAGCCGGAGTCCCAGACCCTCGTGGTCCTGGTCTCCATCTTCGAACGCGAGACCCCTGTCACGCTCGCGTTCAACCAGGTCACCAAGATCTGACAACCCCATAGTTTTCGTTCGCCGGCCGTGCTGCTTTAGCGGCCGGAGAACGTCCGGCCACCTCGCCAGGGTGGCCAAACAACTGAGGCGCACTCCTGTTCCTCAGTAAGCAATTGAGAGAAGGACCCTACATTGGCTCCCAAGAAGAAGGTCACCGGCCTCATCAAGCTGCAGATCCAGGCAGGTGCCGCCAACCCGGCCCCTCCGATCGGTCCCGCGCTTGGTCAGCACGGTGTCAACATCATGGAGTTCTGCAAGGCGTACAACGCTGCAACGGAATCCCAGCGCGGCAACGTCATCCCGGTCGAGATCACCGTGTACGAGGATCGCTCGTTCACCTTCATCACGAAGACCCCGCCGGCTGCTGAGCTCATCAAGAAGGCCGCAGGCGTGGCCAAGGGCTCTGCCACCCCGCACACCGTCAAGGTCGCCAAGCTGACCCAGGCACAGGTCGAGGAAATCGCCACCGCCAAGCTGCCCGACCTCAACGCCAACGATGTCCAGGCTGCTGCCAAGATCATCGCCGGCACCGCTCGCTCCATGGGTATCACGGTCGAGTAATCCTGGCCCCAGGCCATTCGCCGGTCCGCCGGCATCCCAGAAATTCATCAAGTCCCCTCAACCTGACGGGACTGTGGCAGGGCCCAGCGCGGTCCGCAGACCACAACTGCACAAGGAGAAATACGCAGCATGGCAAAGCGCAGCAAAGCATATGAGGCAGCCGCCGCCAAGATCGACGCGGAGAAGTTCTACTCCCCGGTCGAGGCAGTGACCCTGGCCAAGGAGACCAACCCCTCCAAGTTCGACGCCACGGTGGAGGTCGCCTTCCGCCTCGGTGTGGATCCCCGTAAGGCCGACCAGATGGTCCGCGGCACGGTGAACCTGCCGCACGGCACCGGCAAGACCGCCCGCGTCCTGGTGTTCGCCACCGGTGACAAGGCTGAGGCCGCTCTGGCAGCGGGCGCCGACTTCGTCGGTTCCGATGACCTGATCGAGAAGATCTCCGGTGGCTGGACCGACTTCGACGCCGCCGTCGCCACCCCCGAGCTCATGGGCAAGGTCGGACGTCTCGGTAAGGTCCTGGGTCCCCGTAACCTGATGCCGAACCCCAAGACCGGCACCGTGACCCCGGACGTCGCCAAGGCTGTCAATGACATCAAGGGCGGCAAGATCGACTTCCGTGTCGACAAGCACTCCAACCTCCACTTCATCATCGGCAAGGCCAGCTTCGACGCTGAGAAGCTCATCGAGAACTACGCCGCCGCTCTGGACGAGGTGCTTCGTCTGAAGCCGACCGCTGCCAAGGGTCGCTACATCCAGAAGGCCACCGTGGCCACCACCTTCGGCCCGGGCATCTCCGTGGACCCGAACGTCACCAAGGTCGTTCTCGGCGCCTAGTCGCCCGGCAGTCCTTCTGCCGAACGTCTGACAGAGGCCGCTCAGCTCACGCTGAGCGGCCTCTGTCGTACCCGGCGGGTAGTGTGGTGAACATGACGCAGAGCACCTTCACCATTGAGCAGCTCGTGTTGCCGGATTCCGTGGATTCGCCTGATGCCGGGGACTTTCTGCAGCTCTGCGAGCTGACGAATGTCCTCATCCAGGCGGCCCAGGGATCCCTGGACCTCGCCACTCCGAACGGTGCACGCCTGACCATGTGGCAGGAGTCGCCGTATCACCGCCTCGAGGTCTTCTTCATCCGTTGTGAGGGGCGGATCGTAGCCCGTGCCTGGATTCATTTTCCGCGTCAGGAGAACCTGGACACCGCATGGCTGGGCCTGGGCGTCCATCCGGACTTCGAGGGCCGCGGGATGGGGAGGGCCTTGGCGGAACACCTGGAGACGGTTGCCCTGTCCCATGGCCGGACCGTGGTGCAGACGGGGACAGAGCACTCAGTCGGCGCCGATGAGGAGAGCGGTGAGCGGCTCCGTCCTGGTACGGGGAGCGGCAGCGTGCCGCTCGATTCCCGGGCGGTCCGTTTCGCTCTGGCCCGCGGCTACGTGTTGGAACAGGTGGAACGCACCAGCATGCTGGTCTTGGCGGAGGGCACCCTGGGGGAGACCCGTCTCCTCCTGGAATCCGCAGCGGGACGGGCCGAGGGCGCATATGAGCTGGTCTCCTGGCTCGACGAGGCTCCCGAGGAATTCCTGGAGGATCTGGCGAGGCTCTCCACGAGCATGTCCACGGAGATCCCTCTCGGCGGGCTGGAGCTCGGGGAGGAGGCGTTCGACGCGGAGCGGGTGCGTGAGATGGACGAACGACGTCGCTCCGCCGGGACACGCGCCGTGACCACGGCTGCTCGGCACCGCGCCACGGGGGCCCTGGCAGGTTACTCGGTGCTGGAGTACGTGCCGGAGAACCCGGAGGTGGGTCACCAGGACAACACCCTGGTCCTGCCGGACCACCGCGGCCATGCGCTGGGGCAGTGGATGAAGGCGGAGAACCTGCTGCGTCTGGTGGACGCGTTCCCTGCCGTGCGGCGTATCTACACCTACAACGCCAACGAGAACGACCACATGCTCGCCATCAATACGGCCATGGGATTCAGGCCGGCCGGGTATGACGGCCAGTGGCAGTGCCATCTGGTGGACCGTCCCGCGATCGGTATGGATGACGGGAAGCAGACGTGAGCCTTCAGATCGAGCAGTTGTGGATCCCCGACTCGTTGGACGGGGAGGATTCCCATGACTTCCTGGCCGCAGTCGAGGTGTCCCGCCGCGTCCGGCAGTCGATCTGGGGCAGTGACGACCTCGCTTACACGCCTCTGGAGAAGCTCTACGAACTCCGGGACCCCTACGAGCGGCAGGTGCTGCTGGTGGCCCGGCTCGATGGGCGGATCGTCGGGGTGGCCGACATCTCCCTGCCCTTGCTCGGTGATGTGGAGGTTGCGGAGTTCACCCTGGACATCCTGCCGGAGGCTCAGGGCCGGGGTGTCGGGAGAGGCCTGATCGGGGCGGCCGAGCACTTCGCCCGCGCGGAGGGGAGGCGGCATCTTTTCGTGGATACGAACCACCCGGCTGCGAGCCTCGGCGATGGGGTGGAGAGTCTCCTCCCGGACAGTGGGCCCGGATTCGTCCCGCTCTCCAGCCGGTCCGTCGACTTCGCGCGTCGTGGCGGCTACGTCCTGGAGAGGATCGAGCAGTTCAGCTCGTGCGCCTTGCCGCTGGACACGGTCCTCGAAGGTGATCTGCTCGCCGAGGCGGAGTCCGCCAACGCCGGCCGGTACCGACTTCACCATTGGCGGGACCGCTGCCCCGAGCAGTGGCTGGCGGATGTGGCGGCTCTGGACTCCTCGGCTGAAGACCTCACGCTGGCCGAAGCCGCCGAGGCGGGCATGCCACCCGAGGACTGGGAGGACTACGACGCCGAGGCGCTCCGGCGTGCGGAGGAGATCGCCATGGCGCAAGGCCGGCGGACGGTGGTCACCGCCGTCGAGCACATCGAGAGCGGTGCGCTGGTCGGGGTGACGACCATCAGCGTGCTGCCCCAGCGGCAGGACGTGGTGTTTCAGGACGAGACCCACGTGCACCTCGGGCATCGGGGTAACAAGCTGGGCCTGCTGCTCAAGATCTCCAATATGCAGCAACTTCAGGACCTCTTCCCGGATGTGCGGGTGATCTACACCTGGAACGCCCTGGAGAACCGCTATCTGCTGACCGTGAATCAGCAATTGGGATTCCACACGGCGGGTGTGACCGGTCTGTGGCAGAAGCAGCTCCCGGACTTCCGTACGCCCAAGGTGACCTGAGTCCGTCTACGGGCCGCATGACCACTCGACGACGGGCCGCGCGGTCCGATTTGCCGAGTTCCAAGGGTCTCCCGTAAGCTTGAAGTACCAAAGACCGTCGGTTGTTGGATTCCCCTTGTTCGAAGTGGCCTGGCTTGCGCCGCGTACGACGAGCAGGGCGGGGATCCATCGAAGGACCCTTCAGCATAAGGGCGGCCGGCGCAGGTGAACCGAGCTTCCAGGATTCGTCCTGAATGATGCCCCGTGCGCCTGCGCGGGGCGTTTTTTGTTGGTGCCCCTGCGCACTTGAGGCGAGGCATTCGCCACGAGCAAAAGGACCTTCCTGACCGGCCTGATTCCCCGGAAGGAGGGTTATGACAACGCCGAACAAGGTGGCCGCAGTTTCTGAGATCACCACCGATTTCAACGAATCGACCGCCGCTGTCCTGACCGAATACCGCGGGCTCTCTGTCGCACAGCTCAAGGAGCTGCGTCGTTCTCTGGGCGCGGAGACCAAGTACTCCGTCGTCAAGAACTCCCTGACCGCGATTGCTGCCAAGGAAGCCGGTGTCGACGCGTTCGACGGCCAGCTCGCAGGCCCCACCGCAATCGCCTTCATCAAGGGCGACGCCGTTGCTGCTGCCAAGAGCCTCACGGACTTTGCCAAGGCCAACAAGCAGCTGGTCATCAAGACCGGTTACTTCGAGGGCAAGGCTCTGAACGCTTCGGAAGTTGCCGCTCTGGCCGCTCTCGAGTCCCGTGAGCTGCAGCTCGCCAAGGTCGCCGGTGTCCTCAAGGCCCCGGCTGCCGCAGCTGCCCGCATCATTGATGCCCTGCGCATCAAGCTCGAAGAAGAGAACGGCGCTCCGGCGCCCGCCGCTGAGGAAGCACCTGCCGAGGCTCCGGCCGAGGCCGCTTCCGAAGAGGCCTGATCCTCTTCTCCCCACCCACACACTGTGGTGCGCAGGCACCAACTAAAGGAAGGACGCCAATCATGGCGAAGCTCAGCAACGAAGAGCTCATCGAAGCTTTCAAGGAACTGACCATCATCGAGCTCTCCGAGTTCGTCAAGCTGTTCGAGGAGACCTTCGAGGTCACCGCAGCAGCTGTTGCCGTTGCAGGCCCCGCCGGTGGCGGCGCTGCTGAAGAGGCCGAGGAGAAGACCGAGTTCGACGTCATCCTCGAGGCCGCTGGCGACAAGAAGATCGGTGTCATCAAGGAGGTGCGCGCCCTGACCTCCCTCGGACTGAAGGAGGCCAAGGACCTGGTCGACGGTGCTCCCAAGGCCGTCCTCGAGGGCGCTACCAAGGAAGCTGCCGAGAAGGCCAAGGAGCAGCTCGAGGCTGCCGGCGCCACCGTCACCGTCAAGTAATTCGGTTTCGGTTCGGTTCCCCGTTCCACTCGGAACGGAAGCTGATCTCTGCGAAAACCCCGTCCACTTCGGTGGGCGGGGTTTTCCGCTGTCCGGGTGTTTTCGACGGCTTGTTCCAACCTCGGGTGAACAATTCAGGAATCGTTTCACAACTCCTTCCCCAGCCTGAGGAACGGACCTAGACTGACGCTTTGGGCCCACTCGCCCCGACCGCCCGGCGTCCGTCGGGCAGCGTCGCAGATCACTCACCCGAGGTAGCACCCATGAGCGAATCCACATCCGTCAGCCGTCGAGCCATGCTGGCCGCCGCCGTCGTCGCCGGCTCCAGCGCGAGTGCCCTTCTCGCGACGCCCGCCGAGGCCGCACCGGGCCGGGACAAGAAGAACTTCCGGCTGACGGTCCTGGGGACCACCGATCTGCACAACAACGTCTTCAACTGGGACTACTACAAGAACGCCGCGTACTCGGACAAAGACGGCAACCAGATCGGCATCGCTCAGGCATCCTCCCTGATCAAGGCGGTCCGGGCCGAACGTGGGGCGGCGAACACCCTCACCCTGGACGCCGGCGACACCATTCAGGGCACCCCGCTCGCGTACTACTTCGCGAAGATCAAGCCCATTTCCCGGACGGTCAAGCACCCCATGGCGCTGGCCATGAACGAACTCGGCTACGACGCCGTGGCTCTCGGCAACCACGAGTTCAACTACGGGATCGATGTGCTGCGCACCTGGGAGAAGCAGCTGGACTTCCCCTTGCTGGGTGCCAATGTCCACACGGAAGGAAGCGGCGCTCACGCCTTCCGTCCGTACATCCTCAAGCGGGTCAAGACGGCCAACGGCTGGGTCACCGTCGGCCTGGTCGGCTTCGTCACCCCCGGCTGTGCCTTGTGGGACCGCCACAATGTGGAGGGCAAGCTGACCTTCAACGGCATCGTCGAGGAAGCCAAGGTCGTGATCCCGCAGGTCAAGGCCGCGGGTGCCGACGTGGTGATCGTGTCCTGCCATTCCGGAGCGACCCCGGGTTCCTCCTACGGTGACGCTCTGCCTTTCCCGGAGAACGCCTCCACACAGCTTGCCGAGGAGGTCCCCGGCATCGACGCGATTCTCGTCGGACATGCGCACCAGGAGATCCCGGAGCGCTTCGTGGTGAACAAGACCACGGGGCGCCAGGTTCTTCTCACCGAGCCGCTGCGCTGGGGCATGAGGGTCTCCGTCATCGATCTGGACCTGGTGAAGGAACGGGGCTCCTGGACCGTGAAGGCGGCGCACTCACACCTGCTGGACGCGAAGACCGCGCCGGAGGACCCGTGGATTGTCCGCGCCGTCGGTTCCGCCCACCAGGCCGCCGTCGGCTATGTGAACACCGTCATCGGAACATCCACCGCTCCGTTGTCCACGGCGACGGCGTGCTGGGAGGACACCGCTGCCATCGACGCCATCAACTTCGTCCAGGCCAGCCGGATCAAGGGCGAGCTCGCGCAGGGTGAGTACGCGGCCCTGCCGGTGCTTTCCATCGCAGCGCCGTTCTCCCGAGAGGTGGACGTCAAGGCGGGGCCGCTCACCATCCGCGACATCGCGGGCCTGTACATCTTCGACAACACGCTGCTCAGCATCAAGTTCACCGGAGCGCAGCTCAAGGCCTATCTGGAGTGGTCCGCAAGCTACTACCGTGGTGTCCAGGGAAGCACGGTGGCCGCGAAGGACCTGACCAACGCCCCCACGGCGCTGGCGCCGACGGGCACGCCGGACTACAACTACGACATCGTCTACGGTCTGGATGCACCGCTGGAATACAGCATCGACGTCGCAAAGCCCGTCGGACAGCGTATTCAGGGCCTGAGCTATGGCGGCGCCCCGGTGCCGGACGGCATGGAGTTCGCCCTCGCCATCAACAACTACCGGCAGAGCGGCGGCGGGAGCTACCCGGGCGTGACCGCCGCACCCGTGTTGAGCAACAGTCAGCAGGAGATCCGCCAGCTCATGATCGATTACGTCGTCGAGCACGGAACGCTGGACGCCTCGGTGTTCAGCCGTCAGGACTGGAAGCTGCTCGCCAACGGTGCTCCGCTGACCGTTACCGCCTGAGCCCCTTACGCGAGAAGCCAGTTGAGCACAGTCCGGACGCCGGACACTGTGCTCAACTGGCTTCTCGCGTAAGAGGGTGGGTGAGGATCAGCCGCGGTAGAGCAGCAGTGCCTCGCCCTGGCCGCCGCCGCCGCACAGCGACACGGCGGCCTTGCCGCCTCCGCGGCGCTTGAGTTCGTAGGCGGCGTGCAGCGCCAGGCGTGCGCCTGAGGCCCCGATCGGGTGTCCGAGGGCGATGGCGCCGCCGTGGATGTTGCACTTCTCCAGCGGGTATCCGAGATCCTTCAGGGACTGGACCGCCACCGATCCGAAGGCCTCATTGATCTCGATGAAGTCCAGATCCTCCACGGACCAGCCCGCACGCTTCAGAGCGGCGCTGATGGCGTGGGACGGCTGGGAGTGCAGCGAGTTGTCCGGGCCGGCCACCTGGCCGGGCTTGCCGACGACGGCGAGGTAGTCGAGCCCGTGCTGTTCGGCGTAGGCGCGGGAGGCCAGGACCAGCGCGGACGCGCCGTCCGACAGCGGAGAGGAGTTGCCCGCCGTGATGGTGCCGTCGGTGGCGAATGCGGCCTTCAGCGGAGCGAGGGTCTCGGTGGTGGTGCCTGCCCGGACGCCCTCGTCGGTGTCGACGATCTTCGGCTCACCCTTACGCTGGGCGATGCTCAGCGGCGCGATCTCCTCGGCGAGGACGCCGCCATCGATGGCCTGGGCCGCCCTCTGGTGGGATGCGGCTGCCACTTCGTCCTGAGCCTTGCGATCGATGCCGAGCGTCAGGTTGAGGCTCTCCGTGGAGAGGCCCATCGACTGCCCGTCGAAGGCGTCCGTCAGCCCGTCGTGCGCGGCGTGGTCGAGCGCCTGAACGGTCCCGTAGGCCCAGCCTTGCCGGGAGCCCGGCAGCAGGTGCGGGGCGCGCGTCATGGATTCCTGGCCGCCGGCGACGACGACGTCGGCCTCGCCGGCGCGGATGAGGCGTGCGGCATCGATCACGGCAGTCAGCCCGGAGAGGCAGACCTTGTTCAGAGTGATCGCCGGAACGTCCCAGCCGATGCCTGCGCCGATGGAGCTCTGACGCGCCGGGTTCTGGCCCGCGCCCGCCTGCAGGACCTGGCCCATGATCACGGCCTGGACTTCAGAAGGGTCAATCCCCGCCCGCTCCACGGCCGCTTTGATGGCGTGGCTTCCGAGCTGGACCGCCGTCTTGGCGGCGAGCTGCCCGTTCAGGCGGCCCTGGGGGGTGCGGGCCGCTGCGAGGATGACAACGTCGTTGTTGTTTTCAAGGGTGGACATGGGCCTTCGCTTTCCGTCGTGGCGTACTGCGACAAGGCTATCGTGTGCTGTCCCGGGGACGCCCGGTCTGACAGGATGAAGAGGAACGGTCCGTCCGAGGAGGGAATCATGCCAGATCCGCACGCCCGGGTACGCGAGGCCGCCGCAGTGCGGGGCCTTGAGATCGAAGTGCGCGAGCGTCCCGCTGCGAAGTCCTTGGCGGAGGCGGCGGCGTTGCTGGAGATCCCGCCGTCGAGCATCGTCAAGACCCTCGTGGTGAAGCGCTCCGATGGAAGCTATCTGTTCGCTCTCGTCCCAGGCGGACGGGCCATCTCCTGGCCGAAGCTCAGAGCGGTGGTGGGCGTGAACCGTCTTCGTCTCCCCGAGGCCGAGTTGGCATTCGAGGCGACCGGTTATGAGCGGGGAACCATCACACCGATCGGAAGTGCGGGGGAGTGGCCGGTCTTCGCGGACGAGACGATCGTCGGGCAGCGCGTCGCGATGGGTGCCGGTGCCCATGGGTTCAGCCTCTTCGTCGATGCCGATCAGCTGATCCGGGCCTACGACGCGACGGTCGCCGACATCACGGTCCCGGAGGGCTGAGGACGGCTCGCCGGGTCGCGGCTCGGCTTGACGCGGGCCTAGTGACTGGGGTAGACATATTCGTTTCTGTCCTGTACCGTGGGTATTTGCGTCTTCCCTCTGTACCGTCAGCCTTCATATAGCGGTGGGCTGGTCGTGCCTGTGGCGTTTAAGCAGTTTTCTGCCGGCGTTTCAGAGCGGTCCCGGGTCATATAGCGGTCCCGGACAGGTGGTGCCCAGCGTGTGCAGCGTCTACTGGCACTCAAAAGGGGGAGGGCTGTCCAGCCCGAAGGTCTGTGGAAGGAACCCTCTTGGTCGCCTCGAGCACCCCAAACAACGAAACCGCTACCACCGATGGTGCGACCCGTCGCATCTCATTCGCGAAGATTCACGAACCGCTTGACGTCCCCAACCTGCTTGCTCTCCAGACGGACAGCTTTGACTGGCTGGTAGGCAACGAGCGTTGGCAGGCCAAGGTCGCTGCGGCGATCGAGGCCGGCGACGATTCAGTGGCCACCACCTCTGGCCTCGCCGACATCTTCGAAGAGATCTCGCCGATCGAAGACTTCCAGGGCACCATGTCCCTGAGCTTCTCCGATCCTGAGTTCTACGAGCCCAAGTACACCATGGCCGAGTGCAAGGATCGCGACGCGACCTACTCCGCCCCGCTGTACGTCAAGGCTGAGTTCATCAACAACAACACGGGCGAAATCAAGCAGCAGACCGTGTTCATGGGTGACTTCCCCCTCATGACGGAGAAGGGCACCTTCGTCGTCAACGGCACCGAGCGTGTCGTCGTATCCCAGCTGGTCCGTTCCCCGGGCGCCTACTTCGAGAAGGCTCCGGACAAGACCAGCGACAAGGACATCTACACCGCGCGCATCATTCCGTCGCGCGGTGCCTGGTTCGAGCTTGAGATCGACAAGCGCGATCAGGTCGGCGTCCGTCTGGACCGCAAGCGCAAGCAGTCCGTCACGGTGCTGCTGAAGGCGCTCGGCTGGACCGAGGGCCGGATCCTGGAGGAGTTCGGCGAGTACGACTCCATCCGCGCAACCCTCGAGAAGGACACCACGCAGACCCAGGAGGAAGCCCTCCTGGACATCTACCGCAAGCTGCGTCCGGGCGAGCCGCCCACCGTCGAGGCCGCCCAGAACCTGCTGGACAACCTCTACTTCAACGCCAAGCGCTATGACCTGGCCAAGGTCGGCCGGTACAAGATCAACCGCAAGCTCGGCATCGACCGTCCGCTCTCCGACCGCGAGGCTTCCATCCTCCACGTCGAGGACATCGTGGCCATGATCAAGTTCCTGGTCGCTCTGCACGCCGGCGAGACCACCCTGAAGGGTGCCCGCGACGGCGAGGAAGTGGATCTGCGGGTCGAGGTCGATGACATCGACCACTTCGGCAACCGCCGTATCCGCGCGGTGGGCGAGCTGATCGAGAACCAGGTCCGCACCGGCCTGTCCCGCATGGAGCGTGTCGTCCGCGAACGCATGACCACGCAGGACGTCGAGGCGATCACCCCGCAGTCGCTGATCAACATCCGTCCCGTGGTCGCTGCGATCAAGGAGTTCTTCGGAACGTCCCAGCTCTCGCAGTTCATGGACCAGAACAACCCGCTCTCCGGTCTGACGCACAAGCGCCGTCTCTCGGCGCTGGGCCCGGGCGGTCTGTCCCGTGACCGCGCAGGCATGGAAGTCCGAGACGTTCACCCGTCCCACTACGGCCGCATGTGCCCCATCGAGACCCCTGAAGGCCCGAACATCGGTCTGATCGGCTCGCTGGCCTCCTACGGTCGGATCAACGCCTTCGGCTTCATCGAGACCCCGTACCGCAAGGTGGAGAACGGCGTCGTCAGCGACCAGGTCGAGTACCTGACCGCCGACGACGAGGCCGAGGTCGTCATCGCCCAGGCCAACGCGCCGCTGGACGCCGACAACCGCTTCACCGAGGAAGCCGTCCTCGTGCGTGAGCGCGGCGGCGGCGGCGAGCCCGTGCTCATCCCGGCCGAGGACGTGCAGTACATGGACGTCTCCCCGCGCCAGATGGTGTCTGTGGCGACGGCCCTGATTCCGTTCCTGGAGCACGACGACGCCAACCGAGCCCTCATGGGTGCCAACATGCAGCGTCAGGCCGTGCCGCTGGTCCGCGCCGAGGCCCCCTTCGTGGGCACCGGCATGGAGCGCGCAGCAGCGGTCGACGCCGGTGACGTCGTCGTGGCCCGCAAGGCCGGCGTCGTCAGCGAGGTCTCCGCGGATCTGGTCGTCATGCTCAACGACGACGGGACCGAGACCAGCTACCGGATCGGCAAGTTCTCGCGTTCCAACCAGGGCAACTGCTACAACCACCGTGTCCTGGTGAACGAAGGCCAGCGCCTCGAGGTCGGCGGCATCATCGCCGACGGCCCCTCCACCGACGAGGGCGAGCTGTCCCTCGGACGCAACCTGCTGGTGGCGTTCATGTCCTGGGAGGGACACAACTTCGAGGATGCCATCATCCTTTCCCAGCGCCTGGTGGCGGAGGACGTCCTGTCCTCCATCCACATCGAGGAGCACGAGATCGATGCCCGCGACACCAAGCTCGGTGCCGAGGAGATCACCCGTGACATCCCGAACGTCTCGGAAGAGGTCCTGGCGGGCCTTGACGAGCGTGGCATCATCCACATCGGTGCTGAGGTCGAAGCCGGCGACATCCTGGTCGGCAAGGTCACTCCCAAGGGTGAGACCGAGCTGACCCCGGAGGAGCGTCTGCTGCGCGCCATCTTCGGTGAGAAGTCCCGCGAAGTCCGTGACACCTCCCTGAAGGTTCCCCACGGCGAGTCCGGCACGGTCATCGGCGTGCGCGTCTTCGACCGCGACAACGACGACGAGCTGCCCCCGGGCGTGAACCAGCTGGTGCGCGTCTACGTGGCCGCCAAGCGCAAGATCACGGACGGTGACAAGCTCGCCGGCCGTCACGGCAACAAGGGCGTCATCTCCAAGATCCTGCCGATCGAGGACATGCCGTTCCTGGCAGACGGAACCCCCGTCGACGTCGTGCTCAACCCGCTGGGTGTCCCCGGTCGAATGAACGTCGGTCAGGTGCTGGAAACGCACCTCGGCTGGGTCGCCAAGACCGGCTGGAAGATCGAGGGAGAGCCGGAGTGGGTCAAGAACCTTCCGAATCTGCCGCGTGAAACCGGTCCGAACCAGACCCTGGCCACCCCGGTGTTCGACGGTGCCCGCGAGGAGGAGATCTCCGGTCTGCTGGACTCCACCAACGTCACCCGTGACGGCGATCGCCTGATCGACTCCTCCGGCAAGACCCGTCTGTTCGACGGTCGTTCCGGTGAGCCGTTCCCGGACCCGATCTCCGTGGGCTACATGTACATCCTGAAGCTCCACCACCTGGTGGACGACAAGATCCACGCCCGTTCCACCGGTCCGTACTCCATGATCACCCAGCAGCCGCTCGGCGGTAAGGCCCAGTTCGGTGGCCAGCGCTTCGGTGAAATGGAAGTGTGGGCCCTGGAGGCCTATGGCGCGGCGTACACGCTCCAGGAACTCCTCACCATCAAGTCTGATGACATCCACGGCCGCGTGAAGGTCTACGAGGCCATCGTCAAGGGTGAGAACATCCCGGAACCGGGTGTCCCCGAGTCCTTCAAGGTTCTGATCAAGGAAATGCAGTCGCTGTGCCTGAACGTGGAGGTCCTCTCCACGGACGGCACCACGATCGAGATGCGTGACTCTGACGATGCAGTCTTCACGGCTGCTGAGGAACTGGGTATCGATCTGTCCCGCGCAGAGCCCAGCTCCGTCGAAGAGGTGTAGTGACGTGCGACGGCGGCGGTCACCCGCCGCCGTCGCACCCCGCCTCTTCTAAGACAGTCAAGACTTTTCAGACAAGAGAGAACAGGATTCCATGTCCAGCGAATCTTCCTTCGGCCTCATGCAGATCGGCCTGGCCACTGTGGATGACATCCGTCAGTGGTCCTATGGCGAAGTCAAGAAGCCGGAAACCATCAACTACCGCACTCTGAAGCCGGAGAAGGACGGTCTTTTCTGCGAGAAGATCTTCGGCCCCTCCCGCGACTGGGAGTGCTACTGCGGCAAGTACAAGCGCGTGCGCTTCAAGGGCATCATCTGTGAGCGCTGTGGCGTCGAGGTCACCCGTGCCAAGGTGCGCCGTGAGCGCATGGGCCACATCGAGCTCGCCGCTCCCGTCACCCACATCTGGTACTTCAAGGGTGTGCCGTCCCGTCTCGGTTACCTCCTCGACCTCGCTCCGAAGGACCTTGAGAAGGTCATCTACTTCGCCGCGTACATGATCACCAGTGTCGACGAGGACAACCGTCACGCCGAGCTGCCCAACCTCCAGATCGAGCACGATGTGGAGAAGAAGCAGCTGGTCGACACCCGCGATGCCGACATCGCCGCGATCGCCCGTGACCTCGAGGACGAGCTCGCCCGCCTGGAGGGCGAGGGAGCCAAGGCCGCCGACAAGAAGAAGGCCCGTGACTCCGCGGACCGTCAGATGGCGAACGTCCGTAAGCGTGCGGACGCCGACATCGAGCGCCTGGAGCAGGTCTGGGACCGCTTCAAGAACCTCAAGGTCGCTGACCTTGAGGGCGATGAGGGCCTGTACCGCGAACTGCGTGACCGTTACGGCATGTACTTCGAGGGCTCCATGGGCGCCGAGGCGATCAAGAAGCGTCTGGAGAACTTCGACCTGGAGGCCGAAGCCGAGCTCCTGCGCGACATCATCCAGAACGGCAAGGGTCAGCGTAAGACCCGTGCGCTGAAGCGCCTCAAGGTCGTCAACGCGTTCCTCACCACGGACAACAGCCCGCTGGGCATGGTCCTGGATGCCGTTCCGGTGATCCCGCCGGAACTGCGCCCCATGGTCCAGCTGGACGGTGGCCGCTTCGCGACCTCCGACCTCAACGACCTGTACCGTCGCGTGATCAACCGCAACAACCGTCTCAAGCGTCTGCTCGAGCTGGGTGCGCCGGAGATCATCGTCAACAACGAAAAGCGCATGCTGCAGGAAGCTGTTGACAACCTCTTCGACAACGGCCGCCGTGGCCGCCCCGTCACCGGTCCGGGCAACCGTCCGCTGAAGTCCCTGAGCGAAATGCTCAAGGGCAAGCAGGGTCGTTTCCGCCAGAACCTCCTCGGCAAGCGCGTCGACTACTCCGGCCGTTCGGTCATCGTCGTCGGCCCGCAGCTGAAGCTGCACCAGTGTGGTCTGCCCAAGCAGATGGCTCTGGAGCTCTTCAAGCCGTTCGTGATGAAGCGCTTGGTGGACCTCAACCACGCTCAGAACATCAAGAGCGCCAAGCGCATGGTGGAGCGTTACCGTCCGCAGGTCTGGGACGTGCTGGAAGAGATCATCACCGAACACCCGGTGCTGCTCAACCGTGCACCCACCCTGCACCGTCTGGGCATCCAGGCCTTCGAGCCGCAGCTCGTGGAAGGCAAGGCCATTCAGCTGCACCCGCTCGTGTGTGCTGCCTTCAACGCCGACTTCGACGGCGACCAGATGGCTGTGCACCTGCCGCTGAGCCCGGAGGCACAGGCCGAGGCCCGCATCTTGATGCTGTCCTCGAACAACATCCTGAAGCCCTCGGACGGCCGCCCGGTGACCCTGCCTTCGCAGGACATGATCATCGGTCTGTACCACCTGACCACCAAGCGCGTCGGCTCCGCCGGTGAAGGCCGGATCTTCTCGTCCGTGTCCGAAGCCGTCATGGCCTTCGACTCCCGCGAGCTGCACCTGAACTCCAAGGTGAAGATCCGCCTGGACAACTTCGTGCCGTACGAGGGCTGGGAAGCTCCCGAGGGCTGGGAGCCGGGTCAGCGGACCATCGTCGAGACGTCTCTTGGACAGGTGCTCTTCAACGACACCCTGCCTGCGGATTACCCGTGGGTCGAAGCCGTCGCGGACAAGGGCGAGCTCTCCCGGATCGTCAACGATCTGGCCGAGCGTTACCCCAAGGTCGTCACGGCTGCGACGCTGGACAACCTCAAGGACGCCGGTTTCTACTGGGCCACGCGTTCCGGCGTGACGGTCGCCATCTCGGATATCGAGGTGCCTGCCGCCAAGCCGGAGATCCTGGCCGGGTACGAGGCCAAGGCCGCGAAGATCCAGGGTCAGTACGACAAGGGTCTGATCGACGAAGACGAGCGCCGTCAGGAACTGATCGAGCTCTGGGGCAAGGCCACTGATGAGGTCGCCGGTGTGATGCGCAAGTCGCTCTCCCCGATGAACACCATCAACCGCATGGTCTCCTCCGGTGCCCGTGGTAACTGGATGCAGGTTCGTCAGATCGCGGGTATCCGTGGCCTCGTGGCCAACCCGCGTGGTGAGATCATCCCGCGCCCGATCAAGTCCTCCTACCGCGAGGGCCTGTCCGTGCTCGAGTACTTCATCGCCACGCACGGTGCCCGTAAGGGTCTGGCCGACACCGCTCTGCGTACCGCCAACTCGGGTTACCTGACCCGTCGTCTGGTGGACGTCTCCCAGGATGTCATCGTCCGTGAAGAGGACTGCGGCACTGAGCGCGGTCTCGTCACCCCGATCGCCATCGTGGATGAGAACGGTGAGCTGCACCTGGACGAGAACGTCGAGAACAGCGCCTACGCACGCACCCTGGCCGTCGACGTCGTCGATGCCGAGGGCAATGTGCTGGCTGCAGGCGGCACCGACTGCGGCGACGTGGTCATCGCCGAGCTGTTCGCTGCGGGCATCACGGAGATCAAGGTCCGCTCCGTGCTGACCTGTGAGTCCACCGTGGGCACCTGCGCGCTCTGCTACGGCCGCTCCCTGGCCACCGGCAAGACCGTGGACATCGGTGAGGCTGTCGGCATCATCGCCGCCCAGTCCATCGGCGAGCCCGGTACCCAGCTGACGATGCGTACCTTCCACACGGGTGGTGCCGTGTCCGCCGGTGGTGGCGACGACATCACCCAGGGTCTGCCCCGTATCCAGGAGCTCTTCGAAGCCCGTACCCCGAAGGGTGTGGCTCCGATCTCCGAGTCGGCCGGCCGCGTCACCATCGAGGAGGGCGAGAACTCCGTCCGCCTCGTGGTCACCCCGGACGACGGCACGGAAGAGCTGGCCTACCCGGTCCTGCGTCGTTCGCGTCTGCTGGTCAACGACGGCGAGCACGTCGGCGTCGGCCAGAAGCTCGTCCAGGGTCCGGTGGACCCCAAGCAGGTGCTGCGCATCATGGGTCCCCGTGCCGCGCAGAAGTTCCTGGTGGACGAGGTTCAGGGCGTGTACCGCAGCCAGGGCATCGGCATCCACGACAAGCACGTGGAGGTCATCGTCCGTCAGATGCTGCGTCGCGTCACCGTGATCGAGTCCGGCGATTCGGATCTGCTGCCCGGCGAGCTCGCCGAGCGCAGCCGCTTCGAGGGCGAGAACCGTCGCGTGGTGTCCGAGGGCAAGAAGCCGGCCTCCGGCCGTCCCGAGCTCATGGGCATCACCAAGGCGTCGCTGGCCACCGAGTCGTGGCTGTCGGCCGCTTCCTTCCAGGAGACCACCCGGGTGCTCACCCAGGCGGCCATGGAAGGCAAGAGCGACCCGCTGCTGGGCCTCAAGGAGAACGTCATCATCGGTAAGCTCATCCCGGCCGGCACGGGTCTCCCGCGCTACACCGAGGTGAACGTTGAGCCGACTGAGGAAGCCAAGGCGAGCATCTTCTCCGCCCAGGCGTCCTTCAGCGACTTCTCCTATGACCCCATGGGTGTCGACGGCGGCAACGAGTTCCACGCGATCCCGCTGGACGACTACGACCTGGGTGGCGACTACCGCTGATCCTGGTCGGAGCGTAAGCGCCGATAGCGAAGAGACCCCCACCGGAATCCGGTGGGGGTCTCTTGCCGTCTGCGGCGATGCCGGGTTCCGGGCCGGTCTGTCCTCAGCCGTGAAAGCGGCGTTTCCAATCGGCCCAGTCCCAGCGTCTGAGGAATTGCTGCGCGGCCTTCATCCCGGACTGGTAGAGGATCTGTTTGTCCTCCTGGCCGAGACTGAAATCCGTCGGCCGGTAGGGGGAGGTGTCCACGAAGATCGTCCGGGCCCGGATCGCCGGGTCGTTGATGTGGGTGCGTTCCTGCGCACTCATTAGCGTGTGGAGCAGTGACCAGCTGAACTGCACACTGTTGTGTTCCGGATTCCAGTCCTGGCTGCGCAGACTTTGATGTCCCGAGAGTTTGACCCCGAGTGTCGGCCAGCGTGCAGCTTGGCCGTCGTGGCGGTCGAAGACGTCGATCGGGAAATTGGAGAGCAGGCCGCCATCGACGCAGACGATCCGGTCGTGACCGGTGACCCGTGGATTCATCGGCATGCGCCAGGGGTGGAAGAAGAACGGCACCGATGCGGAAGCGCGGATGGCGTCGGCCACCGGGATGCTGTCGGGATCCACGCCCATGAGCTGCCGATAATCCCAGGGGAGCCGGAGCATCAGTCCACGGGAGACGTCGGAGACGATCACCACGAGCCGGTACCGCTGGGCACGGGGGAGAGCGGACCCGGGATCATCCATCCGCAGATCGCCCCAGGTGCGGACCCCCTCGGCCGCCAGGGTGCGGGAGATCCAGTCGTGCAGGAATTCGCCGGCGTAGAGGCCTTGGTGCAGGAGCAGCCCCAGGCCCGGGCCGAGGACGGGTACCCGGCTCAGCAATCCCTTGCGATCCTGGAACCGGGAGAAGTCGAGTTCGTTCAGGACTTCTCTGATCTGGGAGGAACTCATGCCGGCGGCCAGGAACGAGGCGACGATCGCACCGGCCGAGGTGCCGGCCACCCGGTGGAAGGTGTACGGCGACGGCGCGCCCTCCAGGGCCGCGATGGCACCGGCCAGAGCCGAACCCTTCACCCCTCCGCCTTCCAGTACCAGATCGGCGTCCGCCATGACACTCCGTTCAGCCGTAGAGGTGGAGGCCGTCCCGGCCTGGGGGTTCAGCTGTTCGCATCCTGTTCCGTCCCGGGCCGCGAGTCAAGGACGACGCGCGGAGGGACGGCCGGTGCCGGATGCGGATTCCGCGGGGGAGCGCCGCTCGTGGTACAGTTGATTTGATTGATTTAGTGGCAGCGGACACCGTCCATGTTGTGGGTAACTTGCACAACGAATGCCACGCTTTTGCATGTCTGGGGCCCTTTGGGATTTCTTCGGAATGGACCGGATGTGCATCTCTTTGAAGTGCTTCGCCCTGGCGAATCCGCGGCTCTTGCCGTGAGGTCACGGGCCGGGGCAAAGCAAATGGGGAGTGGCCGGGAACGGCCGCTCCAGATGATGGAGAACACGAACAGTGCCTACTATTCAGCAGCTGGTCCGTAAGGGCCGCACGCCGAAGGTCTCCAAGACCAAGGCTCCTGCCCTTAAGGGCAGCCCGATGCGCCGCGGTGTCTGCACCCGCGTGTACACCACCACCCCGAAGAAGCCGAACTCGGCTCTGCGTAAGGTCGCCCGTGTCCGCCTCAACGGCGGCGTCGAGGTCACGGCTTACATCCCGGGCGTGGGTCACAACCTGCAGGAACACTCCATCGTGCTGGTGCGCGGTGGTCGTGTGAAGGATCTCCCCGGCGTTCGCTACAAGATCGTCCGTGGTGCCCTCGACACCCAGGGTGTGAAGAACCGCAAGCAGGCTCGTAGCCGCTACGGCGCGAAGATGGAGAAGAAGTAATATGCCTCGCAAGGGTCCGGCCCCCAAGCGGCCGCTCGTTTCGGATCCGGTTTACGGCTCCCCGCTGGTCACCCAGCTGATCAACAAGGTTCTCGTGGACGGCAAGAAGTCCACCGCCGAGCGCATCGTCTACGGTGCCCTCGAAGGTGCTCGCGAGAAGTCCGGCAATGATCCCGTGGCAACCCTGAAGAAGGCCATGGACAACATCAAGCCGAGCCTCGAGGTCAAGTCCCGCCGCGTCGGCGGCGCCACCTACCAGGTTCCGGTCGAGGTCAAGCCGGGCCGCGCCACCGCGCTGGCCCTCCGCTGGCTCGTCGGCTACTCCAAGGCCCGTCGTGAGAAGACCATGACCGAGCGCCTCCGCAACGAGATCCTGGATGCCTCCAACGGTCTCGGCGCCGCTGTCAAGCGCCGCGAAGACACCCACAAGATGGCCGAGTCCAACAAGGCCTTCGCTCACTACCGCTGGTAAAACCTCACGTTCCGCCGCCGGCCTACTCGGTCGGCGGCGGATGTGTAGTCCATCTCAAAGGGAGACACCGTGGCACAGGACGTGCTTACCGACCTTAACAAGGTCCGCAACATCGGCATCATGGCCCACATCGATGCCGGCAAGACCACTACGACGGAACGCATCCTGTTCTACACGGGTGTGAACCACAAGATCGGTGAAACGCACGACGGTGCGTCCACCACCGACTGGATGGAACAGGAAAAGGAACGCGGCATCACCATCACCTCCGCCGCGGTGACCTGCTTCTGGAACAAGAACCAGATCAACATCATCGACACCCCCGGTCACGTGGACTTCACGGTCGAGGTTGAGCGCTCCCTGCGCGTCCTCGACGGTGCCGTTGCCGTCTTCGACGGCAAGGAAGGCGTTGAGCCGCAGTCCGAGACCGTGTGGCGTCAGGCCGACAAGTACAACGTCCCGCGTATCTGCTTCGTCAACAAGATGGACAAGCTGGGCGCCGACTTCTACTTCACGGTCGACACCATCATCAGCCGCCTGGGTGCCAAGCCGCTCGTCATGCAGCTGCCCATCGGTTCCGAGAACGACTTCATCGGTGTCGTGGACCTGCTTGAGATGCGCGCACTCGTGTGGCCTGGCGACGCCAAGGGCGATGTGACCATGGGTGCCTCCTACGAGGTCCAGGAGATCCCCGCCGATCTCAAGGAGCGTGCCGAGGAATACCGCGCACAGCTCGTCGAGACCGTCGCCGAGTCCTCCGAAGAGCTCATGGAGAAGTACCTCGAGGGCGAAGAACTCACCCTTGAAGAACTCAAGGCCGGCATCCGCAAGATGACCGTCAACTCCGAGCTGTACCCCGTGTTCTGTGGCTCCGCCTTCAAGAACCGTGGCGTTCAGCCGATGCTCGACGCCGTGATCGACTTCCTGCCGTCCCCGCTGGACGTGCCGGACATGATCGGCCACAACCCGCGCAACGAGGAAGAGGAACTGGTCCGTAAGCCCAGCGCTGACGAGCCGTTCTCCGCCCTCGCGTTCAAGATCGCCGCGCACCCCTTCTTCGGTCAGCTGACCTTCGTCCGCGTGTACTCCGGTCACGTCGAGGCCGGCGCTCAGGTGGTCAACTCCACCAAGGGCAAGAAGGAGCGCATCGGCAAGCTCTTCCAGATGCACGCCAACAAGGAGATGCCTGTCGAGGGCGCCACCGCCGGCCACATCTACGCCGCCATCGGTCTGAAGGACACCACCACCGGTGACACCCTCTGCGATCCGCAGAACCAGATCGTGCTGGAGTCCATGAGCTTCCCCGAGCCCGTGATCTCCGTCGCCATCGAGCCGAACTCGAAGGGCGACCAGGAGAAGCTCTCCACGGCCATCCAGAAGCTCTCCGCTGAGGACCCGACCTTCCAGGTCTCCCTCAACGAGGACACTGGCCAGACGGTCATCGCCGGCATGGGCGAGCTCCACCTGGACATCCTGGTGGACCGCATGCGCCGCGAATTCAAGGTCGAGGCCAACGTGGGCAAGCCCCAGGTCGCCTACCGCGAAACCATCAAGAAGGCCGTTGAGAAGGTCGACTTCACCCACAAGAAGCAGACCGGTGGTTCCGGCCAGTTCGCCAAGGTGCAGGTTTCCTTCGAGCCGCTCGAGACCACGGACGGCACCTTCTACGAGTTCGAGAACAAGGTCACCGGTGGCCGCGTTCCGCGCGAGTACATCCCCTCCATCGACGCAGGTATCCAGGACGCCATGCAGTTCGGCATCCTGGCCGGCTACCCGATGGTCGGTGTGAAGGCGATCCTGATCGACGGCGCTTACCACGATGTCGACTCCTCGGAAATGGCGTTCAAGATCGCCGGTTCCCAGGTGTTCAAGGAAGGCGCCCGCCGTGCCAACCCGGTTCTCCTCGAGCCGCTCATGGCCGTCGAGGTCCGTACTCCTGAGGAGTACATGGGCGACGTCATCGGTGACCTCAACTCCCGTCGTGGCATGATCCAGTCCATGGAGGATGCCGCCGGTGTCAAGGTGATCCGTGCCAACGTCCCGCTGTCCGAAATGTTCGGCTACATCGGCGACCTGCGGTCCAAGACCCAGGGCCGTGCTGTGTACTCGATGACCTTCGACAGCTACGCTGAGGTCCCGAAGGCTGTGGCCGACGAGATCATTCAGAAGAGCCGCGGCGAGTAAGTTGTCGCACCTCGGCTGGAGGTCTGCCCGCAGATCTCCAGCCGTCGTCGCGAAACTTCCGGCTACTCGCCGAGGTGCCGCGACAACTCGGCCCCAGGGGCAGTTCAGCCCCTGAACCGCAATTTCATCAAAACCCCTGCCCCCAAGTAGACTTGTACAAGTTCTGCCGCGACACCCGCGGCGAAGTAGCACGTCACTTGAAAAATGTTCTAGGAGGAACCTGTGGCAAAGGCAAAGTTCGAGCGGACTAAGCCGCACGTCAACATCGGCACCATCGGTCACGTTGACCACGGTAAGACGACGCTGACGGCCGCCATTTCCAAGGTGCTGTACGACCAGTACCCGGATCTCAACGAGCAGCGCGACTTCGCTTCCATCGACTCTGCTCCGGAAGAGCGCCAGCGCGGTATCACCATCAACATCTCCCACGTGGAGTACCAGACCGAGAAGCGTCACTACGCACACGTTGACGCCCCCGGTCACGCTGACTACATCAAGAACATGATCACCGGTGCTGCTCAGATGGACGGCGCGATCCTCGTGGTTGCCGCTACCGACGGCCCGATGGCTCAGACCCGCGAGCACGTTCTGCTCGCCCGCCAGGTTGGTGTTCCCTACCTGCTGGTCGCGCTGAACAAGTCCGACATGGTTGAGGACGAGGAACTCCTCGACCTCGTGGAGATGGAAGTTCGCGAACTGCTCTCCTCCCAGGAGTTCGACGGCGACAACGCTCCCGTCATCCGCGTCTCCGGTCTGAAGGCTCTGGAAGGCGACCCCAAGTGGGTTGCTTCCGTCCAGGAGCTCATGGCCGCCGTCGACGAGTCCGTTCCGGATCCCATCCGTGACCGTGACAAGCCGTTCCTGATGCCGATCGAGGATGTCTTCACCATCACCGGTCGTGGCACCGTGGTGACCGGCCGCGCCGAGCGTGGCACCCTCGCCATCAACTCCGAGGTCGAGATCGTCGGTATCCGTCCGGTCCAGAAGACCACGGTCACCGGTATCGAGATGTTCCACAAGCAGCTCGACGAGGCTTGGGCCGGCGAGAACTGTGGCCTGCTGCTCCGTGGCCTGAAGCGCGACGATGTCGAGCGTGGCCAGGTTGTGGTGAAGCCGGGTTCCATCACCCCGCACACCAACTTCGAGGCGAACGTCTACATCCTCTCCAAGGACGAGGGTGGGCGTCACAACCCGTTCTACTCGAACTACCGCCCGCAGTTCTACTTCCGTACCACGGATGTCACCGGCGTCATCACCCTCCCCGAGGGCACCGAGATGGTCATGCCTGGCGACAACACCGAGATGAGCGTTGAGCTGATCCAGCCCATCGCCATGGAAGAGGGCCTCGGCTTCGCTATCCGTGAGGGTGGCCGCACCGTTGGTTCGGGTCGTGTGACCAAGATCGTCAAGTAATCACCTGACGACGCTTCCGGCTTCGCGCCGGTGAGAATGCCCCACTGCTTCGGCAGTGGGGCATTCTGCGTTTCCGCAGGTATCAGGCGCCGCTGGGAGGTCGATTGGCGTTTGAGCCGAGGATGCGGCATACTTGAAGGGTTGCTCGCGCGCTTCTTCGCGTCCCGCCCCGGATAATGCCGGGAGCCAGGGGCCAGGTTGAAGGCAGGGGCAATGACAATCCACCTCTGAATGACGGTGTGGTGTGCTTGGAGAAGCGCGACACGCCCGACCGCGGGGGTCGGAGGCTCCGATGGATTGAGGAACCCGGGATCACTCGGATTCAGTTCGTTCGGAGAGCGGTAGTCACGACTTCAAATGCTTCGGCAGCCGCGCACAACAGCAAAGAGATGCGAAAGCGGTTCTGGTTTTCCAGGAACGCACCTAACTGAAAGAGAGTCAGGCGACATGGCGGGACAGAAGATCCGCATCCGGCTGAAGTCATATGACCACGAGGTCATTGATGTTTCGGCACGGAAGATCGTTGAGACGGTCACGCGCGCAGGCGCAACGGTAGTCGGCCCGGTGCCGCTGCCCACCGAGAAGAACGTGTACTGCGTTATCCGTTCTCCCCACAAGTACAAGGACAGCCGTGAGCACTTCGAAATGCGTACTCACAAGCGTCTGATCGACATCATCGACCCCACGCCTAAGGCCGTCGACTCGCTCATGCGTCTCGACCTGCCGGCTGACGTGAACATCGAAATCAAGCTCTGAGGGAGGTGCTGAGAAAACTATGACCGCAACCCGCAATGTTAAGGGCCTGCTGGGCACGAAGCTCGGCATGACCCAGGTCTGGGACGAGAACAACAAGCTCATCCCCGTCACTGTCGTCCAGGCTGACTCCAACGTCGTCACCCAGCTGCGCAATGCTGAGAAGGACGGCTACACCGCGGTTCAGATCGGCTTCGGCCAGATCGACCCGCGCAAGGTCACCAAGCCGCTTGCCGGCCACTTCGACAAGGCCGGGGTCACCCCGCGCCGCCACGTCGTCGAGCTGCGCACCGCTGACGCCGAGAGCTACGAGCTCGGTCAGCAGCTGTCCGTGGAGGTCTTCGAGGCCGGTCAGAAGATCGACGTCGTCGGTACCACTAAGGGCAAGGGCTTCGCCGGTGTCATGAAGCGTCACGGCTTCCACGGCGTCGGTGCTTCCCACGGTGCCCACAAGAACCACCGCAAGCCCGGTTCCATCGGTGGCGCCTCCACCCCGAGCCGCGTCTTCAAGGGCCTGAAAATGGCCGGTCGCATGGGCGCCGCGCGTCACACCACGATGAACCTGACGGTTCACGCGGTCGACGCCGAGAAGTCGCTGCTCCTGATCAAGGGTGCCGTCCCCGGCGCCCGCGGCTCGGTCGTCCTCGTACGCACCGCCGTGAAGGGAGCCTAGTACCATGGCCAACACCATCAAGGTTGACCTGCCCGCCGAGATCTTCGACGTCCAGACCAACGTGCCGCTGCTGCACCAGGTCGTCGTCGCGCAGCTCGCTGCTGCTCGTCAGGGCACTCACAAGACCAAGAACCGCGGCGAAGTCGCCGGTGCCGGTCGCAAGCCGTTCAAGCAGAAGGGCACCGGCCGCGCTCGTCAGGGTTCCGTCCGTGCTCCTCACATGACCGGTGGTGGCGTCGTGCACGGCCCGACCCCGCGTGACTACAGCCAGCGCACCCCCAAGAAGATGAAGGCTGCCGCTCTGCGTGGCGCCCTCTCTGACCGCGCCCGCAACGGTCGCATCCACGTGGTGGAGTCCCTGGTCGCCGGCACTACGCCGTCCACCAAGGAAGCCCGCGCCACGCTGAAGGCGATCTCGGACCGCAAGAACCTGCTCGTGGTGATCGACCGCGCCAACGATGCTGCCGCACTCTCCGTGCGCAACCTCGTCGAGGTTCACGTCCTCTACGTCGACCAGCTCAACACCTACGATGTGCTGGTCTCCGACGACGTGATCTTCACCAAGGCTGCCTTCGACGCCTTCGTTGCCGGTAAGGACAACAAGACCGTGGAGGAAGCCAAGTGAGCGCCGTCTTCAACAAGGACCCGCGTGACGTCATTCTCGCGCCCGTGGTCTCCGAAAAGAGCTACGGCCTGATCGACGAGGGTCAGTACACCTTCCTGGTGGACCCCCGCTCGAACAAGACCGAGATCAAGCTGGCCGTGGAGAAGATCTTCTCCGTGAAGGTCAACACGATCAACACCATCAACCGTGCCGGTAAGCGTAAGCGCACCAAGTTCGGATGGGGGCAGCGCAAGAGCACCAAGCGCGCGATTGTCACCCTGAAGGAAGGCACCATCGACATCTTCGGCGGTCCGCTCTCGTAGCGGAGACCACTTTAACGAGGAATAAATTATGGCAATCCGCAATTACAAGCCGACCACCCCGGGCCGTCGTGGCTCGAGCGTGGCCGACTTCAGCGAAGTAACTCGCTCGACTCCGGAAAAGTCGCTGCTGCGTCCGCTCACCAAGAGCGGTGGCCGCAACAACACCGGTCGCATCACGACCCGTCACAAGGGTGGTGGCCACAAGCGCCAGTACCGCGTGATCGACTTCCGTCGTCACGACAAGGACGGTGTCAACGCCAAGGTCGCGCACATCGAGTACGACCCCAACCGTACGGCTCGTATCGCGCTCCTGCACTACGTTGATGGCACCAAGCGTTACATCATCGCTCCCAACAAGCTCGCTCAGGGCGACATCGTGGAGTCGGGCCCGAACGCTGACATCAAGCCCGGCAACAACCTGCCGCTGCGCAACATCCCGGTCGGTACCGTGATCCATGCAGTTGAGCTCCGCCCCGGTGGCGGCGCCAAGATGGCCCGCTCCGCCGGTGCCTCCGTGCAGCTCGTCGCTCGTGAAGGCCGTTTCGCCCAGCTGCGTCTGCCTTCCGGTGAAGTCCGCAACGTCGACGTGCGCTGCCGCGCAACCGTCGGCGAGGTCGGCAACGCCGAGCAGTCGAACATCAACTGGGGCAAGGCCGGCCGTATGCGCTGGAAGGGCGTCCGCCCGACCGTGCGTGGTGTGGCCATGAACCCGGTCGACCACCCGCATGGTGGTGGCGAAGGCAAGACCTCCGGTGGCCGTCACCCGGTCAACCCGAACGGTAAGCCTGAGGGTCGCACCCGCCGCCCCAACAAGGAAAGCGACAAGCTCATTGTGCGTCGCCGTCGTACCGGCAAGAACAAGCGATAGGAGCCTGGAAACATGCCACGCAGCCTGAAGAAAGGTCCTTTCGTTGACCAGCACCTCTTCGTGAAGGTCGCCAAGGAGAACGAAAAGGGCACCAAGAACGTCATCAAGACGTGGTCCCGTCGCTCGATGATCATCCCGGACATGCTGGGTCACACGATCGCCGTGCACGATGGACGCAAGCACGTGCCGGTTTTCATCACGGAGTCGATGGTCGGGCACAAGCTCGGCGAATTCGCCCCGACGCGGACTTTCCGCGGCCACGTGAAGGACGACCGCAAGGGCAAGCGCCGCTAAGGCGTTTGACCTCGGTCTTAAGACGAGAGAAGGAAAGCAATGGAAGCCAAGGCTATTGCGCGCCACATCCGCGTAACGCCTATGAAGGCCCGGCGCGTCGTCAACCTTGTTCGTGGTAAGCAGGCGAATGAGGCTCTGGCGATCCTGAAGTTTGCCGAGCAGGCAGCTTCGGAGCCGGTCTACAAGGTAGTTCAGTCCGCAATCGCGAACGCCCGTGTCCTCGCGGACCGTGACGGCGTCGCGTTTGACGAGAATGATCTGTTCATCAGCGAGGCGTTCGTTGATGAGGGTCCGACCATGAAGCGGTTCCAGCCGCGTGCTCAGGGTCGTGCGTTCCAGATCAAGAAGCGCACCAGCCACATCACCGTGGTTGTCGCTACCCCGGAGAACGAGGAGGCCCGCTAAGTGGGACAGAAAGTAAACCCGAACGGGTTCCGACTCGGCATCACCACCAATCACATCTCGCACTGGTTCGCCGACAGCAACAAGCCCGGTCAGCGCTACAAGGACTTCGTCCGTGAGGACGTCAAGATCCGTGAGCTCATGACCACTGGCATGGAGCGCGCCGGCATCGCCAAGGTTGAGATCGAGCGCACCCGTGACCGCGTGCGTGTGGACATCCACACCGCCCGTCCGGGCATCGTGATCGGCCGCCGTGGTGCTGAAGCCGACCGTATCCGCGGCGAGCTGGAGAAGCTCACCGGCAAGCAGGTTCAGCTGAACATCCTCGAGGTCAAGAACCCCGAGATCGAGGCTCAGCTGGTTGCTCAGGGCATCGCCGAGCAGCTCTCTTCCCGCGTGGCTTTCCGCCGTGCGATGAAGAAGGCCATGCAGTCCGCGCAGCGCGCCGGCGCCAAGGGCATCCGTGTCGCTTGCTCCGGTCGTCTGGGTGGCGCTGAAATGTCCCGCTCGGAGTTCTACCGCGAAGGTCGTGTGCCGCTGCACACCCTGCGCGCCAACATCGACTACGGCTTCTACGAGGCCAAGACCACCTTCGGCCGTATCGGCGTGAAGGTCTGGATCTACAAGGGCGATGTGACCGCGAAGGAGCTTGCTGCACAGCAGGCCGCAGCCCCGTCCCGTGGCCCCCGTGGTGGTGGGGATCGCGCCGGTCGTCCCGGTGGCGAGCGTCGCCGTCGCAACGAGCGCCCGGCCGCCGAAGCAGCTCAGGCTGCCCCGGCTGCCGAAGCAGCAGAAGGAGGACAGGCTTAAATGCTTATCCCACGTCGAGTCAAGCACCGTAAGCAGCACCACCCGGGTCGTTCCGGCGCTGCAACCGGCGGCACCGAGGTCAGCTTCGGTGAGTTCGGTATCCAGGCACTGACCCCGGCCTACGTGACGAACCGCCAGATCGAATCTGCGCGTATCGCCATGACCCGTCACATCAAGCGTGGCGGTAAGGTCTGGATCAACATCTACCCGGACCGCCCGCTGACCAAGAAGCCTGCCGAAACCCGCATGGGTTCCGGTAAGGGTTCCCCCGAGTGGTGGGTCGCCAACGTCAAGCCGGGACGGGTTCTGTTCGAACTCTCCGGTGTGAACGAAGAGGTGGCTCGCGAGGCCCTGCGCCTGGCAATCCACAAGCTCCCGTTGAAGGCACGCATCGTGCGTCGCGAAGGTGGTGAATGAGAATGGCAGTTGGATCCAAGGATCTGGCCCCGGCACAGCTGGACGGCCTCGACAGCGAGCGCCTCGTTGCTGAGCTCCGTAAGGCCAAGGAGGAGCTGTTCAACCTGCGTTTCCAGTCCGCCACTGGTCAGCTGGAGAACCATGGTCGTCTGAAGTCCGTGAAGCGCGACATCGCTCGCATCTACACGGTTCTGCGTGAGCGCGAGCTGGGCATTCGCCCGGAGCCCGCTCCCGTGGTCGAGGCCAAGGAAGAGAAGAAGGCCAAGAAGGCTTCCAAGAAGGCTGAGGCAGCTGAGGCCGCCACGACCGAGGAGGACGCCAAGTGAGTGAAAAGGATCAGAACGTGACGGAAACTGCTGCGCAGCAGCGCGGTTACCGCAAGACGCGTCGCGGTTACGTGGTCTCCGACAAGATGGAGAAGACCATCGTCGTCGAGGTCGAGGACCGTGTGAAGCACGCTCTGTACGGCAAGGTCATCCGCCGCACGTCCAAGATCAAGGCTCACGACGAAGAGAACACCGCCGGCATCGGCGACCTGGTTCTCCTCGCCGAGACCCGCCCGCTCTCCGCCACCAAGCGCTGGCGTCTGGTGGAGGTTCTCGAGAAGGCCAAGTAAGCCTTCCTGAGACTCCACGGAGCAATCCGTGAAGACCCCCGTTCCCTCTGGGAGCGGGGGTCTTCTGCTTTGCCCCGTCCCGTTGTGTGCTCACTTGTTGCGGGTGTTGGAGGCCGGGACCCGCAACAAGTGAGCACACAACGGGAGAGGACGACGACGGCGGTCCAGGCGGCGACGCCGGGGTGGCAGGTATCCTGTCAACAGCTGTGCGGGGGATGGCTCCGCCGTCGACCCCTGAGGTGTTTCATGCCGCACTCCGCCCTCGAAGACCAGGCCCGTCATGCCGCCGACTCCCACGGGACCATCAGGGTTCGTGGTGCGCGGGAGAACAATCTGCAGGACGTCTCGCTGGACCTGCCCAAACGGAGGATCACCGTCTTCACCGGTGTCTCGGGATCCGGCAAGAGTTCGCTCGTCTTCGGGACGATCGCGGCGGAGTCTCAGCGATTGATCAATGAGACCTACACGAGCTTCATCCAGTCCTTCATGCCGGCGCTTCCGCGGCCCGACGTCGACGAGCTGGAGAATCTCTCCGCGGCGATCGTGGTGAATCAGGAGCGGATGGGCAGCAACTCGCGGTCCACTCTGGGAACGGTGACGGATGCCCACGCACTGCTGCGGATCATCTTCTCGCGGGCGGGGGTTCCGAGTGCCGGGCATGCGGGGAAGTATTCGTTCAACCTCGCCGAGGGCATGTGCTCCGAGTGCGAAGGATCGGGCTCGATCTCAGCCCTCGACGTCGATGTGCTGCTGGACCGTTCGAAGTCCATTGCCGGGGGAGCGATCCAGGTGCCGGGTTTCTCGGCGGACGGCTGGCTGGTGAAGGTGCTGCTCGGTACCGGACGCTTCGATCCGGATCTCCCCGTCCGGGAGTTCGATGCGGAGACGCTGGACTTCCTGCTCAACTCGCCGGCCATCAAGGTCAAGATGGACAACGTCAACATGACCTATGTGGGGCTCGAGACCAGGATCCGGCAGAACTACCTGGCAGCCGGGAAGGAACCCAAGCAGGCCCACATCAAGGCCTTCCTGGAGCGGGCGGCCACCTTTGCCGTCTGCCCGCTCTGCGACGGTGGCCGGCTGAACCAGGAAGCACTCTCCAGCCGGATCGACGGCAAGAACATCGCGGAGTGTGCACAGCTGCAGGTCACCGACCTCATTCAGTTCCTTGAGCGCGTCGATGAACCTTCGGTGGCGCCCGTGATCGGCAATCTGATCGGTACCTTGCAGGCACTGGTGGATATCGGCCTGGGGTATCTGAGCCTGGACAGGCCCTCCTCCACGCTGTCCGGGGGAGAGGCGCAGCGGGTGAAGATGGTCCGGCACCTCGGCTCCCCGTTGAGCGACGTCAGCTACGTCTTCGATGAGCCGACCGTGGGACTGCATCCCCACGACATCGCGCGCATGAACGAACTCCTCAAGGATCTGAGGGACAAGGGCAACACGATCCTGGTGGTGGAGCACAAGCCGGAAGTCATGGCGATTGCGGATCACATCGTCGACATCGGGCCCAAGGCTGGAATTCACGGTGGTGAGATCGTCTTCCAGGGGACGTTCGCGGAGCTGGCGACGGCGGACACCCTGACGGGCAGCCATGTCAGCACACGTGTGCCTTTCAAGGAGGAACCTCGTTCTAGCACGGGTGTGCTTCAGATCCGCGGGGCGTCGACCCACAATTTGCGAGACGTCGACGTCGATGTCCCGACGGGGGTGCTGTGCGCGGTCACGGGCGTTGCGGGTTCCGGTAAGAGCTCACTGATCCATGGTGCGCTCGGCAAGCGCGAGGGTGTTCACGTCGTGGACCAATCGGCCATCCGTGGTTCACGGCGTTCCAACCCGGCGACCTACACCGGGATGCTGGACCACATCCGGGCGGCCTTCGCGAAGGCCACCGGCACCAAACCGGCCCTGTTCTCCGCAAACTCCGAGGGCGCGTGCCCCAATTGCAAGGGCGCCGGAGAGGTCTTCACCGAGATTCCCGGGATGGCTCCCGTCGGCACGGTGTGTGAAGACTGTGGCGGTAAGTGCTTCACGGAAGAGGTGCTCCAGTACCGCATGGACGGATTGAACATCTACGAGGTCATGCGACTGAGTGTCGAGGAGGCTCAGGAGAAGCTCAAGGTGGCCAAAGCGAAGCCGATCCTCCAGCGCCTCGCACGGGTCGGACTCGGATACATCACCCTGGGCCAATCGCTCTCCACCCTTTCGGGCGGCGAGCGGCAGAGGATCAAGCTGGCCACGCGGATGGGTGGGGACGCCGGGGTCTTCATTCTCGATGAGCCGACCACCGGGCTGCACCTGGCGGACGTGGAGAATCTCCTCTCGCTGCTGGATGAGCTCGTGGACGCGGGCAACAGCGTGCTGGTCATCGAACACCACCTGGGCGTGGTCGCGCATGCTGACTGGGTCATCGACATGGGTCCTGGTGCCGGGCATGATGGCGGCACCGTGGTCTTCGAAGGCAGCCCGGCCGAACTCGCGGAGTCCGGCACGCTGACGGGCCGCTACCTCAAGGAATACGTCGCCTGACACGCCAGAATGAGCAGGGTTCCTTGACGAGAGAGCGGTCCGTCGGTTAGAGCCTGCTGTGATAAGATATTGAATTTGTATGGGTGCGTCATGCGCCCAGGCAAATCCTCGTGAACCATCGTGCCAACGCATACTGCCTCAGGGCCGGTCCCCGGCCAGGGGGCCCAGATGCGCCTGGAACGAGGGTTCAACCCTGTTTTGGCAAAATCCAGGCAGGGCAGAGACACCCCAGTAACCGTTCCGCAAGGCTCGCGCTGTAGGCAGTATTTCAGCGTGGGAACCGGCGCGACGCAAGGAGTAAACATTGATTCAGCAGGAGTCGCGGCTTAAGGTCGCCGACAACACGGGTGCCAAGGAAATCCTCACCATCCGTGTTCTCGGTGGATCCGGTCGCCGCTACGCAGGTATCGGCGACGTCATCGTCGCCACCGTCAAGGATGCGATCCCTGGCGGCAACGTCAAGAAGGGCGACGTCGTCAAGGCTGTCGTCGTCCGCACCCGTAAGGAGCGCCGTCGTCCGGACGGTTCCTACATCAAGTTCGACGAGAACGCAGCCGTCATTCTGAAGAACACCGACGGGGAACCCCGCGGTACCCGTATCTTCGGTCCGGTCGGTCGTGAGCTTCGCGACAAGAAGTTCATGAAGATCGTCTCGCTGGCCCCGGAGGTGCTGTAACTATGGGTGCAAAGATCAAGAAGGGCGATCTCGTCCAGGTCATCAGCGGTGCTCGTCAGGACCGCGGCGGCGACCGTGGCAAGCAGGGCAAGGTCCTGCGTGTGTTCCCGGAGAGCAACCGCGTTCTGGTTGAGGGCATCAACCGCGTCACCAAGCACGTGAAGGCCGGGCAGACTCAGCGCGGCACTAACACGGGCGGCATCGAGGTCGTCGAGGCCCCGATTCACGTCTCGAACGTGGCTCTGGTGGACCCGTCCAGCAAGAAGCCGACTCGCGTGGGCTTCCGTGTCGAGAAGGCCGATCGCAACGGCGTCGAGCGTGAAGTTCGCGTCCGCGTCGCCAAGGCTTCCGGGAAGGATATCTGATGACTGAGACTCTCGAGACCCCGGTGAAGATCGTCCCGCGTCTGAAGACCAAGTACGCCGAGAACATCAAGCAGTCCCTGCAGGATGAGTTCGCGTACGAGAACGTCAACCAGGTTCCGCGCCTCGTGAAGGTCGTCGTGAACATGGGTGTCGGTGACGCCGCCAAGGATTCCAAGCTCATCGAAGGTGCCATCCGCGATCTGACCGCAATCACCGGTCAGAAGCCGCAGGTCACCAAGGCCCGCAAGTCCATCGCTCAGTTCAAGCTGCGCGAAGGCATGCCGATCGGTGCTCACGCGACTCTGCGTGGCGATCGCATGTGGGAGTTCCTGGACCGTCTGGTCACCCTCGCTCTGCCCCGTATCCGCGACTTCCGCGGTCTGAACGGCAAGCAGTTCGACGGTAACGGCAACTACACCTTCGGCCTCACGGAGCAGGTCATGTTCCACGAGATCGACCAGGACGCCATCGACCGCGTCCGCGGTATGGACATCACGGTTGTCACCACCGCCAAGACCGACGACGAAGGCCGCGCGCTGCTCAAGCACCTCGGCTTCCCGTTCAAGACCGAAGACTAATCACTACGTAGAAGGTCCACCGGCTCTGCCGGGGGAAACCAGTACGAGGAAGGGCAAGAGCCCACATGACTATGACTGATCCTGTCGCAGACATGCTCACGCGTCTGCGCAATGCAAACTCGGCACACCACGACACCGTGTCCATGCCGTACTCCAAGCTGAAGGCCCGCATCGCCGACATCCTGAAGGCCGAGGGTTACATCTCGGACTGGAAGGAAGAGGAAGCACGCGTTGGCAAGACGCTGACCATCGATCTGAAGTTCGGTCCGAGCCGCGAGCGTTCCATCGCTGGCGTCCGCCGTATCTCCAAGCCCGGTCTCCGCGTTTACGCGAAGTCCACCAACCTGCCGCACGTGCTGGGTGGTCTGGGCATCGCAATCCTGTCCACCTCTTCCGGCCTCCTGACTGACAAGCAGGCCGGCAAGAAGGGCGTGGGCGGCGAAGTCCTCGCTTACGTCTGGTAACGGGAAAGGAAGAGAAGAATGTCGCGTATTGGACGTCTCCCCATCACCGTTCCGGCTGGCGTTGAGATCAAGCTCGACGGCGCTGTCGTCACCGTCAAGGGCACCAAGGGCGAGCTGAGCCACACCGTGGCCAGCCCGATCGAGGTCTCCCTCGACGAAGGGACCCTCTCGGTGTCCCGTCCCAACGACGAGCGCACCGCTCGTTCGCTGCACGGTCTGACCCGTACCCTGATCGCCAACATGATTGAAGGCGTGACCAAGGGCTACGAGAAGAAGCTGGAAATCGTCGGTACCGGTTACCGCGTGCAGGCCAAGGGTTCTGACCTGGAGTTCGCTCTGGGCTACAGCCACCCGGTCAGCGTCGTCGCCCCGGCCGGCATCACCTTTGCGGTGGAAGGCCCCACCAAGTTCTCTGTTGCTGGCATTGACAAGCAGCAGGTGGGCGAGGTTTCCGCCAACATCCGCAAGCTGCGCAAGCCCGACCCCTACAAGGGCAAGGGCATCCGTTACGCCGGCGAAGTCATCCGCCGCAAGGTCGGAAAGGCTGGTAAGTAACCATGGCCATCAGCATCAACAAGAAGCGCAACAGCAAGAACAAGAGCGCAGCGCGCTCTCGTCGCCAGCTGCGCATCCGCAAGCGGATCTCCGGCACCCCGGCCCGTCCGCGTCTCGTTGTCAACCGCTCCGCACGTCATATCTTCGTGCAGATCGTGGACGACACCGTGGCGAAGACGGTGGCTTCTGCCTCCACCATGGAAGCAGAGCTGCGCTCCCTCGAGGGCGACAAGACCGCCAAGGCCAAGCGCGTCGGCGAGCTCGTCGCCGAGCGTGCCAAGGCAGCCGGTGTTGAGGCCGTGGTCTTCGACCGCGGTGGCAACAAGTACCACGGCCGTATCGCCGCCGTCGCTGACGGCGCTCGCGAAGGGGGCCTGGCACTGTGACCGAAGCCAACAACGAAAAGGAAACCCAGGTGTCTGAAGCTGCAGCAGCTGTTGCAACTGAAACCACTGAGGCTGCCAGCAACGACAACCGCCGTGGCGGCCGTCGTGGTGAGCGCGGCGAGCGTGGTGGCCGTGGCGAGCGTGGTGGCCGTGGTGGCCGCGACGCCCGTGAGGCCGAGAAGAACCAGTTCGTTGAGCGTGTTGTAACCATCAACCGTGTTGCCAAGGTGGTCAAGGGTGGCCGCCGCTTCAGCTTCACCGCCCTCGTGGTGGTCGGCGACGGCAATGGCATGGTCGGTGTCGGTTACGGCAAGGCCCGCGAAGTCCCGGCTGCCATCGCCAAGGGTGTGGAAGAGGCTAAGAAGTCCTTCTTCCGCGTCCCGCGCGTCGGCAGCACCATCCCGCACCGCGTCCAGGGCGAAGCCGCCGCTGGTGTCGTGATGCTCCGTCCGGCTTCCCCGGGTACCGGTGTTATCGCCGGTGGTCCGGTGCGCGCCGTGCTGGAGTGCGTCGGCATCCACGATGTGCTTTCCAAGTCGCTGGGCTCCTCCAACGCCATCAACATCGTTCACGCGACCGTTGAGGCCCTGCGCATGCTCGAAGAGCCGGCAGCTGTTGCCGCTCGTCGTGGCCTGCCGCTGGACGAGGTGGCCCCGGCCGCTCTGGTGCGTGCACTGAACGCCCCGAAGGCAGGTGCCTGAGCCATGGCGAAGAACCTGACTCCGTCCGACGCACAGTTGGAAATCACTCAGATCAAGGGCGTCATCGGCGCCAAGCAGAACCAGCGGGATACCCTTCGCTCGCTCGGCCTCAAGCGCATCGGCCACACCGTGGTCCGTTCCGCTGATGCCGTGACCGTCGGCATGCTCAACACGGTTCCGCACCTCGTAGAGGTCAAGGAGGCGAAGTAATGGCCGAGAAGAAGACTGCTGAGACTGAAGAGAAGCAGCACGCTCTGAAGGTTCACCACCTGCGTCCGGCCCCCGGCGCCAAGACCGCCAAGACCCGCGTGGGTCGTGGCGAGGCGTCCAAGGGCAAGACCGCCGGTCGTGGCACCAAGGGCACCAAGGCCCGCTACCAGGTCAAGGCCGGTTTCGCCGGTGGCCAGCTGCCGCTGCACATGCGTCTGCCGAAGCTTCGCGGCTTCAAGAACCCGTTCCGTGTCGAGTTCCAGGTGGTCAACCTTGACCGCCTCGGCGAGCTCTTCCCGGAGGGTGGCGCTGTGACGGTTGCCGATCTGGTCGCCAAGGGCGCGGTTCGCAAGAACCAGCCTGTCAAGGTCCTGGGCTCCGGTGACATCACTGTCAAGGTCGATGTCACGGTGGATGCCTTCTCGGCCAGCGCTGCTGAGAAGATCCAGGCCGCCGGTGGTTCCATCACCGCTCTCTGAGAGCCGGAACCGCTGAACGCACACTGAGAACTCCCGGTTCCCGGACTTGCTCCGGGGGCCGGGAGTTCCTGCGTTGACGTGCCAGATTACTGGCGCGGGCATGACAACAGTTAGACTCGGGTGTCGGGTTCAGAAAGAACCCCACGCACCCGTCACCTCACCCATCCTCAGGAGGACGCTTGCTCAGCGCATTCGGCCGTGCCTTCAGGACACCTGACTTGCGGCGCAAGTTGTTGTTCACCCTTGGCATCGTCACGATCTTCCGCCTCGGCGCATTCATCCCCGCCCCAGGCGTTAGCTATAACAACGTGCAGCAGTGTCTCCAGCTGACCAAGGGCAACAGCAGCCTGCAGCAGATGGTGAACATGTTCTCCGGTGGCGCCCTGCTGCAGGTGTCGATCTTCGCCCTGGGCATCATGCCCTACATCACGGCGAGCATCATCGTTCAGCTGCTCCGGGTGGTCATTCCCCGGTTCCAGGAGCTCTACGACGAGGGTGCCTCGGGGCAGAGCAAGCTGACGCAGTACACCCGTTACCTCACGATCGCTCTCGGCCTGCTGAACGCCACCACCCTGGTGTCGCTGGCCCGGTCCGGGCAGTTGCTGCAGGGCTGTTCCCTGCCGCTGATCCCGGACTCCAGCATCGTGACCACGATCCTTCTGGTAATCACGCTGACCGCGGGCACCGGCCTGATCATGTGGATGGGCGAGCTCATCACGGAGAAGGGCATCGGCAACGGCATGTCCTTGCTGATCTTTACCTCGATCGCCGCCGGTTTCGTGCCGGCCATGAACGGCATCATCGGTGCCAAGGGCTGGGGCACCTTCCTGGCCGTCCTGGTGGTCGGCCTCGTGACGGTTGCGCTGGTGGTCTTCGTGGAGCAGTCCCAACGCCGGATCCCGGTGCAGTACGCCAAGCGCATGGTGGGCCGCCGCACGGTGGGCGGAACCACCACCTACATCCCGATCAAGGTCAACATGGCCGGCGTGATCCCCGTGATCTTCGCATCGTCCATCCTGTACCTGCCCGCGTTGATCGCGCAGTTCAACACCCCCACGGACGGACGGCCGATCCCGGACTGGGTGGCATGGGTCAACAACAACCTCACCAGGGGAGACCACCCGCTCTACATGGCGGTCTACTTCCTGCTGATCATCTTCTTCACCTACTTCTACGTGTCCATCACCTTCAATCCTGAAGAGGTCTCGGACAACATGAAGAAGTACGGTGGCTTCATTCCTGGGATCCGGGCCGGTCGGCCTACCGCGGAGTACCTGCAGTATGTGCTGTCCCGGATCACCTTGCCGGGTGCGCTGTACCTCGGCATCGTTGCGCTCATCCCGCTGGTGGCCCTGGTGCTCGTTCAGGCCAACCAGAACTTCCCGTTCGGTGGCACTTCCATCCTCATCATGGTCGGTGTCGGCCTTGAGACGGTGAAGCAGATCGACGCGCAGCTTCAACAACGGCACTACGAAGGGCTCTTGCGATGACAAGAATGCTGATCATTGGTCCCCCCGGTTCCGGCAAGGGAACCCAGGCCGAGCGGATCTCCGCGCGGCTCGGTGTGGTGGCCATTTCCACGGGGGATATCTTCCGTGCCAACGTCAAGGGCGAGACTCCTCTGGGCCTGGAAGCCAAGAAGTACATCGACGCCGGCGACTTCGTCCCGGACTCGGTCACCAACCGCATGGTGCGTGACCGTCTCGGCAACGACGACGTGAAGGTCGGTTTTCTGCTGGACGGCTACCCCCGCACGGTGGCCCAGGTCGACGAACTCGATGCCATCCTCTCTGAAGGCGACAGCAAGCTCGACGTCGTGCTGCAGCTGACCGCCGACGATGAGGAATTGGTGACCCGTCTGCTGGGCCGCGCAAAGGAGACCGGCCGCAGCGACGACAACGAGACCGTCATTCGTCACCGTCTGGATCTGTACCACCAGCAGACGGAGGCCGTCGTCTCCAAGTACGCAGAACGCGGGATCCTCCGCCGCGTGGATGGCATCGGGGCCATCGACGAGGTCACGGACCGGGTGATGGCCGCCATCACCGAGGCCGCCGATGAGACGGCCAGCGCCTGACGAAATCCCCCCTATGCCCCCGGAACACTCCGGGGGCATAGCTTTTGGACAAGCAGCCCCGAGAGCCGGCGAAGGCCGGCTGGAACGAAGGAAACGCAGTGGCATTCCACCAGCCCAGGATCGAATACAAGAACAACGCCCAGATGCGCATCATGCAGGAGGCCGGCGAACTGCTCAGCCGTGCTCTCGACGCCGCCGTCGCGGCGGTGGCTCCTGGCGTGACGACCGACCAGCTGGACGCGGTGTTCGCGGAGGTGGTGGATGCTGCCGGAGCCCAGTACAACTTCCTGGGCTACCGCGGTTACCCCAAGCACATCTGCGCCTCCGTCAATGACGAGGTGGTGCACGGCATCCCCGGCGCGCGGGTGCTGGAGGAAGGCGACGTGCTGAAGATCGACGGCGGCTGCATCGTACGCGGCTGGAATGCCGACTCGGCACGCACCGTGATCGTCGGCAAGGGGGATCCCGAGGACGAGCGGCTCTCCGAGGTGACCCGGATGGCGATGTGGCACGGTATCGCGGCTCTGGCCACGGCGAAGTACGTGGGCGACATCGGAGACGCGATCGACGACTACGTGTCCGCGCAGAGCGGTAAGGCACTGGGCATCCTGGAGGACTACTGCGGCCACGGCATCGGTTCCGAGATGCACATGGCACCCGATGTCCTGAACTACCGCAGCAAGCATCGTGGACCCAAGATCAAGCCTGGCATGTGCTTCGCCATCGAACCCATGCTGGTCCGCGGCGGGCTGGAGACCGCCACCCTGGAGGACGACTGGACGGTCGTCACGACCGACGGCGCGCGAGCCTCTCAGTGGGAGCACTCGGTGGCGGTCCACCGCGAGGGCATCTGGGTGCTGACGGCTCCCGACGGTGGTGCGTCCGAGCTGGAGAAGCTGGGCGTGACGGTTGCGCCGATCCCCGCCTGAACCGCCGTCGTCCTTTCGCCCCGCGAAGTGACAGTTGAGGCCCCTAACCATGCCGGTTAGGGGCCTCAACTGTCACTTCGCGGGGCGAAAGGGGGCCATCAGGCGAGTGGGAAGCTCGATGGCAGCAGTTCCTCGGTCGTCCGGTGCGCGTGGTCGGAGATGCTCAGCGAGGCGATGTAGTGGTCCAGGAAATCCTGGGCCCGTTCCCGGTAATCGCTCGTGTCCACAGTCACGATTTCGCGATCCTCGACGACGGTCCGGCCGGCGACCACCACCCGGGTGATGTCCCGTCCGTCGGCGTTCATGACAAGAGTCCGGATCGGATCCGCATGAGGGCCGATGTGGTGACCCGTGAGGTCCAGGACGAAATAGTCCGCCTGGGCGCCCGGGGCCAGTCTGCCGAGATCCGGGCGGCCCAGGGCCTCGGCCGGGTCCAGGGTGGCGGAACGGAAGAGGTCCCCGGCCTGGGCACTGGCCCGGTTCCCCGTGCTCGTCTTGTGCATGCCCATGGCGAGGTCCAGGCCGCGGATCATGTTCGGAGGGGCGGAGTCGGTGCCCATCACGATCCGGACGCCCTTCTCACGATACGAATCGTAGTTGTCCAGGAGGCTGCCGTAGTGCGCCGCCGGGAGCGGGCAGAAGATCACGCTCGTGCCGGTCTCGGCGAGCAGTGCGACGTCGTCCCCTTCGCCGAAGGCCTCAGGCATATGGCGGTGCCCGGGGACCGTCCAGGCGTGCGGGATGAAGGTCCGTTCGGCGAGGAACCCGAGGGAGTGGAGGTAGGGGATGGGACGGAGGCCGGTGCGCTGGAGGATCGTCTCCACCTCGTAGAGCCCTTGTGCGGCGTGCAACCGGACCGGGATCCCGAGCTCGTCCGCCGCCCGGCGGGTGAGCCGGAGCGTCTGCTCGGTCTGGGTCTCGATCCGGGCAGGAAGCAGGGCTGTCCTGATGCGCCCGTCTGCGCGGCCTTCGTAGTCCTTGGCGAAGCGGACGGCCTCGGAGAGCCCGTCCAGTCCCTGCTGCTCGTCTTCGTGCAGGAATACCCGTTCCCCGTCCGTGTAGGGGACGTGGGTGCGGTAGCTAGGGCCTAGGTAGGCGCGCAGGCCGATGGCCTCGACGGCTGCTGCGGTCTCCGCCATGTCCTCATAGTCTTCGCACCACTGAAGGTAGCTCTCTGAGGCGATCGGCATGAGTGTGGTGATGCCGTTGCGTGCCAGCTGCGAGAGGGCGAACTCACGCCGGAAACGGGCTTCCTCCGGCCTGAACACCGGACCGTGGTCTTTCAGGTACTCCTCGGACCACACCAGGCCCAGGCGCGTCTCAGGGCCGTGCCAGGAGTCGAACAGCGCATGGTCGATGTCCGCCAGGGCGTTGAGGTCGATGAAGCCGGGCGAGACGATCGAGAGCCCGGCGTCGATCTCCTGGTCGACGTGGCCCTGATAGTCGCGTCCGACGAACACCACGGTGCCGTCCTCATGGACGAGTTCGGCATCCTTGAGGATGCGGTGGTCGCCGTCGGCATGGCCGATGACGAAGGCTGCTTTGATGCGGGTGATCACGGGGATTCTCCTGGGAGGTCGTGCGGAGGTTCAGATGCCCGGCTGCTCGGCTGACGTCCGGCCGAGGTCGGAACTCTGGTTGTCCAGGATGGCGCCCGCCACGAGCATGGCCTCCTGTGCTTGCTGGTCGCGGATGGCCTCGTACAGCTCGTCGTGGTTGTCGTGGCTGGCCGTGGCGGCCCGGTTGAGGCCGGCCTGGGAGGTCCACCCGGGCTCCGCACTCGCGGCGAGGGAACCGTAGATACCCGCGAGAAGCTGGTTGTGTGATGCTTCGACGACGGCGCGGTGAAAGTCGATGTCAGCCTGGCGGAAGCCGTCGTCGTCGCGTTCGGCGGCTGCGGCACGACGGCGGTCCAGTGCGTCCTTGAGCCGGTTCAGATCGGCATCGTCACGGCGCTGGGCGGCCAGGGATGCTGCGGGCACGTCGAGGCTGCGGCGGACCTCGATGGCCTCATGCGGGTCCGCGCCTTCCATCCCGCGGCGCAAGGCCAGTTCGCTTTCGTCGACGGCGGCCACAAAGGTCCCGTCGCCCTGCCGGGTGACGAGCAGCCCCGCATGAACCAGGGCCCGCAGTGCTTCACGCAGGGGAGCGCGACTGAGCCCGAGTTCCTTCCCCAGTTCCGGTTCCGGCGGGATCCTGTCGCCGAGACCCCAGTCTCCTCGCCGGATGCGCAGGCGGATGTCGTCGATGGCCTCCTCGACCACGCTCCGCCGGCCGTATGCCGTCATGGTTCCTCCCTCGGGCGAACTGTCGTGCCCGGCGGCCTTGGGGCGCAGCGGGCCGGGTGAGTGGGTCCACTCTCCGTCACCGAAGCCTCTCACGGCAATCGAGGAAAATCCACTCTTTCGTAAGACGTCTGACGGGTGTAGCGTGTCGGCCATGACGCAGATCACATCCACGGCGCCGGGCGGACGGCTTCGGGACGCCTCGGCCGCAACGCCGGTCCGGCTCGGCGCGCAGTTCGGCCGATACCCCGGGCAGGAGGAGCAGCCGCTCGAGGATTCCGTTCGCGCCGCCATCCTCGATGGATTCGGACTGGTGGTGCTGAACAGCATCGCCCCGGAACTCGCCGCAGGCGAACACGAGCAACTCAAGAGGGCGGCGGAACTCGCCGCGGACCATGGTGTCGAGCTCCAACTCGGGCTGGGTTCCGCGGGACCCTTCGGAGGGGCGCACCACACTCGCCATTCGCTTGGAGCCGCCCTGGCCCACGGGCTGGAACTCGGCATCCGCGAGTTCTTCGTCCACACCCGCTCGGAACGGGAAGGCACCTGGGAGGGAGGGCGTTTCCTGGACCACAGCGCCCAGTTGAGGCTGATCCGGTCGAATCTGGAGTCTCTCACCGCCCAGGCATCCGGTGCAGGGGCCAGGATCAATCTCAAAACCCACGAGGACCTGGCCTCGAACGAGGTGCAGGCCCTGGTGGAATCTCTCGACCCGGCCGTCTTCTCGATCGGACTGGACGTGGCCAATCTGGTGGTGCGAGGCGAAGACCCACAGGCCGCAACGCAGCGGCTGGCTCTCATGATCAGGATGACGCATCTGGAGGACCTCGTGCTCTTCCCCGTCGAACACGGTTACCGGCGCAGGCTCCGGCCCATCGGAGACGGTGTCCTGGACTGGACGCCGCTCCTGAGCACCCTCCTGGATGCCGGCGTGCGTGACTTCACCCTCGAACAGCACCGCGGAAAGTTCGACACCCCCGTCTTCGAGCGTTCGTGGTTCGAGCACGAACCTCATCTCGATGCCGCGGACCTCGGGCAACTGTCCCGGCTCGGCGTCCTGACCGCCGACGGCGTCGCCCAGGGTCGCATCCCGGCACTGACCGACTGGGACGAGGACCCGTCTCCCGCCGAGCGCCGTCGTCAGCTGCTTCGCAGCGCCACCGCGCTCCGGACCGCGCTCGCCGCCCTCGGCGCTTCCGTGACAGACCCGGCCGCACTCCTCTCCCGGGAGGAAGGAATTCAATGACCGCCATCGCAGCAATCCCCGCCGCCCCGGCCAGAAGCAGACCCTTCAGGAGCTTTCTGAAGCGTGACGCCGCCCTGACCCTGACCCTCTCCCTGCTCGCCGCACTCATCCTGCTCACGCTCCTCGGCCCCCTCCTCTGGCCGCAGCAGCCGGATGACATCAACCTCTCCGATGTCCTGCAGGCCCCGAACGCGACCCATCCGATGGGAACGGACGACACGGGCCGCGACGTGTTCGCCCGTTTCCTGGCCGGCGGCAGGACCTCCATGCTGGCCGGCCTCGGCATCGCGCTCATCGGCGCCGTCGTCGGCTGCATCGCCGCCCTGCTCGCGGGTTCCATGCGCGGCTGGGTGGACACGCTGTTCACCTGGCTCAGCAATTCGATCCTCTGCTTCCCGGCCATCCTGCTCGCCATGGCGATCGCGATGGCCTTGCAACCAGGGGTCACCGCTGCCGTCATCGGCCTGTCCCTGCATTCCTTCCCCTGGTACATGCGCACCCTGCGCGGCGAGGTCATGCGTCTCTATGGACAGGACTACATCCGCTCGACGACGGCGCTCGGAGCGCACCCCGCACGGGTCCTCTTCCGGCACGTCTTCCCGCACCTGATACCGATCATGATCCTGCAGATGGCAGCGGTGTTCGGAGCCGCCGTACTGTCCCTGGCCGCGCTGGGTTTTCTCGGCCTCGGGGCCCAGCCGCCCACTGCGGAATGGGGCGAAATGATCACCGAAGGCCAGCAGTTCTTCCTGACCGGTCAGTGGTGGATCGCCGGATTCCCGGGCCTCGGCCTCCTGGTGGCGGTCACCTTGACCACGCTGATCGCCGACCGGGCCCGTGAGGTTCTCGATCCTCGCGGCGAATTCATCCAGGCGAAGTGAGGCGCACCATGATCAGCACCATTCTCAAGCGGCTCGGAATCTCCCTGGCCACCATCTTCGGAGCATCCCTCTTCGCCTTCATCCTCCTGCGCAAGGTCCCGGGAGACCCTGCCCGCGCGATCGCGGGCGACACGGCCACCCCCGAAACCATCGCGGCCCTGCGGAAGTCCATGGGCCTGGACGAGAACATCTTCGTCCAGTACGGCAAGTACCTCGAATCGATCCTCCACGGGGACTTCGGCTTCTCCTACAGCACCGGCAACAGTGTGGGAACACTGCTGGCGCAACGTCTGCCCGCCACCTTGGAGCTCGGCCTGCTCTCCGTGGTCATCGCCATCGCCGTGGCGGTGCTCAGCGCCAGCATCGCCGTCTACTCCCGTCGCCGGTGGCCGGACAGGGCATTGCGGATCGTCTCCTCCGTTGCCATGGGCTCGCCTCCGTTCTGGATCGCACTCCTGGCACTCATGGTGCTCTCCATTCAGTTCGGGATCTTCCCGGGCCCGGAGGGCAGGCTCTCCCCGGGCCTGGCCGCGCCGCCCAAAGTGACGGGCCTGTTCACGGTGGACTCGCTGCTGGCAGGCCAGTGGGGCACCTTCGGCAACGCTGTCTGGCACCTCGTCCTGCCAGCCCTGGTGGTGGCGCTCGGACCCTTCGCCTTCCTCAGCAGGCTTTACCGGAATCAACTGCGAGGCACGCTCCGCGAGACCTTCGTGACGGTGGCCCGCAGCCACGGCCTGCAACGCTTCCCGGTGTACAACCGCCACGTCGCACCGCACGGCCTCCTGGCATTGCTGCCGGCCGCATCCCTGCTCTTCGCCGACCTGCTCGCGGGCAGTCTGCTGGTGGAAAAGGTGTTCGGCTGGCCCGGCATCGGGTCCATGACCGCCGACGCCATCATCCAGAAGGATTTCGCCGTGGTCCAGGCGGTTCTGCTTCTGGCCGCCATCCTCTACGTGGTGGTCAGCCTCCTGGCCGACCTCCTCATGACCGCAGCAGATCCCCGCACCCGAGTAGGAGCCCGCTGATGTCCCATGCAGCATCCCTTCCCGTCCTCCGGCCCGGTCCCCAGCCCCTCGAAGCGCCGGTGCTCAAGGTCCGGGATCTCCGTACCGACTTCGACGCGAAGTCCGGCACCGTTCATGCGGTGCGTGACGTGTCCTTCGATCTGCGCAAGGGCCAGCGCCTGGCGATCGTCGGAGAATCCGGTTCCGGGAAATCCGCGCTGGCCATGTCCCTCGTGGGACTGGTTCCACCTCCTGGCCGTGTGGTGAGCGGCAGCGTCATGCTCAACGGCAAGGAGCTGGTGGGGCTGGACGACGCCGGGATCTCCCGTATCAGGGGCCGCGATATCGGTCTCGTCTTCCAGGACCCGATGGCCGCGCTCGACCCGCTCCGGACCATCGGGAGCCAGTTCGTGGAGACCATCAGGGTGCATCAGGACGTCTCCGTCCGGACGGCACGGGCTATGGCCTGCGAACTGCTGGCCGAGGTGGGGGTCGACGATCCTGCCCGGAGAATCTCCGACTATCCACACCAGTACTCCGGAGGCATGCGTCAGCGCGTCCTCATCGCCATGGCCATCGCCAACGACCCGGCCGTGGTCATCGCCGATGAGCCGACGACGGCTCTGGACGTGACCACCCAGGCCCAGGTACTCGATCTGCTCGCCTCGATCTGTGATGAACGGGGCAACGCGCTGATCATGATCACGCACAATCTCGGGATCGTGGAGGAACTCTGCGACAGCGTCGACGTCATGTATGCGGGTCGCTTCGTGGAGTCCACCGGGGTGGAAGAGCTGTTCGAAACGCCGGCGCATCCGTATTCCAGGGCGCTCCTGGACTGCGTCATCGACCCGGCCACCACTCGCCGGGGTGCCATGCCCGCCATCGCGGGTTCCCCACCTGATCTCGCGGTGGACGAACCGGGGTGCCCCTTCGCCCCGCGCTGTGCGATCGGCCGCGACGAACAGCGGTGCGCCACCGCACGGCCGGAGCCGCGCACCCTGTCCGGCGGCGCCGTCGTCCGCTGCCACTTCGCCGACGACACCCCAGGAGGTGCAGCATGAACAGCGAATCCGCGCCGCTCCTCAAGGTGGAGAAGCTCAACAAGTCCTACGGACGCGGCTTCAGCACGAAGAACCGCAGCCAGATCCTGCATGACGTCTCGTTCGGACTTCACCGTGGACAGACCCTTGGTCTGGTGGGGGAGTCCGGCAGCGGGAAATCGACGACAGCGGCCTGCGTCATGGGGCTGACGGGCGTGGACAGCGGGGTCATCGAGTTCGACGGAGTGGACCTCACATCCTTGAAGAAGGCCGAGATGCGACGGATGCGCCGACGCATTCAGATGGTGTTCCAGGACCCCAACGGCTCCCTGGACCCTCGTTTCACGGTCTCAGATCTGGTGGAGGAACCACTCGTCATTCACGGGGTCAAGGACACCGCAGAGCGCTCCCGGAGAGTGGGGGAGGCCCTGGACCGGGTGGGCATCACCGCCAAACAGGCCGAACGCTATCCCTTCGCCTTCTCCGGTGGACAGCGTCAGCGCATCGCGATCGCCCGCGCCTTGGTGCTTGAACCCGAGCTCGTGGTCCTGGACGAACCCGTCAGTGCCCTCGACGTCTCCATCCAGGCCCAGGTGCTCAACCTCCTGAGCGATCTGCAGGACGAATTGGGGCTGACTTACCTCTTCATCGTCCACGACCTCGCCGTAGCCCGCCTCATGAGTCACCGGATCGCGGTCATGAAGGCCGGCCGGATCGTCGAAGCGGGGCCGGCGGCCGAAGTCTTCGACCACACCACCCACCCTTACACCAGGGCCCTGCTCGACGCCGTGCCCGGCGCCCGGCGCAAGGCCCGGGCTCTCGTCGCGACCGGCGATGGGCCGTCGACGGAAGGACAGTGACATGCGTCCCCTGCGATCCCGAAGCCGTTTGATACACAAGACGACAGCGCTGCTTGCCTCACTCTCCGTCCTGTCCGTCGCGGCGTGCGGCAGTCCTTCGTCCGGGAGTTCTCAGGAACGCGCCTTCACGGTGAACTGGGCGACCTCCCTGACCAACATCGACCCGGCCTTCGTCTGCGCCGGAAATGAAAACAGCTTCGCCAGCAATTTCTACGCCCGGCTCGTCAAGCTCGGAACAGCCACGCAATCCGACGGAACCGTGGTGGCGGACACTGATCCCGCCAAGGTGTCAGGCGACCTCGCGACGTCCTGGAGCGTCTCCCCCGACGGCAAGGACTACACCTTCTCCCTCCACCCCGGAGCGAAGTTCGCCAACGGGGACCCGCTCGACGCCGAGGCCGTCAGGTATTCGATCATGCGCAATCTGACGATCGGCGGGTGCGGCTCCCTGGGTTTGCAGATCGGCCTGACAGACCCGCCGCTGATCAAGAACGTGGTGGCGGTCGATGCGCGGACCGTACGCCTGCAACTCTCCCGTGCCTACCCGGCCATCCTGGTGACTTTGGCTCAGAGCCGCGGTTCCATCTACGACCCCAAGGTCATCAAGGAGCACGGGGAGGACCAGAAAGGCGTGCCCAATCAATGGCTCGCGGCACACACGGCGAGCAGCAGCGGACCGTACGTCCTGGACGAGTACGTGGCGAACAACTACGCGGTTCTGAAACGGAACCCCAACTACTACGGGACCCCGGCACGTGAGCCGGTGGTGCGGGTCAACTTCATCACCTCGATCCCGACCCTCATGCTCCAGGCCCGCCGGGGCGAGGCAGATGTGACTCTGGGTCTGCCGCCGTACGTGGTGCACCAGCTCAGTCAGGACTCCTGCTGCCGCGTCACCACGGCACCGGCCTTCGCCCCGGTGACGGTGTCCTTCGACAATGCGTCCGGGGTCACCTCGAACGCGAAGATCCGTGAGGCGCTGAGCTACGCCGTACCGTACGAACAGATCCGCCAGAGCGTCGCCTACGGCTACGCGGACCCCTACTACGGCCCGTTCGTGCCCGGAACCCCGGGATTCGACCAGGCCCTCTCGGCGCCGCGAGCGGAGGACGTGGCCAAAGCCAGGGCCTTGGTGAGTGCCTCCGGTGTCCAGGACCCGCAGATCGATCTCATGATCAATCCGACGTCGCCCGGGGTGTCCACGCTTGCCACCATCCTCAAGTCCTCCTGGGAACGGATCGGGGTGAAGGTCACCATCGATTCCCAGACGCCCACTGCGTTCGCGACCAAGTTCAACACGGGCTCCTATCAGTCCGCGCTGCTGTTCGAAAGCGCCGGTGCGGTGGCTGCGTACGAGCTGCGCAAGAAGATGACCTGCGGCAGCAGTTTCAACAACCAGCACATCTGCATTCAGGGCACCCAGGAACTCATGGACAAGCTCAATGCGGCGCCGGACCTGGCCTCGCAGCAGCCCTACATCAACGCACTGGTCAAGGCCTGGACGGCCGATGCACCCACCATCCCGCTCTACCGGGCCCAGTTCACCGGGGTGCTGGACCACTCGGTGAAGCACTTCGACTACTCCTCCTCTCTGACCTTCTACAACTGGGGCCGTTGAGAGCGGTTTCATCCGACGAACTCATAGCAAAGGACACACAATGCGAATCGGTGTTGATGGGAGCAAGATCCCGCACGAGGCGGAAGACTCCGCGATCCGGATTCTGGAACGGGCACAGGCCATGGGATTGGAAGGGGTGTATTTCCGGACCATCATGGACGTCTCTCCGACACTCGACAGAGGTCTCCTGGCCGAGGTCCGGGACTGTGCGGCCGAGTTGGGGCTGTACCTGCAGATGGGCCTTGCGAAGGTCAACCCATATGCCGCGGCGGAAGCCCCTCAGGTGAGGCGGCTGGGCGACGGAGACTATACGCGGGGCATGGTGAAAATGATCGAAGCGGCACATGAAGCCGCCGGGGTCACGGATCTGTGGGTCGCCTGTGCCAACTATCAACGGGGCATGCCGGGATACTACGTGTTCGACCGGTTCCGCACCGATGCCCCCTGGCCGGACCAGCTCGCGGCGATCGAGAAGTTCCTGCGGCTCCTCGCCCCGGTGGCGCGGGACCACGGAGTGCATCTGAACATCGAGACGCACGAGGAGATCACCAGCTACGAGGTGGTGAGGCTCGTGGAAGCAGTCGGACCGGACGTTCTCGGCGTCACCTTCGACACCGCCAACGTGGTGGTGCGTGGTGAAGACCCGGTGGCGGCCGCACGCCGCGTGGCCCCATATACCAGGGCGACCCATCTACGGGACTTCGTCCTGGGGGAGCAGGACGGTGTCTTCGGCAGGGTTTTCGCCCCGATAGGTCAGGGCTCCATCGACTGGGACACGGTGCTCGGCATCCTGCACGCTGCCAATCCGGAGCTCCCGCTGTCCATCGAGAACGCCGGCCCGAGCCTCCACTTGCCGATCGGGCTCGACGATCCCGAGTGGACTTCCGTGCACCCGGACCTCGACCCGTCGGAGGTCGCCGCGATCAGGGCCATGGCTTCTCAGTACGCGGACAGGGTGGGACGCGGTGACGCTTTGCCGTTGGACCGTTTCCGCGCGGTGCCGTACGACGGCGAGCGATTCATCCAGGAGTCGGCCCAGGCTCTGCGGGGGGCGCTGGCCCGTTTGGGCATCGCCGCGGGCGCGGGCGCTCGCTGACACGACAGCCGTCACTCCTCCGCCGAACTCGCGAAGACCGTGCCACCTCGTCCCCTGAGGGCGCGAGGTGGCACGGTCTTCGCGAGTTCAGCGGTGCTGCAAGTGCTACTTGCCGATCTTCGGCTTCACGTCCTTGGTGTAGATCCCGTCGAGCTTGCCCTTGAGATCCGTCAGGCTGGACTTCACGTCGGCCTTCTGGGTCAGGATGGCGGCCGCGGCCTTCGCCATCTCCTGGTCGGCGCCGGGCAGGAAGACGCGGGCGTTGTCCTGCTTGCGGGTGACCGCGAGCTGGTCCATGGCGATCTTGATCTGCGGGGTCTTGGCCAGGACCGAGGTCATGTCGGCGGACTTGCGGGTGGGCATGTAACCCGTGGCGGCGGAGAAGAGCGCGGTGTTCTCCGGCTCGGTCACGAACTTCAGGAAGGTCGCGGCGGCGAGCTGCTGTTCCTTCGGCACACCGGCGGGGATGCCCAGACCGGCACCGCCGGTGGGGCAGACCGGGCTCTCGGCGCTGGGACCGCCGGGGAGGAACCCGACACCCACGTTGAACTTGGCGTTCTTGAGGACGCCCACCAGGGAACCCGTGGAGGAAAGGGTCGTGGAGGCGATCCCCGCGGCGAAGTCGTCCGCGGAGTCCTTGGAGGAGACGCCGGCCCAGGCATCCTTGTACACGGAGTCCTGAGCGAACTGCATCGCCTTGACGTTGGCATCAGAGTCGGCCGTGATCTCCCAGTCCTTGGACCAGGCGCCGCCTTCGCCCCAGAGGTTGTTCTGGAGGGTCCAGCCGGCGTAACCGGCCAGCGCCGGGTACATGAAGGCGAACTGCGCCTTCGACGCGGCCTTCAGCTTCGGCGCCCATTCAGCGAACTCGGCCCAGGTCTTCGGCGCGCGGTCCGGCAGGCCCGCGGCCTTGAAGTGGTCCTTGTTGTAGTAGAAGAGCGGGGTGGAACGGGCGTACGGCATGGCCCACTGCTGGGAGTCGTAGCCGTAGTCCGCCACCAGGGTTTCGCGGAAGTCGCCCATGGTGAAGTCAAGCTGCTTGAGCAGACTGTCCAGCGGGATGATGCTCTTGTTCATGTAGTAGCGGAACCACCACACATCGGAGAGGACCAGGAGGGCGGGCAGACCGCTCTTGGCGGCCTGAGCGGTCTGGAACTTCTGGGCGATCTCCTCGTAGTCCTTGCCACCCGTGATGAGGTTGACCTTGATATCCGGGTACTTGGCCTGGAACTTGTCGATCAGCTGCTTTTCCACGTCCTGAGACTGGCCGGGGTGGGTGGACCAGAAGTCGAAGCTCGTGGCCGGCTTGACACCGCTGAAGTCGGTGTCGGCCGCCGCCTGGGTGGAGCTGCCTCCCGTGGAGGGGCCGCCACAGGCGGCGAGTGCGGCGGTGACGGCTGCAGCGGCGGAGAGACCGAGGAATTGACGACGGCGCAGAGGCGAGTTCATGAGGGACCTTTCGAATGCGGTGATGCGGTGACGGAAGATGGGTTTTCGGTGGGTCGCGCCCGGCTCAGCCGGTGACGCTTCCCTGGGTCAGTCCGGCCACGATGTAGCGCTGCAACATCGCGAAGATGAGCAGCACGGGCAGGATGACCAGAACTGAACCGGCCATGAGGATGCCCCATCCTGCGCCGTTGCTCTCCGAGTTCTGAAGGAGAGTCAGGCCGACGGGCAACGTCATGCTTTCCGGTTTGTCGGTGATGATGAGAGGCCAGATGTAGTCGTTCCATTCGCTGACGACCGTGACCAGGGCGACCGTGGCGATGGACGGAAGGGAGACCGGTACCACCACGCGCCACAGGCGGCGCCAGTGCCCGGCGCCATCGAGTTCCGCCGCTTCCAGGATGGAGCCCGGGAGCGTGAGGAAGTGCTGGCGCAGCAGGAAGGTGCCGAATGCGGTGCCGAGCCCGGGGAGGATGATGCCCCACAGGGTGTTCTTGCCGCCGAGGCCGGCGATCAGGATGTAGTTCGGCAGGATCGAAACCTGGGCCGGGACCATCAGCGCCACGAGGATGATGATGAACACCGCGTTCTTGAAGGGGAACCTCACGAACACGAGGGCGTAGGCGGTGAGGATGGCGAGGCTGACCTTGATGGCCGATCCGACGGCGGTGACGATCACGCTGTTGGTGAAGAACTGCCCGAACGGCACGGTGGTCATGGCCGTGTGGTAGTTGTCCAGGGTGGGCGCCTGGGGCAGGATCTTCAGATCCATGGTGACGATCTCGCCGGGTTGCTTGAATGAGTTCAGGACCATCCAGAGCAACGGCAGGAACACGAGCAGTGTCGCGAGGACCAAGGGGATGTAGCCGCCCGCCAGAGTCGCCACGAGGTTCTTGCGGCTGAAGACGCGCTCCGGCGCGGGTGCCGCCGGGGTGAGTGTTGTGCTCATGCGTAGTGCACCTTCTTCTCCACGAAGCGCAGCTGGAGGACGGTGACCACCAGGAGGATGGCGAAGAGGACCACGGAGATCGCTGCGGAGTAACCAGCGCGGTTGTAGGCGCCGAAGGCCTGGATGTACGCCTCGTAGATGAGGGTGCTGGTGCCGTTGCCCAGAGGGGTCATGATCCTGATCAGGTCGAAGGCCTGAAGCGAGCTGAGCATCGTGGTGATCAGCAGGAAGAACGTCGTCGGGGACAGCAGCGGCAGGGAGATGTTCAGGAAGCGCCGGAGGCCGTTGGCACCGTCCAGGGACGCGGCTTCCATCACCTCGGTGGGCAGCGATTGCAGGCCGGCGAGGAACACGACGGCGCAGTAGCCCAGGTTCTTCCAGACGTAGACCACGATCACCATGACGAGCGCCAGCTGGGGATCGTTGATCCATTCCGGGCTCTTCGCCCCCAGCCCGCGCAGGATCCAGGCGAGCACGCCGTATCCGGGGTCGAAGATGAACAGCCAGACCAGGCCGACGCCGACGCCGGACAGGACGTACGGAGCGAAGACGGCGGCGCGGGCGAAGGTCGTGCCGCGGACCTTCGCATTCAGAGCCAGCGCGACGAGCAGCCCGAGGATCATCGAGCCGCCCACCGTGAAGAGGGTGAAGACGGCCGTCGTGCCCAGGACTCGTGGAGCGTCGTCGCTGGTGAAGAACGTGAGGTAGTTCCCGAGTCCCACGACGGTCGCGTCAGCCGAGCCGAGTGTCCAGTCGAGGGTCGAGTAGTAGATGTTGTTGATCAGCGGCAAGTAGGTGAACACCGCGATCAGGAGCAGATTGGGAGCCGCGAAGGCCAGGAAGATTAGGAAGTCGCGACGGCGCCGGTGGCTCCAGCCGCGCCGTCGGGTCTTCATTCCGGTCGCGGTAGCGGGTACGGATGCCGCCGCCGCTGGCGCTGGGCGCCGGGAAACGTCTGTGTCAGTCATCAAGGAATCTGGGTCTTTCTGCCCACGAGGTCGGTGTGGGCCGAGTTCACTTCACCACAGCCCAGGGCCTGGAAATCCCGTGAAGCCGGCGATCCGGCGAGAGTTCCTGGACACTTCAGAGGCGGTTCACCATCTGGTCAGCGAAGCGTCTCCCCGAGTTCAGAAACGAGAGGATCCCACCACTTGTCAGGGAGGAGAATGGCTCCATGGGACGCATCACGGAGGTGCCCGGCGTGCGGGTCGGGCGGGCGGAACGGGTCGGAGACGGGTGGCTGAGCGGGGTCACGGTGGTTCTGCCGCCGCCCGGCACGGTCGGTTCGGTGGATGTCCGGGGCGGTGGGCCGGGAACGCACGAAACCGATGCGCTGGATCCGTCCACCATGGTGTCCACCGTTGACGCCGTGGTTCTGACCGGTGGCAGCGCCTACGGGCTGGCCTCGGCGGGAGGCGCCCAGCTCTGGTGCGAGGAGCAGGGGAGAGGCTTCCCGGTCCGGGGCGGAGTGGTGCCGATCGTCCCCGCGGCCGCGATCTTCGACCTCGGTCGCGGCGGTGACTTCCGGGCCCGCCCCGATGCGGACATGGGCTACCGGGCGGCCCGCGACGGCGGTGAGCGCGAGGAGGGGCACGACGTCGAGCGCGGCACGGTCGGCGCGGGAACCGGCGCGCTGATCGCCCAGGGCGCGTACAAGGGAGGGCTCGGAACGTCGGCCATCCACCTGGACGACGGCATCGTGGTCGGGGCGCTCGCGGTGGTCAACGCGCTGGGTTCTCCGATCGGGTTCGAACCAGCATCGGCGCGGAAGGATTCTCACGGTGCGCCGGACGCCGGCTCGCTCAACACCACGCTCGCCGTCGTCGTGACGAACGCGGCCCTTGAAGTGGCCCAGTGCCGCCGAACCGCTACGGCCGCGCACGCGGGACTCGCCCGGGCGCTGAACCCGAGTCATACTCTCGCCGACGGGGACACCGTCTTCGCCTTGTCCACGGGGGAGAAAGAGGTGCTGACCGCACTTCCGACGGCGGAACGGACGCCATTTCTCATCGGTCTGCAAAGCGCCGCGGCGGAGGCGGTCAGGCTCGCGATCCTGGATGCGGTCGCGCAGGCGGACACCGTCGAGACTCCTGCCGGGGTCTTCCCGGCCTGGCCTGCAGGGAGTGCGTGAAAGCGCAGGGAACGCTATCATGGGCCGATTTAACTTCTGGCCCCGGATGCCGTACAGTTGATGGTTGGTTGTCTGTTCCGTCATGCCCTCTGCGCTGTGGTACTCCACGGCGTGGCCGCTCTACTGTGGCCGGCTCGGGGGAACGGCAGCCTGTGGGAGTGATCCCACAGGAAAACACCCACAGTTCGTACGGCGCATCAGTGCTGTGCGGCACCAACAGTTAGCGGAGGATATGGCCAAGAAGGACGGGGTCATTGAGATCGAAGGCGTGGTGACTGAAGCTCTGCCCAACGCGATGTTCCGTGTTGAGCTGACGAACAAGCACATCGTCTTGGCACACATCTCTGGAAAGATGCGCCAGCACTACATCAGGATCCTCCCGGAGGACCGCGTGGTGGTGGAGCTGAGCCCTTACGACCTCACCCGAGGTCGTATCGTCTACCGCTACAAGTAAAAACCGCTGCCGCGGCTGGTCCGCGGCAGGGAACCCTGCAAACACGCAAAGGAACGCCATGAAGGTCAAGCCGAGCGTCAAGCAGATCTGCGACAAGTGCAAAGTGATCCGCCGTAACGGCCGGGTCATGGTGATCTGCGAGAACCCGCGCCACAAGCAGCGCCAGGGCTGATTTCCCGCAAGGGATCAACCAGGCTGCTTGCCCACGCAAGTAACTGAAGAAGGCAGCACAAGCTGCGCTGGGACGTATTGGGCCCGGACAGCTGACCCCCGGCCCGGAGGCTGGGGCCGCACGAACGGTGCGGGTGTACTGCCTACGACCTCCGGACAACACAAGGAGAACCGCCACTATGGCTCGTCTCGCTGGCGTTGACATCCCCCGCGAAAAGCGGTTGGAAATCGCGCTTACTTACATCTACGGCGTGGGCAAGACCCGTGCAAAGGAAACTCTGGCTGCCACCGGCATCAGCGCTGACGTTCGCGTCAAGGACCTGACTGACGCCGAGCTGGTTCAGCTTCGTGACTTCATCGAGGGCAACTACAAGGTTGAGGGTGACCTTCGCCGCGAAGTCGCCGCCGACATCCGCCGCAAGGTTGAGATCGGCAGCTACGAAGGTCTGCGTCACCGCCGCGGCCTTCCGGTCCGCGGTCAGCGCACCAAGACCAACGCACGTACCCGTAAGGGTCCGAAGCGGACCGTCGCAGGCAAGAAGAAGGCCGGCCGCTGATCCCCGTAGGGATCACACCGGGTTTCACTGGAAACTTTTGTAGGAGTAGATAATGCCCCCAAAGACTCGTGGCGCCATCCGCAAGCCGCGTAAGAAGGACAAGAAGAATATCGCGCTGGGTCAGGCGCACATCAAGAGCACGTTCAACAACACCATCGTGACCATCACGGATCCGTCCGGTGCTGTGATCTCCTGGGCTTCCTCCGGCGAGGTCGGGTTCAAGGGCTCCCGTAAGTCCACCCCGTACGCCGCTCAGATGGCTGCCGAGACCGCCGCCAAGCGTGCTCAGGAGCACGGCCTGAAGAAGGTCGACGTGTTCGTGAAGGGTCCGGGTTCCGGCCGCGAGACCGCCATCCGCTCCCTGCAGGCCGCTGGCCTCGAGGTCGGTTCCATCCAGGACGTGACCCCGAGCGCTCACAACGGCTGCCGTCCCCCGAAGCGCCGCCGCGTCTGATTGCTGTGGTTCCGTCGCGTCGTCGCTCTTCCGAAACGGAGGGCGACGACGCGACGGCGGAACGACGTCGATTTCCACTACCTGTGTTGCGTCATATAGCGGATGCTCGCTGAAAGGAAACCTAAGTGCTCATTGCACAGCGCCCCACCCTCACTGAAGAGGTAGTTTCCGAAAACCGCTCCCGGTTCGTCATCGAGCCGCTGGAGCCGGGCTTCGGTTACACCCTCGGCAACTCCCTGCGTCGTACCCTGCTCTCCTCCATCCCCGGCGCCGCTGTCACCAGCGTCCGGATCGATGGCGTGCTGCACGAGTTCACCACGGTTCCCGGTGTGAAGGAGGATGTCACTGAGATCATCCTGAACATCAAGAACCTGTCGGTGTCCTCCGAGCACGATGAGCCGGTTGTCGCATACCTGCGTAAGCAGGGCCCCGGAGTCGTGACCGCTGCGGATATCGCTCCGCCGGCCGGCGTGGAATTCCACAACCCGGACCTGCACATCGCGACCCTGAACTCCAAGGGCAAGTTCGAACTCGAACTGACCATCGAGCGTGGCCGTGGCTACGTCTCCGCTGCTCAGAACAAGGCAGGCGATGCAGAGATCGGCCGTATCCCGGTCGATTCCATCTACTCGCCCGTCATGAAGGTGACCTTCCGCGTGGAGGCCACCCGTGTCGAGCAGCGCACCGACTTCGACAAGCTCGTCGTCGATGTGGAGACCAAGCAGTCCATCGCCCCGCGCGATGCCGTCGCTTCGGCCGGCACCACGCTGGTCGAGCTCTTCGGCCTGGCCCGCGAGCTCAACGTTGCCGCTGAGGGCATCGAAATCGGCCCGTCGCCCACGGACGCCGCTCTTGCGGCCGACATGGCGCTGGCCATCGAGGAACTGGACCTCACGGTCCGTTCCTACAACTGCCTCAAGCGCGAGGGCATCCACACCGTGGGCGAACTCGTGGCGCGTTCCGAAGCCGATCTGATGGACATCCGCAACTTCGGTGCCAAGTCCATCGACGAGGTCAAGGCCAAGCTTGTTGAACTGGGCCTCTCCCTGAAGGATTCGCCTCCCGGATTCGACCTGGCTGCCCGTGCAGCCGTGGCCGATGAAGACGATGCGGCCTTCAGCGACGAAGAAGCCTGATATAGCAGATTTCGGTTTGACCGGTCCGTTGGCGGTCCGGATGAACCACCCATCTAGGAGATAGAACTATGCCTACCCCCTCCAAGGGTCCGCGCCTGGGCGGCGGTCCGGCTCACGAGCGTCTCATGCTCGCGAACCTGGCCTCCCAGCTCTTCGAGCACAAGCGCATCACCACCACGGTCACCAAGGCCAAGCGCCTGAAGCCGTACGCCGAGCGTCTGGTCACCTTCGCAAAGCGTGGCGACCTGGCTTCCCGCCGCCGCGTGCTCGGCCTGATCAGCGACAAGGGCATCGTCCACGAGCTGTTCACCGACATCGCCAAGCAGGTGGAGAACCGCCCCGGCGGCTACACCCGCATCACGAAGATCGGCAACCGTAAGGGCGACAACGCTCCCATGGCCGTGATCGAGCTCGTGCTCGAGCCGCTCTCCGCGAAGCAGGCCGTCGTCGCCGAGGCCACCCAGGCCACCGAGAAGGCTGCTCCCGCTGAGGAAGCCGTCGTCGAGGAGACCACTGAGGTCGTCGAGGAGACCGTTGAGGCTCCCGCCGCCGACGAGGCCACCGAGGCTCCGGCCGAGGAAGCCGCTGCTGAGGAAGCTGAGGAGAAGGACGCCAAGTAAGGCTCCTTCGACCCAGTAGAATCGGGTCCATGCGTTATCAGGAACCCGCCGTCACCGAATCAGGTGACGGTGGGTTCCTGCGTATCCGGATGGATCTGGCCTACGACGGCGCCCCGTTCCACGGCTGGGCGGTCCAGCCCGGCCTGCGCACCGTGCAGGGTGCGGTGGAGGAGGCGCTGGAACTCATCCTTCGGCGGCCGCTCCGGCTGACCGTGGCCGGCCGTACGGACGCCGGTGTGCACTCACGGGGCCAGGTGGTTCATTGGGACTCCACGGCGGAGGAGTGGGAGCGGCTCGGCAGGGGCGACACCGCCCAGGCCGCCTCCGCCCTGGGGCGGAGGCTCCAGGGCGCGTTGGCAAGAGTTCTGGGGAACGATGCAGGCGCCGTCGTCGTGCACCGGGTGGTTGTTGCGGCAGCGGGCTTCGACGCCCGCTTCAGCGCGCTGTGGAGACGCTACAGCTACCGCATCGCCGACGACGCGCGCCTTCACGATCCGCTGAGCCGTGCTTTGACGCTGTGGCACAAGAAGCCGCTGGACGTCGAAGCGATGAACCGGGGTGCGGCACTATTGCTCGGCCTGAATGACTTCCGTTCGTACTGCAAGCCTCGCGAAGGCGCGACGACGACGCGTGAACTTCAGCGTTTCGACTTCGAGCGGGGGCCCGAGGGCGTGATCACGGCGCATGTCCAGGCGGATGCGTTCTGCCACAACATGGTGCGCGCACTCATCGGAGCCACTCTTCGCGTGGGTGAAGGGACGGAACCGCCTCCATGGCTGTGGGAGCGCCTGGAGGCGCGGCAACGGGACGCCCGCTCGGTTCTGGCGCCTGCGCACCCGCTCGTGCTGGAGCACGTCGCCTACCCGGAGGATGATCAGCTCCTCGCCCGCGCCGAGCAGACACGGGCTCTGCGGGACTGAACCCTCCTCGCTTTGCCTGGCAGGACGATTAACGATAAAGTTTTAAGTCGTTGTGCGTGTGCCCTCTCGATGATGGGTGCCGCCCGGATGATTCTGTTGCATGGATCGCACGTCCGGGCGGGCTATCGAGCTCCGGGTCTCACTGGTTCGCAAGAGCCCTCACCTCTCGTATCCGGTCGCACAGGAAACCTTGGCAGGACTTCACGCCTGCCAAACTACTTTGAACGCCAGAACAAGAACGAGGCATACACCGTGCGTACGTACACCCCGAAGCCCGGCGATGTTGATCGCCAGTGGCACGTCATTGACGCAACCGACGTCGTCCTGGGCCGTCTTGCCAGCCACACCGCCAACCTGCTGCGCGGCAAGCACAAGCCGACCTTCGCCGCTCACATGGACATGGGCGATTTCGTCATCATCATCAACGCTGAGAAGGTCGCCCTGACCGGCGCCAAGCTCGAGCAGAAGCGCGCTTACCGCCACTCCGGTTACCCGGGCGGCCTGAAGAGCGTCAACTACGCCGAATTGCTCGAGAAGAACCCCGTTCTCGCCGTGCAGAAGGCCGTCAAGGGCATGCTTCCGAAGAACTCCTTGGCTGCCGCTCAGCTGACCAAGCTCAAGGTGTACCGCGGTGCCGAGCACCCGCACGCCGCCCAGCAGCCCAAGACTTTCGAAATCACCCAGGTCGCCCAGTAGTCCTGGCCACCACCCAACTTATTTTTTCAAGGAGAATCGTGGCTCAGAACGAAGAACTGACCACCGAGGCCGTTGAGGCCGAGGAGAACCCGACCAGCTACACCTCGGAGAGCGCCCCGGCGCAGGTTTCCGAGCAGAAGGAGCGCCCGGCCCTGACGGTGCCCGGCTCCGGTGTTGGTCGTCGCAAGGAGGCCATCGCCCGCGTGCGTGTGGTCCCCGGCACCGGCAAGTGGACCATCAACGGCCGCGAGCTGGACAACTACTTCCCGAACAAGCTGCACCAGCAGGAAGTCAACGAGCCGTTCCGCATCCTCGAGCTCGAGGGTGCCTACGACGTGATCGCCCGCATCCACGGTGGTGGCCCCTCCGGCCAGGCCGGCGCGCTGCGCCTCGGCATCGCCCGTTCCCTGAACGAGATCGACGTCGACAACAACCGTGCCACCCTGAAGAAGGCCGGCTTCCTCACTCGTGACGCCCGCGTCATCGAGCGTAAGAAGGCCGGTCTCAAGAAGGCCCGTAAGGCACAGCAGTACTCCAAGCGCTGATTTCTCAGCCTTCCCGAAAGGGCCGGTCGCGGAGCGACCGGCCCTTTCGGGTCCCTCGGCAGAAATCAGCGCTTGGCTCCACAAGCGCTGGCTGTCGGCCCCTCGGCGCAATTCAGCGCTTGGCTCCACAAGCGCTGAGGTTGTCGTCTTCCCAAAGGGCCGGTCGCAGAACGGCCGGCCCTTTCGGGTCCCTCGGCAGAAATCAGCGCTTGGCTCCACGAGCGTGTTGTTCTGTGGAGTTCTTCAAAGGCCCGGCCGCTGTTTGCGGCTGGGCCTTTGCCGTACCTGGGGCGCCCGTGAGGGGTGTGGGTCCCGGGGGTTTGGGCGCGGTCGGCTAGAATCTTGTTCGATGTCTAGATTATTTGGAACCGACGGTGTCCGGGGTCTGGCCAACGGCTTGCTGACCGCTGAACTCTCCCTGCAGATCGCTCAGGCCGCGGCTGTGGTCCTGGGACACGCGCGAACGGACGGGGCCCGCCCCCGTGCAGTCGTCGCCCGCGACCCTCGGGCCAGCGGTGAGTTCATCTCTGCGGCGGTTGAGGCCGGTCTGGCGAGCTCCGGCGTCGACGTCTACGATGCCGGCGTGCTGCCCACCCCCGCGGCCGCCTACCTGGTGGCCGATCTGCAGGCCGACTTCGGCGTCATGATCTCTGCGTCCCACAACCCGGCTCCGGACAATGGGATCAAGTTCTTCGCACGCGGCGGACACAAGCTGCCGGATGAGGTCGAGGACGCCATCGAGGCTCAGATGAAGATCGGCTTCGAGCGCCCGCAGGGTGCCGGTGTCGGACGTATCCGACGCTTCGCCGACGCCGAAGACCGTTACATCGTCCACCTGCTCCGTTCGATCGCGCCGCAGCGTCTCGAAGGGCTCACAGTGGTCCTGGACTGTGCCCACGGCGCGGCCAGTGGCTGTTCCCCTGAACTGTTCAAGGATGCGGGCGCCAAGGTCATCGTGATCGGTGCCGATCCGGACGGACTCAACATCAACGACGGGGTGGGGTCCACTCACCTGGGACCGCTGCAGGCCGCCGTGCTGAAGCATGGCGCCGATCTGGGCATCGCCCACGACGGCGACGCGGACCGCTGCCTGGCCGTCGACCACGAAGGCAACGAAGTGGACGGCGATCAGATCATGGCGATCCTCGCCGTGGCGCTCAAGGATGCCGGAAAGCTGAACGACGACACCCTGGTGGCGACCGTCATGAGCAACCTCGGCCTCAAGCTCGCCCTGCGGGATGCCGGTATCACCATCAAGGAGACCGCGGTCGGTGACCGCTACGTGCTCGAAGGCATGCGCGACGGCGGGTACAACCTGGGCGGCGAGCAGTCCGGCCACGTGATCTTCGCCGACTTCGCAACCACCGGTGACGGGCTGCTCACCGGCCTTCAGCTGGCAGCCCGGGTCGCGCGCACAGGCAAGAGCCTGAAGGAACTTGCGGAAGTCATGCACAAGTTGCCGCAGCTCATGATCAACGTCAAGGGTGTCGACAAGGCTCGCGCCACGCACGATCCGAACGTGGCCGCCGCGGTCGCCCGGGCCGAACAGGAGCTGGGGGAGACGGGCCGCGTCCTGCTGCGCCCCTCCGGCACCGAACCCGTGGTCCGTGTGATGGTGGAGGCCGCGGACATGGAGACTGCGACCCGTGTCTGCGAAGAACTCGCCGGGGTGGTCAAGGAGCACCTCGCCCTCGAACCGACCGCCTGAACAGCAGCCCTGACGCCGAAGGCCGCTCACCCGATGGGGTGAGCGGCCTTCGCGTTTCCGGGGAGAAGGGTGGGCTGGGGTCAGCGGTTCTTGAGTGAGTCGCGGATCTCGGTGAGCAGAGCGATCTGCGGATCCACGGTCTCTTCGTCCTCCTTGATGCCCAGCTTCGCGTTGCGGCGGGCGATCATGTGGTTCATCGGCATGACCACGGCGAAGTAGATGGCCGCGGCGATGAGCAGGAAGTTGACGAGTGCCGTGAGGAACACGCCGATCTTGATGCTGCCGAAGACGAGGAAGTTGTCGAAGTTGGGGGTGCCGAACATCATTGCGATGAGCGGCATGAGAATGTTCTCAACGAGAGCGGTGACAACGGCGCCGAAGGCGGCACCCATGACCACGGCCACAGCCAGGTCGACGACGTTGCCCTTCATGATGAAATCTTTGAAACCCTTGAGCATAGGCCCAAACTAACGCATCGGGAGCCTTCGAGGGTGGATAAAAGCTGACTTCTGATTAAACGTGTCGAGAAACATGACAAGTTGTCACAGGCCCGCGCGGCCATCGGGACGGCTCAGGCGTAGCCTGGAGCCGCCGGCAGGCCGAAGTACGTTTCCAGGTTCTTGATGCCCCGGGAGTGCATGTCCATCGCGGCCGGAACGCCGATGAAACGCAGGTGCCACGGCTCCGCGAGGTAGCCCGTCACGTGTTCCTGATCCATCTGGTACCGGACGATGAACCCGAACTCGTGTGCCCGGCGGGCCGCCCAGACGGCGGAGGGCTGGGCGGCGAAGCAGGGGAGGAATGCGCAGGCGCCGTCGCTGTCCTCCAGGTCGAAGGCCCAGCCGCTCTGATGCTCGGAGAAGCCGGGCCGCGCCGAGGCTGTGTCGGCGCTGGCCGTGCCCCGTGTGTCGGCATACGACTGGTAGAGACGCACCTGGGTCTCATAGGAGCGGTACCCGCTGCCCAGCACCATGCCCACGCCGTCCTTGCTGGCCGCGGCGAACATCTTCTCCGCGGCGTCCGCCGTCGTGGAGTTCAGCAGCGCCAGCTCGCCCTGCGCGGAGGTCAGGACGTCCGGGTGGCGCAGGTCGGCCGGGGCGAAGCTGAGGGGTCTCAGCGGCCGTCTCTTGTTCACGACCACCCAGGGGCTGCGAGGATCGTCGAAGGAATGCCGGGTGCCCGGGAGGCTGAGGTACGGTGCGGGCGGAGGACTGGGGGCCGCGGTGCGCGGTGCCGTCGGTGAGGGGGCCGGGGCGCGGACCACGGATGCGCTGCCCGACGGTGATGCTGAGGAGGTCGCGTTGCCGGACGCCGCCGTCGTCGGCGGTGAGCAGGCCGCCAAGGTGGCGGTGCCGATGCCCAGCAGGCCGGCACGGAGAATGTCCCTGCGACGCGATTCCATCAGACCTTCCTGAGCAGCATCCGGCGGATCGAATGATCTGAATCCTTGGTGAGGACCAGCTGAGCGCGGCCCCGCGTCGGCAGGACGTTGTGAACCAGATTGGGTTCATTGATCCTCTGCCAGATCCCGCGGGCCGTGGCTTCCGCCTCGGCATCACTGAGCGAGGCGTAGCGATGGAAGTAGGACTCCGGCTGCGAGAAGGCCGTGGTGCGCAGCTTGCGGAAGCGGTCCACGTACCACTGTTCGATGTACTGGGTCTTCGCATCGACGTAGATGGAGAAGTCGAAGAAGTCCGAAAGGGCGAGGCCGTGCCTGCCGTCCTGTCTGACCTGTGCGGGCGCCAGCACGTTGAGGCCTTCGACGATCAGCACATCAGGCCGGTGGACCACGACCTCACGCTCAGGGACGATGTCGTACGTGACATGGGAGTACCAAGGGGCCCGGACCTCCTCGGCGCCGCCTTTGACGGCGGTGACGAAGCGGAGGAGTGCCCTGCGGTCGTAGGACTCCGGGAAACCCTTGCGCTCCAGGAGATCTCGACGCCGAAGCTCTGCGAGGGGGTACAGGAAGCCGTCCGTGGTGATGAGCTCAACGTTCGGTGTACCCGGCCAGCGGCGCAGCATCTCGCGGAGCACACGGGCGATCGTCGACTTGCCGACGGCGACGGAACCGGCGACGCCGATCACGAACGGGGTGCGCTGCGTCCGTTCGCCGAGGAAGGTGGTGGTGGCGGAGTGCAACTGGCCCGCGGCCTCGACATACAGGTGCAGGAGGCGGGACAGCGGGAGATATACGTCACGCACCTCCGCCATGTCCAGAGGGTCGCCGAGACCGCGCAGCCGGTCCAGGTCTTCCTGGTTCAAGGGCTGCTCCATCTGCGCAGACAGCCGGGACCAGGTCTGACGGTCCAGCTCCACGAAAGGGGAGGCGCTGTCCGTCTGAGTGTCCGTACGGTGCAAACTCACCTAAGTGATTCTGCCCTCCCCGGCCCCCAGAATGAAATGGGACCCGTGGGCCGGTAGGCTTGAGTCCATGTGTGGAATTGTGGGATACACCGGTCGTTCCGCCGTGGCCGAGGCCGCGGGGCGCTCAGCTCTCGGCGTGGTACTCGAAGGCCTTCGCCGTCTTGAATACCGCGGATATGACTCCGCCGGCGTCGCCGTGCTCGACGGGGGCGGTGTGGCCGCCCGGAAGAAGTCCGGCAAGCTGGCCAACCTCCTCGGGGAACTGGAGGCGGAGCCGCTGCCCGAGTCGCTGACCGGAATCGGGCACACCCGCTGGGCGACCCACGGTGGGCCCAGCGACGTCAACGCTCACCCTCACCTCGCCGACGGCGGCAAGCTCGCGATGATCCACAACGGCATCATCGAGAACTACGCCGGGATCAAGCAGGAACTCGCCGCGCAGGGCGTGGAGTTCCTCTCGCAGACCGACACCGAGGTGGCGGCCGCGCTGCTCGGCGCCACCTACCGGAAGCTTGCCGACGGCGCCATGAAGGGCGATTCCGGCACGGCCATCCTCACTGAGGCCATGCGTCAGGCCTGCCAGCGTTTCGAGGGTGCCTTCACCCTTCTGGCCATTCACGCGGACGCCCCCGAAGCGGTCGTCGCCGCCCGCCGCAACTCGCCGCTCGTGGTGGGACTGGGTGACGGTGAGAACTTCCTCGGCTCCGATGTCTCCGGCTTCATCGATCACACCCGCCGCGCCGTGGAGCTCGGTCAGGATCAGATCGTCACCATCACCCCGGAGAACATGGAGATCACGGACTTCTTCGGGAACCCCGCCGAGGGCCGTGAGTACCACGTGGACTGGGATCCGTCCTCCGCCGAGAAGGACGGCTACCCGTCCTTCATGGAGAAGGAGATCCACGATCAGCCGGAGGCGGTGGCCAACACCTTGCTGGGCCGTGCCGACACCAACGGCAATCTGACCCTGGACGAGCTGCGCATCGATCCCGAGCTGCTGAAGTCGGTCAACAAGATCATCGTCCTCGCCTGTGGCACCTCCGCCTATGCGGGGCAGGTCGCCAAGTATGCCATCGAGCACTGGTGCCGGATCCCCACCGAAGTCGAACTCAGCCACGAGTTCCGCTACCGGGACCCGATCGTGGACGGGAACACCCTGATCGTCTCCATCTCCCAGTCCGGTGAGACCATGGACACGCTGATGGCCGTGCGTTACGCCCGCGAACAGGGCGCGAAAACGGTGGCCATCTGCAACACCAACGGCTCCACCATCCCGCGTGAGTCTGACGCCGTGCTGTACACCCACGCCGGTCCGGAGATCGCAGTGGCTTCCACCAAGGCCTTCCTGGCGCAGATCACCGCCGCCTATCTGCTGGGCCTGTACCTGGCACAGCTGCGCGGGAACAAGTTCAAGGGCGAGATCAAGGACATCCTGTCCGATCTGGGCAAGATCCCGGCGAAGATCACCGACATCCTGGAACGCGAAGAGGACATCAAGTCCCTGGGCCGGAACATGGCAGAAGCCAAGTCGGTGCTGTTCCTCGGCCGTCACGTCGGTTTCCCGGTGGCCATGGAAGGTGCGCTCAAGCTCAAGGAGCTGGCCTACATCCATGCCGAAGGTTTTGCAGCCGGTGAGCTCAAGCACGGCCCGATCGCCCTGATCGAGGACGGCCAGCCGGTCTTCGTAGTGGTGCCGTCCCCGCGCGGCCGCGACTCCCTGCACGCGAAGGTCGTCTCCAATATCCAGGAGGTCCGCGCCCGTGGTGCCCGGACCATCGTCATCGCGGAGGAAGGCGACACGGATGTGGCCGCCTACGCCGAGCACGTCTTCTACGTGCCGGAGACCCCGCCGCTGCTCGCACCGTTGCTGACCACAGTTCCGCTGCAGCTCTTCGCAGCGGCCCTGGCCGAGGCCAAGGGCTACGACGTGGACCAGCCCCGGAACCTGGCCAAGAGCGTGACCGTAGAATAGCGCCATGATCGTTGGAATCGGCGTGGACGTGGTGGACATCGAACGCTTCAAGCGGCAGCTGGAGCGGACTCCGGGCTTGCGCGAGAGACTGTTCGTCCCAGCGGAGCGGGAACTGAACGACCGCTCACTGGCGGCGCGCTTCGCGGCCAAGGAGGCAGCGGCGAAGGTGCTCGGGGCGCCTGCCGGCATGAACTGGCAGGACTGCTGGATCGGGCTTTCCGCGGAGGGGCCGACCATCCAGGTGAAGGACACGGTGAAGGCCGTGGCCGATGCCAAGGGGATCAAGCAGTGGCACCTCTCCATGAGCCACGACGGCGGCATCGCCACCGCGATGGTCGTGGCGGAACGCTGAAGAACACGAGCAACTAGATGATCGGCGCCTATTCCGCGGATCAGGTGCGGGCCGCAGAGCGGCCGGCCCTGGCCGCTGGGATGGGCGCCGAACTCATGTCCCGGGCCGCCTTCGCCGTGGCTCAGCAGACACTCGGGCTGCTCCGGTCTCAGAGGGGCCGGCTGGCCGGCTCTCGCGCGGTCGCCCTGGTCGGCAAGGGGAACAACGGTGGCGACGGGTTGTGGACCCTGACCTTTCTCGCCCGCCGTGGGCTGGCGGTGACCGCGCTGCTGATGGAGGAGACCTGCCATCGGGAAGGACTCGCCGCACTGAGGGCAGCGGGTGGCACGGTGCTGTGGCTGAGCGGAGCCCCGGGGCCTGAGGACGGCGCCGCGAGCCCGGCCGAGGCGCGGGCACTCTGTCTGCGGTCCGACGTCGTCATCGATGCGATTCTGGGTACGGGAGCCCGCGGCGGGCTGCGCGGGCTCGCTGCGGAGCTGGTGTCGGCTCTCGCCGAGGACCAGCGGGTGCCTGGATACCTGCCGCCCGTCGTGGCGTGTGACATCCCCAGTGGCGTGGACGCCGGGACGGGAGAGTGCTCCGGCCCGGTGCTGCGGGCGACGTTGACGGTCACCTTCGTCGGGGCGAAAGCCGGCCTGTTCCTGCCGCCCGGTGCACAGAGCTGCGGCCGCATCTCGGTGGTCCCGCTCGGAGTGGAGGCCGCCTTGGGTGAGCCGCTCGTCCGCCGTCTGGAGTCTGAGGACCTGGGCGAGCTGCTGCCCCGCCCGTCCGCGAACGGACACAAGTACACGAGAGGCGTGCTCGGTGTCGTGGCCGGTTCCGAGGAGTATCCCGGGGCGGCAGTACTGGCCTGCTCCGGAGCGCTCGCGGCCGGGGCAGGGATGGTCCGCTATTACGGGCCCCCGCCCGTGGCCGCACTGGTCAGCAGTGTGCTGCCGGAGGTCGTCTGTCATAGTGGCACGGCCGTGCCAGGAAGAGTTCAGGCGTGGCTCCTCGGCCCGGGAGTCTCGGGCGGCGAGCAACTGGCCCGGTGCCGGGCCGCCCTGGCGCAGGAGCTCCCCACGGTCCTTGACGCCGGGGCCTTGCACCTCCTGAACGAGGGCATTGCCGGACGGGCAGATCTGGTCCTGACCCCGCACGCCGGTGAGCTGGCGGAATTGCTGGGGCGGTTCGGACAGCCGCGGGAACGTTCCGTGGTGGAGGCCCGGGCACTGGACTCCCTCCGGGACGCCGTACGGCTCAGCGGCTGCACCGTGCTTCTGAAGGGCCCCCAGACCCTGACAGGCTCTCCTGACGGTGCGATCCACTCGCAGGCGGATGGCACGCCATGGTTGGCGACCGCAGGCAGCGGCGACGTCCTGGCCGGTGTCCTCGGTGCCCTGCTGGCGCAGGCGCCGCCCTCGTCGCCCGATGCGGAGACAACGGAGGTCCCCGGACGATGGGCGCGCGTGGCGGCTCTCGCCGCTGCGGTGCACGGAAGGGCGGGCAGGATCGCCACCGGTGAGTCCTCCGGGGGCTCCGGCCGTCCGGTCACCGCTCGCGATGTGGCACGTGCCGTGCCCCTGGTGTGGGACGAAACGTCGCACGACCGTAGCCCTGACGTCACCTCGGCCGGATACGGTGAGCCCTCAGGAAGAAGTGACCCTACAAGGAGGCAGTCCGCGTGGAGAACGTGAACCAGCAGCAGGTCTGGCCCGGCAAGGCGTACCCCCTGGGTGCGAGCTACGACGGGGCGGGCACGAACTTCGCCCTGTTCAGCGAGCGGGCCGAAGCCGTGGAATTGTGCCTTCTGGAGGACGACGGCACGGAACAGCGGATCGCGCTGACCGAAGTGGACGGTTACGTCTGGCACGCTTATCTGCCGTCGATCAAGCCGGGACAGAAATACGGCTACCGGGTCTCCGGCCCCTATGAACCGGAACAGGGCAATCGCTTCAACCCGGCCAAACTCCTGCTCGACCCGTATGCCAAGGCGGTCGCCGGTCAGGTGGACTGGGACGCGGCGCTGTTCAGCTATGACCACGAGGATCCCACGCAGCGCAATGACGAGGATTCCGCGCCGCACATGATGCTGGGCGTGGTCATCAACCCGTACTTCGACTGGGCCGGGGATCAGCGACCGGGCACGCCATACCACCAGAGCGTCATCTACGAGGCTCATGTCCGAGGGCTGACCATGCTCCACCCGGACGTCCCGGAGGCGCAGCGCGGCAGTTACGCGGGGCTGGCTCACCCGGCGGTCCTCAAGCACCTGCAGGAGATCGGTGCGACCGCCATCGAATTGATGCCGGTGCACCAGTTCGTCAACGACTCCGTGCTCCAGGACAAAGGGCTGTCCAACTACTGGGGCTACAACACCATCGGTTTCTTCGCCCCGCACAACAGGTACTCGTCCAGCGGCGACCAGGGGGAGCAGGTCCAGGAGTTCAAGGCCATGGTGCGGGATCTGCATCGGGCCGGAATCGAAGTCATCCTGGATGTGGTCTACAACCACACGGCGGAGGGCAACCATCTGGGACCGACGCTTTCCTTCCGCGGCATCGACAACGCCGCCTACTACCGGCTGACGGATGATGACCCGCAGTACTACATGGACTACACCGGCACAGGGAACTCCCTGAACGCACGCAATCCGCATTCACTGCAATTGCTCATGGACTCGCTGCGGTACTGGGTCACTGAGATGCATGTGGATGGTTTCCGCTTCGACCTGGCCGCCACGCTGGCACGGGAGTTCTACGACGTGGACAAGCTCTCCAGCTTCTTCGAACTGGTGCAGCAGGATCCGGTGGTGTCGCAGGTCAAACTCATCGCCGAGCCCTGGGACGTCGGTCCCGGCGGTTACCAGGTGGGCAACTTCCCGCCGCAGTGGACGGAATGGAACGGCAAGTACCGGGACACCGTACGAGACTTCTGGCGTGGTGAACCGGCCACCTTCGGCGAGTTCGCCTCGCGGCTGACAGGTTCCGCCGACCTGTATGAACACTCCGGACGCCGTCCGGTCGCCTCCATCAACTTCGTCACGGCCCATGACGGCTTCACCCTGCGGGACCTGGTGTCCTACAACGAGAAGCACAATGAGGCCAACGGCGAGGACAACCGTGACGGGGAGTCCCACAACCGTTCCTGGAACTGCGGCGTCGAGGGGCCCACCGAGGACCCCGCGGTCCTTGCGCTGCGGGCGCGGCAGCAACGGAACCTTCTGGCGTCGCTCCTGCTTTCCCAGGGGGTGCCGATGATCCTGCACGGGGATGAACTGGGCCGGACCCAGGACGGCAACAACAACGCCTACTGTCAGGACTCGCCCCTCAGCTGGGTGCACTGGGATGAGCTGGACGCGGAGCTGGTGGCCTTCACGGGGGCCGTCAGCAAACTGCGTCACGAGCACCCGGTGTTCCGCCGTCGTCGCTTCTTCGACGGGCGTCCCTCGACCAGCGCCGAGGGCGAGCTGCTGCCCGACGTCGTCTGGCTGGACACGGATGGCACGCAGATGACGGACGAGGACTGGAACAACGGCTTCGCCCGGACTCTCGCGATGTTCCTCAACGGCGGTGCGATTCAGGCACCGGGGGAGCGGGGCGAGGAGATCCTGGACGACGACTTCATGCTGTGCTTCAACGCGCACGACGACGAGGTGGACTTCACGCTTCCGGCCGAGAACTTCGCAGCATCGTGGACTCCGGTGCTGGACACCTCGGGCCGCGAGTGCAGGGGGACTCTCGCCGCGCGGGCCACAGTCAAAGTCGCGGCGAAGTCGATGGTCGTGTTGCAGGGCTGGCGCGGCTAGCCCTCTCGTGCTTCTCGTTCCTCGCGAGACGCCAGTTGAGCACAGTTCGGGACGGGAACACTGTGCTCAACTGGCATCTCGCGAGGGAGCTGGCTGAGGGGTGCCAGCAGGTGTTTCACGATGCGGAACGGCGCTCGCCGTCGGGTTACTCGAGTGGCAGGATGAGAATGTGAGCTACCTTGCATCCCCTCAGCGTTACGAGACCATGCCCTACCGCCGCGTCGGCCGCAGCGGCCTGAAGCTGCCCGCCATCTCGCTCGGTCTGTGGCACAACTTCGGCGACGACAAGAACTTCGAAACGCAGCGGGCCATCCTGCGCCGCGCCTTCGATCTTGGCGTGACCCACTTCGACCTCGCGAACAACTATGGACCGCCTCCCGGAAGCGCCGAGAGCAACTTCGGACGTCATCTCGCCGAGGACTTCCGGCCCTATCGTGACGAGCTGGTGATTTCCACCAAGGCCGGCTACCACATGTGGGACGGCCCCTACGGAGAATGGGGCTCCCGCAAGTACCTGATCTCTAGCCTGGACGCCTCCCTGAAGCGCATGGGACTGGACTACGTGGACATCTTCTACAGTCACCGCCCGGACCCCGACACCCCGCTCGAAGAGACCATGGGCGCGTTGGACTTCGCCGTCCGCTCGGGGCGGGCCATGTATGCGGGCATCTCCTCCTACACCCCGGAGCAGACCCTGGAAGCGGCACGGATCCTCAAGGAACTTGGAACTCCACTGCTGATCCACCAGCCGAGCTACTCGATGCTGAACCGCTGGACCGAGGACGGCAGCCCCAATCTGTATGAGGCGCTGGAGCAGGTCGGAGCCGGCTGCATCGCGTTCTCGCCCCTGGCCCAGGGCATGCTCACGGACCGTTACCTCCAGGGTGTGCCCGCTGATTCCCGCGCCGCACAGGAGCGCTTCCTCAGTGCGGATGCCCTGACCGAAGAGAAGATGGCGCGCGTGCGTGGGCTCAATGGGATCGCTGCCGGTCGCGGCCAGAGCCTGGCGCAGATGGCGATCGCCTGGATCTTGCGGAATCAGCCGAAGGGCGCCCCGGTGACCTCCGCGCTGGTGGGCGCATCGAGCGTGCGTCAGCTGGAGGACACTCTGGGCGCGTTGGACCGGCTCGATTTCACCGAGGAGGAGCTGACCGCGATCGACGAGTTCGCCGTCGAATCCGATATCAACCGCTGGGCGCCCGCCAAGCACAGCAACTCCTGAACCGTCACTCGGCGATGGACGACGACGGCGGGAGACCGCCGTCGTCGTCCATCATGCGGAGGCGGGACTAAAAACGGGCCGTCCGGTGTTGTGCTTGTGCTGGGAGGTTTCTGTCCGTCCCGGCACGTTCGATAGACTGCTGAGGCGTTCCGGCCCGTTGTCCGTGACACGGTGTGGACGCTTCGCCGCTCCTGTCCGCCGCCACCTCCGGTCCGGACCGGGGCCCGCGGTTCAAGATCTGACTAAGGAGTTCCGTGCCGTCACATCCCATTCGCGTTGCCATCGTCGGTGTTGGCAACTGCGCCGCCTCACTGGTTCAAGGCGTCGAGTACTACAAGGACGCCGACCCCAAAAGCACTGTTCCGGGCTTGATGCACGTCGAGTTCGGCCCGTATCACGTGGGGGACGTGCAGTTTGTGGCGGCTTTCGACGTCGATTCCAAGAAGGTGGGTCTCGATCTCGCCGATGCGATCGGCGCGAGCGAGAACAACACGATCAAGATCGCGGACGTGCCCAGCACGGGTGTGACGGTTCAGCGTGGTCACACCCTGGACGGCCTGGGACGCTACTACCGCGAGACCATCGTCGAGGCACCGGAGGAACCGGTTGACGTGGTCGCGGCACTCAAGGCCGCCGAAGCGGACGTCATGGTCTGCTACCTGCCCGTGGGCAGTGAGGAAGCCGCCAAGTTCTACGCGCAGTGCGCCATCGACGCCGGAGTCGCTTTCGTCAATGCGCTTCCCGTCTTCATCGCCGGAACCCCGGAGTGGGCCGCGAAGTTCGAGGCAGCCAAGCTCCCGATCGTGGGCGACGACATCAAGAGCCAGATCGGTGCCACCATCACGCACCGCGTCATGGCGAAGCTCTTCGAAGACCGCGGCGTGACCCTGGACCGGACGTACCAGCTGAACGTCGGCGGCAACATGGACTTCAAGAACATGCTGGAGCGCGACCGCCTGGAATCCAAGAAGATCTCCAAGACGCAGGCCGTGACCTCCAACGTCGAGGCCGAGCTGCGGGCCGATGACGTCCACATCGGCCCGTCCGACTACGTCGCCTGGCTCGATGACCGCAAGTGGGCGTTCGTCCGCCTGGAAGGCCGTAACTTCGGTGACGCTCCGGTGTCGTTGGAATACAAGCTGGAGGTCTGGGACTCCCCGAACTCGGCCGGAGTGATCATCGACGCCATCCGTGCCGCCAAGATCGGTCTGGACCGCGGTGTGGGCGGACCGCTGCTCTCCGCCTCAAGCTACTTCATGAAGTCTCCGCCTGAGCAGGCCAACGACACCGTGGCCCGCGAGAATGTGGAAGCCTTCATCCGCGGCGAGCGCGAACGCTGAGCCGTTCCGGCATAACGAACAACGCGGGGTCATTTCCGGCCCGATGTCCACAAGGAATCGGGCCGGAAATGACCCCGCGTTGTTTAATGTCGCGGCGTTGTCAGCGGCGGCCGGTTTGCAGGCCTGCCCGGCCCATGGCGTCCGCGTAGGAACGGCCCATGTCGATCAGCCATTCGGTCTGGCGCTCCTTGGAACCCGCAAAGCTGCGACCGTGCAGCGAGCGGGCCTTGTAGACCTTCAGGCCGCGACGCCAGATGAGCGGGTTGTCAGTCTTCAGCAGCATCTGGGCGAGACGGTTGGCCTCGGTGCCGTGGGCCACGATCGCGGAAACGCGCGGGAGCAGGCGCATCAGGGTGAGCAACGGCTTGAGGCCGGCGTTCACCTGTTCGGGGGTGAGCTTGCCGTTGGACTCGCCCGGAGTGAACCACGGGTGGGTGTTCCACGGCAGGAGCCATTCCGGACGGAGCCCGAGCTGGAACTGCAGACCGAGCAGGCGGGTGGCCGCGGCGTCGTCGCCGGCCCAGACGGTGCCGTTCGGTGAGGCTTCGCTGTTGTTGGAGAAAAGCGAGACGATCCGTGCCTCGTCGGCGGAGTGCATCGGGTCCACGTAGGGGACCTCGAAACCCGGGCGGAGCTTGCGCAGCAATTCGACGTGTTCATTGACGACGGCGATGTGCGGGGCGAAGAAGGGGCTGTCCGGGCGGCTCGGCGCGGGCTCCGGTGCGTCTTTGTCCGCGGGGGCTTCGGCTTCCGGGGCCGTTTCCACAGCGACGGCGGTGACTGCCTCGACAGCTGCTCCGTCGGCGAGATCCGCGTCGTCGATGTCGTCCGTCGGCGCCTCGGGGAGGGAGACTGCGGTCGGCTGGGGTTCGAGGCGGCGGGTGATCACCGGACCGGCCTTGGGCGCGGTCTTGGAAACCTTCCGGACGGCGGCCTTCGTGGTCGACGTGTCTTCGGCTCGTGCGCTCGTGCTGGCTTTCGCAGTCACGGACTTCCGAGATGCGGACTTCTTGGGTGCGGAGGCGTCGAGATCGTCATCTTCGTCTTCGACGAAGAGGTCGTCCAGCATGCGGTCGAGTTCGTCGTAACCGCTGTCGAAGTCGTTCTCGGCGTTGTGGACGTGGCCGAAACCCTCGTCGTAGCGGGAGGTACGACTGCCGTCGTAATCCTCATCCTCGAAATAATCCGTGTCAGCCAGGGCGGTCATGAGGGCAGGGCTCTCCTCGGGTCAAGCAGGGGCCGCATCCGGACGCGCAGAGGCACGCCCGGTGAAAGCCGGGAAGTGGGGGAGGGGTGCCCACCGGAATGCCGGTGAGACCACCAATCCTAGCAAGCCGCGGGACTCTTTCAGCGCCGTCGTGGCCGAAATCTCTTCTCTTACAGACCTGGGGCCGAGGCAAGCCCGGGACACGGAGCGCCCGTCGGGCACAGTGCAGGCCCTACGCGAATTCGCGGGGGGCCTGCGCTTCCGGAAGTGGCGGGGCGGGCCGGCTCAGAGGTGGATCACGAACTGTGCCAGGGCTGCGGCGGCCACGAAGCTGGCCGTGAAGGTGATGCAGGCGATCACCACCAGCCTCCAGTTCAGCGTCTTGAGGGCATTGACGTCGCGTCCGATGTTCAGGCCCAGCATCGCAATGGAGGCGAGACCCACGAACAGGGGATTGAAGTCTTTCGTCACGGACACCAGCACTGAGGAGAACGGCATGAACGGTGCCGTCACGAGAGTGGCCAGGGCGAGGACCCAGACGCTCGGCGGGACGTTCGGCAACACCTTGCTCAGAAGGAACGCGATGGCCGTCAGAACGCCCAGCAGCAGAATGCCGGTGATCTGGCTGGGAGCGAACTTGTGGGTGCCGATCACATTGAGCATCAAACCGACCGCGAGGCTCGCGACGAAGACGAGAATCCATTGCTTCGAACCCATGGCGACTTCGGGGTCCTTGATCACCGCGGTGACGTCGAGCTTCTCGGTGCTGTCATCCGCCTTCCGGGCGGCGGGTCGGACGGCTGTGCCCTTGGGTCCAACGCGCTGCCCTTCGTCGTCACGCCGGAACAACCGGGACCAGAAGCGGTAGAGGCGCTGGGAGATGGGCAAGGAGACGAAGACCCCGGCATAGAAGCCCACCAAGTTGGTCACGAGATTGGACAGCCCCGCCAACGCCAGGATTTCGGCCGCCTGATCAGGGTGGATGGCGGAGAGCGCGGCCGCTCCGCCGAGCATCATGGAGCCTGAACCAAGCCCCAGGCCGAGTGCCAGAGACCGGACATCGAAGATGCCCAACCCGCCGAGGAAACCAGCAAGGAGCGAGATGAAGACGGCGCCGAAGACGCTGCCGAGGAGCCAGACGGAGAAGACACCGCGGTAGACGGGGGACTTCACCCCGAACTTCTGGAGTGCGTATGCAAGGTAGGACTCGCGGTCGATCGCCCAGGTGGCGCCGATGGCTGCCTTGCCGAGCCCGAGGGCAACCGCCACCGGCAGGGCCAGGATGACCGTGCCGAAGATGTGGCCCACTTCCTGCAGGACGATGGCCGGGCCGATGGTGCTCAGCTTGCCCAGAGACGGTCCCACTCCCACGCCCAGAGCCGCCAGGAAGAGCACGATACTGACGTTCAGGAGCACGGAGTTGACGGCACGGTTCTGGCCGGACAGCGGCTTCCAGCGTTGAATCCCGATGACGGCACCCATCAACACGGCCCAGAGAACGGGCTGGAGCACGATGGCCGCGCTGCCGAGCGGGATCGTGTAAGTGCCCACCAGGATCGCAGCGGAACAGATCACCGCTGACAGGAGGATCATCGAGGTCCATTGCCGGGCGGTCGGGGAGAACCACCGGGAATCGGTTGAGGATGAACCGTGTGGTGCGGAATGCGCCGCCGGCGTGGATTCTGTGTGGTGAGACATCGGACGGTGGCCTTTGGAGGAGGAGAGGCCGGGGAGGATCCGGCATTTTGGTATACAGAAAAGTGTAAGCCTTGTCACAATTCCCCCGCAAGGGCCTCTTTAGGCCAAAAGGGCGGAGTGGCAAAAGTGCTTTCGGAATACCAAAAAGCTCATCCGTGGCGTGAGTTCAGACCGTCAGGCTCGGAACCCCGGTCAGGGCGCGTCCATAGGCGCCCAGGGTGGCCCGTGCCGCGCGGTCCCAGCCGAACGCCGCTGCATGCCGCACGGCTCCTGCTGAGAGCACGGCGCGGAACGCGACGTCGTCGTGCAGCCGCTCCAGCGCGGCGGCCCAGGCCGTGATGCGGTGGTCCTCCAGCAGGAGGCCGCTGACGCCGTCGGCGACGGCCTCGCTGAGCCCGCCGACGCGGGTCGCGAGCACCGGGGTCCCGCAGGCCTGGGCCTCCAGCGCCACGAGCCCGAAGGACTCGCTGTAGGAGGGCATGGCCACCACATCGGCCGCGCGGAACCAGTCCGCGAGCTCGGCACGAGGAACCGCGTCGAGGCGCGTGACGATGTCGCGTACCCCGCAGGATTCGATGAACGAGTCGATGTCGTATTGCCGGGCCCCGCTCTGCTCCCCGAGCAGAGTCACCCGCAGGGGGATGTCAGGCCGCCGGGCACGCAACGCGGCGGCAGCATGGACGAGGACGTGTGGACCCTTGAGCCGCTGCATGCGACCGGCGAACACGACGTGGAACTCGCCGTCTGAGGCGGCCCGGGCTGCCGTCCTCGGGGTGAAGACGTCCAGATCCACGCCGGGCGCCACGATGTCGATCAGCTCGGGAGAAGCGTCGTAGTGCGATTGCAGCTCCCTGGCTTCCGTGGGCGTATTGGCCACGAGCCGGGCGGCCCGGTCCACGATCAGCTGCTCGCCCTGTTCCCGGTTCTCGGGCTCGGCATGTTCCCCGGAGTGAAGATGCTGATTCTTCACCCGGGCCATGGTGTGCATCGTGTGGACCAGCGGCACGTCCCAGTCCCGGGCGAGGTGGACGCCGGCGACCCCGGAAAGCCAGTAGTGCGAGTGGATGACCTGATAGTGCCCTTGCGGCTGGGAGGCCCGGATGGCGGAGATCTCATCGGCCATCTGATGGATCAGCCCCGGCAGTTGCTCTTTGGGAATGCGCCGGACAGGCCCGGCCTGGATGTTGTGAACGCAGACGCCGGCCTCAGGGTGCTCGACGCTGGGCTGCCCAGGGGAGACCGCGCGAGTGAAGACCTCGACCTCGGTTCCCGCGGCCGCCAGTGAGGAGGCGAGCGAGCGGACGTAGACGTTCATCCCTCCCGCGTCCCCGGTGCCGGGCTGTTCCAGAGGGGAAGTGTGCAGGGAGAGGAACGCGACGCGGCTGATCTGCGGCATGATGTTCCCTGGCTCCTGCTGGTATCGGCGGACTGATGATGCCCCCTTGGCTGACTTTACCGCTCCGGGGCGGCGTGGCCGAAGCCTCATCCCCGTTCGTCAAGCTGAGAGGAACGGCAGAAGCCCCGTACTAGGCTTAACGGGTGACTTCTGAGACCCCTGCCTCCCCGAGCGTGACGGACGCCGCAGTAGCTTCGGCAGCTGCGGCCACGCCGTCGTCCGCTCACGAGGTGCAGCCCCTGCCTGAACGCGCCGCCGTCGTCGACCTCGCCGCCATCCGGCACAATGTGCGGCGGCTCGCGGAGATCGCCGCACCGGCGAAGGTCATGGCAGTGGTCAAGGCCGACGGTTACGGGCACGGCGCTCTCCAGACCGCTCAGGCAGCGCTCGACGGCGGTGCCGCCTGGCTCGGCACTGCGCACGTGAGCGAGGCGCTGGCGCTGAGGGCTTCGGGCATCGAAGCCCCGCTGCTTGCCTGGCTGCACACTCCTCAGACCGACTTCGCTGCCGCCATCGAAGCGGGCATCGACCTCGGCTGCTCCGGCTGGGACCTGTCCCACATCGTCGCTGCGGCCCGCGAAGTCCAGCGTCCGGCCCGGGTGCACCTCAAGGTGGACACCGGACTCGGCCGCAACGGGTCCACCGTGCAGTCCTGGGATCAGCTGATCGGCGAGGCCGTGGAGTATCAGGACGAGGGGCTGCTGAGGGTGGTCGGGATCTTCTCGCACCTTGCCGTGGCCGACGAGCCGCACCGGCCGGAGACCGATCACCAGCTCGAGGTGTTCCGCGAGGCGCTCGCGCTCGCCGAGGACGCCGGCATCGATCCGGAGGTCCGGCACATCGCCAACACCCCCGCCGCCTTCACCCGTCCGGACACGCACTTCGACCTGGTCAGGGCCGGCATCGGCGTCTACGGTCTCTCGCCGTTCGCGGACCAGCGCAGCGACGAACTGGGGCTGACGCCGGCGATGACGTTGCAGACACGCGTAGCCAATTGCAAGGCCGTCCCTGCCGGACAGGGCGTCTCCTACGGGCTCCACTACCGCACCCAGGGGCCGAGCACTCTGGCTCTGATCCCGATGGGGTACGCCGACGGCGTGCCACGCATCGCCACGGGCGGACCCGTGCGTCTGGGCGGGAAGACGTACCCGGTGGTGGGCCGGATCGCCATGGACCAGATGGTCCTGGACCTGGGTGTCCAGCTGGACGACGCGGAGCGCCTCGAACTCGTCGGTGCCCCGGCGGTGCTGTTCGGCGACGGCTCCGATGGAGGCCCTCTCGCGGACGACTGGGCGTCGGCGGCGGGGACCATCAACTACGAGATCGTCACCCGCATCAGTGGCCGTGTGCCGCGCATCTACATCGACAGTGAAGCTCCCGTCGTGGGCGGCGGCCTTCCCGGAGCTGCCACATGAGCGGCCCTCTCTGGAGCGTGACCTTCCAGGTCTCCGATGTGGAGCAGACTCAGGCGCTCGCCGAGCGCATCGCATCGTCCCTGTCCTTCGGAGACCTCCTGATCCTCAGCGGCGGGCTCGGCGCGGGCAAGACCACCTTCACGCAGGGACTCGGCCGCGGACTGGGTGTGCGCGAAGGCATCATCTCGCCGACCTTCGTGCTGGCGCGCCGTCACCCGAATCTGCCCCAGGGGCCGCGGCCGGGAGGCCCGGATCTCGTGCATGTCGACGCCTACCGCCTGGGCAGCGCCGAGGAGCTTGAGGACATCGATCTGGAGGAGAGTCTGGACGCCTCCGTCACGGTCGTCGAATGGGGCAAGGATCGCGCAGAGCAGCTCTCCAGCAGCCGTCTGGAGATCGAGCTGGACCGTGCCACCGGTGCTTCGGCGTCGGAGGAGATCATCCTGGACTTCGAGGATGAGGATGAACCGCGCACCATCACCGTCACGGCGTTCGGTGAGCGCTGGCAGGATCTCCCCGGCTGGACCCGGGACGGCGTCGTAACGCCTCGGAAGGAAGAACAGTGAGCACCATTCTGGCCATCGACACCTCGGCCATCGCCAGTGCGGCCATCCTGCGCGACGGTGAGGGAGCCGCCGAGGTCCTGGCACGTTTCGCCACCGAGGACACTCGCAGTCACGCCGAGGTGACGGCCCCCGCCGTCGCCCGCCTGCTGCGGGAGAGCGGTGTGAACGGCAGCGGGCTGGACGCGATCGTGGTGGGCGTCGGGCCCGGCCCGTTCACCGGACTGCGCGCCGGTTTGGCCGTGGCGCGCACCCTCGGATTCGCTTGGGGGCTCCCGGTGCACGGCATCATGAGCCTGGATTCGATCGCGGCCGAAGCTGTTGCCCATGACGCCCCCGGGCGATTCGTCGCCGCCACGGATGCCCGCCGCAAGGAGGTCTACTGGGCGTTGTACGCGAACGACGCCGGAACGCCCCGGCTGCTCGACGGTCCCCATGTGCAGCGTCCTGCCGAGGTGCCCCTGAGCGATCTGCTCGGTACCGGCGCCGTCGTGTACGGTGCGGGCGCGGGCCTGTATCCGGAGGAGCTGCCGCCCGCGGAGGGTTTCGCTCGTACCCAGCCCGACGCCGTCGCACTCGGCACTCTCGCGCTCGCTCGTCTGGCCCGCGGTGAGGAACTCCTGGACACGGAGCCGCTGTACCTTCGCGAGTCAGACGCCCAGGTCCCCGGCCCACGGAAGAAAGCCCTGTGAGGAGGAGCCTGTGATGAGCGGCAACGACGAGTCGCCCCGGCACTATTCCGTTGACGAACGGGATCCCGGCTTCAGTCTGAGGACCATGACTCCGGAGGATCTGCCGGTGGTCCACGGACTGGAACTGCGGCTCTTCCCGGGGGACGCCTGGCCCTTGGAGATGTTCGAGGCGGAGCTGGCGCAGACGGAGACCAGGGAGTACTTCGTGGCCACCATCGGCGGCACGGTGGTGGGCTATGCCGGCCTCATGTGCATCCCGCCCATCGCGGATGTCCAGACCATCGCCGTGATCCCCGAGTTCGAAGGCCGGGGGATCGGCTCGGCCCTGTTGCGTACGCTGCTTCAGCGCGCTGCAAACGGGCAGGCGGAAGACGTTCTGCTGGAGGTCCGTGAGGACAACCCCCGCGCACAGGCGCTTTATCTCCGGTTCGGTTTTGAGCGGATCGCGGTGCGCAAACGTTATTACAAGGGTGGCATCGACGCTCTGATCATGCGGCGGGAACTGGGCGAGGAACCCGCGGAACCGTCCGCCGAGGGCCGTGGAGGAAGGGCAGTATGAACCGGACCGAACCACTCATCCTGGGAATCGAATCCTCGTGCGACGAAACCGGTGTCGGCATCGTCCGTGGCGGCAAGCTCCTGAGCAACACCGTGTCCTCGTCCATGGACGAGCATGTCCGTTTCGGCGGGGTCATCCCGGAGATCGCCTCCCGGGCGCACCTGGAGGCGATCGTCCCAGCGCTTGAAGCGGCGTTGGAGGAGGCAGGCGTCACCCTCGATGAGGTGGACGGCATCGCCGTGACAGCGGGGCCGGGCCTTGCGGGAGCCCTCATGGTCGGAGTCAGTGCTGCGAAGGCGCTCTCGGTGGCCACCGGCAAGCCGCTCTTCGCCATCAACCACCTCGTGGCACATGTGGCCGTCGGGCTGCTGGCCGAGCAGGTCTTCGCCGACGGACTCCCGGAGAACCTGGGGGCGCTGCTCGTCTCCGGCGGGCACACCGAGGTGCTGCGCGTCCGCAGCATCCAGGAGGTGGAGCTGCTCGGCAGCACCATCGACGACGCCGCGGGTGAGGCTTATGACAAGGTGGCCCGTCTGCTGGGGCTGGGCTATCCGGGCGGACCGGTGATCGATCGGCTCGCGCACGAAGGCGATCGCAAGGCGATCCGCTTCCCGCGCGGCCTGACCCAGCCGAAGTACATGGGCACCGTAGAGGAACCCGGCCCGCACCGTTACGACTGGTCGTTCAGCGGCCTGAAGACCGCCGTCGCACGCTGTGTTGAACAGTTCGAAGCGCGCGATGAGGAGCCTCCGGTGGCCGATATCGCCGCGAGCTTCCAGGAGGCCGTGGTCGACGTGGTGACCGCCAAGGCCATGCTGGCCTGTAAGGAGCACGGCATCACGGAGCTGCTGCTGGGCGGGGGAGTGGCCGCGAATGTTCGGCTGCGCGAATTGACGGCGCAACGGTGCGCTTCGGCCGGCATCAGACTGCATGTGCCGCCCATAAACCTGTGCACGGACAACGGCGCCATGGTCGCGGCACTCGCGTCCCGGCTGGTCATGGACGGCGCCGAGCCGTCCAGTCTGGACTTCGCCCCGGACTCCTCGATGCCGGTTTCCACGGTCCTGCTGCCCTAGTCAACCACCCTGCCCGCGAAGTAACAGTTCACGCCCCCAAAACACGATTTTGGGGGCGTGAACTGTTACTTCGCGGGCAGGGAGGGCTACTTGGGTGGCAGGGACTTCGCGAAGTCCACGCCCACGGCCACCCAACGCGCCAGTCCGGCGTCATCGGATGTCACTGCGTCGTCCACGCGTAGCCAGCCGTCCATCGCTTTGCCGCGCATCACCACGCGTTCCACGCCGGCTTCCTCGGTCAGTCTTCCGCTGTCGGACGGCTCGCAGCGGAGCATCATGCCGCCGTTCCCGCTTGCGCTCACGGCCATGTTGCCGCCCACCAGGAACGCGAGTCCGCCGAACATCTTTTTCTCGCTGACCCCAGGGGTGCCGCTCAGGGCGCCGCGCATGCGGGCGGCGAGCTCTTCGTCATATGCCACGCGCTCATCGTCGCACCACGCCGTCAGCCCCGCAATGGCCCGCGAAGTTACAGCTGACGCCCCTAAAACCGAGTTTTAGGGGCGTCAGCTGTAACTTCGCGCAAGAGGGTGAGGCGCTCAGGCGTCCGGGCCGCGGCGCATCTGCTGGACGAGATCGAGCACGACGGCGCGCAGCTCGCCGTCGTTGGCCTCTGCCACGCGGCGCTGGCGCTGGTAGCCGGCACCACGCTCGATGATGTGGTCCACGTGGGCCAGCTCCTCGGAGCAGCCGAGCTTGGCGGCCACCGGTTCAAGCCGGTTGAGGACGTTGTTGCGGAGGTGGTCGGTGATGAGGAGCTCATCACCCGCCTGGTTCAGGATGATGATCGCATCCATGCCGTACCGGGCCGCGCGCCACTTGTTCTCCTTGAGGAACCACCGGGACATGGTGGGGACGGCCCAGCCCTCGTCCAGCCGTTGGGAGGCCTCTTCCACCAGGCATTGGGTGAGAGCTGCGATGGCGCCCACCTCCTCCAGAGTCGCCAGGCCGTCGCACACCCGCATCTCGATGGTGCCGAGTGCCGGGACCGGTCGGATGTCCCAGCGGATCTCACTGCCCGCATCGATCACGCCGGTGGTGAACATGTCCTGGACGTAATCCTCGTACTGTCCCCAGGAGGAGAAACTGAACGGCAGCCCGGCGGTGGGCAGCTGCTGGAACATCAGGGCGCGTTGGGAGGCGTATCCGGTGTCCTCGCCGCCCCAGTACGGGCTTGAGGCGGACAGGGCCTGGAAGTGGGGCATGTAGTTCAGCAGGGCGTCCATGACGGGGAGCGCTTTGTTGCGGTGGTTCAGTCCGACGTGGACGTGCACGCCATAGATCACCATCTGCCGGCCCCACCACTGGGTGCGGTCGATCAGCTTGGCGTAGCGTTCCTTGTCCGTGACCGGCTGGAGCTGGGGAGGGCTGAAGGGGTGACTGCCGGCGCTGAAGACCTCGACGCCCATGGGGTCCGTGACCTGACGGACGGCATCCAGAGAGCGCTGGAGATCTGCTTTGCCCTCGGCGACGGTGTGGTGCACGCCGGTGACCAGTTCCACGGTGTTGAGCAGGAGTTCCTGCTTGATGTGCGGATGTTCTTCGCCGTCCTGCAGCTCGGGGTGGTTGGCGGTCACATCGCTCAGGACCTCCTGAGCAACGGACTTGAGTTCGCCCGTGTGGGAGTCCACGAGCGCCAGCTCCCATTCGATGCCGAGCGTGGATTGCTCGGAGTGCGCGAAGTCGATCTGCACCTAGGTCCCCTCTTCCGTGATCGGCGTCCTCGCGTGGCCGTCCGGAGACCATGCCGATGCTTGCACAAGTTTAGGGCAGGAGCGCCGTCCTTCGAGGGGAGGGGCCGGACGGTGACGTAACAGAGCAATCACCTCAGATTGATAATGAGAATCATTCTCATGTAGTCTCGAATCATGCATCTTTCCCTCGTGAGTTCCCTGGACAGTCAATGCCGTGCGGCTGCGACCGCGATGGTGGGACAAGGACACCGCGATTCGGTGCTTGTGCTCCACGACCTGTTGCCGGACGGGAGCGTGCTGCGTCGCATCCACTTCCGAGGACGCCTCATTGAGCGGCAGGAAAGGCGGTTGGAGCACGGATGCCTTTCCTGCACCGTGCGCCTGGATGTGATTCCGACGGTCCGGGAGTTCCTGCGGGCGGGCTGTCCGCATCTGACTCTCGGGCTGCCGCCCGGGGTGGCGGCCGCCCAGGTTCTGGAAGAGCTGGGGCTCGGTGGCCTGGAAGGACTCCGGGTGGACAACCTTCTGGTGGCGGTGGACCCCCTGGAGCTCGAAGAGCAGATCTGGGACGCTCGCACCTTGTATGAGGCGGGATTCACCGCGCTGCGAGGGGACGACCGGATCGGTGGCGAGTTCCTGGTGGGGGAGTTCGCCCTGAGTGACACGGTCCTTGCCGTGCCGGGCATGTCCTCGCTGCTCTCCGAGCCGGATGATGAGCGGTCCCCGAAGCGCGAGCCCTGGATGCAAGGTGTCCGCCTTCTGGGGCATCTGGCGCCGCATGCCACGGTCCTTGAACCCGAGGACGACTTCCTTCCCGGATGCCATGACCACCGCGAGGCGTTCTCGCGCAGCAGGCCCGGCTCCGTGCGAGTCCCGGTTCTTGACGACCCGGGCGACTTCCGCACCGTTCTGCACCGGCTCGACCGGCCCCTTCATCCGGTGCGGTTCCACGAGTCCCTGCCGCTGATGGCCCAGGGCGTGCATTGGCTCCGCGGAAATCTCCGGATCGCCGGCGCAGGCGCGGAGCCGGTCGCCCTCCAAGGTGTCGGGCCGCGGGTCTGGATGGAACCCGCCCAGGCCGCCCCGCCGGCGGCTCTTCTGGCCGGAGCCGCTGACCGGTCCGGGGTGGTCGCGGTGACCGGCCGCGCCGAGGACGTGGACCAGGCGGAACTGACGCGTCTTCTGGACCATTGCAGCCTCCGGGACGACGAACTGCGCCTGGACCACTCCCGGTTCCCGGACACGTTCGGACTTGCCGGACCGTTTTCAACCAACAGCGAATGACCCTCGAAGGAGAATCATGAAAGTCCGTAACTCCCTGCGTGCCCTGAAGAAGATCCCCGGTGCCCAAGTCGTCCGGCGCCGCGGACGGGTCTTCGTGATCAACAAGAAGAACCCTCGTTTCAAGGCGCGCCAGGGCTGATCGTTCCCTGCATCCCGTCCGGCCCGAGTGGAGTCCGGTCGGGATGCGGTGCCGTTTAATGGTGGTCATGGCCATCTTGAACAAGGACATGACCCTTTGCATCTCTCTCGCGGCGCGGCCCAGCAACATCGGCACGCGCTTTCACAATTACCTCTACGAGAAGCTCGGGCTGAACTTCGTCTACAAGGCGTTCGCGCCCGCCGATCTGGCAGCGGCGGTCCAGGGCATCCGCGGCCTCCCGATCCGTGGCGCCGCCGTCTCGATGCCATACAAGGAGGCCGTGATCCCCTTGGTGGACCGCCTTGCGCCTTCTGCCGCCGCCATCGACTCGGTGAACACGATCGTCAACGACGATGGTGTCCTCACGGCCTACAACACCGACTATCAGGCAGTTGAGCGGCTTCTCGCCGAGCACGAGGTGCCCACCGGACTGTCCGTCATGCTGCGGGGCTCTGGTGGCATGGCCAAGGCCGTGGCCGCTGCCTTCCGCGACGCCGGGTTCCGTGATGTCACGCTCGTGGCGCGGAACGAGGAGAAGGGGCGTGCGCTCGCGGAGCTGTACGGTTTCGCCTGGCAGGCGGACGACGACGGCGGGCGCACTGCCTCGGGCGCTCCGGCGCAGGTGCTCGTGAACGTCACACCGCTCGGCATGCGGGGCGCCGATGAAGCCGCTCTGGCTTTTCCGCAGGTGGCGATCGAGGCGGCGGAACTCGTGTTCGACGTCGTCGCCATGCCTGCTGAGACCCCGCTCCTGGCGGCGGCCCGGGCTGCGGGAAAGGCTGTGATCACCGGTGCGGAAGTGGCTTCGATTCAGGCCGAGGAGCAGTTCGTGCTGTACACCGGTGTCCGGCCGGATCCGGAAACGGTCCGTGAAGCCGCGGAGTTCTCCCGCCAGTAGCTCTGAGCCCGTCCGCTGGGACAGGCTGTTTTGTCATGTCCGGAACCCTTGGCGCGGTATTGCTAAACCGTTATAGTTCCTGGCAGCGGTGCACCGTGGCACCGCCAGTGACTTGAAGGGCGGTATCTGAATGTCCAATTCCAGCGCGACCAGCAGGCGAACCTTCCTCACCGTGGGCGGAGCGGGGCTGGCAGGATTGCTCGGCCTCCCGGCGGCGCCCCCGGCCTCGGCGGCTCCGGCCTCCGCAGCGGCAGGCATGGCCCCCTCGGCTGCACCCGCACATCCGGTGCCGGGGAGCGGCGGCATACCCGCAGGCCCATCCACCTTCGGATGGAATCCCCAGGACCTGCTCGACTTCGACCCCGCCACCACCCCCTGGGGCCGGCAATTGCGTTGCCTCATCCCCCGGGCCCCGCGCATCGCCCCGTTCGCACCGACCCAGGCGCACCCCGATCTGGATCCTGCCGTGCAGCTGTCAACCCTCACGATCGATGACGCGGGTTCCATTTACGAAGCCCGCAACCAGGCCATCGGCCAGGAACCCTACGTCTACACGCAGCGCTACTGGCCGTACATCGACATCTGGGGCACCTGGCATGGTCAAGTCCTCGCCTCGGTACCCGATGACGTGGTGAAGAATCCCGCCGCCCCGCATCGGGATTACGGTGTCATCGACATCCCCAATCCGGGCTGGACCGAAGCCGCGCACAAGAACGGAGCCCGAGCCATCGGCGGATGGTTCTGGCCGCGGAGCACGACGGCGTTCGACGCCTTCCTCGTCCAGCGGGCGGACGGCAGTTTCCCGGTAGGCGACAAGATCGTGGAACTGAAGAAGTACTTCGGCTTCGACGGCCTCTTCATCAACCAAGAGGCATCCATCACCAAAGCCCAGGTGACCAGACTCTTCGCGCTGTTCCGGTACATCAAGTCCCTCGACGGGGACTTCTATCTGCAGTATTACGATGCCGTGCTCCCGGACAGCGGGGTGCTGGACTACCAGAACGAACTCAACGCCCGGAACCTGCCCTCGCTCGGATCGCCTGAGGACCGTGCGGTCGATTCGATCTTCATCAACTACGACTGGCCCCGCGTCGACCCGGGACTGGTGAACAGTGCCGCCGCGGTGAGGGAGGCTGGATTCGATCCCCGGCAGGTCGGTTTCGCAGGTGTCGAACATCAGAAGGGCGGGTTCCGTCCGATGGAGTGCTTCGGTGATCTGGCAGCGCCGGGCAAGCCTGGCCCGATGTCGGTCGCCCTCTTCGTGGACACCGAATTCTGGCTGGACGCGGCACGCCGTGGTGAGGTCCACGACCCTCAGGGCCGGGCTCAGTACCGCGACTTGGAGCGGAAATTCTGGTCCGGGCCGAAAGGCAACCCCGCTGAATCGGGACGACTGGATGCCAGGAAACCTCCCTACCGCAGCGACGTACTGAACTATCGGCAGTGGGACGGGATCGCGCATTCCGTGGTGGAGCGGTCACCCTACGGAGCGCTGCCGATCGTCCACAGCTTCAACGTGGGTGTCGGGTCATCGTTCAGCATCGAGGGGCGGACGGTGAGTACCCGCGGGTGGAACAACCAGGGGGTGGCCGATGCCGCACTCAGCTGGCAGTACTGGACCGAAGGGGAGCTGACGGTGTCTCTGGACGAGACGGCCTCCTACGACAGCGGTCACAGCCTCGCGGTTTCGGGGGCCGGAGTGCTGCACCTCTTCAAGACGGAGCTGCGGCAGAGCCGTGCGATTCAGGTGGACGTGATCGGCAGTCCGGGCCTGGCGCTTGAGCTGGGCGTCACCCGGCGATCCAGCCCTGGACGGATTCAGTGGCGGACGCTGAAGCAGGAGGCCGGGACCGCTCCAGGCTGGACGGCTTACCGGGGTGCGATTCCGGCGGACCGCGACGTCGTCGCGCGGCTCTCGCTGCGGATCCGGGGCGCCGGGCGACTCGGGCGGCTGTCCTTCCGTGAGGCGGGCTCCGTGCCGGCCCCGGCCGCGGTGACGGGGTTCTCCGCCCGTCGCCCGGGGACGGCGTCGGACGTAGAGTTCACGTGGACCGCGAGTTCTGGGGCCTTCGCCTATGACGTCTTCCAAGGCGGGCTCTGGCTGGGGAGGACCCACCGGGACGCCTTCTTCTCCGAAGGTGTGGACCCGAACGCCGGGAGGACGTTCACCGTCGTCCCGATCTCTTCTGCGGGTGTCCGCGGGGCGGCCGCCGTCGCCGTCCTCGCTTAGCGCACCCGGGGGAGAGGCTCCACCACGATCACCACACGGTCCTGGCCGATCCTAGTCAGGACCAGTGTGGCGTGGCGGCCACCCTTCCGGGGTTTTCCGGGGAGGATCAGGCGGCGCAGTTCCTCCGGAGTGACCGCCGTGCCGCGCTTCTTGATGTCCACGCTGCTGAGGTCCTGTGCCTTGGCCCAGCTGCGGAGGGCCTTGACGTTGTAGGGCATCGTCTCCAGGATCCGGTAGCTCCGGGCGAAGGGGCTCGCCAACGGCCCGGGGCTGCAGAGGTAGGCGATCTGTGGATCAAGGAAATGCGCGCCCAGTTCGACGGCCAGATCGGAGACCAGTCCCGCCCGGATGACCGCACCGTCCGGTTCGTGCAGATAGCCTTCCACGGGCCCAGTGACCGCCTCCGGGCTCTGTCCGAAGTCGGTCCCGGAGCTCAGCTCCAGGACCGCTTCTCCGTCCAGGAGCAAGGCGGAGCGACGCACTCCGGGACGCGCGAGTTCGTTGAACCACAGGGTGGCTTCCGTGACATCGCCGTCCACGGAGACCCATTGGGCTTCGCAACCGCCCGGAATGGATTCGTGCGGCATGCCGGGACCGAACTTCACGCCGACGGCCTTCCCTGTCCCGGCCAGTGCCTCGACGAAGGACAGCGGTGGAGAGAAGGCCTCGGGATCCCAGAGCCTCGCCGACCCCGAGCTGGAGACCTCACGGCGCGCCGGGTCGAGCCAGACGCCGTCGTAGTCCTCCAGGTTCACGGTGGTTGCGTCCGTGTGGAGGACACGCGCCTCGGGGAACGGGCGCAGATTGACGGCGGCGCACGCCGCGGTCTCCTCATCGCGTTCGACGGCGGTGACGGCCAGGTCGAGTGAGGCAAGGGCCAGTGAGTCGGCACCGAGGCCGCACCCCAGGTCCGCCACCGAGTGCACCCCGGCCTGGCGGTAGCGCCCGGCGTGATGGGCCGCGACGGTCAGCCGGGTGGCCTGTTCCAGGCCGGCCTCCGTTAAGAGCATGTCCTGGGCGAAACGGCCGAACTTGGCCGTGGCCTTGGCGCGCAAGCGGCTCTGGGTGAGCAGAGCCGAGATCAGCGAGGGATCGTGCCCCTCTTTGCGCAGGCGCAGATTCAGCTGGAGGGAGTCCTTCTCCGAATACGGCGGCAGGGAGTTCAGCAGAGCGAAGGCGTCGGCGTTCAGAAGCGGGGCGATCAGGCCGGCGGGGGAAGGCATGCTCCCAAGCCTACGAGCTTTGCTCCGGCGGATCGGTCCACAGCTTGCCGCACCGGTACGCTGGAAACATGAGTGCGAACAAGCCTGCCCGGTCCGCATCGAGCACCCGGAAGGTCTTCGTCGCTCTCCTGGGCGAGTATTCCAAAGCCCTCCTGGTGGTCGGGACCGTGGTCCTTCTGGTGGCGCTCGCCGTGCTCGGTGTTCTCTGGATCCTGGACACCTTCAACGCCGCGGTCTATTCGGTGGACGGCAAGAGCATCAGCGATGCGACGGACGAGGCCAGAGCACTGCGCGACACCTATGCTCCTGCCCGTGCCGGCTCGGTGGTGGTCCTGATCTTCGCGGCGGTCTTCATGGTGCTGGGCGGTGCGGGCCTCTATCTGAACCGCGGAGCCAGAGCGGCGCAGCCGGACGACGGTGAACTCGGCGTCGACGACATGTTCGGCTGAACCCGCTCCACCTGACGCGCCGAGCAGACGGGCGGACGACGCCGGACACCGCGGTCCTGTGTGTTCACCCGTGACGAATGCTTGGCACTCGCCTTGACCGAGTGCTAACCCGCCCCTACAGTTTCTATTAGCACTCGAACCCCTCGGGTGCTAAGCCCAAGGTTGCTGCCGGCACCCGCGACGACGGTTTGCTCCCAGGCTGAAGACTTAAGAAATCTCATGAAAAGGAGAGAGCCGAGTGTCGGTCTCCATCAAGCCTCTTGAGGATCGTATTGTCATCCGCCAGCTCGCCGCAGAGGTGACCACCGCCTCCGGCCTGGTCATCCCGGACTCCGCACAGGAGAAGCCGCAGGAGGGCGAAGTCGTCGCCGTCGGTCCCGGCCGCGTCGACGACAACGGCAACCGTGTGCCGATCGATGTCGCTGTGGGCGACGTCGTCCTGTACTCCAAGTACGGCGGCACCGAGGTCAAGGCCGGCGGTGAGGAGTACCTCGTGCTCTCCTCCCGCGATGTCCTGGCGATCATCGTCAAGTAACGCCCCTACAGCTCATGTAGCGCAGATCCCCGCACCGGGCCGGGTGCCCGGCCCGTCCGGCCCAGGCTCCGGTGCGGGGATCCGCTGTTGAAAGGACACACATGGCAAAGCAACTTGCCTTCGACGATGCCGCCCGCCGCGCGCTGGAAGCCGGCATCGACAAGCTGGCCAACACGGTCAAGGTCACCCTCGGTCCGCGTGGCCGGAACGTCGTGCTCGACAAGAAGTGGGGTGCTCCCACCATCACCAACGATGGCGTGACCATCGCCCGTGAAGTCGAACTCGACGATCCGTATGAGAACCTCGGCGCGCAGCTGGCCAAGGAAGTCGCCACGAAGACCAACGATGTGGCGGGCGACGGCACCACGACGGCGACCGTGCTGGCCCAGGCCTTCGTGAAGGAGGGTCTGCGCAACGTGGCCGCGGGTGCTGCCCCCGGCGAGATCAAGCGAGGCATCGAGGCCGCTGTCGAGGCGGTGGCTGACCGTCTGCTGGAGAATGCCCGCGAGGTGGAAGGCAACCACGTGGCCAACGTGGCCGCCATCTCCGCACAGTCCGAGGAGATCGGCGAGCTGCTCGCCGAGGCTTTCGGCAAGGTCGGCAAGGATGGTGTCATCACCATCGAGGAATCCTCCACCACCCAGACCGAACTGGTCCTCACCGAGGGCATGCAGTTCGACAAGGGCTTCCTGTCCCCGTACTTCATCACGGACCAGGACCGCCAGGAGGCCGTCCTGGAGGACGCCTTCATCCTGATCAACCAGGGCAAGATCTCCAACCTCCAGGAGCTGCTGCCGCTGCTGGAGAAGACCCTGCAGGCCAGCAAGCCGCTGTTCGTGATCGCCGAGGACGTGGACGGCGAGGCGCTGTCCACCCTGATCGTGAACCGTCTGCGCGGCACCCTGAACGTCGTGGCCGTCAAGGCTCCCGGCTTCGGAGACCGCCGCAAGGCCATGCTGCAGGACATCGCGATCCTCACGGGTGCACAGGTCATCTCCCCGGAGCTGGGCCTCAGCCTGGACCAGGTTGGCCTCGAGGTGCTCGGCACCGCGCGTCGCATCACCGTCACCAAGGATTCGACCACGGTGGTCGACGGCGCAGGTACGACTGAGGACGTCGCCTCCCGCGTGGCTCAGCTGCGCGCCGAGCTGGAGCGCACCGATTCCGAGTGGGATCGCGAGAAGCTCCAGGAGCGTCTGGCCAAGCTGGCCGGCGGCATCGGTGTCATCAAGGTCGGCGCCGCAACCGAGGTGGAGCTCAAGGAGAAGAAGCACCGCATCGAGGACGCCGTGTCCTCCACGCGTGCCGCTCTCGAAGAGGGCATCGTCTCCGGCGGTGGTTCCGCTCTGATCCACGCCCTCAAGGCGCTGGATGAGAGCCCGGCGGTCGCAGCTCTGGAAGGTGACGCGGCGGCTGCCGTCGGCATCGTCCGCCGCGCCCTGGCCCAGCCGCTGCGCTGGATCGCGCAGAACGCGGGCTTCGACGGCTTCGTGGTGGTTTCCAAGGTCTCCGAGCTGGAGAACAACCACGGCTTCAACGCGAAGACCGGCGAGTACCAGAACCTCATCGAGGCCGGCGTCATCGACCCGGTCAAGGTCACCCGTTCGGCTCTGCGCAACGCGGCCTCCATCGCGGCGCTCGTGCTGACCACGGAGACCCTGGTCGCGGAGAAGCCCTCCGAAGAGGACGAGCACGCAGGTCACCAGCACTGACCCGTTCGCTGACACGGAAAGGCCCGGATCCCCCCAATGGATCCGGGCTTTTCGTGTCTTCAGCGGGGAAGGGCTCAGCGCCCGGCCGTGGCGCTCGCTTTCGGGGCCGGGGTGACCGACGACGACGGCGCGGGGGAGATCGGCGCGGAAGTCGTCCCGTTGCCGGGCACGGCGCTGCCCGGTGTGGTTGGGCTGGGCGCGGGGCTCATGTCCGGGGTCGAGGCTCCGGACGTGCTGCGCGGAGCCACGGTCCACGGCCCGGGATCTTCCGCCGGGGCCAGATCCACCGGAACGGTGGACCCGTCGTAGCTGAAGAATCTGACGTTCTCCAGGCGCGATCCATCCGGCCCGTAGACGAACAGCGGTCCGACCACCGAGCCGTTGTGGCAGACTCCGTCGTAAACGGTGCACGGTCCGCCGGGAGGCGTGTACCCGGTGTACGCCTCGGTGCTGTTCGCGACCGCGATGGCCAGGGGGACCATTACGAGGGAAGCGGCGACCGTCACCACATTGGTGATCGTCCGCAGCCGGGCCGGCCACTGCCCGGGCCGAAGGACCCTGGTGCTCCAGCTGACGCTCAGTACCACGCAGAGGATGAAGAACGCCCAGGTCAACGGTCCGTGCGGGAAGACGAAGCGGGGGACCCCTGATCCCCACGCCGACGCGAAGATCTGGTACACCGTCCAGGCACGCACCACCCACCAGAGCGGTCGCAGCAGGACGAGGAAGTCCCAGGCGGCCCGGAGGAGGGGGTACCGGTCTGCGGCGAGGCGGAGCTTGGTGACCGCCTCCCGGTACGCGGCGGTGAGGCCGCGCGCCGCACCGGACCGGCTCGCCGTCCTGGGTCCGAACCCGGCGGACGTCCGCAGTTCCGCCGCGTAGGCGGCCGGCGATTCCAGCGGCGGCGTCCCGGACTCACGGAACTGCTCCAGGAGGTCGGCGTCGAGGCCTTCGGTGAGCTCGTCGACGTCGTGCTTCGGCAGGTCGCCGAGCTCACGGCGGACTGCCGCGGCGTAGTCGGCGATGGCTGCCGGCATGCCCGTGATTCCTGTGGTGCTCATTCCGTCTCCTGGATGGTTTCGGTGGTGCGGGTGCCGGGGAGCGGAGCTCCGGAGATCAGCAGGTCCATGCTGCGTGAGAAGTCCTGCCATCCTTTGGCCTGGACCTCCAGCAGGGCTTTGCCCTGCGCGTTGATGCCGTAGTACTTCCGATGCGGGCCCCCATCGGAGGGCACGACGTAGCTGCTGAGTGCGCCCCCGTTGTAGAGGCGGCGCAGTGTGCCGTAGACCGAGGCGTCACCGACCTCTTCCAGCCCTGCCGCGCGGAGCCGACGGACGACGTCGTAACCGTAGCCGTCCTCCCGGTCCAGTACGGCCAGGACCGCGAGGTCCAGGACGCCTTTGAGCAGCTGTGTGGTTTCCACGGATCCCCCTCTCTCACCTCTGGTGAACTTGCGTGCTTCTTCTGCACACGACACTACTATGCAATGCGCACTAGTCAAGAGTGCGGAGTAGGTCGGGAGGCCCCGAGTGGGCGCACAGCGGACGCACAGGCTAGAATGTAACGGTGAGATAACGGCCATCCTTCCGGCAGGCGAACCGATACACGACTCAGCGAGATCATGACCCAGACTTCAGTGCAGACCACGGGCGGGACGGCCGCCGGTTCGACGACGGCGACCGTGCGGAACGGGCTGCGTTCCTTCCGCCCGGAGATCCAGGGATTGCGGGCCCTGGCCGTGCTGATGGTGGTCACCTATCACGTCTGGTTCGGGCGGGTCTCCGGCGGCGTGGACGCCTTCCTGCTGATCTCCGCGTTCCTGATGACCATGCAGTTCACCCGGCGCTTCGACAAAGGGCAGCGCGTGAACCTGCCCAAGCACTATCTGCACGTCTTCCGGAGGCTCCTCCCGGCCGCCGTCCTGGTCATCGTGGCAGTGCTCCTGGCATCCCGGTTCCTGGTCCCCGCCACCCGCTGGGCCGAAGTCATCGGACAAGGGCTGGCCTCCCTCTTCTATGTCCAGAACTGGGCACTGCAAAGCCAAGCCGTGGACTACTACGCCGCGGATCACTCCCTGGCCAGCCCCTTCCAGCACTTCTGGTCCCTGTCCATCCAGGGGCAGGTCTTCATCCTCTGGCCGCTGATCTTCGTGCTGTGCGCCGTGCTGGCCCGGAAGATGAAATGGAACTACCGGGGCATCCTGCTCGCGGTGTTCGCCGTGATCTTCCTGGCGTCCTTCATTCACTCGGTGCAGTACACGGCCTCACACCAATTGCTGGCCTACTTCGACACCTTCTCCAGGCTCTGGGAATTCGCTCTGGGCAGTCTGCTGGCCCTCCTGCTCCCGTATCTGAACCCGGCACGAGGCGTGCGGGTGTTCCTGGGCTGGGCAGGGGTCGTGGCCATGCTCAGTTGCGGTTTCGTGCTGGACGTCCAAGGCGTGTTCCCCGGGTATGTCGCACTATGGCCGACGCTCGCGGTCTCCGCGGTGATCGTGGCGGGAGCGAGCGGCTCGCGCTGGGGCGTGGACCGGATCCTCAGTTCCGCCCCGCTGACCCGGCTCGGAGGCAACTCCTATGCCCTGTATCTCTGGCACTGGCCCGTCCTGACCTTGACCCTGATCGTCGCCGACCGGGACTCGGCGGGATTCCTGCTGGGGCTGGGAGTCATCGCATTCTCCCTGGTGCTCGCCGTCCTCACCACGCGTTTCGTCGAGAAGCCGCTGCGCAGCTGGTCCTGGCCGGAGACCCGGACCCGGAACGCGGTCCTCGCCACCGTGGCGTTCGTCCTTTGTGCGGCCGTGCCGCTGACCGCGTGGCGCGCGGATTACTCGGCGAAATCACTCACACCGGTGAGTGTGTCCACGGCCACCAATCCGGGGGCCACGAGCCTGGATCCTGGTTACGTGCCCATGGATGAGCCCACGTCCACTGTCGTGCCGCGGCCCGAACGGGTCGGCAACGACTGGACGACGCTGGACGGCAGCTGTGCAGGGGACTTCCAGCCCGCCGTCGGCGATGAAGTGATCCGCAACTGTGCCATGCAGACGCCGGACGGACCGGCCAGTAAGACGGTGCTCGTTGTGGGGCACTCCCACGCGCAGCAGATGCTCGCCGCCATCAAGCCGCTGGCGGAGAAGGAGCACTGGAACCTGATCGCGGACGTCAAGGGCGGGTGCCCGTATTCCCCGCTGGAGCTCACCGGCAATGAGGAATGCGACGAATTCAACGGCGACCTCCGCCAGTACATCTCGCAGGTGAAGCCGGATCTGGTGATCACCATGGCGACTCAGTCGACGCCGGACTCTCCCCAGGAGGAGATGAGCCTCGGGTTCACCCAGATGGCGCGGGATCTGGACCACCAGGGCATCAAGCTGCTGGGTATCCGGGACAACCCGCGCTCCAGCAAGAATCTCGCTGAATGTGCTCTGTCCAAAGGCATGGACAACCCGTCGTGCCTGCTGAACCGCAGCGACGTGCTGTCCCAGACCCCCGCCTATGCCTCCCTGCAAGGCTCTCTGAAGAACACCACGTTCATGGACCTCAGCAACTACATCTGCACGCCCAGCGAGTGTCCGCCCGTGGTCGGCAACGTCCGGGTCTTCCTGGACTCCAACCATCTGACCCAGACTTTCGTCGAAACTCTGGCCACCCCCTTCGCCACGGAGTTCGCCCGTCTCTTCAGGTGGTGAACGTCACCCCTCTCCGGGGGAACGGGTAGCCCGTCCTGCGCGTTTAGAATTAAATCCACCACGCACGGACCAGACCCGTAATGACTGGCTGGTCATCTGCTGCACACCCACCCGGTAACCCCGAAAGAGTCGCACTCATGACCACCCCCGAACACGATCCGTTCGCACTCATCGGCCTGACCTACGACGACGTCCTGCTCCTCCCCGGGCACACGGACGTCATCCCCTCCGAGGCCGACACCTCCTCCCGCATCTCCAAGCGCATCACGGTCCAGACCCCGCTGCTTTCGGCGGCCATGGACACCGTGACCGAGTCCCGCATGGCCATCGCCATGGCACGCCAAGGCGGCCTGGGCGTCATCCATCGCAATCTGGCCATCGCGGATCAGGCCGATCACGTCGATCGCGTCAAGCGCAGCGAGTCCGGCATGATCACCAACCCGCTCGTGATCGGCCCGGACGCCACACTCCTGGAACTGGACCAGCTCTGCGCCCGCTACCGCGTGTCCGGACTCCCGGTGGTGGATGGCGACAACCGCCTGCTGGGCATCATCACCAACCGCGACACCCGCTTCGTGCCGGAGAGCGAGTACTCGAGCCGTCTGGTCCGCGACATCATGACCAAGATGCCGCTCATCACGGGCCGCGTGGGCATCAGCCGCGAAGAGGCATCGGATCTGCTTGCCAAGAACAAGATCGAGAAGCTTCCCCTGGTGGACGCCGACGGCCGTCTTCAGGGGCTCATCACCACCAAAGACTTCACCAAGGCTGAGCAGTACCCTCTCGCCACCAAGGACGAGGAAGGCCGCCTGCGTGTCGGCGCCGCGATCGGATTCTTCGGTGACGGCTGGGAGCGTGCGATGACCCTCGTGGAGGCCGGCGTCGACGCGCTCTTCGTGGACACGGCCAACGGTCACTCCCAGGGCGTGCTGGAGATGATCTCCCGCCTGAAGAAGGAGAAGGCCGCGGCGCACGTGGACATCATCGGTGGCCAGGCCGCCACCCGTGAGGGTGCTCAGGCACTCATCGACGCCGGTGCCGACGGTATCAAGGTCGGAGTCGGTCCGGGTTCCATCTGCACCACCCGCGTGGTCGCAGGCGTCGGTGTTCCGCAGATTACCGCGATCTACGAATCCGCCAAGGCGGCCAAGCCGGCCGGTGTCCCGTTGATCGCCGACGGCGGCCTGCAGTACTCGGGCGACATCGGCAAGGCCCTGGTGGCGGGCGCCGACACCGTCATGCTCGGTTCGCTGCTGGCTGGTTGCGAGGAGTCCCCGGGCGACCTCATCTTCGTCAACGGCAAGCAGTACAAGAGCTACCGGGGCATGGGGTCCTTGGGGGCCATGCAGACCCGCGGCAAGAACACCTCGTACTCGAAGGACCGTTACTTCCAGGCGGACGTCTCCGGGGACGACAAGCTCATCCCCGAGGGCATCGAAGGCCGTGTCGCCTACCGCGGCCCGCTGTCCTCCGTGGCGTACCAGCTGGTGGGCGGCCTGCGCCAGACCATGTTCTACGTCGGTTCCCCGACCATCCCCGAGCTGAAGGCACGCGGCAAGTTCGTCCGCATCACCCCGGCCGGTCTCAAGGAGAGCCACCCGCACGACATTCAGATGACCGTCGAGGCACCGAACTACACCTCACGCTGAGTCTCCTGAACAACGACGACGGCGGCGGGTCACCCGGAAAGGTGACCCGCCGCCGTCGTCGTTCGCGGGGTGGCGACGGGGCGTCAGCTCTTCACGGCGAGCTGGGGGTCCACACCGAAGTGCTCTGCCAGCTTGCTCAGCGCCGCATTGGCACCCTGGAGGCTGACCGAGGTGGCGAAGACGGTGTCGCTGACTTCGAGCACGTCTCCCTTGAGGGACTTCCACAAGGGGTTGGCCTGGAACTTGTCCCGCAGCTTGAGCGCCTTGTCGCCACCGGAGGCGGTGGCCGAGGTGACGATCAGACCGGCGTCCGCCTCCAGCAGCTTCTCCTGCGAGAGCTCGGTGAAGATGGTGTCCTTGGAGTCCGGCTGCCCCGCGGGCCGGGGGATGCCTGCGTCCTTCATGATCTCGCCGAAGAACGAGTTCGTGGAGTAGAGCCGTGCGGTGTCCTCTCCGGAGAACCGCAGGTAGGAGTAGGTGAGTCCAGGCTTCTTCGCCAGGATCTCGGCGCCGACCTTCTTCGCCCGGGCCTCGTAATCGGAGATGAGTTTCTCGGCCAGGTCTTTTTTGCCCAGGGCGTCCCCGAGCATGACGATGTTCTGCTTCCAGGTCGGGCCGGTCGTGGTGGAGAAGACGGTCGGTGCGATCTTGTTCAGCTGGCCGTAGAGAGCCTCGTGCCGGACCTTCGCCGAGACGATCAGATCGGGCTTCGCATCGAGGATCTTGTCCAGGCTCGGCTCGGCCAGGGAACCGACGTCGACTGCGTCCTTGGTCTGGGCGCTGACGTCGCCGAGGTAGTCCGGGAAGCTGACGTCGCCCTTGCGGTAGATGGTGTAGCCTGCGATGTCCGCGCCCAGAGCGAGAGCGGCATCGGTGTAGCTCGGGTCGAGGGTCGCCACCCGGACCGGCTTGGACTCGATCGTGGTGGTTCCCATGGCGTGTTCGATCGTCTTGGGGAATTGCGTGTCGGAGGTGCCGGAAGCGGGGGCCGCCGGCGCGGAACCACCGCAGGCGGTCAGGGTGAGGAGTGCGGCGGCCGCGGCCGTGCCGAGCAGGGATCGCGTGAATCGGGTTCGGAACATGGGTGCCTTCGTCAAAGGGGAGGGGGGACCCCGGAACCTCGTCATGCAGGTTCCGGTTCGGACTAAGGCAAGGCTTGCTTTAGTCATGTTGCTAGACTGTAGCGGCACGGATCGAATACGTGCAATTTTTGTCACGTATTTATTCTGGAGGTCCGGTGATCACTGCTGAGCTGTCACGCTCATCGCGCCGCGAGACCGGACGACGGCGTTCGCCCGTGCGGGGCCTGCTGATCGCCTGCGCGGCCCTCGGGGTCGCGCTGATCGCCAGCGTGCTGTTCGGCGGGCTTGAATCCAGCCTGGCGGACGTCTGGCATGCGGTGGTCTCGCCGACAGGTTCGGAGGCCGACGTCGCGATCCGTGACCTCCGCTGGCCGAGGACGCTCAACGGCCTCGTTGTCGGCGTGTGTTTGGGGATTGCAGGCTGCCTTACTCAAGCGCACACCAGGAACCCCATCGCAGACCCAGGCCTGCTGGGGATCTATTCCGGGGCGGCGTTGGCCGTGGTGACCGGCTCACTCACCGGGGGCGCTGCGTTCGAGTCAGCGCCGGTTCAGGCGGCGCTCGCGTTCGTCGGGGCATTGCTCGCCAGTGCCCTGGTGTTCGCCGTCGGTTCGGCCAGCCGGCACGGGGTCACCACTGTCACCTTGGTGCTGGCCGGTGCCGCGGTGACCGCCTTGGCCGGCGGCGCGGTGTCCATGATCGTCCTGAGCAACGATGCAGCGCTGGACACCCTGAGGTTCTGGCAACTCGGTTCCATCGCGGCGCGGGGCGGCATGATCCCCGGAATTCTTCCCTTCGTTCTTCTCGGCCTCGTCCTGACGGTCCTGAACGTCGGCTCACTCAACGCACTGGCCCTCGGGGAGGAGGCCGCTGCTTCCCTGGGGGTGGACGTCAGAAGATCCAGAATGCTTGGGGTCGCGGCGATCGCCGTCCTGGCCGCCTGCGCCGTCACTCTGGCCGGGCCCATCGCCTTCGCCGGTCTGCTGGTGCCGCACATGACGCGATGGCTCGTCGGGCACGATCACCGCTGGCAGGTCCCGGTCGGTGGGCTGCTCGGCGCGGTCGTGTTGCTTCTTGCAGACACGGCGGGACGAGTGGTGGCAAGGCCGGGGGAACTGCCAGTGGGGGTGCTCCTGGCGGTCCTCGGAGGTCCATTCTTCATCTATCTGGCTCGCCGTAAGAAGCTGGTGGCGCTATGACGGGATGGGCTCTTCGGGTGGGCGGGGTGTCTCTCGTGGTCAGGGCACGACCCCTCCTTGTGGCCGGCCTCGCTGCTGTGGTGCTCCTGGCGGCGGTCCTGGCACACCTCATGCTTGCAGGGCGTCCCTTGGCCTTCAGCGAGGTACTGTCCGGGCTGTCCGGTTCGGCTGCGACTTCTCCTCGCTTGAGCCTTCAGGTGACGGAGTTCCGCCTTCCGCGGACAGTGGCCGGTGCCGTGGCGGGCGCTTGTCTTGCCGTCTCCGGAGCGTTGACTCAGAACGTGGCGAGAAACCCTCTGGCGACCCCCGAGATCCTCGGCGTGACTGCGGGAGCCTCTCTAGGTGCTGTCTCTGTGCTGGTCATCGCCGGCGGCGGAGCGGGCGGGCTCAGTGGTGCCGCGGCAGCCGTTGGGCTGCCACTCGCCGCCGGGTCCGGTGCGCTCCTGTTTGGAGGTGGAGTGTTCCTGCTGGCCATGCGACGGGGCAGCGAGATCCTGGACAGTAACCGGATGGTCCTGGTGGGCTTAGGGGCAACGGCGTTGGCGACGAGCCTTGTGACCTGGCTCTTGACCCTGGGGGACGTGAGTAATGCTGGGCAGGCCCTGACCTGGATGAGTGGTTCCCTCAATGGCAAGGACTGGGACACGGTCACTCCCATGGTGGTTGTCGCCCTCCCCTTCCTGCTGCTCAGTGCCTTTGCAGGACGGTGGCTGCTCCTAGGGGCTTTTGATGACAACACCTCCCGGAGTCTGGGGCTGCCCTTGCGCAGGAGCAGACCCCTTCTGCTCCTGCTGTCCGTGCTCCTTGCGGCGGTAGGCACTGTGCTGGCCGGACCTGTGGCGTTCGTCGCCTTGGTGTGCCCGCTGGCAGCACGCCAGCTGAGCGGCGCGGTGGTGCCGCCTCTGGGGGTCGCCGCCTTGCTGGGAGCCGGATTCGTCGTCGTCGCCGATCTGGTGGCCGGATTCCTGCTCCCGCACGCCTTGCCTGTTGGTGTGCTCACCACTGTTCTCGGGGCTCCTGTGCTGATCGCATTGGTGCTTCGCTCTCAAAGGAGGACCTCGTGAAGGCTCAGATCCTTGTTGCGGAGGCGTTGAGCCTCGGCTTCGACGGCCGTACCGTCGTACACGGCGTGAACCTCGGCTTGGAGGAGGGGAGCGTGACCACGATCATCGGCCCGAACGGCTGCGGCAAATCGACGCTCTTGAAAGGAATGTCCCGCTTGCTCAGGCCGCGCCATGGACGAGTCCTTCTTGAAGGGCGTGATCTGGCGGAGTTCCCGCAACGGGAACTGGCGCAGCGCATCGCCGTCCTGCCCCAGACTCCGCTCGCTCCCAGCGGGCTCACGGTCTCCGAACTTGTCACGCGGGGCCGGCATCCGCGTCAGAGGTGGTATCAGCAGTTCTCCGCGGGAGACGAAGCGGCGGTGGCCTCGGCGCTCGCCGCTACCGACATCACGGCTTTGGCGGACAGCGCTTTGGACGATCTCTCCGGGGGACAGCGCCAGCGGGCCTGGATTTCCATGGCCCTGGCGCAGGAGAGCGACATCCTCCTACTGGACGAGCCGACCACGTATCTCGACCTCGCGCACCAGGTGGAAGTCCTTGAACTCGTGCGGACGCTGAACCGTCAGCTGGGCAGGACCGTGGTCATGGTGCTTCACGACATTTCCCTGGCGGCCAGGTATTCAGACCGGATCATCGCGATGAAGGACGGGGCGCTCCGGGCTCAAGGGAGTCCTGCCGAAGTGGTGACGGAGGAACTGTTGTGGGACGTCTTCGGATTGCGGGCGCTCGTCACCCCGGAGCCTTCCGAAGGCCGTCCGCATGTGATTCCGCTGGGCAATGAGTCTCTGCCCATCTGACACGAAGTGGCAGCTGATGCCCCTAAAACCGAGTTTTAGGGGCATCAGCTGCCACTTCGTGTCAGATGTGGGCCTCAGGCCGGATGTGCCGAGGCCTCCAGCGTGCTCTGCAGCACTTCGCGGTGCACCTTGGAGGCATCCTGGTGCAGGGTGGCACCTGCGTCCGTCAGGCCCACCACCAGCGAACGACGGTCATTGCTGCATGCTGAGCGATGCACATAACCGCCCTTCTCCAGGCGGTCCACGATCTTGCTCAAGGCGCTCTGCGTCATGGGGGAGACCTGCGTGAGGTCTTTCATGCGGCATTCCGCATCCCCGTACTCGGCCAGCAGGTCGAGGGTCTCGAAGTCATTGAGGCCGATGCCGAAGTGGGCGCTGAGCTCGCGATCCAAGACGTTCGAGGTCTTGAGGTAGCAGTTCTGCACGGAGCGCCATTGCTCGACGAGCGGTTCCGGATCCGTAGTAGACATGCCCCGATTTTAGTCCATGACGGAATATTTTTCCATAGAAACTTTTTCCTTGTCATTCAATGATGAGTCATATAAGTTGGCGTCATGGAATCAGGAACCGCACTGACCACTGCTCCCGTGGCAGCGAACGGGACCAGCCGCGCCGCGGCTGCAGGTCTCGCTGTCACCGACCTTCTCTGGAACCGCCGTACCTGGCTGCTCCTCGTGACCCTCTGCATCGTCCTGGCCCTCGACGGGCTGGATGTCTCGATGGTGGGTGTCGCCCTTCCGTCCATCGGGCATGAACTCGGTCTCGGAACCGGTGCGCTCCAGTGGATCGTCTCCGCCTACGTCCTGGGCTACGGTGCGCTCCTGCTGCTCGGCGGTCGGATGGCTGATCTGCTCGGCCGCCGGAGGGTGTTCCTCGTGGCGCTGACCGTCTTCGGGCTCGCCTCGCTTCTGGGCGGCCTGGTGAGTGACCCCACGCTGCTGATCGCGACCCGTTTCATCAAGGGACTCGCCGCCGCTTTCACCGCTCCGGCAGGCTTCTCCATCATCACGACCAACTTCTCTGAAGGCCCGGCCCGCAACAAGGCGATCTCCATCTATGCGACCTTCGGCGCCAGCGGCTATTCGCTCGGGCTGGTGGTCGGCGGCTTCATGACGGAGCTGAGCTGGCGCTGGACCTTCCTGGTCTCCGTGCCCGTCGCCGCCGTGGTGCTCCTGATGGCTCTGCGCTTCATCCCGCGTGACCGTCCCGCAGCGGAAGGAGGGCACGACGTCTGGGGTGCACTCACCCTGGCGGTCGGCATGCTGGGTCTCGTCTTCACCGTCGTACAGGCCCCGGACTCCGGCTGGGCATCGCCGTTCACGATCGGCGGCTTCGTCCTCTCGGCCGTGATCCTGGCTCTCTTCGGTCTCGTGGAGACTCGGACCAAGCACCCACTGATCCGTTTCGGAATCCTCAAGGAGGGCTGGGTGGCGCGCGCCAATCTGGCGGCCGTGGCCCTCTTCGGCTCCTACCTGAGCTTCCAGTTCATCGTCACGCTGTACCTGCAGTCAGTTCTCGGCTGGGCACCGCTGGCGATGGCACTGGCTCTGCTGCCGGCAGGTCTGCTCGTGGTGAGCAGCGCGCCGTTCGCAGACAAACTGATCGACCGCTTCGGGGCCACCCGTCTCATCGTGATCGGCCTGACCGCGCTTGCCGCGGGGTACATCTGGTTCCTGCGGATCGGGCCCGAGGTTAACTACGTGGTGGACGTGCTGCCGTCGGTGCTGCTGCTCGGCGTCGGATTCGCGCTCGGCTTCCCGGCTATCAACGTCCAGGCGACCGCAGGCATCCACGACGACGAGCAGGGGCTCGCCGCGGGGCTCATCCAGTCCAGCACTCAGGTCGGCGCCGCGCTGGTTCTTGCGGTCACGACGGCGCTGGTCACCTCCGGCTCGCACGGCGGTTCACCGACGCATGATGCGGCGGCGATGCTTGCCCAGTTCAAGCCGGGGCTCGTGCTCAGCATGGTGGTCGCCGTCGTCGGGCTCGCCATCGCGGTGGTTCCAGGGCGCCGGCGGTCACGCGTCTGATTCACCCCGCGAAGTAACAGTTGACGCCCCTAAAACCCAGTTTTAGGGGCGTCAACTGTTACTTCGCGGGGTGAGGGGCTGGCCGGCAGCGTGGCCGGTCCGCAGTAGACGGCTCAGAGGGGCCCGTAGCTCGCGTTGCCGACAGGGTCCCGCCAGGTGGCGAGATCCGCTTCCAGAGCCGCGCGCAAAGGCTGTCCCGACTGTGCCCGGCGCCGGAAGGAGTCCCGTGCCCGGCCCAGAACGGCCGACGGGATCACGATGCAGGCCACGAGCAGCAGCACGAACAGGACGTAGGCTCCCGTCAGCCCCGCCACCGTGCCGATGCCCCGGGAAGCGATCCCCGGTGCCACAGCGGCGAGGATCCCGCCCAGCAGCACCGCCAGTACGGCTGCCATGATCATGCCGCCGCGGGCTGAACCCGGACCGCGTGACACCAGAGTCCGTGAGGTGTTCGGAAGTGCCGAGCGGGTCCGTTTCCAGAGGAGCAGCCCCAGAGCGAGGAGTCCGGCTCCCAGGACGCCGAGCACCAGTGCGGCGACGGGGTTGCCCGTCATGACGGTGGTGAAGGCTCCGCCGAGGATCAGCAGAGGACCGGTGGCGATCGCGCTGCTCCAGCCGGCGGCCACGGTCCCCTGAGCGTCGGCGAGTTGCCGCAGCCGGGACGGGGCGTTCGGTGGGCTCAGGCGGGCGAGCTCCGGATCCAGCCAGTGGTCCAGTGAATGAGAGGGCTGCTCCAGCGGAGCGGGGTAGGGGACCGTCATGCCGCTGTCAGAGACCGAGGCCTTCGCGCAGGCGCGCATCCAGATCGCTCACGGCCAAGGGGGTGGACGGGAGGTTCTCGCCCTCGCCCAGAGCCAGTGCCAGCGAACCATCCGCCTCGGCCTTGACGTTCACGGACTTGAAAGAGCCGTCGGCGAGGTGACGGCGCAGGGTTGCCGCGGCGGGCCGGCCGTCGGGAGCCGTGCCGAGGTAGTAGTCCACCATCTGCACCGCCGTGGTGAACATGCCGTCCGAGCTCGTCAGGGGGCGCAGCTCGTGGACACCGTACTTGCTCAGGCTGAGGACCAGGGCACCATCGGCCGCTCCGAAGAGGAAGTAGACGTGGTCGGCCTCCGGGGTCACCAGAGCGACCTCCAGCCAGGCGTCCGAGTTGGCCAGCACCCCGGTGACCGCCACGGCCGGGCCGGTGGGGAGGAGGCTGTTCTGCTCCACGGTCATGAGGCCACGTTCCAGCAGAGTGGCCACGCCGGCCTGTTCCAGGGGAGCGCCCGCAGCATGGTCCAGGCGGAACATGGTCTGGCACTTCTGAGCGCCCGGAGTCCCGGCCAGGGCGATGAGGGCGATGAGTTCGTGCTCGGTGATGAGCAGGGGAGCGTCGTCTGGGGTGGTGGTGGTCATGGCAGCCTTCGTGTCGACGGTTCTGGGTTTCAGTCTAGAGAAGCCGGGTCATCAGGTGAGCCAGCCCCATACCTTCTTGGCGCCGTCGGCTACGGCGTCGACGGTCTTCTTGGCTCCATCCGCCACGGCGCCGACCACGTTCTTGGTGCCTTCCCACACGTGCTTGGCGCCGTCCGCCACCATCTCGGAGGCGGAGCCGTAGCCGAGGTTCGTGGCCAGCAGGCCGAGTCCACCCCAGGCGATGCCCGCCACGGCGAAGAACGGTCCGGCGCCGGGAATGAAGCTGCCGGCCGCGAGAACGGTGGAGATACCGCCGTCGATGGCCATGCCGGTGTTCCCGGTGGAGATGCCCTGGGCCAGCTGGAGGCCGCCGGTCACCACGCCCAGACCGCCGGAGAGGCGGCCGAGCATGGAGGTCCCGTTGAGGAGCTGGGTGCCCTTGACGTAGCCGGTCTCGGCGGCCATGCCGTACTGGGCGCTCAGCCAGGGCCACTTGGTCAGTTCGGTGACCAAGCCGCCCTTGGCCATGGTGGCCAGGAGGTTGTCCGTGTAGAGGCCCGCACCGGTGACCAGAGCATTGCCGGTCCACCATTCGGGGCTGCCAGCGACGGACAGGATACCCTCCAGACCGGTGGGGGCGCCGGGGGTGCCTGGTCCGGCCGGGCCGCCAGCTCCACCCGAGCCTCCGGGACCGCCGTTCCCAGCAGGGCCGCCAGGTCCACCCGGTCCACTACCGCCCGGGCCGCCGCTCACGGATCCACCGTTGGTGCTGGCGCTCTGCTGTTCATCGGCCTGAGCGAGCAGCAGCTTGGAGCCGTCGCTCAGTGACTGGGACGCCTTGTGCAGCATGGGGCGCAGGGTGCCGCTCCATTCGCGCCGGAAGCGCTCGCCGTCTTCACCTTTCCAGGCGACTCCGGACACCAGGCTGTTCACCTGCATCTCCGTGTTCCTCAGACGCGAGCCGGACAGACCCATCGACTTCGACAGGGCTTTCAGCTGCTCGACGTCTGCGCCGTAGAAGCCCGGTGCCATGGGCATCCTCCTCTGAAGTGGTGTGACGGGCGGATCCTTGCCAGCTTAGGTGGTCGGGGTGTCATGGGCGATGGGCAGAGGTCCCCATGTGCGGCTGCAGACGTTCGCGGAAGCGAATGGAAAGAAGCTTGTCGCTTGGACTCAGTAGACTGGACCTCGTGACTTACGAGATTGAGATTGGCCGTGGGAAGCGTGGACGCCGCGCGTATGGACTCGACGACATCGCGATCGTCCCCAACCGCCGCACCCGTGATCCGCGTGACGTGAGCGTCTCCTGGCAGATCGATGCCTACAAGTTCGACATGCCGGTCATCGCAGCGCCCATGGACTCGGTCATGTCGCCGGCCACGGCCATCCGGCTTGGAGAACTCGGTGGTCTGGGCGTCCTCGATCTCGAGGGACTGTGGACCCGGTACGAGGATCCGCAGGCTCAGCTTGACCGCATCGCGGAGCTGACGGCGGAAGTGCCCAGCCCGGTGGTCATCCGTACCCTTCAGGAGATCTATCAGGCTCCCATCAAGGCCGAGCTGATCACCCAACGTCTCGCTGAGATCCGCGCCTCCGGTGTCACGGTGGCCGGTTCCCTCACCCCGCAGCGGACTCAGGAGTTCTACGAGACCGTGGTCGCGGCCGGTGTCGACATCTTCGTCATCCGCGGCACCACCGTCTCCGCCGAGCACGTCTCCAAGACCACTGAGCCGCTGAACCTGAAGCAGTTCATCTACGAACTCGACGTTCCCGTTATCGTCGGTGGCGCTGCCGGATACACTCCGGCCCTCCATCTGATGCGCACCGGTGCCGCCGGTGTGCTGGTCGGCTTCGGCGGAGGGGCCACCACGACGACGCGTCGTGCGCTCGGCATCCATTCGCCGCTGGCCTCGGCCATCTCCGACGTCGCCGCGGCACGCCGCGACTACCTGGACGAATCCGGCGGGCGCTACGTGCACGTGATCGCCGACGGCGGCATGGGCAGCTCGGGGGACATCGTCAAGGCGATCGCCATGGGTGCCGACGCCGTCATGCTCGGTTCGGTGCTTGCGCGTGCTGAAGAGGCCCCGGGCAAGGGCTGGCATTGGGGTGCCGAAGCGCATCACCCGGAGATGCCGCGCGGAGACCGCGCGTTGATGGGTACGGTCGGGCCGCTGGAAGAGGTTCTCTTCGGGCCGGGTCATCACACTGACGGCACCTCCAACCTGATCGGTGCGCTGCGCCGTTCGATGGCGACCACCGGGTACTCCGACCTCAAGGAGTTCCAGCGCGTCGACGTCGTGGTCCGTCCGCGTCAGTAGCCGCCAAGGCCTGACGCTGCGCCGTGCCAGCTGCAAGGCCCTCACGTTGCGCCGTGTCGAGTCCGCTAGTGGTGCCGTGAGTCAGCTACTCCGAGTAGCTGACTCACGGCACCACTAGCGGACTCGTTCGTTAAGGGCCAGCCGATGGCGCGCCGGTTTCAGCCGGACCGCGGTCATGATTGAAATAACCCGGACGGTCGGTATGTAATTTCGATGACGAATGTTACCGTCTCGAGGTATGACCCTTCAGCCTCCACATTTTCAGGCCCCGCCTCCGCCACTTGTCAGCATCGGCAACGTCCACTTCACGGAGCATCATGTCGTGACGCCCGCTGGGTCCTGGCCTCTTCGGGACGTCAATGTGACGACCACGGACCAGACCGCCACCACCACGCACACTCCGGGCTGGGCGATCGTCCTGGTGATCCTGTTCATCTGGTTCTTCTTGCTGAGCCTGCTGTTCCTCCTTGCCCGGGAGAGCAGGGTCCGGGGATACATCGCGGTTCACATCCAAGCGGGTGCGTACTCGTATACCGAGCAGGTTCCGGTGGCGTCAGAAGGTGCCCGGGCAGACGTCATGAACCGGGTTCTCTTTGCTCAGAGCCTGATCGGCCGGGCCAGAGTGGGTCAGTAGGAACTCTGAGATCGACCATCTGCCGAGTCCGCTAGTGGGGCCGTGAGTCAGCTACCCGAGATAGCTGACTCACGGCCCCACTAGCGGACTCGGCGGATGTTGGGGCGGATTGCGACTCCTGTGGCATTGTCTCCACGCCTTGACGAGAAGTTAATTTGGTGTACCAATACTGGCCTCCTCTACAGTGGCGGATCACTGCACCTTTATTTCTCTGGGGGAAATAGGCCATGTTCTTTCGTCGTATTCAAATTTCGGGATCCCATCGCCGATCTATTCGCCATATGTCGTTCGCTGCGATCGCTGTCGCATTGGCGCTTCTGCTGTCAGCCTGTGGCAACGACCTGCCCCAGAAGACCGCACCGCCGTCGTCGAGCCCGACGCCGACTCTCGAATGCCCCAGCCCGGAACCGACCGCGACGGTCACGGTCACTATGGGGGCAGCTCCGGAGCGCAGCCCTTCGCCGTCGGTGCCGGAGCCGTGCCCGACTGCGACTGCGACGGTCCGAGTGGCCTTGCATCACTCCGGCGACACGTGCACGACGATCGGCGACAAGTATCTTGCCGTGGATCCGGCCCTGCTCTGTTTCAGGAATGAGAAGGGCAAAGCGCTCTGGTTGACCGCAGCTCAGGTTCGCAAGGCCCAGGCGGCGATCACCGCGGCCAAGGCGGAAGCATCGCGCAAAAAGGCGGAGGCGGAAGAGACGGCCCGGAAGAATGCCGCCGCCGAAGAGACAGCCCGTCAGAAGGCTGCGGAAGAAGAGCTGAACAAGGCCGCCGAGGAAGCTCAGCAGCCGACGCAGCAGAAACCCAACTACCTCGTTCCGCAAGCACCGAAGAACGACCCAGCGCCGGTTCAGCAGGCTCCGTCAGCGTCCTACTACCCGAATTGTGCTGCGGCCCGAGCCGCTGGGGCCGCCCCGATCTATGCAGGTCAGCCGGGGTATCGGGCAGGCCTGGACCGTGATGGAGACGGCATCGCCTGCGAATAACGCTCATCGTTCGCCCTGCACCTGCCGAGTCCGCTGTCCGGGCCGTGAGTCAGCTACCCCGGGTAGCTGACTCACGCCCCCACTAGCGGACTCGGCGGTAGGTGGGCTGTGGGCAGGGCTGGATCGGCGTGTTTCAGAATGCTTGGGACCCCGCGCCCCTCGCCGGTCTGGACCTCACGCACTAAGCTTGAGGAAAGTTGCAGCCACGCACTATGGAGGCCTCCATGAGTCAGCAGTCCAGCAGCAAGGTTCTCGGTCCGGAGCAGCGCGAACGCTCCATTCGGGCCCTCAAAGAGACCGCCCAGCCCGGCCAGGAACTCGACATCCTGATTGTCGGCGGCGGCGTGGTCGGTGCCGGCGCGGCCCTCGACGCGGCGACCCGAGGCCTCAAAGTGGGCATCGTGGAACAGAACGACTGGGCCTCGGGAACCAGCTCCCGCTCTTCCAAACTGATTCACGGCGGCCTGCGTTACCTCGAGATGCTGGACTTCGCACTCGTGACCGAAGCCCTCCAGGAACGCGGCCTGCTCATCCAGCGGATCGCGCCTCACCTGGTCAGGCCCGTGCCGTTCCTTTACCCGCTGAGCAAGCGTTTCGTGGAACGTCCTTACGTGGGCGCTGGCATCCTTCTCTACGACACCCTGGGTATGACCAGCGGAAACGCTCGCGGTGTCCCCATGCACAAGCACCTGACGCGACGGGGGACCCTCAAAGCGGCCCCGAGCCTCAAGGACGACGCGATGGTCGGTTCCATCCGCTACTACGACGCGCAGGTCGACGACGCGCGTCTGGTCGTCAACCTCGTCCGGACCGCGGCATCGTACGGAGCACATGCTGTCAACCGTCTCAAGGTGGTGGACTTCCTCCGCGAAGGGGAACGCGTCGTGGGCGCCCGTCTGGAGAACATGGAGGATGGCAGCAGCTTCGACGTCCGTGCCCAGCAGGTGGTGAATGCCACCGGTGTCTGGACCGACGAGACGCAAGCGCTCGTCACGGACCGCGGCCAGCTCAAGGTGCGGGCCTCCAAGGGCATCCACCTCGTGGTTCCACGCGACCGTTTCCAGTCCACCGTGGGTCTCATCCTCCGTACGGAGAAGAGCGTCCTGTTCGTGATCCCTTGGGGCCGGCACTGGATCATCGGAACCACTGACACCGACTGGAAACTGGACAAGGCCCATCCGGCCGCGTCCAGCCAGGACATCGACTACCTCCTGGAGCACGTCAACAAGGTTCTCAAGAGGCCTCTTACCCGAGAGGATGTGGAGGGCGTCTACGCGGGTCTGCGCCCGCTGCTCGCCGGTGAGAACGACTCGACCGCGAAACTCTCCAGAGAACACGTCGTCGCGCACCCGGTTCCGGGGCTGGTCGTCGTGGCAGGCGGCAAGTTGACCACGTACCGGGTCATGGCCAAGGACGCGGTCGATGAAGCAGTGCGCGGTCTCGACGAGCGTGTGGCGCCGAGCTGCACGGACAGTATCCCTTTGCTCGGTGCGGAAGGGTTCAAAGCCGCCTGGAACCGCCGGCACCGCAGTGCCGACGAGGCGGGCGTCCACGTCGCCCGCGTGGAACACCTGCTCAACCGGTACGGGTCGTTGACCAGCGAACTTCTGGATCTCATCCGTGAACGGCCCGAGTTGGCGGAACCACTGCCCGGGGCGGATGATTATCTGGGTGCCGAGGTGGTCTACGCTGCCACACACGAAGGCGCCCGCCACGTGCATGACGTTCTCACTCGGAGGACCAGGATTTCCATTGAAGCGTGGGACCGGGGAGTCTCCGCGGCCCCTGTGGTCGCCAAACTCATGGGAGAGGTACTCGATTGGAGTCCGGCCCAGGAGGAGAGCGAAGTCAAGCACTATCTGGCCCGGGTGGAGGCAGAACGACTCTCCCAGGAACAGCCCGACGACGAGTCCGCGGATGCGGCCCGTCTCGGGGTGGAAGACATCGTTCCGTTGCGGTGAAGCCGCAGGCCGACGCCCACTCGCGTCGGCCTGGGACCTGGGGGCGCCCGCCGTGCCGGAAGTTTGAAGAAAGGACGCCCCATGTCAGAGGATCTGAACCGCTACGACGCCGACCTGACCCTGCCCGGCATGGTCATCCTGGAGATGGTCGCCGCTGATCGCGAGGATGCAGCCCAACAGCTTGCCGCACGGCTTTTCGAAGCGGGCCGTGTCACCGATCTGGACGGGTTCATGGCCAGCGTCAACGCGCGTGAACATCAGCTCGCCACCGGGCTCCCGGGAGGGATCGGCCTGCCCCACGCACGCAGCGAGTTCGTCACTCAGCCGTCCATCGCCGTCGGGGTCACCAAATACGATCACGCCCTGGACTTCGGCGCCGCCGACGGTCCCGCGAATCTGGTCTTGTTGATCGCGACGCCGGCTCAGTCGTTCTCCGAGCATCTCGAGGTCCTTGCGACGCTGGCGCGTTCGCTGTCCAAGGAGAGCTACCGGGAGTCCTTGCGGCGCGCCGGCGACCCGGAGGTCATCGCGGAGCTCATCAACACCTCATTGGTGTTCTTCGACCACTGAACTGTATCGACCACTGAACTGCAGCTCCCGCAGGCTTCTCTGAGCTCCGTCGGCCGGCTCAGGTACGGGCCGGGTCAGGACGTCCCCCCATGAACGTCCCGGCCCGGCCGGCCTCGATCCGCCCGAACGGTCTGGCGCCCGGCGCCCGGCCGTCAGACCTTCCGGATGTCTCGCGCCCGGTGAACGCATCAGCGGGCGGTGGTCACTCGCTGCGCCAGGACCGCCAGAGCGCGGCGTAGGAACCGTCCAGGGCCAGCAGCTCCTCGTGACTGCCCAACTCGGTGATCCTGCCGTCTTCCACCACGGCCACCCGGTCGGCGTCGTGTGCGGTGTGCAGGCGGTGAGCGATCGCCACCACCGTGCGACCGCTCAGCACTGCACCCAAGGAGCGTTCGACGCTTCGTGCGGCCTGCGGGTCGATCAGGCTTGTCGCCTCGTCCAGGACAAGGGTGTGCGGATCGGCGAGCACCAGCCGCGCCAGGGCAAGTTCCTGAGCCTGAGCCGGGCTCAGGACGTGACCGCCGGAGCCCAATTCGGTCTCCAGGCCCTTCGGCAATGTCCCGAACCAGGACGCGGCACCGACGTCCCGGAGCGCGTCGCTGAGTTCCTGATCGCTGGCATCCTCCTTGCCGAGCCGCAGATTGTCGGCCAGCGTGCCGACGAACACATGGTGTTCCTGGGTCACGAGAGCCACCTCGCGCCGCAGCTCCTCGACGGGGAGATCCACCAGGGGGACTCCGCCGACGGTCACGGAACCGGAACTGGGCGGGTTGATGCCCGCGATGAGACGTCCCAGTGTGGACTTGCCCGCCCCGGAGGGGCCGACCACGGCCAGGCGCTCGCCCGGAGCGAGTTCCAGGTCCACGCCGTGCAGCACATTGCGTCCTGCCCGGTAAGCGAACGTCGCACCGCTGACCGAGATGCGGCTGCCCTCGGGCTGCTCACCGCTCACGGTGCGATCCGCGGGCACCTCCTTGACCCCCACGATGCGGGCCAGCGAGGCGGCGCCGAACTGCAACTCGTCCAGCCAGAGGATGAGTGTGTTGACCGGCTCGCTGAGGGACACCGCATAGAGCGCGACGGCGGCCACGGCACCGGCGGAGACGGAACCTTCGGACACCAGCCAACCGCCCCACAGAACGACGGCGACCGCGGGAAGCCAGAGTGCCAGCTCGGTCACGGGGAACAGCATGGACCGCAGCCACAGCGTGTAGCGCTCCGCTTCGAACGCTTCGCGGATGGCCGCCCGGGTCCGCGAGATCCGCTGAGGTCCGAGGCCGAGCGCGTCCACCGTGAGTGCGCCGTCGGCGGCCTCGGAGATGGTTCCGTCGATGATGCCGTAGGCGGCGTGTTCGCGTTGGTATCCGGGTCCCGAACGCTTGAGGTACCAGCGGGTGATCGGCACGAGGAACGGCGCGCTGACCAGCAGAGCCAGGCCCAGGACGGGGGAGACCAGGAATGCGGCACCCACGGTCAGCACGACGGTCACCAGCGCCACCAGCAGGCGCGGCACGCCGAAGCGCACCGCATGGGAGAGGGCCTCGACGTCGTTGGTGGTGCGGGAGAGCAGGTCGCCGGTTCCCGCACGCTCCACGGTGGACAAGGGCAGTGAGGTGACCTCGCCCATGAACTCCTCCCGAAGCTCCGCGAAGACCTTCTCACCGAGCACCATGGACCGGTAGGAGGCCAGTCGTTGCAGGAACGCCTGCGCCACGACGGAGACGAGGAGCGCCATGCTCAACCCGGTGACCACGGACATGGTGGTGCCCGTGGTCATGGCGTCCACCAAGCGGCCGATGATGTAGGGGCCCGCCAGGCCGGTGATGGCCGCCGCGGCGTAGAACACCATGACGATCGCGAGGGCGCCGCGGTTGCGCTTCAGGAGCCGGACGGCTTCCGTCCGGACCGCCGCCGAGGCAGCGATCGGGAGACGGTTCCCGGGGGAGGGCAGAGCAGATGCGGCCTCCGGCACGTTGTGCCGGGCCTCTTCTTCGTCGAGCAGAGGATCCTCGAAGGATTCCACCGTGCTACTCACTGCGGATCACGACCATTCGGTACTCGGGACAGGATTCCAGCAGCCCGGCGTGAGTGCCGGACAGCGGGGCTCCTGAGGCGGGAAGGAAGACGACGCGGTCCATGGTGTGCAGCAGGAGCGGACTCGCGGTGGTGACAAGGGTGGCGTGGGCTGCGGACTCCCGCGCGGTGCGCAGACCGTCGGCGATCTTCGCCTCCGTATGAGCGTCGACGGCGCTTGTGGGCTCCACCAGCAGAAGGAACTCGGATTCGCTCAGGAGAGCGCGGGCCAAGGACAGCCGCTGCCGCTGACCGCCTGAGAAGCTCCGGCCCTTCTCGTCCACCTCGTGGTCCAGCCCCTCGTCCAGGGCGTCCAGAATGTCCAGTGCCGCGGACGATTCGAGGGCTTGAAGGATGCGTTCGTCGCTGTGCCTGCCCTGAGGGTCCAGGGCGCTGCGCAGGCTTCCGGTGAAAAGCTGTGCTTCGGCCTGGCTGAACACCACGCGGCGCCGCAGCTCGCGCACCGGATAGGAGGCCAGCGGCTCGTCACCCCAGCGCGCCTGGCCCGACTCCTCATCATCGAAGCGGCCCAGCCGCTTGAGGACGGCGGCCGACCGTGCCGGGTCGGCGCAGACCAGTGCGGTGCGCCCCTGCGGAGGGACACTGACGCCGCTCACACCGTCCACCAAAGGAGCGGACGACGGCGCCGCGACAGTCCCGTCGTCGTGCACCAGGGGCGGGGCGGCCAGGAGCTTGCTGGCCTTGCGGGCACCCACTATGCCGCGGATGCCGACATTGAGCGCCTCCGAGCCGGTGCGGATCGGAGCGACGAGGAAGACCGAGTAGCCGTAGAGCGACATCAGCTGCCCCGTGGTGATCGTCCCGTCGAGAGCCAGTGCTGCACCGGTGAAGGTGAAGAACACGCTGAAGGCGCCACCGATCAAGAGCTGTGAGGCTTCCAGAGTGGCGACGGAACGTGCCACCTGATTGCCTTCCTGGCGTGCGAGCTGGGAGCGCTCGCGGTAACGGTTGACGAAGATGCGCTCGCCGCCGATCCCGCGCAGGACGCGAAGACCGGCCACGGTGTCCGCGCCCACAGAGGTCATCTTGCCGGTTGCTTCACGCTGTGCTTGCTGACGACGCTGGAAAGGCTTCACGACGAAGATCAGGAGGGCGCCCAGCGCGGGCACCCCGACGAGCACTGCGATCCCGAGCGGGAGGTGGATGGAGGCCACGAGCGCGGATACCACCAGGTACGAGACGATCGAACCGGAGAGCCGGGCGGTCACATCGAAAAGCTGCCCGAGTCGCGGCGCGTCATTGGATGCCACCGTGACGATCTCGCCCGTGGGCACGGCCCGTCCCACCGACTCGCCACCCTGGGAGACCTTGACCCCGATCAGCTCCTTGGTGCTCAGCGCGGCCTGGAGCCAGTTGCTGACCGCCAGACGATGCCGGATGGCGGAGGTGAGGGCCTGGATGACGGCGAGCCCGAGGAATATCCCGGTCCAGAAGAGCAGTGCATTGAAGTCGCGACCCACCACGCCGAGATCAAGGGCCTTGCCGATGACGAACGGTGCAAAGGCCTGTGACAGCATCCAGATGATGCCGAAACAGAAACCGCCCAGTAGCGTGGGCCATTGCCCGCGGGCCAGCCAGAGTAGGAATTTGGCGGGGGAGAGCCCGAAGGGATCGTCGGAACGGGGGTAAGGGTACTCTCGCACAGAGACAGCCTAGTGAGGCGGACGTCACAGTGGAAGTTCATGTGAAAGATTTCTTTCGGGAAGGGTCTGGAGTAAACACATCCGGACCTCGTGAAACGTCCCGTAGTCACCCTTCGGGGATGGCTGAATCACGGGGCGTGAGGGTGCTCCTGGGGGTGATGGCCCTTTTGGGGAATTCCGAGGTTCAGCAAGTACGGTGGAATGGTGCTGAAAACTGCCCTCAAGCCGCGTTGGATCGCTGGACTGCTCTTCGCGCTCCTCGTATCGACGGTGTTCGTACTTCTCAGCCAATGGCAGTTCGGGCGGTCCACGGAGAACGAAAAAGCCCCCGACACCTCCCTGGAGACACCCAAACCGCTTTCTGAAGTACTCAAGCCCGGCTCGTTCTTCCCCTCGACGGCATCGGATCAGATGGTCACCCTGAAGGGTCACTACGATCCCGCGCGTCAGGTGTTGATCAAGGACCGTCTGCTGCAGGGCGGCTCCGGTTTCTGGGTGGTGACGGCGTTCGCCGTCGACGGCGCTCCGAAGCTGGCGGGTACGAAGTCGACCGCGACGACCTGGATCCCGGTGGCCAGGGGCTGGGTGGCCGACCCCGGCAAGGCGCCCCGCGCCCCGGAGGGAGAGATCGCACTCACCGGCCGGCTGGTGGCGTCCGAGGCACCCACCGTCACGCACCAGGTACCTGAACAGACCTACGCCAACCTCTCCGTCGCCGAACTCATCAATGTCTGGGACGTCTCCAGCTACCAGGGCTTCGTCGGGGCGAGCCAGGAATTGCAGAACGGGCAGAACGTCGGAGCCCAGGACAACGGGGATCTGAGGGCGCTGAACCTCAAGGCGGTTCCCGATGAGAACGGCGTCAACTGGCTCAACATCTTCTACGCCGTTGAATGGGTGGTCTTCGCAGGATTCGCACTCTTCATCTGGTGGCGGCTGGTCAAGGACGACTACCAGAGGCAGCTGGAGGACGCTGAGGACGCCGCGGTGTTCGCCCAGGCGAACGACGAACGGGCGAGCGGCGAACAGCAGGAGACCACCATGAATCACAGGAGCAAGGAATGATCGACCCCAAGCCCGCAGGCACACCTCAGCCCCGTCCCCGTCGTTTCGGCGGCACGGCTCAGCAGATCCGCTCTGCTCTTAAGTTCTACAAGGTACTGGCCTACACCACCGGCACGTTCCTGCTGCTGCTCTGCGTGGAACTCATTCTGCGTTACGGCTTCGGACAGTTCCTGTTCGCAGGCGGCACCGATGCCGCGAGCGGCAAGGCCAACATCCTCGGTCTGGCCTCCGCGGATCCGGCAGGCGTGATCGGCGGAGTCAACCTCTCCCTGGCAGTGCTGATCGTGCACGGCTGGATGTACGTGCTGTACCTGATCTCCAACTTCCGCCTCTGGAGCCTGATGCGCTGGCCGTTCGCCAAGCTCGTGGTGCTCGCACTCGGTGGCGTCGTGCCCTTCCTCTCCTTCATCGTGGAGAAGAAGACCCATTCCGAGGTCGAGTCCGAACTCGCAGCCTCCCCGCAGTCCGTCAGTCGCTACTGAGACGTTCGACGGCGGCCGCAGCGGCCGCCGTCGAACGCTTTCGGCAGGGGTCTGGGGGCGCTTCGGTGTGAGTCGCGCAACCTCCCGGCCCCCCCTGGCGTGCGGGCAGGGCCCGCGGGCACGTATCCTTGATGGGTGACCATTTCCCCCGCCGCTCAGACTTCCCAGCGTCCCGTGCTGGTGGTTGACTACGGTGCCCAGTACGCGCAGCTCATCGCCCGCCGCGTGCGTGAAGCGAAGGTGTATTCGGAGATCGTTCCGCACACCTTGAGCACCGAACAACTCCTGGCCAAGAACCCCGCAGCCATCATCCTTTCCGGTGGCCCTTCCAGCGTCTACGCGGAGGGCGCACCCGCGGTCCCGCGGGACCTCTTCGAGGCCGGTGTCCCCGTCCTCGGCATCTGCTACGGCTTCCAGGGCATGTCCCTGGCCATGGGTGGCGAGGTCGCCCAGACCGGCCTGCGTGAGTATGGCTCCACGGAGACCACCATTCTCAACCAGGACAGCCCTCTCCTGCAGGGCGTGACCGATCACAAGTCGTGGATGAGCCACGGCGACTCCGTGAGCAAGGCCCCGGAGGGCTTCCAGGTCCTGGCCACCACTGCCGGAGCACCTGTCGCGGCCATCGCCAACGAGGAGAAGTGCCTCTTCGGTGTCCAGTGGCACCCGGAGGTCAAGCACTCCGAGGGCGGTCAGAAGATCCTTGAGAACTTCCTCTACAAGGGTGCGGGCCTTGAGCCCAACTGGACCACGGGCAGCATCGTCGAGGAGCAGGTGGAGCGTATCCGCGAGCAGATCGGCGATTCCCGTGTGATCTGCGGGCTCTCCGGCGGCGTCGACTCCGCCGTCGCCGCGGCTCTCGTGCAGCGCGCCGTCGGCGACCAGCTGACCTGTGTGTTCGTCAACCATGGGCTGTTGCGCGAGGGCGAAGCCGAGCAGGTCGAACGCGATTTCGTCGCGGCCACCGGTGCGAAGCTCTATGTCGCCAACGAACAGGACCGGTTCCTGAACGCGTTGGCCGGAGTCAGCGACCCCGAGACCAAGCGCAAGATCATCGGCCGCGAGTTCATCCGTGCCTTCGAAGAGGCCGAGCGTGCGATCATCGCGGAGGCGGCTTCCGAGGGCGAGAGCATCAAGTTCCTCGTCCAGGGCACCCTGTACCCGGACGTCGTCGAATCCGGCGGTGGCGAGGGCACGGCCAACATCAAGAGCCACCACAACGTGGGCGGCCTGCCGGAGGACCTGCAGTTCGAGCTCGTCGAGCCGCTGCGCACCCTTTTCAAGGACGAGGTCCGTGCCGTCGGCGCCCAGCTCGGCCTGCCCGCCGAAATCGTGGGACGTCAGCCGTTCCCCGGACCCGGCCTGGGCATCCGCATCGTCGGTGAGATCACGGGCGAACGTCTCGAATTGCTCCGCAAGGCCGACGCCATCGCTCGTGCCGAGCTGACTGCGGCCGGTCTGGACCAGGAAGTCTGGCAGATGCCGGTGGTACTCCTGGCCGATGTCCGCAGCGTGGGCGTGCAGGGTGATGGCCGTAGCTACGGTCACCCGATCGTGCTTCGTCCGGTCTCCAGTGAGGACGCCATGACGGCCGACTGGTCGCGACTGCCGTACGACCTCCTGGCGCGGATCTCCAATCGGATCACCAACGAGGTCGACGGTGTCAACCGCGTGGTGCTCGACGTGACCAGCAAGCCGCCGGGAACCATCGAGTGGGAGTGATCCCCAGTAGTTGAAGGCCGTGGCCGGTCCGCTTCGCAGCGGGCCGGCCACGGTGCGTTCGCCCGGATTTTCGCTGTGCTTTGGCCTTTCTTGGGCGTTGCAAGACGACGGTGAGGTCCGGGGCGGATACCCTCGAAGGTATGCCCATCTGGTCAAGAGCCTCACGTGCCAGTGCAGAGAAGAAGAAGGAACCCGTGGCGGACACACCCCAATCCGAAGAACGCTCCGAGGAGCTGAGCCGTTGGCTCTCCGGGTTCGCGGCCGTCGCCGGTCCGGACACTCTCCTGCGCTTCTCACGCACGTCCGACGGCGTCATCGACCTGGCACATGCGCACCCTTCGGGCCTGGCGCAGCTGATGGCCGGCCGTAAGACCCGGCTGTCCACCCTCGTCCGGGAATCGCAGGACTACAAGCAGGCGGCGCGGTCTGCGCGGAACATCCGCGCCAAGATCTTCGAGATGCATCAGGACCGGGGGCTCGACGTCGGCTATCTCGCCGCCGGCACCGCGGTCTGGACCTCCGCTGTCGGGGGTAAGCCCCAACGGGTCAGCGCCCCGATCCTGCTCGCCGCCGTGAACCTCAGTCTCCGGCCCGGCGGTGATGACTATGAGCTTCAAGTCATGGAACAGGCGAACATCAACCCGGCCCTGATCCGCCACTTGAAGACCGTGCACGGTATCGTCTTCGACTCGGCGGCCCTCGCACGGCTCGCCTACAGCACCGCACGCTTCGATCCCCAGCCCGTGCTGGAGCGGATGGAGACGGTGCTCGCTCCGATTCACGGCAGCGAGGTGGGACACGATCTCCTGGTCTCCACGTTCGCAGACCTGCCCCAGAACCTTGATGATCCGTGGATCAACGATGCGCATCCCGTCATCGCGGCCCTGGCGGATCCTGAGGCGGCGGAACCCAGGGCGCCTGTCACCGCGGATGAGTTCGCCCCGCTCGACGAGAGGGATCCGGAAGAGGAGTTCCTCCTGCTGGACGCTGATCCGTCCCAGCAGCTCGCCCTGGACGTGATCCGGGCGGGCGAGTCCGTCGTCGTCTCCGCTCCTCCGGGAACCGGACAGACGCAGACGATCGTCAACGCACTCGGCGAGCTGGCGATGGCAGGTAAGTCGGTCCTGGTGGTGGGCGAGCGCAGAACGTCTCTGCAGGAGCTCACCGAGCGGCTCTCGGCGCTCGGTCTCGGTTCCCTCGTGTTGTCCCTCGGTGCCTCGAGTGCTCCGGCACAGCTCAAGGCGCAACTCATCCAGGCGATCGTCCGCAACGAGAAGGCGGAAGAGCCACAGCTGGCCCAACTGCACCAGACGATCCGGGAGCGTCGGCACGCTCTGGCGGAACATGTCGCGTCCTTGCACAATGTCCGGCCGCGCTGGGGTTGCTCGCCGTATCAGGCGATGCAGGCTCTGGCCCAGGCCGTGGCCACGGACACCACTCCGGGGACCACCGTCAGGCTCAAGCGCAGTGTTCTGGACAGCATCAAGGATCGGCAAGAGACCGCAGGGCAGTTGGTACGGGCTGCGGAACTGGGCAGTTTCACCCGCTCCACGGTGACCAGCCGCTGGCATGGGGCCCGTCTGCTGACCCGCAAAGAGGCTCAGGAGGCGCATGAGACCGCAGCGCGGTTGAATGAATCCGTCCCTGCTTTGCGTAGCCGTATGGAGGAGTTCGCCGAACAGGCCCAGCTGCACCTCGGCGCCACGTTCGTGCAGTGGGGCGAGCAGCTCGAGCTGTTCCTCGGCATGCGTGACAGCCTGAGCCGTTTCTCCGTGGAGATCTTCGACCGAGATGTCCACGACTTCATCGCCGCGACGGCTCCGAGCGCTTGGCGGCGGGAGCGCGGCATCGAGATGACCAGCCTCGGCCGGGCGAAGCTGCGTAAGTACGCCAAGGAATTCGTGCGCCCCGGGGTACACATCCTGGACCTTCACGAAAGTCTGAAGGAGGTCCAGGCACAGCGCGAGCAGTGGTCCAAATACGCGGCATCCCAGCGGCATCCGGTGGTGCCGTCGGGTCTGGCCGAACTGGACACACGCTACGCCGATGTGGCGAGGGATCTCCACGCTCTCGGTGAGGCCCTCAAAGGGACTGCTGATGGCAGCGCGCTCGTGGACACTCCTTTGGCGGAGCTGGAACAGCGCCTCGCGGCGTTGAGCGCCGACACGGCAGCCCTGGAGACGCTTCCGGAGCGGACGCTGATCCTGGACAGCCTCCGCGGGCAGGGACTGGATGAGCTTCTGGACGACCTCGCCGCACGCGAGGTGCCTGCCGAAGCCGTCAGCGCCGAACTCGATCTGGCCTGGTGGCAGTCGGTGCTGGAAGCCATGATCAGCGGGGACGACTACCTCGCCATGTCCGACGGCGAGAGCCTGCGCAAGACCGAAGGCGAGTTCCGTCTGGCGGATAGCGCACACATCGCGAGCGGTGCTGCGCGGCTCAAGTGGTCGCTGGCCGAGCGCTGGGGTGCCCTGCTGGAGACCGAGACACGGCAGGCAGAACTGCTGCGCAGCCTCCTCAAAGACGGCCGCGTCAGCATGGCGGCCCTGTGGGCACAGGCCCCCGGGCTGCTGTCCAGCCTGGTTCCCATCTGGACCGTCAGCCCCCACGCCTTGTCGCGTCTGCTGCCGGCCGGGATTCATTTCGACGCGGTCGTGCTCGTCGACGCCGAGTCCATAGCACTGCGGAGCGCTCTCCCGGCGATCGCCCGCGGCACCCAGGTGATCAGTTTCGGTGATGCCAGCATCGGTACCCCGCGCGCGTTCTCCGCTGCGGTGGAACGTGCCGCCGACGGCGAGGGGGACCCCAGGCCGTTGAACAGTACGCTGGACGCCCTCCAGGCGGTGCTGCCCGGCGTGGAACTGCGGCACGCCTATCGTTCGGTGGACGAGGACCTGAGTCTTCAGCTGAGCCGCTCCTTCTACCACGACCGCCTGAACCGTCTGCCTGACGGCCATGCAGTCACCGGCCTTGACCGTGATGTGGTCGTTGAGTATCTCGCGGACGGCACCGGTCTGCCCGTGCCCGGCAAAGAGGCCGTCGAGTCGGTGGCGGCTGAGGTCAACCGGGTGGTGGACCTGGTCTTCGAACATGCGCGGACCCGTCCTCGTCGTTCGTTGGCGGTGGTGACGACCACCCTGGGGCATGCCGCAAGAATCGGGGAGGCGATCCGGCTCCAGCTGCCGAATCACCCACTGCTCGCCGACTTCTTCCAGGGTGCTGGACCGGAGTCGTTCCGTGTGGTGGATCTTGAGCGCGCCAAGGGCCTGGTCCGTGATCATGTGATCTTCTCTCTCGGTTTCGGACGGACGCCGCATGGGCGGGCCTTGCACAGCTTCGGGCCACTGTCCGTGCAGGGTGGGCGGGCTCGCTTCGCGTTGGCGATGTCCCGGGCCCGCCAGCACTTGCACATCCTGAGTTGCTTCCGTCCTGAGGATCTGGACAGGGGCCGGTTGAACCATGGAGCCGCGGACTTCTACGACCTCCTGGACCGTGAGCTGGGCGGCAACTTCTCGCTGGGCAGTCATGCCTCGCGTGCCGCGTCCACCGATCCGGCTCTCGGCGAGGATGCCCTCGTCGCGGATCTGGCGGACCGGCTGCGTGTGCGTGGTGCCAGGGTCTGGCACCAGTACGACGGGGCCATCGACGTGGTGGCGGCAGCAGACCCTCTGCACACCATCGGGAAGGACGATTCCGATATCCCCACTCCCGTGGCGATCGAGTCGGACGGCACGGCCGCGTACCGTGCGCTGAGCATCAGGGAACGTAGCAGGCTGCGTCCCGAGCACCTCGAACGCATGGGCTGGCGGCATGTCTCCCTCTGGACGATCGAGGTCTTCACCGATCCTTCGCTGTGTGCGGACCGGATCGCGTCCTATCTGCATCTGGATGGTGAAGAGCACCCTGAGCGGGGCGACTCCAGCACTGGGTTCATGCAGCAGGTGACACTGCACGACGACGGGGACGAGTGACGTCCCGTCGTTCGCGGAGGGCGACGGTGCAGGCCACTCGCCTGAACAGGGCCACCGATCAGCCTCCCGTCATGGCTTTCCCGTCGGAGCGCGCTCCCGGGCAGGCTCTGGAGAAGACGGTGGCCTCTGAGGAACCGGTCCCTTCTGCCGAGGAAGGGGCTCGCGGGAAGAGTGTCTCGGATCGGTCCGCCACGTCTCAGCCCGCCTCCGAGGGAGTGCTGCCGACGAAGGCCCGGGAAGACGAAGACGTCTCCTGGGGCGACGGTTCTGGAACCCTGGAACGCGAACGCTGGCTCCGCGAGCAGCGACCGCCGCACTGGGACTGAGCTGCTCGCCGTCTGCGCGGCTCATCGGACCAGTACGAACGAGAGTTTTCCGCCGATGCCGGCCCCGGCCAGCGATTGCGCCTGCGAAGGACTGGCGGCGAGTACGAGGAGACCCTCTGCATCGCCTGTCCCGAGCCAACCGTCGGAGGATCCGTCTTTCCCGAGCCAGAGGACGGCGAGTCTGGAAGCGACGACGGTGGACGTGCCGCGGGATCCGGCTTCCCCATCCTGGCTGAGCACGATGTCCACGAGCTGTCCGGGGGAGAGGACCTTCAGGGATTGCGGATCGGCCAAGCGGACCGGCACCGCGCTGGTCCCCGGGGCGGTTCCGGACAGCAGACCCGGCCCGAGCAACGAGACATCGCTGAGCGGCTGGCCGCGTTTGAGAGGCGTCGCGAGGCTCCTGCCAACGAGCCGGTCCACCTCTCGGAACGCGCCGGGTGTGATCGCCTGAGCCGGCAGCTGGATGAGCGTGAGATTCTCCCGGCTCAGGGTGGTCCCCACGGGCAGATCGGAGGAAGCGGCCACCACGGCTTCGCGCTGGGCCGGTTCAGGCGTGAGTTGATACACCAGCAGACTTGCCGAAATGGTCAACATGATCGCGGCGAGCAGTCGTTTATGCCGGAGGACCCTTCGGCGGATGTCGTTCAGCCGGGGATGGGGTCGCCCGTCCGGGCGGAGTGTTCTCATGTGCCGAGATTAGGACCCGGCGTGGACCGATCGGCGGGGTGCCCCGCCTATGTGGAGAAGACGGCCGGGTCAGTTTCCACTGGTGGCCGTGGCGGGGGCCGGCGTGGAGGCGGTTCCGCTGTCGGCGGGCTTCGCTGCGGGCACGGTGCTGCTGCTCCCCGAGGAACCCCGCGAATCGGTCCGGTAGAAACCGGAACCCTTGAACACCACGCCCACACTGTTGAACTTCTTGCGCAGGCTGCCACCGCATTCAGGGCAGGTGGTCAGCGAGTCATCACTGAAGGACTGGACGATCTCGAAATCGTGACCGCAGTCTTTGCAGGTGTAGGCGTATGTAGGCACGGAATCTCCTCGGCTCTGGGAACCCGGAACCCCTTTGATTGGCACTCGCGGGTTCCGAGTGCCAATTCTACCAAAGGCTGCCCAGAGCGCACGGTGGTGTCAGCGAGGCAGCCGGAGCCAGCGTTCTTCCGTGATGACTGCGTCCATTGGGGCGTCGAAGACTTCCACCGGGAAGGTGCCGGGGGTGACGAACTCCGTTTCGAAGATCAGCGCCGCGCCGGGGCAGGAGTGTCCGGTCAGGGTCAGGGCATCCAGGAATCGGTCGTAGTAGCCCCCGCCTTGACCCAAGCGGTTGCCATTCGAGTCGATTCCGGTGGCGGGCAGGAGGATGGCGTCCATGCCGTGATCGGCGAGAACTTGCGAGAGCGAGAGCCCGGCGGCATCGGGTTCGTCCACCGGAGCGTAGGGGCTGCGGTGCATTGGGACGCCCGGGCGCCAGCTGACCCAATCCATGACGTGTTCCGGGCGGCAGACCGGCAGCAGTACTGTGGCCCCTTGTTCGTGAAGCAGGGCCAGCAATCGATCCGTCGGGGGCTCGAGCGGACCGCTGAGATAGCAGGCGACGGCGGCGCCTCGCAGTGCCGCGGGGTCTTCCGAGTCGTGGTGCAGCGCATCCCGGAGCCAGGCGATCGAGTTCGCGGCGAAGCGTTCGGCGAGCAGGGCGGCGTCGTCCGCGGTGCGGCTGACGGCGGCGGCCCGGCGTCGTGCTCTGATCGCGGCACGAGCCGTGGACTTGTCCGGGATCATTCGGGGACCGCCTTTTCGCCTCAAAAGGTCGCGACCATGGGCCTGGCCGCTCCATCCGCTAGATTAGTCGTGTGAGTGCACAGAAGCAGATTCGCAAAGCCGTCATTCCTGCGGCTGGTTTGGGGACCCGATTCCTTCCTGCCACCAAGGCCATGCCCAAGGAGATGCTGCCGGTGGTGGACAAGCCGGCCATCCAGTACGTGGTTGAGGAAGCCACGAGCGTCGGTCTCACCGACGTCCTGATGATCACCGGGCGCAGCAAGCGAGCCTTGGAAGACCATTTCGACAGGGTTCCCTCACTGGAGGCCACGTTGGAAGCCAAGGGCGACGCCCGCAAGCTTTCGGCGATCCAGGAGTCCACCAACCTCGCCGACATCCACTACCTGCGCCAGGGTGACCCGCTGGGCCTCGGACACGCCGTGCTTCGCGCGCAGCAGCACGTTGGTGACGAGCCCTTCGCAGTCCTTCTGGGCGATGACCTGATCGACGCCCGGGACGAGCTCCTGTCCACGATGATGAAGGTCCAGCAGGAGACCGGTGGTTCCGTGGTAGCCCTCATCGAGGTCGAACCGGAGCAGATCAGCGCCTACGGTTGCGCCGACATCAGCGTGGTCGACGGGCAGGACTTCGTCCGTGTCAACAAGCTGGTGGAAAAGCCGGCCGTCGAGGACGCGCCGTCCAATCTGGCCGTGATCGGCCGCTACGTCCTGCACCCCGCCGTCTTCGAGGTCCTGGAGCGCACCGAGCCCGGCCGTGGCGGTGAAATCCAGCTGACCGATGCGCTCCAGACTTTGGCAGCGGGCGATGGCGAGGGCTACGGCGTGTACGGCGTGGTCTTCCGAGGTCGTCGTTATGACACGGGTGACAAGCTGAGCTACCTCAAAGCCGTCATTCAGCTGGCCTCTGAGAGCGAAGATCTGGGCCCCGGCCTGCGTTCCTGGCTGGGCGAGTTCACCGCGACGATCTAGCCCGCCGCCGGTGCGCCACGTCCCTTATTGGCCTGTCACGCTTGAGCACGGTGACATCATCCTTCGGCCGATCCGACAGCAGGACCGTTCCGAATGGACTGCCGTCCGGCAACGGAATCGGGAGTGGCTGCAACCCTGGGAAGCCAGCAATCCAGTTCCGGGCGGCAGGCTTCCCAGCTATCGGGACATGGTCTCCTCGCTCAAGACCCAAGCCAAACAGGGCAGTGCTCTGCCGTTCGTCATCACGGAGCGGCAGAGCCCTGGCCGGGTGCCTCCCATCGTCGGGCAATTGACCGTCTCGAACATCCTGTGGGGTTCGGCGATGATGGCGACGCTCGGCTATTGGGTGGATCGGGACAGAGCCGGCCGGGGGATCGTTCCCACGGCGGTCGCCCTCGCCACCGACTTCTGTTTCCAGGAGCTCGGGCTGCACCGGATGGAGATCAACATCCGGCCGGAGAACACGCCGAGTCTCCGCGTGGTTGAAAAGCTGGGATTCCGCTATGAAGGTCTGCGTCCCGCCTTCCTGCATATCGACGGGGTCTGGGCGGACCATCACAGTTTCGCTCTGACCGCCGAGGAGGTCCCTGAAGGGCTTCTGCGGCGTTGGGTTGCCGCCCGCTGAGAGACTTGCGTCTTTTCCTGTCGAAGTGGGCGACACACTAGGTCAAATGGCCGGGGCCGTGATGACCACCCCCTAACGTGAAGATTGTGGATTTCCCCATCAGCAGCTCAGTGGTCCTGGTGGCCGCTGTCGCGTTCTGGCTGTTGGGGATCGCTCCTGTACTCCTGAAACGCCGGGCTCGAGTTCAGCCCGTTGCGGAGGCAGTGCAGGAACAGGGCGAAACGTCGGTGACGATGCTTCAGTCCAGGACCACGAGCAGTCGGCAGAAAGAGCGCAAGGAGGACGAGACCGTGCCCATGGACGAGCCAGAGCAGCTTCCCCTCCCCGGGCACACTCGGAGTCCGCGGATCAAGACCGGCCGGGCAGCCATCGCCTTGCTCGGGGCCGCTTCTCTCGTGGCCGTGCCCATCGTCGCCTTGCTGGCGGTCTTCTCGGTGCTGTCCTTCGGGGCCCCGGTCATCTGCTTGGCGGTCACGGCGGCCTGTGTGGCGTCGCTGCGCCACCTCGCGAAGAAGGACCGGGAACGCCGCGTCCAGCGTGCTTTTGAGGAAGCCATGGCGCCTGTCGTCGTGCGAACGGACGACGTCGTGCCCTCCAACCCCCGCACGTCGCCGAGCGAGCCTTTCGACGTCGCTCCTGCCGCAGACGAGCCGGAGGAGGCGCCTCTGACGGCACAGGAGCTGCGTGAAGCGGCGCTTGCCGTGGCGCGGGAAATCGGCGATGCCGAGACCGCGTCGGCGAGCACCTGGGAGCCGGTTGAGGTGCCGAAGCCGCTGTACGTCGACGCTCCGAAGGCCGAGCGCCCTGCTCCCGAACCCCTGGCCATGCCGGAGACCCCCAAGCCGGAGGGCAAGAGCCTCATCAAGGACGCCCTCAAACCCGACCTTTCGAAGGCGCTTCAGGCCGGTGGCGTGAAGGTCGCCATGGTCGGATCCGGGCAGTCTTCGCTGCGCAATCTGGACGCGATTCTGCAGCGCCGACGCGCCTGAGCGCGTTTTTGAACTTGCCACGGATTCTCTGTAGTCTGTAGCAGTTGGTTCCGCCGAGTGCGGGACTGCGGGGCCTTAGCTCAGTTGGTAGAGCGCTTCGTTCGCATCGAAGAGGTCAGGAGTTCGAATCTCCTAGGCTCCACAAAAAAGCCCTGTCCGGTGCACAAACCGGGCGGGGCTTTCGCGTGTCCGAGGGCGGTCGGTGCAGCCCGCTACCGTTGCTGTCGCTTGGCCTCCCGGCGGGCGAGCTTCGCAAAGCCTGCCGCTTGACGAAGCTCCTCCCGTGAGAAGCCGAGGTGACCGGCCGAGCCGATCCAGGCATAGGTCTCCGCGGCCGCGCGGTGATCGCCGAGCCGTGCGAAGCAGCCGGCCAGTGCGAAGGCCGATAGGCGTGCCCGTGGCAGCAGCGCCGGCTCCGGGGAGGACCCCGCGATGTCGAGTACCTGGCGGTGAGCCGTTGCAGCGTCGCCGTGCAAGGCGAGCTGTTCAAGAAGCAGGCTCTTGTTGCGCAGGGCCTTGACGGCGCGGAGGCGACGCTCTGCCGAGGTGACAGCTGACTGCTGCGCCCAGAGCAGCCGGTCATAGGCGGCCAGGGCCGTGTGGACGTCACCCATGTCGTCCAGCAGAATGGCCCGGTTGTACAGCGCGGTTTCCCGAGCGCTGACGATGTCCCCGTCCTGAGAGTCCGCTGCGAAGCGGTCGAGGTCCTCGTAGATCTCCAGTGCGGAGGCCGTGTTTCCCAGTTCCTGGTGGGCCCTGGCGAGGCGCAGCCGGGCGCGGGCATTCACGCGGGCTGCACGGGTGTCCAGCCCGTCCCTGGTCTGTGCGGCACGCGCCGCGATGATGGACAGTTCCTCCCAGCGTGCAGCATCCTCAAGCAGGCCGCCCAGCACATCGAGAGCGGCCAGCCCGAGCAGCACGGTCGTCGGGTCGGTGGACTTCGCCGCCTCCTCGGAGACCCCGAGGAGTCCCGCCTCGGCGTACTCCATGCGGTTCCCCGCCATGGCCTCCTCGGCGTCGTGCAGTCGCTCCCTCAGCTCCCTGTAGCGGTTCCTCGCCTCGGCCCCTCCCTCAGAGAGCACAGGGACCCGGAGAATTCCGAGGTTCTCCCGCGCAAGCCGCACAGTGTCCTGAACGTCAGGATCCTGGCTTTCGTCGTGGCGTGCGAGAAGAGCCTCCAAGGTGGCCACCGCAGTGGCCTTGTCTCCGTCCTCCGCCTCATGAGCGGCCTGAACCAGGAGGCGCCGGGCGTCGAGGCCTCGGATATGCGGTTCTGAATCCTCGGCGAACAGTTCCTGGAACCGTTGCCGTGCGGCGGCCTGCTCCGAGCCGGTCACATCGGAGGACTGCCACAGCGAGAAGAGCGCATTCGCGGCGGGGACACGCAGTTCGCCCTCCTCCGCGGTCGCGAATCGACGCAGGACGGTCTCCACGGACGCCTGAGACTCGGTCATCCTCCCGGCTTCTCGGAGGAAGCGGCCCTCCCAGTACAAGGCCTGGGCGATGACATGGGAGGCCTCCGGCAACTCCCTGTCGGCGGCGAACCGGGCCGGGATGCTGCCGAGCAGGCGGAGTGCGTCGTCGCGGCGGCCCAGATCGTTGAGCCGAAGAGCCCGTTCCAGCTCGGCCGTGGCGAACGGGCCGCGCAGGCGTGCGTCATGTTCCGCCGTCGGGAATCGCTTGATCAGTTCCTCAGCGAGTACGATGGCGCCGGCCGGGTCTCCGAGGGCTGCGGTGGTCTCGGCACGCCGGGCGCGGATTCGCAGCCGCGCCGGCGCGGTCACGGAGCTCTCGTCCCGGGACACGGCAGCATCGAGATGGCTGAGGAGCCGCAGGGCGGTTGCCGTCCGTGACGACGCTTCGCCCTGTCTGCCGTAGCGGAGCAGCGCTGCCCAGAGCAGAGCGTCCCGGATCGCGTCATCGGGGTGGACGGCGAAGCGGTCGATCAGGGAGCGGAAACGCGCTTCAGACTCGGCCTCACGCAGTTCGTCCGGAAACAGGGCCAGGATCTCGTCCAGGAAGGATGTCTGGAGGGCGAAGCCGCCGGGCGAATCCTCCATGAGGGGCAGGGCGAGGACGACGTCGGCGATGTGCCGAAGCGTCTCCACGTCCCGTTCAGTCTCCGCGAGAAGGATTGCGGCACGATGCAGGAGGACGCGGGCCTCCGGCAGGGTCACCGCTTCGTCGATCACCCGACGCAGGAGTTCCAGACTCTGGGGCCGTTCGTCGTCGAGCCCGAGGCGGATCCGTGAGGCCTCCAGGAGAGCGTGCAGCCGCAGTACCCTCATCCTCGTGTCGGCTTCCCCGGTCAAGGAGATCGCCAGGCTTTCGAATCCGAGGGCCACCTCGGATTCCTCACGGCCCAGATGACGTGCCAGCAGGCAGGCGGTCAGCGTGGCCTCGGCCCGTGCCCGCCGGATCCCTGGCATCTCCTCCGGCGCGGAGTACCGTTCCGCGAAGCTCTCCGCGGCCCGCAACACGTCCACCATGACGATCGCGTCAGGCTCGGTTCCGTGGACCCATTCGATGGCGTCCAGCTCGGTGAGCGCGAAGGCCTCCCGCACGGAAGGCGTGCGATGGTTCTGGAGGAGCGAGGCGAGCAGGCTGAGCCGCTCCGGCACGACGGAGTAGTTCTCGGGCGTCGTGCCGAGCCGGATGAGAAGCGCCATCGCTTCGGCATACAGGAGCGCCGCCGGCTCGTCCGGCGCGGGATCGAGGTTTTCGAACGAGGCCTCCAGGATCCGCACGGCCTGATCGTCATCGCCGCCGTCGGACAGCACGCGGACGAAAGCCAGGAGATCGGCGTCGATGGTCATCAGGACTCCTCGGACAGAGTGGACGCTGGGTGGCCCCGGCCCCCTACATCCACCCCTTTTTCTTGAAAATGAGGTACAGCAGGCCGGCGAGAGCGATCATCATGAAGACCGCCATCGGGTATCCGAAAGGCCAGGCCAGTTCCGGCATCTCGTGGAAGTTCATGCCGTAGATCCCGGCCACGATCGACGGGGCGAAGAAGATGGCCGCCCAGCCGGAGATCTTCTTGACCTGCTCGTTCTGAGCGAGAGTGACCTCGTTCATCCGGTTGGCGGTCAGTGTGCCGTCCAGGGTCAGCGCGTTCTGGAGGATTTCACGGAAGGCGTTGACCCGGGCGATCACGGAGTCCACGTGGTCTTTGACGTCCCGCAAGTTGCGTTGCAGCTCCACGTTGACCTGGAACTTGGTGAAGCCCTTCTCCAGGGCCTCCATCATGGCAGGCAAGGGCTGGATGGCCCGCTGGAACTGGATCACTTCACGGGTGAGCTCATAGATGCGCCGGGACACGGCGGGATCCCCGGAGAAGAGCTGGTCCTCGATCTCGTCGATGTCGTTTTCCAGGCCGGCCACCACGGGCGAGTAGTCGTCCACCACCTTGTCCAGGAGGGCGTACAGCACCGATTCCGGGCCCATGGCGAGCAGTTCCGGATCGTCCTCCAGGCGGCGGCGCACGGCGGCGACACCCTGGGTCTCCGCATGGCGGATGGTCACCACGAAGTCGGGTCCGGTGAAGATGTGGAGCTCCCCGAACTCCACGGTCTCGCTGGAGTCGACGTAGCGGGCCGGACGCAGCACGGTGAACAGCGTGGAGTCGTAGCGTTCCAGCTTGGGCCGCTGGTGGGCGGTGATGGCGTCCTCGACGGCCAGGGGGTGGAGATTGAACTCCGCGGCAACGTCCTTCATGTCCTCCTGGCTCGGCCGGTAGAGCCCGACCCAGGCCATGCCGCCGGTCTCGTCCATGGCTTCGCTGGTCTGGAGTACGGAAGCCGGTTCCAGGATCCGGAGGCCGTGGAGGTAGACGGCGTTGTCGATGATCGTCACGGTTTCATTATCCGTGGTTGGGAGCCGCTGCCCGCGAAGGACGCCCGCCGGAGCTCAGCTCGGCCGCCCTGGCGAGGAGCGGCTCCGCGCGGTAAGCGATGTGGGTGTGGAGCGCCAGGACCGTTTCGGTGCGGATGACGCCCTTGATCCGGACCACCTGGCGTAGGGCCGACTGGAGATTGTGAGTGTCGGTGGCGGCCAGCCGGACCCAGAGATCACCCCGGCCGGAGATCTCGTGGACTTCCAACACCTGCGAGATGAGCCGCAACGCTGCGATGACGACGTCGAGTTCGCGGTGGGTCACCTCGATCGTGACGAAGGCGACGACGTCGTACCCCACTGCCGCGAGGTCGATCTCCCGGCCGCCGCCGTCGAGCACTCCGGAGCGCTGAAGACGCTTCAGCCGCGCCTGAGCGGTGTTCCGTGCGATGCCCAGGGTTTCCCCGAGCTCGCTGATCTGGATCCGGGGATCACGGACGAGTTCCAGCAGGATCTTCAGATCGGTGGCGTCGAGGTTGTTCAAGTGCGCACTCCGGCTCAGTCGACTCGGTTTGTGTTGGAGGTTTTGCGCAATGGAACACGCAAACACTGATCGATAGTACGGGAATGCCCCACTATGTGAACAGGCCCATACCCGGGCCGGAGACCACGGCGGGACACTCACCGTCAGGCACGAAGGACGGCAATGAGCGTCATCAACGAACTGCGCATGCGCCCGGCGTCCCGCGAATGGGGCTGGGAGGCGTCGACCACGGCGCGTCTGGTGCTCTCCGGCGTCGTGATCTTCCTGCTTCTGGTGGGTGCCAATCTGGCCACTCCGCTCTATCCGGCCTTGCAGGCAGAGCTCTCACTCGGCCCCTTCGGCACCACGGTGGCGTTCTCCAGCTACGTGCTCTCGCTCGTCGCCACACTCATGCTCGCCGGCCATTGGTCCGACCACATCGGGCGCCGTGCGGCCCTGGTCATCTCCGTCCTGATCGGACTGGGTGGGACGGTGGTGTTCGGGCTGGCCCAGAACCTCGTGATGCTGTGCGCCGGACGGGTTCTGCAGGGAATCTCGGTGGCGCTGGCCACCGGCGCCAGCGCGGCGGCGTTGCGAGAGCTGTTGCCCAGCCGCCCCGAATGGGCCTCACGTTTCACCCTGCTGGCTTCCTCCGGTGGGGTGGCCGCAGGCCCGGCACTCGGCGGGCTGCTCTCTCTGCTGCCCGGGGGCCGGCAGGCTCCGTTCTTCCTGCAAGGACTGGCGTTGGTCCTCATCCTGCTGCCTTTGTGCGTGATCCGGGCCCGGCCCGCCATCATGCGCGCCGAGCAGGGCTACAACCACCGTGCCCTCGCTCCGAGAGCCGTAGGAGTGCCGTCCGGTGCGCGCGGGGCGTTCTGGCTGGCAGCGCTGGTCGGGTTCCTCAGCTTCGCCGTGTTCGGCTTCCAGCTCTCCTTGGCGCCGGGATACTTCGCGCATGCGCTGGGCGTCTCGTCTGCGCCGCTGGTGGGAGTACTGGCGGGACTCTCTCTCGCGGCATCGGCTCTGAGTCAGCTCACCGCGATCTCGGGCCGTCTCACGGTGCCCGGCGGCTTGCTCGTCCTGGGTGCCGCCCTGCTCCTCATGGGATGGGCCACGGCACAGCCCAGCCTCCTGCTCCTCGTGCTCGCGTCCATTGCGGCCGGCTTCGGCCAGGGACTCGCGTTCCGGACCGTCTTCAATCAGGCGGCCACCGCTGTGCCCGCCACCCAGCACGCGCAGATGGTCTCGACCGTGTACGTCGTCACCTATCTGGGCAGTGCCGTGCCGGTCCTCGGCCTCGGTGCCGCTGCGTCCATACTGGGGATGACGACGGCGGCGCTGGGCTTCTCGGTTCTGGCCGCTGCGGCAGCGTTCATCCTTGCTGCGGTCTCCCTGAAGGCTCTCCGCCGGGGCTGACGCGCCCGAAGGCCTGACGGGGAACCCCAGGGACGACAGGTGCGCGCTTGTCGTCAGTCGATCAGACCTGAATTGCCGTCCATGTGCTCGAACACCAGGGTGGTCTCGGTATGCCCCACCACGGGATCGGTCGCCAGATTGTCCAGCACCCAGTCGCGCAGTTCCTCGGTGGTCGCCACCGCGATGTGCAGCAGATAGTCGACCGAGCCGGAGGTGTGGAACGTGGAAAGCACGGCCGGCAGGCGGGGGACCCGGGCGGTGAAACGATCGATCTGATCGCGGTCGTGTGCCCGCAGCCGGACCGCGATGAGCGCCTGGACGCTCCGGCCGATCGAGGCGAGGTTCAGCTCGGCGGTGAAGGCCCTGATGATCCCGCGTTCCTGGAGCGTCCTGGTGCGCATGAGGGCGGTGGAGGGGGCGATGCCGACGTCCTCGGCCAGCTGTTTGTTGGAGATCCGGGCGTCCTCGGAAAGAATCCGGATGATTTTCCGGTCAACCTCGTCCAGAGACTCGGCTCCATTGCCTGGAGTGCGAAGATTCTTCGCTGAATCGGCCATTTTTCCTCCGCTTCGAATGTCTCTACATGATACGGCGGTGGCGGGGTTCGCGAAATGCTGTTTCAGTCACTCCGCGTTGCTGCTCGGAAACGCGCGATGATGTCGCCGACGGCTTCGGTCGTAGCCTGCTCCCAAGCGGTCCCGGCCCACAGATTGAGCCCATCGGCTTCCCCTCTCCGTGCCGCGGCGGCCCGCAACGGTGCAGTGAGATGGTGAACCGTGGGGTACGCCTCGGGTGCCTGGGCGTCATACTCGCGCACGAAGTCGTTCACCAACGCTCGCGCGGCCCGTCCGGTGAAAGCCCTGGTGGTCTGCGTCCGGGTGAATCGTGCATCCGCCAGAGCGTCCTTGTGCAGCTGCCGTGCACCGGATTCCGGTGAGCGGAGGAGCGCCGTGCCCAGCTGCACGGCGTCGGCTCCGGCCTCCAATGCGGCGGCCGCCTCCGTGGGGGTGGCGATGCCGCCCGCAGCCACCAGGGTCACAGCACAGTGGGGCCGCAACTCGCGCACCAGATCCTGCACAGACGCAGCCTCAGGCGCGGGGCCGGGCAGGAACCGTCCGGAGTGGCCGCCGGCGTTGCGGTGCTGGAGGACCACCCCGTCCATCCCCAGCCCGAGCGCGGCGTCGAGTTCGGCCCGGTGCGTGACCGTCGCCCAGAGCAAGGTGCCGCGCTTGTGCAGGGCCTCGGCGGTTTCCTGGTCCGGCAGCCCGAAGGTGAAGCTCAGCAGTGGGACCGGGTGTTCGAGCAGCAGGCGGATCTTGGCCGGGTAATCGTCATCGTCGTCGTAACGCGGCAGGGGGACCTCGACACCGAGCCGCTCGGCCCAAGGCTGCAAGGCTTCCGCGTAGCGTTCGACGGCGGCCCGCTCGGGCGCGCTTTCCTCGGGAACGAAGAGGTTCACGCCGAAGGCGGCCCCCTCCTTCACGGCCGCGCCGTTGCGTACCTCGAGGAGCTGCTTGCCCAGGGACTCGGCACTGAGATACCCGCCCGCCATGAAAGCAAGGGCGCCGGCGTCAAGAGAAGCTGAGACGAAGGCGGTGGAGCTGGTGCCGCCCGCCATGGGGGCCGCCACGACACGGGGCATCGGAAATCCGGGGCTGACGCTTCCTGACATGCGCTTCCTTCCTGCGTACCCTGTACTGGTGACTACTCCCAGCCATCCTGCCACCCCGCCTCGGAGTGCTGCATCCGTGCAGCAGATCGCCATCGACATCGGGGGCACCAAAACCCGCGGACTGCTGCTGGACGGGGACTCGGTTCTGGCGGATGCCACGGTCGGGAGCACCAACACTCAGAACGTCAGCCGCGAGGAAGCCGAGCTGGCCTTCGGAGAACTGTTCCAGGCTCTGGCCCCTGCCGCCGTCGACCGGGTCGTGGTCGGCGCCGGGGGAGTCGATACCGAAGCTGACAAGCGGGCGCTCGCCGCCCTGATCGCTCCGCACCTGCCGGACGCCCGGATCACCGTGGTCCACGACTCGGAGCTGCTGCTCGCGGCGGCTGGAGCTGTCACCGGGGTCTCCGTGATCGCCGGCACAGGCAGCGCAGCTTGGGGGCGTGATGGCGATGGACGGGAGTCGCGCTCAGGAGGGTGGGGGTATCTTCTGGGCGATGAAGGCAGCGGGTACTGGCTCAGCCGGGAAGCGGTGCGACGCTCGTTGCGCCGGATGAACCTCGGAGAGTCTCCCGATGACCTGGCTCAGGCCGTCTGCACCTCTGTCGGTGCCGACGACGTCGCGGGGCTCATCGCCGCATTCCATGACCCGGCCAAGGGTCGGCGCTACTGGGCCGAGCGCAGTCGCCTGGTCGTCGACGCGGCCCGTGGCGGCAACGCCGAGGCGCAGGACATCCTGGCCTGTGCTGCGCGCGACCTCGTGGGGCTGGCCGCGGCCGTCCTGAAGCGCCTCGATCTCGCCGGCCCGGTGGTCCTGGGCGGCGGTCTTGGCCAGCACGTTCCCGAGCTCAGCGGCGCCTTCCGGGCTGGACTGGCCGAACTCGGTCATGACGATGTCAGAATCCTGGACCGGGAACCGGTCTTCGGGGCCGTCGAGCTGCTCGGTCGCACGGTCTGAGTTCCACGGGCCTCGGTCGTGTGCGTAAATGTTTGTTTTGTATCGAATAAGTGATTCCCGACACCTACACTGATCACATGCCCGCACCGATCCTCAGCTATCAGCACGGCCGGCTTTTCCGGAACGGCCAGGAGCACCGCATTCTCGCCGGTGCCATCCACTACTTCCGAGTCCACCCCGAGCAGTGGAAGGACCGCCTCGCCAGGCTCAAGGCGATGGGGGCCAACACGGTCGACACCTATGTGGCCTGGAACTTCCACCAGGAACGCCGTGAGGACGTGGTGGACTTCAGCGGATGGCGGGATCTCGGACGTTTCATCGACCTCGCGGGTGAAATCGGGCTGGACGTCATCGTCCGGCCCGGGCCTTACATCTGCGCCGAGTGGGACAACGGCGGCTTCCCTTCCTGGCTGACGGGTCAACCGGACATCATGCTGCGCTCCCTGGATCCCCGTTTCACCGGGCCGGTGGCCGAGTGGCTGGACGAATTGGCTCCCGTCATCTCCTCGCGCCAGGCAGCTCACGGCGGCCCGGTGGTCGCCGTGCAGGTGGAGAACGAGTACGGCAGCTACGGGGACTCCGCGGACTACATCCGCTGGAGCGCCCAGATCCTGAGGGACCGCGGCATCACGGAGACGCTCTTCACGGCCGACGGCGGCAGCGACTACTACCTGGACGGGGGCGCCGTCCCCGAAATCTGGGCGACTGCCACGCTCGGGTCGCGCGGCGATGAGGCGATCGACGTCTGGCATCGGCGCCGCCCGGGGGAGCCGTTCTTCAATGTCGAATTCTGGGGCGGCTGGTTCGATCACTGGACCGAGGAACACCACGTCCGACCGGCATCCGAAGCGGCTGCAGAGATCCGCAAGATGCTCGACGGCGGCGGCTCGGTGTGCGTCTACATGGCCCATGGAGGGACCAACTTCGGTCTTGGAGCCGGAGCCAACGAAGACGGCGGGATCCAGCCGACCGTCACGAGCTACGACTCCGATGCACCGATCGCCGAGGACGGGGCATTGACCGAGAAGTTCCATGCCATCCGTGCTGAGTTCCTCCGGGTACGGGGCCTGAGCGAGGATGCCTGGCCGGCCATTCCCGAGGCCCTGCTCGAACCGGTCCCGGTGCTTCCCGCAACGACGCTGGGACTTCCTACGGCAGACCGGCCGTTGCTCGACGTCCTGCGGGACGGACTGCGCTCCGCCGTTGAGGCCGGGCGGCACCATCCGAGCGAACGTCCCCTGAGCTTCGAGGAACTCGGATTGCACAACGGGCTGCTCTTCCATCGCTCCACTGCGGTGTTGCCTGGCCTGCCGGATGCTCCCCAGGAGTCCCGCATCAAACTCCCGGGCTTGCAGGATCGGGCCCATGTCTGGGTGGATGGCGAGCTGGTAGGCATTCTGGACGACAGAACCGGTACGGAAGGCCTCCTGGTCCAGGGCAGAGGCGCCGCGGTCGTCCTGGAAATCCTGGTGGAGAACGTCGGGCGCATCAACTACGGGCCCCACACGGGGCAGCGCAAGGGATTGCTCGGTGGCGTGCTCATCAACCAGCGTTTCACTCTCGGCTGGGAGCACTCGGCGCTGGACCTCGGTCATTGGACGGAGGAAGACCTGGCCACCCTGCCGGCCACGACTTTCGAGGTCGCCGAGCCCGCGGACACGTACCTTGCTCTGCCGGGATCGACCAAGGGTTTCGTCTGGCTCAATGGCTTCCTTCTCGGCCGTTACTGGGAAGTGGGGCCTCAGGAGACCCTCTATGTTCCTGCTCCTCTGATCCGCGCCGGGCAGAACCTCGTGCAGGTCTTCGAGCTCGGATCCTCCGGCGGAGTAGTGGAACTGCGGGAGCGTCCTTCCCTTGGCACCGCTGGGACGGGCCTCATCGAAGCCGCCGAACTCGCCTGATGTTCCGTGGTGCCGGTCTTCGGGGACCGGCATCACGGAATGCCGGCGTTCCGGGGAACCGCCCAGGCCGCGGCCGATATGCTGGATGAGCCCCTCACCCCGAACGATCCCTGAAGGAGCGCTCCATGGCCCCGACGCGCCCACCTGCCATCCGCCGGATGGTGCTGACCGCCGTCGTTCTCGCGACCATGCCCGTCGTGGCCGGCTGCACGGCCGGGCAGCCTGCACCGGAGCCCTCGCTGAGCAGCAGCACGCTGACGCATTCTCTCGTCGTCGGCGCCCCCAACACCGCTGAGGGTGCCGTCATCGCGGAGCTTTACTCCGGTGCTCTTCAGGCGGCCGGTGTGCCGAGCTCGGTCAAGACCGGGCTGGGGGATCAGACGGCCGCCCTGGACGCGCTCAAGGCGGGATCCGTGCAAATCCTCCCGGCATACACCGGGGACCTTATGAGGACCGTGAACGGTACGGCGAAGGACACCGGCGACGACACTGTCCGCAATGCTGCGGCCTCGGCGTTGCCTAAGCCGTTGTCGATGCTGGATGCGTCGGGGGCCCAGAATCGCGAGGTCGTGGCCGTCACCCAGGTGACCGCGGAGCGCTATCAGCTCAAGAGCATGGATGACCTGGGCAAAGTCTGCTCGCAGCTCGTGCTCGCAGCTCCCTCCGGCTTCTCGGAGAACACCTACGGATCTTCCGCACTGGAAAGCGCCTACAACTGCAAGCCGAAGCGAATTCAGGCATTCGGCGTCACCGCAGGCCCTGACGGTGGCCCTGCCGCGCCGACCGCCGCGGAGCAGGACAGCCCTTATACGATCCCGCAGCCGCTCAAGGCACTTCTCCAGGACGACGTCCAGGCCGCGGTCCTCCTGAGCACGGACCCCGCCATCAACGACAACGCCCTGGTGGTCCTCGATGACGGCAAGAAGGCGCTGCTGCCGGAACAGATCGTGCCGCTCGTCAACGACCCCGCGCTGCCGCAGCAAGCACGGGATGCCGTCAACAATGTGTCGCGGACCCTCAGCTCCGATGATCTCATCCAGATGAATCGAGCGGTCCAGGGGGATCAGGCCCGGTCACCCCGCGAAGTCGCACTTTCCTGGCTCAAGGACAAAGGCATCGCCAAATAGCCCGAGGCCATATGGCATATTTGGTAAATGGCAGAATTCAAGCAGTCCACCAAGCTTCACAACGTCCTCTATGACATCCGGGGACCGATTCTTGAGGCTGCCCAGCAGATGGAGGCCGAAGGGCACAAGATCCTGAAGCTGAACATTGGCAATCCGGCACCCTTCGGCTTCGAAGCGCCTGACGCCATTCTGGTGGACATGATCCGTCATCTGCCCCATGCGCAGGGCTACAGCGATTCGCGTGGCATCTTCTCCGCCCGTACCGCCGTGTCCCAGTACTACCAGACCCGCGGAATCCAGAGCATCGGCGTGGATGACATCTACCTCGGCAACGGGGTGAGCGAATTGATCACCCTCTCGCTCATGGCTCTGCTGAACGACGGCGACGAGGTGCTCGTGCCCACCCCGGACTATCCGCTGTGGACGGCTTCGGTCAGCCTGGCCGGCGGACGCCCGGTGCACTACCTTTGCGATGAGGACGAAGGCTGGGCTCCGGATCTCTCCGATCTGGAGTCCAAGATCACGGAACGCACCAAGGGCATCGTGATCATCAATCCCAACAACCCCACGGGTGCCGTTTACCCGGAGAGCACCGTGCGGGCCATGGTCGAGCTGGCGGACAAGCACGGCCTCATCGTGTTTTCCGACGAGATCTACGAGAAGATCCTGTACGACGATGCCGTCCATGTGAACACCGCCAAGATCGCCGGCGACGATGTGCTCTGCCTGACCTTCAACGGACTTTCCAAGGCCTATCGTGTGTGCGGCTACCGTGCCGGTTGGATGGCCATCTCCGGGCCCAAGGCCAATGCCAAGGACTTCCTGGAAGGCATCAACCTCCTGGCGAACATGCGCCTGTGCGCCAATGTGCCGGGACAGCACGCCATCCAGACAGCACTTGGCGGATACCAGAGCATCAACGACCTCATCCTTCCGGGCGGGCGTCTGCTGGAACAGCGGAACAAGGCGTACGAACTGCTCAACGCCATCCCGGGCGTGAGCACGCAGCAGGCCAAGGGCGCTCTCTATCTCTTCCCGCGACTGGACCCGGAGGTGTACAGGATCAGGGATGACGAGAAGTTCGTCCTGGATCTGCTGCGGGAGCAGAAAATCCTCCTGTCGCACGGCAGGGCGTTCAACTGGGTGCGTCCGGACCACTTCCGTATGGTCACTCTGCCCGCGGTCAAGGACATCGAAGAGGCCATCGGGCGGATGGCCGAGTTCCTGAGCCGTTACCCCGGCAACTGAGTTTCACGCACGACGACGAAAGGCCGCGAGGATGAAGACCAAGCCGAAGAAGTTGGTGGATTTTGACCTGGACCCCTCCGACACTCTGAGAGTGGAGGATGGTTTCGAACTCGCATCCGTCGACCCGGAGTCAACGCCCGGCTACCCGGGCAAGAAGGCTGACGGCGTGGCCCACCTGGAGCATCAGGACGCTCTGCTGTCCGAGTTGCAGGAACGTCTCTTCGCGGCGTCCAAGGGCGGTTCGGAACAGCGCGTCCTGCTGGTCCTGCAAGCGATGGACACGGCCGGCAAGGGCGGCATCGTCAGTCACGTGGTGGGTTCGATGGACCCGCAGGGTGTCCGCCTGAAGGCCTTCAAGGCTCCGAGTGATGAGGAGAAGGCCCACGACTTCCTCTGGAGGATCGAAAAGGAGATTCCCGGGGCCGGGATGGTGGGGGTCTTCGACCGGTCGCATTATGAGGACGTCTTGATTCACCGGGTTCACGCCTGGGCTGACGAGGCGGAGCTGGAGCGGCGGTACGCCGCGATCAATGACTTCGAAGAACGCCTGATGGCGGAGGGGACCACCGTGGTGAAGGTGATGCTCCATATCTCCAAGGACGAGCAGAAGGAACGTCTGCTGGCCCGTTTGCACGACCCGGCCAAGTACTGGAAGTACAGCACGGGTGATCTGACCGAACGAGGCTATTGGGAGGACTACCAGAGGGCATTCCAGGCCATGTTCGAGAAGACCTCGACTGCGGGCGCACCGTGGTACGTGGTTCCGGCCAACAAGAAGTGGTACGCACGAATCGCCGTGCAGCAGCTTCTGATCGACGCCTTGGAAGGCATCAATCCTCAGTGGCCGGCCGCTGAGTTCGATGTCGACGAGCAGATCGCGGCCGTCACGGCGTCCTGATCTGCTCCGGTCGGAGTCGGAGCCCCGAGCTGGGCCCCGGAATCGCGGCTCCGGTGTCAGAGATCCGGTTGCAGAAGTCCGGTTGCAGAGAACCGTCCGGTTCAGCGAGGGCCGCCATCCGTCGGGATGGCGGCCCTCGGCCGTTCAGTCCTGGGTGTTCGGCTGTGCGGCGCGGAGCCGTTCGCGTGCACCCTCCAGCCATTCCTCGCAGCGCGCGGCGAGCGCCTCTCCGCGTTCCCAGAGGGACAGAGATTCTTCGAGAGTTCCTCCGCCGGCTTCCAGGCGCTGGACGACGCCGAGGAGCTCTTCCCGGGCCTCTTCGTAGCTCAGCGTGCTCACCTCGGGCCGGCCGGTCTGTGCAGACGTCATGCGTCGTTCCTCTCCTCAGTGGTGGTCTCGATCGTGGCTGCGGCCTTGTTCCGGGGTTTCGCGGCCCGGCTCGGCGATGACTTCGTGGTGGCGCGCGGCGCGGCTGCCCCTGCCGCGGTGGACGGGACGGACCGTGCCGCGAAGCGGCCGCCCGCCACACGCACCAGGAGGGCGTGGCTGCCCTCCACCTGTGCCGGATCACGGACGATGCTTCCAGTCTCTGGACCGTCATCCAGATGCACGACGGCATAGCCGCGGTCCAGGGTCTTCTGAGGGGACAGCGCGAGCAGCTGTGCCCGCAAATGGGTGATCCGGTCCTGAGCCCGTGTGAGGGCGGTGCTCAGCGTCGTCGTCGCCGTCTGCCGCAGCCGTGTCAGTTCCTCCGCCCGGGAGTCCACCATGACCAATGGCTGGGCCATCACGGGACGGGAACGCAGATGTTCCAGACGCTCCGCCTCACGTTCCACTCGCTGAGTGATGATGCGGCGCATCTGCTCCCGGGCGTAGGCCAGTCCGGAAAGCTCCTCGGCGACGTCGGGGACGATACGTTTGGCGGCGTCGGTGGGAGTGGATGCGCGCAGATCGGCGACGTAGTCGAGCAGTGGCCGGTCGGCTTCGTGCCCGATGGCGCTGACCACAGGAGTCGTGGCAGCAGCGACGGCCCGGATCAGTTCCTCGTTGCTGAACGGCAGAAGATCTTCCAGGGATCCGCCGCCTCGGGCGATGACGATCACGTCCACGTCCGGGTTCGCATCGAGCTCGGCCAGAGCCGACATCACCTGCCCCACGGCGGTGACACCCTGGACGGCGACCTCGCGGATCTCGAACTCCACGGCAGGCCAGCGGAGCGCCGCATTGCGCAGGACGTCCTTCTTGGCGTCGGAGTCCCGCCCGGTGATCAGCCCGATGCGGTGAGGGAGGTAGGGGAGGGGAAGTTTGAGCTCTTCGTCGAAGAGGCCTTCGGAAGCCAGCGCCTGGCGGAGCCGCTCGATGCGTGCGAGGAGGTCGCCCAGGCCGACCGGGCGGATGTCCTTGACGGACATGTTCATCCGCCCTGTCTTCAGCCAGAATTCGGGCTTGAGCAGTGCGACCACCCGTGAGCCACGTTCCAGCGGTGACGCGATGCGGTCCAGATTCGTGGCCCAGATGGAGGCCGGGAGCGAGATCTCGGCGTCGACGTCCCGGAGTGTGAGATAGGACGCCTTGCCCCGGTGATTGAGCTCGATCACCTGACCCTCGACCCAGCAGCTGGGCGTCCTGTCGATATGGGCTTTCAGTTTCTCGGAGAGCAGCCGCAGGGGCCAAGGATTGTCCGGAGAGGTCTCGCCCGCCGTGGCGGGCAGGACCGTCGGCCTGTCCTGCTCATCGCTCATGATTCGATTCCTCACTCTGTCCACCGTTGACTTCACCCTACCGAGCGGAACCGACATTTTTCCCGCCCGAACCTCCGTCGTCGCGTGCGGGCTCCGGCTGTCGCGGCAATTAGACTGGCTCCAGGCGCGGGTCCGGGGGCGGACCAGCCGCGATTTCCGCCAGACGTGCAAGAGAAAGGTCCCGGTGCGTACCACCATCGCCGTCCTCGCGGCCATCCTGTCCTTCATTCTGACTCTGATCGCAGGCCCCGTGGTGTGGTTGGAACGGAACGTGGTGGACCGGGCCGGTTTCGTCCAGACGCTGAGTCCCCTTGGGCAGGACGAGTCCTTCAAACAGGACCTGGCCTCGGCGATCGGACGACGGGTCGCGACGGAGATCACCGTGCCGGAGAGCCTTCAGCCGCTCATCACCCGCACGGTGACTGCGGCGGCCAACGGCATGTTCGAACTGCCCGGATATCCGGCCGCCTGGAACGAGACCCTGGACCGGAGCCATGAGCTCAGCATCGGCGACGGTGCGAAGAACTCCACGAGCGCCTTCACCCTGGATGTCGCTCCGTTGGTGGACCTCGTGGCGCAGGAGGCGAGCAAGAATCTCCCGGTGAAGGTCTCGGGGCCGAAGGTCGCGGTCATCAGCCTGGGCAATCTCAGTCAGCGTCAGATGATCGATCCGGTCCTGCAGATGGCTCCGTACGGGATTCCGCTCGCGGCCGGGGCCGGGATCGCCTTCCTCCTCGCGCTGGTCAGCGCACGACGGCGAGGCGCCTTCCTCATGGTGATGGGAATCGGCGCGGTGATCATCGCGGCGTTGTGGAAGGTCGCGAGTCTGATCGGTGTCGGCATCCTCGGACAGCGCCTCAACGGTGAGCTGGAAGGCCTGGTCGTCGCGCGGATGGGTGAGGTCATCAACTCGCATGTCGATCAGGCGTTCTGGGTCATGCTGCCGGCAGGGCTGGTCCTGCTTGTGTTCGGCGTGGTCCTCGAATCGATGCGTCGGCGCCGGGAGATCCGCGCGGCCGACGGCGCACGCCCGGAACCTGAGGAATGGCGCGACGGCGATGGCATGGTTCCCGGTCTCTGATTCACGCCCGACGGTGGTGGTCCGGGTCAGCGCTCTCCGCCGCCGGGCGTTGAGGCCCAGCCGTCCGCTGACGGTGTGATCTCCCGGGCGGTGTCCAGGAGGAAGCGGGTGACGGTCTCGCGTTCCGCGCTGCTGAGCTGGGCCGCGACCCCGAAACGCCGGGCCTGCTGACGGCCCACCGTGCTCATGGCCGCGGTGCGGGTGTCCGGTGTGACGGTGATGGCGAGGGCGCGGCGATCCTGAGGATGCTGTCCGCGAACCACGTGCCCTCCGCGTTCCAACCGGTCCAGGAGCTTGGTGGTGGCGGCGCTGGAGATGCCGAGATGCGCCGCGATGGCCCCCGGAGTGGCGACGCGTCCCTGGTTCTCGGCACCGATCAGATAGTGCAGCGCCCGCATGTCCGATTCGTTCAGTTTCATGTAGCTCCTGGAAGCGTCGGAGAGGAGCCGCTCCGCGTTCCGGAGCGAGGCCATCGCATCCATCAGGGCGTTGATCTGGGCAAGGTCCTGTCCTGTCAGGCCGTGGGTGTCCACCAGTTCGCGCCGTGGATCACTGACGTCCACGTGGTACAGCGAGCCTGAGACTCCTGATTCCTCTGCTGAACTCTCTGACATGGAAATAGAATATCTCCAAGGCTTTATTTACGCTTAGTGTATTGCTAACCTAGTTAGCAAATGGCGAGACCGAGGCAGCCCGGCACTCAAGAGCGGGCTCCTCCGGCCGATTCCGAGGGGGAAGCGATGAAGCAAGCCGTGGGTTCCCGTTCCGTTGCGAATGGCGAGGGTGGCAAAAAGGACGAGGGCCGGAGCCGACCGTGGTGGCGCGTCGTCCTTCCGGCCTTGTTGATCGTGGCCTGGCTTGCGGGTGGTTCCATCGGCGGGCCGTATTTCGGGAAGGTCGACGAGGTCTCCTCCAACGATCAGACGAGCTACCTGCCGTCTTCGGCGGAAGCCACCCAGGTCCAGAAACTCCTGCCTGGATTCAGCGAACCCGGGCGGATCCCCGCGATCGTGGTGTTCTCCTCGGCCGAGAAGCTGAACCCGGCGAAGGCGAAGCAGCTTTCGGACGGACTCGGTTCATTGAAGGGAAGGCCGGGTATCGTCGGCGAGATCTCCCCGGCGATCCCTTCGCAGGACGGCAAAGCGCTGCAGGCTTTCGTCTCCGTGGACTCGGCGTCCGACGTCGGCGTCGTCGTGGAGGGGATCCGCGCCGATCTCAGGGAGAAAGCCCCTGACGGCGTCTCCGTTCAGGTGACGGGCCCCGCGGGATTCACGGCCGACCTCTTGGAGGGGTTCACCGGTATAGACGGGCTGTTGCTCGGCGTCTCCCTGCTGGTTGTCCTGGTGATCCTGGTGATCGTCTACCGTTCCTTCCTTCTTCCGCTCGCCGTTCTGGCCAGTAGTCTTTTCGCCCTCTGCGTGGCCCTTTTGAGTGTCTGGTGGCTGGCGAAGGCGGGCGTTCTGCTGCTGAGCGGCCAGACGCAGGGCATCCTGTTCATCCTCGTGATCGGCGCCGCGACGGACTACTCACTGCTGTACGTTTCGCGGTACCGCGACGAACTCGGACACGGTGCGGACCGCTGGGCGGCGAGTCTGACCGCCTTGAAACGGTCTGTGGAACCCATCGTCGCGTCGGGTGGAACGGTCATCGCGGGCCTGTTGTGCCTCCTGCTGAGCGATCTGAAATCCAATAGCGCACTCGGCCCGGTCGCGGCGATCGGGATCGTCTTCGCGATGCTCTCCGCCCTGACATTCCTCCCGGCGTTGCTCTACGTGATGGGCAAAGCAGCCTTCTGGCCGCGTCGCCCACGCCCGGCCGTGACTGCCGGCGAGGAAGCCTCCGGGACGCAACGACGCAACGTCTGGGACCGGCTCGCCGGGACCATCCGCCGTCGTCCGCGAGCGATCTGGGTGAGCACAGCCCTGGTGCTGATGGCAGCGTGCCTCGGAGTCTCAGGCCTACAGGCGTCGGGCGTGCCGCAATCCGATCTCGTGCTGGGACACTCCGAGGCGCGCGATGGGCAGCGCGTGCTGGGCGAGCACTTCCCGGGCGGTTCGGGGAGTCCTGCTTTGGTGATGGTCCCCGAAGCCCGGTGGAAGGATGCTGCGGGCCTGGTCGCCAAGCAGGACGGTGTCCAGTCCGTGAGCGTCAGCTCGAAGACCGCAGCCGGTGGATCGCTTCCGTGGGCGGCCTTCGGGAGTGCTCCGGCGGGCGGTCCCGCGCCCACGGTCGATGACGGCAGGGTGCTGCTGCAGGCCACGCTCCGTGACGCGGCCGACTCCGCGGACGCGGAACGCACCGTGATCTCCTTGCGGAGCTCGCTGAGCAGGGAGGTTCCCGGCAGTCTGGTCGGTGGGGTGACGGCTACGGCTCTCGATACGAACACCGCATCGGTTCACGACCGGAATCTCATCATCCCGGTGGTTCTCGCCGTGATCTTCGTGATCCTGGGTCTGCTGCTGCGTTCGATCATGGCTCCGGTGATCCTCATCGCGACCACGGTCCTGTCCTTCGGTGCGTCCTTGGGCGTGGCGGCGCTGGTATTCAACGGGGTCCTGCACTTCCCCGGGGCGGATCCGGCGGTGCCCCTGTACGGCTTCGTCTTCCTGGTCGCCCTCGGTATCGACTACAACATCTTCCTCATGAGCAGGGTCCGTGAGGAGGTGAAGCGTCACGGTGCCCGGGAGGGCCTGCTGCGCGGCCTCCGCGTGACCGGAGGCGTCATCACCTCCGCGGGCCTGGTTCTCGCCGCCACCTTCGCTGCTCTGGGCGTGATCCCGATCCTGTTCCTCGCCCAGATCGCCTTCATCGTCTCCTTCGGCGTCCTGCTGGACACCTTCGTGGTGCGTTCCCTTCTGGTTCCGGCGCTCGCCTACGATCTGGGCCGCAAGACCTGGTGGCCCTCGCGGCTATCGCGGGGTCAGTAGAATGGGTGCATGACGTCGGCAGCAGTCTCCGTGCCCATGCCCTCCATTCCTCGTAAGCGGCGCAGCCGTCACGAGGTGGAAGCGGCCGCCCCTGTGGTGACCCCCAAGAAGGTTCTTCTGGCTGCCCCCCGAGGCTATTGCGCCGGCGTCGACCGCGCCGTGATCGCGGTCGAGAAGGCCTTGGAGCACTACGGGCCTCCCGTGTATGTGCGCAAGCAGATCGTCCACAACGTCCACGTGGTGAGTTCACTGGAGGCCAAGGGTGCGATCTTCGTCGAGGAGAACGACGAGGTGCCGGAAGGCGCGCTGGTGATCTTCTCAGCCCATGGCGTTTCCCCGGCGGTCGTGCAGTCCGCGGAGGACCGCGGCTTGCGGACCATTGATGCGACCTGCCCGCTGGTGACCAAGGTGCATCGTGAGGCCGTCCGCTTCGCCAAGGACGACTACGACATCCTGCTCATCGGCCACGAGGGCCATGAGGAGGTCGAAGGCACCTCCGGGGAAGCTCCCGAGCACATCCAGATCGTCAACGGTCCCCACGAGGTGGATCAGGTGATGGTGCGTGATCCGGACAAGGTCATCTGGCTCTCGCAGACCACTTTGAGTGTGGACGAGACCATGGAGACGGTGCGGCGTCTCCGGGAGAAGTTCCCGACGCTGCAGGATCCGCCCAGCGATGACATCTGCTACGCCACCACCAATCGGCAGGTTGCGATCAAGAAGATCGCCCCTCAGGCGGATCTGGTGATCGTGGTGGGCTCTGCGAACTCGTCCAACTCGGTCCGTCTGGTCGAGGTGGCGCTGGAATACGGCGCCAAGCGTTCGGAGCGGGTGGACTACGCGAACCAGGTGGATGAAGCCTGGTTCGAGGGCATCGCCACGGTCGGCGTGACCTCGGGTGCGTCTGTGCCGGAGGTATTGGTGCAGGACGTGCTGCGCCTGCTGGCTGACTACGGATACGCCGACGTCGAGGAAGTGGTCACGGCGGAGGAGGACCTGCTGTTCTCGCTGCCGAAGGAACTCCGTGCCACATTGAAGAAGGCCGGCGATTCCAGCCGCGCGCTCGGTGGGCGTGGCAGCCGTCCCACGAACTGAATCCCGGATCGGGGCCGGCATCTGCTGTTAGCCTGTTCGACGTGATGCGACGATTCAGGCAGGTTGATGTTTTCGGAACGTCCGCGCTGGGCGGCAACCCGGTGGCGGTGGTGCTCGACGCCGAAGGGCTGAGTACCGAGGACATGGTGCGGTTCACGGCGTGGACGAATCTTTCCGAATGCACCTTTGTGTTGCCTCCCGAGGACCCGGCTGCTGACTACCGGGTGCGGATTTTCGCGCCGGGCACCGAGCTGCCGTTCGCCGGGCATCCGACTCTGGGCACAGCGCGAGCCTGGCGTGATGCCGGGGGAGTCCCGAAGTCCGACGGCGTGATCGTGCAGGAGTGCGGCACAGGTCTGGTGCCGATCCGTGAGGACGGCGAGTTCCTGGCTTTCGCGGCTCCCGGCCTTTTGCGGGAGGGGCCGGTGGAGGCCGGCTATCTGAAGGACGTCACAGAGATCCTGGGCATCGGAACCGAAGACGTGCTGGACGCGCGCTGGATCGACAACGGCCCGGGCTGGGTCGGGGTCCTTCTCGCAGATGATCGGGCGGTGCTTGAGCTGACCCCGGATGCGAGCCGTCATCCCGGCCGCTGGGACATCGGCGTGCTCGGTGCGTGCTCTGAGGGTTCCGAGGATGCTTTCGAAGTCCGTGGTTTCTTCTCGGACGGAATCGGTCCGCTTGTCGAGGATCCCGTGACGGGCAGCCTGAACGCGTCGGCCGCGCAGTGGATGATCGATACCGGAAGGGCGGTGCTGCCGTTCAGCAACCGCCAAGGGACCGCGATGAGGCGTGACGGACGGATTCACCTCAGCGGCTCCGACGGCCGGCCGGATTCAGACGAGACGCTCTGGGTGGGCGGTACGGCCACAGTGGTGTTCAGCGGCGAATTCCGTGACTGAGGAGACCGGCGGCCCGGAACTTCACCCGGCACTCGCTCAGAGGTTCAGCCCGGTGGGGTTCGATCCGGAAGCGGCTGTCAGCCCGGCACAGCTGGACACTTTGCTGGAGGCTGCCCGGAGAGCACCGTCGGCTGGGAACTCGCAGCCGTGGAGATTCGTCGTGGGACTGCGCGGCGATGAGGTGTATTCGAGGATCATCCCCCACCTGGCGCGGAGCTCTTCGCGGTGGGCCGTCTCCGCGTCGCTCCTGGTGGTGAATCTGGCGCAGGTCCACCTGGAAGATATGCCGGGGTGGGAGTACTCCGAATTCGCCCGTTACGATCTCGGCCAGGCCGTGGCGCATATGACGGTTCAAGGACTTGCCCTCGGCCTCGATGCGCATCAGTTCCGAGCGTTCGACCGGGACGGGCTCGCCGCCGAGTTCGAGGTTCCGGCCCATTGGGAGGTCACGTCGATGACGGCCTTCGGCGTCGCGGCCCACGCCGCCGGTGAGGTGGCATCCGCCGGGACCAGTAGGGACAGGCTCAGCCTCGATGAGGTCACCTGGGCAAGGGCCTGACCATAGGACGGCTCAGGATGCCGTGCGTTCGTCTTCCAGCGGGGCGGCTTCATTCAGCAGTTCTACTGCCGTGAGGACACGGGGAGTCGAGTCGATGGCTCCCGGCGAGGACAGCTGTTCCGCGTCGCCCAGGTTCAGGGCGGTCATCTTCCGGGCAGTGGTGAGTACTCGAGTCTCCACGGCCCCCACGAAGCGGTTGTAGTTTTCGACACTGGACTTCAAGGAGGAGCCCATCTTGCTGATGTGCCCGCCCATGGTCCCGAGCCGTGAGTACAGTTCCTGGGAGAGGTCGTAGAGTTCCCGGGCGTTTTCGGTCAGGAGTTCCTGGCGCCAGGTCACGGCGACAGCCTTGAGCACGGCCATGAGCGTGGCCGGGGAGGCCAGCGCGACGTTCTTGGCGAATCCGTAGTCCAGCAGACCGGGGTCCGCTTCGAGGGCGGCCGCGAGGAAGGACTCGGCGGGAAGGAAACAGACCACGAGTTCGGGACTGGCCGGGACGGCGTCCCAGTACCGCTTGGCGGCCAGTGCGTCCACGTGGGACCTGACGGCCTTGGCATGGGCCTTCATGAGTTCGGCCCTCCGTTCGGGGTTTGGGGATTCCCCGGCCGACTGTGCTTCCAGGAAGGAGCTCAGAGGTACCTTCGAATCCACCACCAGATACTTGCCTTGAGGCAGCTGAACCACGAGGTCCGGCCGGACCGAGGCTTCGCCGGAGACTGAGCTGAACTGTTCGTGGAAGTCCACATGGTCCAGCAGGCCCGCGGCCTCGACGACCCGGCGCAGCTGCACCTCACCCCAGCGGCCTCGGCTGGCGTTGTTCCGCAGCGCGGCCTCCAGGGAGCGAGTGCTCTCCAGAAGCGTGGCGTCGGTGGTGCTTGCGGCTTTCAGCTGCTCCGAGAGCTGACCGAACTGGAGCTGACGATCGCGCTCCAGCAGAGCCACCTGCTGCTGCACCGCGGCGAGACGTTCCGAGACCGGGGCCAGTGCGTGCAGCACGGTGTTCTCCTGCTCGTCGAAACTGCTCAGCGCGCGGTTCTGCCGCTCCAGCAGTTCGGCACGCGCCCTGGCATCAGCAAGCGATTCCCGAGCAGCCCCCAATTGCTGTTCGGAATCCCGCAGCTGATTGCGCAAGAGCGGCGCGCCGTCGTCGTTCCTGGAACGTCCCCAGAGGAAACCGGCGACGAGACCGAGGAGGAGAGCGAGCACCACGAGCAGGATGTTTTCCATGGCTTCACTCTGTCACGGGGGACTGACAATAATTTGCGGGCAGGGGGCCGGTGGGCGTTCCCGGTATGATGAGTGACCGTGGCTCTTACTATCGGCATCGTCGGACTGCCCAACGTCGGCAAGTCAACGCTCTTCAACGCACTGACCCGGAACCAGGTTCTCGCGGCGAACTACCCGTTCGCCACGATCGAGCCGAACGTCGGCGTCGTGAATCTTCCTGACCCGCGTCTGAACCAGCTGGCCGAGGTCTTCGGCAGCCAGCGCATCCTGCCGGCCACCGTCTCGTTCGTGGACATCGCGGGCATCGTGAAGGGTGCCTCCGAGGGTGAAGGCCTGGGCAACCAGTTCCTGGCCAACATCCGCGAAGCCGAGGCGATCGCCCAGGTCATCCGCGTATTCGATGATCCGGATGTGATTCACGTGGACGGCAAGGTGAACCCGCGCTCCGATATGGAGACCATCAACACCGAGCTGATCCTGGCCGATCTGCAGACCATCGAAAAGGCCATCCCGCGCCTGGAGAAGGACATCCGCGCCCGCAAGCGTGAGCAGGCCGAACTCGACGCCATCAAGGCCGCGCAGGCCGTTCTGGAGCGCGGTGACACGATCTTCTCATCGATCACTTCGGACAAGCTGGACCTCGAGAAGCTGCGCGAGCTGAGCCTGCTGACCGCCAAGCCCTTCATCTACGTCTTCAACGCCGACGAGGCCATCCTGGGCAGCGAGGAGAAGCAGGCCGAGCTGCGCGAGATGGTCGCCCCCGCCGACTGCATTTTCCTGGATGCGAAGCTTGAGGCCGATCTGGTGGAGCTGTCCGAGGAGGAAGCCCGCGAGATGCTGGAGATGAACGGCCAAGAAGAATCCGGTCTGGACCAGCTGGCCCGCGTCGGGTTCCACACGCTTGGCCTGCAGACCTATCTGACGGCTGGCCCGAAGGAAGCCCGCGCCTGGACGATCCGCCAGGGTGACACCGCCCCGCAGGCCGCCGGTGTCATCCACACCGACTTCCAGCGTGGCTTCATCAAGGCCGAAGTGGTCTCCTTCAACGATCTGATGGAAGCCGGGACCATGGCCGAGGCCAAGTCCCGCGGCAAGGTCCGGATCGAAGGCAAGGAATACGTGATGTCCGACGGCGACGTGGTGGAGTTCCGGTTTAACGTCTGAAAGTTCGATTCGGTACTGGTAGTCGAAGCGAGCCAGAATGTCAGACCACGAGGATGAGGAACCTTCCGACGCAGCTGCTGAAACTCTAGAGGCTCTCTCGAAGTTTTCGACACATATCGGTCGCCGATGGCGCGATCTTTATGGCCTCCTCGATCTCATCGACAACGAACTGTTCGACATTGAAGGGCGACTTCATGACCTCGGTGAGAAGTCGCGGCAAGAATTTGGCGAAGTTCCGGCGTTGATTCAGCATGACGTCGGACATCTTCCGTTGTTCGAAGCCGCGATGGTCAGCCATGCAGCAACGCATCTTGCGGGATCGAGTTGGGGCACTGCGGTTCCAGAGCATTCTCGATATTTGTTCGCCGGGCTTTCCACGCGGGCGATCTCGACTGTACGCGAGATCGCCATATTGCTCGACCATGGCTACGCGTTGGGCGCGAAGTCTCGGTGGCGCACGTTGTCAGAGATTCTCGTGGTCGCGCGCGTCATCGCGCAAGGTGATCGCTTCACGGCCACCCGATATAGGGAGCACCGCTGGATTATCTTGGCCATGGAGCGTGCCAGGACTGGCCCGACCGAGTGGTCGGGTGATCTTCCAACTCCTGAGGTGATGAAGCGTCGGCTAGTCAGGAGGTTCGGACCTGAATACGCCGGGCTATACGGTTGGGCCGCTCGCGTCACGTCTCGACGGTTGGGCGTAACCAAGCCTGGTTGGCAACATCTCCAACAACTCGCGCGTGTCGATGAACATGCGGGTCGGGTCCAGGACGCACACCATGCTGTCCATGGAGCGGACGCTTTTGGACTTTTGGGGACAATTGACTTTAGCTCGGGGTATTTCCATGCTGGTGCGTCTCCACAAGGCATCCTTGACGTGGCACGAGACACCACTCGACTCTTCCGGCAGACGCTGTCAGCGGTCTTCGATATTTGCTTAAAGTACACCTCGGCGCGTAAGCCGCAGATATTGCAGGGTGTTGTTGAAGCGCACCTCCTCAACCTCGAACGCGATCTTGGATGGCGCATACTGTCAACGAATGCTGAAGCACGTGATCGGTACTCGGCAACGATCGATGATTGGTTGAACTAGATCGAGGGAAGCCAGCCGTCGAATAACGAGCGTTTTTGACGGGACCCGGAGGTCTGGCGCAATGTGGCGTCCGCAAACCAAGGGTTCAGCGGACGAGGCTAGAGGGGCGCGAATCGATGCGTACAAGGGGCCGATTTCGCTCACGTACGCACCTACTTGCTGCGGATGAGCTGCAGGAGACCTCTCGGGTGTCACGTAGGCCACCCGCACGGGAGGCCCCTTCATCGCCGCGACTGCCGGTAAGGCCTGACTGGCGGTATTGGCGCAGGTAGCCGGTGGAGACGTTCGAGTCGTGCCGACAGCGAGCGGTCGGTGCACCAGATGGTCCTACGTGTGGGCGCGTGGTGGAGTTCCGGTTTAACGTCTAGTTCCCCGACGGGAGGAGTCGGCATGGCGCATGTTGTCTCGGTGAACATCGGCGCGGCTCGGCCGAACACCGCCAAAGACACTCCCACCGGCATCTACAAGCGGCCGGTCGACCAGATCGAACTGCGGCCGCCTGGCCCGAAGCGCGGTGGACTTGGCAGCGGCGTCGTGGGTGACTTCATCGGTGACAGGCAGCACCACGGTGGCGACAACCAAGCCGTGTACGCGGTCTCCAGAGAGGAACTGGACTGGTGGGGCAAGGAACTCGGGCGTGATCTGAACGACGGCATGTTCGGGGAGAACCTCACCACGGCCGGACTCGATACTGATTACGCACTCATCGGTGAGCGCTGGCAGGTGGGGGAGACGGTGGTGCTTCGGGTCGAGGGGCCTCGAATCCCGTGCGGAACGTTCCGCATGCACATGGGCGAGACCGGCTGGCTCAAGCGGTTTGTCGATCACGGCCTGTCGGGCGCCTACCTGTCGGTTGAGCGTCCGGGGTTCGTCAGGGCCGGTGAGCCGATCACGGTGCTCTCCCGCCCGGACCACGCGATCGATGTGCCGACGGCCTTCCGGGCGTTCTACGACGACATCGACGCGATGCGTTTGGTCATCGATGCGGGTGTTCTATCGAACCCCGAGGACGCGACAGCGCTGGAAGCCCGCTTCGAACGACTACGCCGTACGCGCTGAGGCCTCGCCGCGGTTCAACATGATGGGGTTCCACTTCAACGTCTAGGTCGACCGGCGAAAGGCTGCCCAGTCCGCTGAGCGGGTGCCCGGTTCATCCTGGTGAGCCCTGAGGGAGCCCTTGGCAGACGAGTTGGACTTCAGGTCTCTCGTGACAGCCGGTCACCGAAAGTTCAGATCCGGCGCGGTGCGGTGCCCTCCTGCCAGCGATACAGGTCACGCAGCAGGGAAATCTCGGCACCATGATGGATCAGCTCCCTATTGACGTGCAGGATTATGCCTTCCATGGGAAAACGTTCGGGACCCGCTGCGGGTGGACTCTCCAGGTCGGTATCCGAGAGCCGGAGGACCCCGGCGTTCCATCTCCCATACATCTCATCGAGCTATTCCAACGCCTCGTCAGCGCTCCCTGCGTAGGCGAACGTTTCGGAGTCAATATCCTGGCCACCAAAGTGCCATCCGACCCGATACCCCAGGCAGGAGACGATGATATGGGCCAGCCGCCAGGCGATCGTGGTCACTGGGGCAGGCACCGGGGCCGGGGACACAGAATCCATCGTCCAATTCCCAGAATGCGCCGGCATCGATACCCCTGACGTGCCGGGTGGGCGGATGCTCCAGCAATCGCGTACGGGTTCCCAAAAGTATTCTTCATCGGAGAGACCGTGCAGCCGTGGCCGCAAGTTCTTGTGCCAGTGCCTGTCCAACTGGTCTGCGATTCGCTCGCTTCTTCCCATTTCCTCACAGTACATCTCGACCACATCTGTTCTTTTCGTGGTGAGTGCTCCGCCGTCGGAATGAGACGGAGTAGATACTGCCGCCGGCCGGTTCTGCCTTGCTCGCCTCATCTGCCCCATTGACCATGCGATGGGGACGGATCTGAGTAGGATGATCCCGCCCGGAACGATCGCCGGGACCATCTCGCTGAGCGGACGGAGAAATGGATGACGGATAGGTACCTGAATCGACAGGCGCACAAAGTCGTAGGGTATGTCGTTCGTTCAGGTCAGCTTCTGGTGTTCGCTCACGACCATATTCCTCTGGAGGTCGGCGGCGTTCAGGTCCCGGCGGGGACCGTGGAGCCCGGAGAAACGGCAGAGGCCGCCGTCGTGCGGGAGGTCTTTGAGGAGACCGGGCTACGGGTGCGCGTGATTCGATATCTGGGTTCGGAAAGCTATGACGTGCGGCCGGCGAAATCGGAACGGCATATCCGATATTTCTTCCATCTTGAGCCCGTCGACCGTGAGAGTCCCGTGCGGTGGTCGGCTGGCGAACCTGATCCGTCGGACGGCAGCGGTCCGAAGAGCTGGACCTGTTGGTGGCTTCCTTTGGAAGATGCGCATGTGCTTTGTGCCGGCTTCGGGGCTCGGCTCAGCGAAGTCGTGGCTGACAGAACCGGGCACCGAGTGGAGGATGCGAGTCCCGGCCTTGGCGGCGGCGATCCGGACCTTCGCCTGCGAAGAATCCGGGCGGAGGACGCTCCAGATGTTCTGGACGCGTTCGCATCGGATCAGGACATGAACCGGCAAGGGAGAGTGGCCTCACTCGCCGATGCCGAGACGTACCTCGATCGTCTGACGGATCCTGACTCCGGGCACGAGCCATGGGTGATCTCTTTGGCGGGCCGACTCGTTGGCCTGGTGTGCGTCAGTGTTGATGAAGCGAACCGCAATGGGTGGTTTTGGTACTGGATGAGTGCGGGGACGCGTGGCCGGGGTTTGGTGAGACGGTCTGCTGCGACTGTCGCGGACTGGGCGCTGAATGTGCGTGGACTTGACCGCTTGGAACTCGGCCATCGTGTGAACAATCCAGCGTCGGGTGGAGTCGCGCGGGCTGCGGGCTTTGTGAAGGAAGGCACCGAACGAGCGAAATTCCTGGTGGATGGACAGCGAATCGATGTGGACACTTATGGACGGTTGAGCTCGGATCCACGTCCTGTTTTCGATGCGGTGCCCATGATCGATGCGTAGGACGTGAAGCGGACGTTCTTCTGGTGGGGTAGGCCTCGGAACGTCACTCCGATGCCCCAGAACCTCACCCAGGAGTCAGCACAGGCTGAGATGATGGTCTGGCCGGTTATTGGATTTGATGCGATCTCGCAGCAACCCGGAGGACGTCATGAGACTTCACCACGTACAGATCTCCATGCCGAGCGGCGGGGAAGCCGAGGCTCGCAGATTCTATGCAGATGCATTGGGTCTGCACGAGGTCGAGAAGCCGCCCGCGCTCAGCGGACGGGGCGGGTGCTGGTTCCGAGCCTTTGATGGAGACGCCGTCGTCGCTGAGATTCACCTGGGGATTGATGAGCCGTTCGTTCCTGCTGCGAAGGCACATCCGGGTCTGCTCTGTGCCTCCATCGAAGAATTGGAGTCGATAGCGGGCCGGATCGAACGTGGCGGGTACGAGCTGTCCTGGGCCGAACGAGACACCTTCAAGGGGTACGCCCGTTTCCACGCGCGTGATGGTTTCGGAAATCGCGTCGAAGTTCTGGCCGTTGCCACGCAGTGAACAGGACGGGCACGGTGCCGGGGCGGGGTCCGCTCATGCGCCGCCTCGCCAGCGGCTCCGGCAAGTCTCAGTCCGACTGATCGGATGTGGCTGGAACTATCGGGTTTCGCTCCCTTTCCGAGACAGAGAATCGATGGTGACAGGAGGACCACATGATCGGAACACTCAACGCCCTCGTCGACCACATCGAGCAGAATCTCGGGGAGTCGATCGACGTCGCCGCTTTCGCGCAGAGACACGGCACGACGGAGTATCACCTGCGGAGGATGTTCTCGTCGCTGGCACAGATGCCACTGTCTGAGTACATCCGGAATAGGAGGATGACGCTTGCCGGTGCCGCACTTGCTGCAGGCGAGCCCAATCTCCTGGATGTCGCAGTGCGCTATGGATACGGTTCCGCTGAAGCGTTCGGCAGGGCCTTCCGTGCGGTGCATGGTGTGAGCCCGGCCGAAGTGCGCCGTCAGGGTGGTCCTCTCAGCACACAATCCACGCTCCGATTCCGTCTGAGCGTAGAAGGAGGTACACCCATGGATGTCACCATCACGGAGCGGCCGGAGTTCATTCTCACGGGCCATGCCGCGCAGGTTCCGCTCATTCACGAAGGCGTCAACCCGCACATTCAGGCGCATATCGCCGCCATTGCGCCCGAAGAGCACCTGCGACTCAAACAACTCAGCAACACCGATCCTGGCGGGATCCTCGCCGTGACGGCGGACCTGGATCCGGATGCGCCGGAAGGGTCCATGCTCACCTACCTGCACGGCGTCGCCGTGGAGTCCGGAACCGTGCTTCCTGAAGACCTCGACACCATCCGGCTTGAGGCCGGCGTCTGGGCGGTGTTCGGCTCGCGTGGTGCGTTTCCTGAAGCGCTCCAGAAGGTCTGGGCCGCGACGGCGACCGACTGGTTTCCGTCGAACCCGTGGCGATTGCGCCCAGGACCGTCGATCGTGCGCTATCTGGAGTTCACAGAGAGCCATGCCTCCTGCGAGCTGTGGCTGCCGGTCGAGAAAGCCTGAATGCCGCTCACGGTTCGGATGCCCCGTCACCCCATGGTGGCGGGGCTTCCGCTGTCCCGGCCAAAATTCGCCGACGTTAGAGCTTGTCAGCGAGGACCGAGCCGAACAAATCCGTTGCTGTGCCTAGAAACAACAGCCTAAGCACAACCTGTGCTGCTCGCCGCCCTGCCTCCGCGTCGGCTGGGGATGCCGGAAGACATGGCTCCGCTTCGCTTCGGTCACGCTGATCCGGCTGCTCCCTTCTCTGCCAGATATCTTTTCGTGGCAGGTCAGCCGGCCTTCGAGCTGTCGCTCTGGTGTGGGACTTGCCCGTTCCACCAGGGAACCGCCGGGCCGTGCGTCTGAAATTCTGAGAGGTAACGGTTCTCCGTTGTGTTCAATACCTTGACCATGTGGCTGGACAGACCGCCCTGATCACTCAGTTGCGGCTGGCATAAGGCTGCTCTTCAGGTGGATCGTGCTGTTCACGCCGTCAATAGCCCATTCTCCAGACGGCCGCACATGTAATTCAGTGATGCTCGCGTTGGCGATGTGGAGCCTCATCCATGCGTTTGGTGCAGCTCCGAGCACATGACTGACGAAGGAACTCACTACAAAAGCGTGTGTCACGGCGATCACCGTTCCGGCCTGCATAGAGTCGTTCAACCGGTTCCAGGACTCGGTGATCACCTCACCATTCACATCGCGTTCATCCTCCGGCACAGTACGGAGATAGTCTCGTTGCCACGGCGTATAGTCCCTGACGCGATCGTTCGAAGGATAGGGGGTCCGGTCCTCCAGGAGCTCGGACGGCGCCGAGGAGAGGGACAACTGTCGTGCGATGATCCGGGCGGTCTCATGGGTTCTCAGACGCGGCCCGTGGAGGAGCACATCCGCTTCAAAACCCATGAGAAATTCAGCTAGACGCTCTGCCTGCTTCCTGCCGATAGGGCTGAGCGCCGGGTTCGGGCTATCGTCCTTTGCTGCTTCGGCATGTCTGATCAGAAGCAATCGATCCATGCCGTCACTGTATATGCTGCGCCGCCGCCCCAGTCGTATCGGCATGGCAGTGTTTGATGTCGGAGACGAGAGCGCCGGAGGCTGAAGCAGCTCAGGAGTGCCTCTCCTCGTTCTGCTACGAGCGGCCAGGGAGCTTCACCGGAATGTAGAAGACCCCTTCGTCATTGTCGACGACCTGGACTTCGACGCGGTCCCCTTGAACCAGGTACTCGTCGACGCTAATGAGGCCGGTGGCTCCGGCGAGATCACGTACCGCGTAGGCAGGGATCAGACCGCGGCGCTTGTTCGCGTCGTCTGCCGGCGCGTAGCGAGGGCCGGTCGCGAGTCGACTTGCACAGCACTTTCATGCCCACCAGGTCGCCTAGCTCGGTCTCGATGTCCTGCCAGGCGCGAATCTGGATCCCAGGGTTGTCTTCTAATTTCTGCTGTAGCTTGACCAGCGTACGGTCCGGGCCTCTGATACGTCCTTCGTGCACGCTGAGCCGCATGCGGTCGCCGTCCTCAAGTACCCGGTCGCATTGCTGATTGAGCCATCTCAGGAGCGATGTCCGGGCAGAGTCCCAAGCGCCGTATCGCTTCTGATAACAGTCATTGACAACCTCCTGTTCACTCATGCTGGGATGGTACGCCAGAAAACAGGTCCAGTCGACGGTTTCTGCCGGGGGTTCCGCTGTGCCAAAATGAACTTCACCGCCAGGAAGGGAGTCCGTCCCATGAATGAAATGCCACGCGAGTCAGGGCTTCTCGACACCACCGACGGGCAACGGGTCTATTGGGAGGAGTGGGGCGTCGCTGACGGCGTGCCGGCACTCTATCTGCATGGAGGTCCAGGCGGAGGGCTGGGGACGAGCGGTTATCGCCACCGTTTCGATCTGAACCGCACCAGGCTCATCGGCTTTGAACAGCGCGGCTGTGGACGGTCTCTGCCGCACGCCTCAGACCCGTCAACCGATCTGAGCGTAAACACCACCACCCAGCTGATCGAGGACATCGAGGCGCTGCGCGCGGCTCGCGGTGTCGACCGGTGGATCGTGAATGGAGTTTCCTGGGGATCGACCCTGGCTCTTGCCTACGGTCAGACGCATCCTGGGCGCATCGCCGGGCTTGTCTTGTTCGCAGTCACCACGACCAGCCGTCGGGAAGTCCACTGGATCACCGAAGGCGTCGGCGCAGTCTTCCCCGAAGCATGGCACCGGTTCGCGAGCTTTGCTGAGGAAGCGGACCCGGGGTATCGGAGAGGAGAAACCCGTCTCGTGGACGTATACGCCCGGCTCCTGAATTCACCGGACGAGGTCCTTCGCGACACGGCTTCCCGGGAATGGGCTCTTTGGGAGGACGCTCACGTTTCAATCGCGAGTGGGGGCGTTTTCCGTGATCCCCGATGGCATGATGACGCCTATCGACTCGCCTTCGCACGGCTGACCACTCACTACTGGGCACATGCCGGCTTCAGTGAGACCGGTCTCCTGGCACGCATGAATCGCTTGGCGGGTATTCCGGGGACACTCATCCACGGCAGAAACGACATCTCGGGGCCCGCGGTGACGGCGTGGGAGGTCCATCGCGCATGGCCCGGATCAACGCTGATCATTGACGAAAAAGGCGGTCACGGTGGCCCGGCGATGGTTGATGCGTGGTCTCGGGCGAACACTCAGCTTGTCGCCGATCTGTCCGGTCCCAAATCCCAGCAAGGAGAATCGTTGTGATGGAGCTACGCGTTGAGTTGGTCGATGGCTTCGTTATCGATACGGATCGTTCGAGGCTGGACCTGGAACGAGTGCACCGGTGGCTGTCCACTGACGCGTTCTGGGCTATTGGTCGGTCGTTCGAGACCATCCGTCGATCCGTGGATGCCTCGCTTAATTTCGGGCTCTATGCTCCCGACGGTGCGCAGCTCGGTTAGGCTCGCGTCGTGACGGACGGCGTCACCTTCGGGTGGCTCTGCGATGTCTACATCGCGCGAGAGGCACGAGGCCGTGGCCTTGGGAGGCAACTGTCTCAGACGATCGTCGATGTTGTGAGACCCCTGGGTTTGAAGCGTTTCATGCTGTCTACCCTGGACGCGCACGAGCTCTATTCCAAGGCGGGTTTCATTCCACTCCCGGAGCCGGAGAAGTTGATGGTCCTTGATGACCTTGAGGCTGCTCAGAGGTCTTGATCAGTTCGATACGTGCTCTCACACTCCGGTCGCCCGTGCGATCAGGGCGTCGAATGCCCGGTCTGGGAGAACCCTTCGGAGGAATGTCAGGGGCAGTGCGCCGAAGCCCGGCAGGTAGCGCGTCCGGGGACGCTTAGCAGTGGCCGCCTTCACCACGGCGCGGGCGACGACGTCGGGCGCCGAGGCCATACGTGCGGTCGGCTGCGAGCTGCCGCCCAAGGTCGCGGCCATGGCTGCCGCCTGCCGGGCATACGGCCCGTCACCCGAGATCTCCAGGAGGTTCGATGCCGCGATGACGCCCCATTCGGTGCGGATGGAGCCGGGCTCGATGAGCACGACGTCGATGCCGAACGGAGCGAGTTCCAGCCGCATCGCATCGCTCAGCCCTTCCACGGCGAACTTGCTCGCGTGGTACCAGGCACCCATCGGGGTGGCGAAGCGGCCACCCATCGAGCTGACGTTCAGGATCCGGCCACCACCCTGTGCCCGCATGTGGGGAAGGACCAGCTGCGCCATGCGCGCCAGGCCCAGCACGTTGACGTCCAGCTGCGCCTGCGCCTCCTCGAGGGGAACTTCCTCGACAGCGCCGTACGATCCGTATCCGGCGTTGTTGAGCAGGACATCGATCCGTCCCTCAGCGTCGACGATCGAAGACACGGCCTCCGTGGCGGATCCGGCGTCGGTCACATCAAGGGCGATGGTGTGAACGCCGGACGTCCGGAGTGCGGCCATTCGATCCACCCGCCGGGCAGCGGCATAGACGACGAATCCAGCCTTCCGGAGCTGTCGCGCACTGGCCTCGCCGATCCCGGAGGAGGCCCCCGTCACCAGGGCGATCTTCTGAGTCATGTCCCATTCCTTTGTTCGCTGTGGCGCTTCGCCTGAGTCGATCCGCTGACACCATTCTCATGGCGTTTCCAGATACATCGATGCCTGACATTGGATTTCCTGGACGACGGCCCGCAGATTGGGTCCGTTCGAGGCCGCAGTCCTGAGAAGAAGAGATACCTCACGGAACGAGGAATCTCCTGTGAGCGGTACCGCTACGACCCCGGGTGGAAGTGGACCTCGGCCGAGGCGGGGGACGGCGCCGACGGCCAGGCCGAGGGAGATGTACTGCATGATCGACTGAAATTCCGCCGCCTGGTACGCGGGGCCGGACGGGCTGCCCAGGCCGCCTTGTGCTTCGATCCATTGACGGTACGGCCCGTCGTCAGGAGTGACAGCCCAAGGCTCATGACGCAGCTGCTCCATGGAGAGCCCTGGCCGGTCGGCCAGAGGATGCGAGCTCGGGAGAATGGCGTCGATGCGGTCCACTCCGAGCGAGATGCGTTGCAGTTCATCGTCTGGAACCTCTTCGGCCAGCCGACCCCACGACTTGACCACCGCGGCTTCCGTGAGCCCCGTCCGGACGAAGAGCAATGCCTCATCGGGTTCGAGTTCGAGCGGCTGGACTGCCAGGGAGGGATGCGCCGAGGCGAGCGCCGCGACGGCCGGGATCACAAGCCCTCGAAGAGCCGTCGGAAACACTCCGATTCGCACCTGGCCCGCGGGCTCGCCGTCGTGCGCCGCCGCCAGATCATCAAGTGCGAGGACGATGGGACGGCCACGTTCGACCAGGGACCGTGCATACTCGGTCGGCACCACCCCGCGGCCTACCCGTTCCAGCAGGGGGCATTGGACTGTTCGTTCCAGCCGGCGAATGTGCTGAGTGATGTTCGACGGCGTGTAGTTGAGCAGTGTCGCCGCGGCGGTGACGGAGCCGGTGTCGGCCACTGCGATGAGGGCGCGGAGCGAGAGCACATCGATCATTTACTAATTCTACGGCGATTTCAGCATTAACTATTACTGGTGCTTAAAGATCTTTGGGTCGAAGATCGAAGCATGACTTCCTCCTGCGATCTCGCCGAAACTCGCCACCCGCGGCTGGACACCCCGTCTCGACGCTCCACCCAAGTGCGGGCCAAACTGTGGCTCGCGCTCGCGATGGCGGGCTGGGGCACGATCGGAGTCTTCAGCATTCAGGCGGGAACGGACCCGATCACCACGGTCGCCTGGCGTTGCGTCTTCGCGGCAGGCGCCCTGCTCATCCTGGCTCTGGCCACTGGGGCATTCCGGAAGAGTGTCTGGTCGCTGAAAGCGGTGCTCCTCACGATCGGCGGCGGGGTGGCGCTCGTGGCGAACTGGGTCCTGCTTTTCGAGTCCTTTGCCACGACCACCATCACCGTGGCGACGGTGTCGTATCACATGGAGCCGTTCCTGCTGGTGGCTTTGGGGGCGATCATCAGCCGGGAACGGCCCCGGGGACGGGACATCGCCTGGCTGGGGGTGGCTTTCGGAGGGCTTCTCCTGGCGACGCGTTTCATCGGGACCGCCGGGATCGAGCAGCTGTCAGGGACGGAGCTCGTGGGAGTCGTCTCCGCTCTGCTTGCCGGATTGCTGTACGCACTCGCCACCCTGGCGGCCAAACACACGGAGGGCATCCGTCCGTATGTCATGACGCTCATCCAATGCGTCACGGGCGCGGTACTGCTTCTTCCGTTTGCCACGCAACTCCACTGGAACAGCCAGGGATGGCTGTGGATCGCCGCCATGGGGGTCATCCACACGGGGCTGCTCTACTCCGCGCTCTACAGCTCGGCCAGGGTGCTGTCCACCATGGCGCTCGCAGGTCTGTCCTTCGTGAATCCCGCGGTCGCGATCTTCGCGGACATCGCCGTGTACGGCCACATCCCTGATCTGCTGCAACTGGCGGGAATAGCACTCATCGCCGTCGCCACTCTCATCGTCACCGCGCCGCGGAAGGACGGCGACCTCCACTAGTCTGGTTGAACGGCGCCCCTGCGGTGCCAGGTCGCCTGAGCACGCCAGGAGGAGCTCCATCCATGTCCACGCTGATCATCCGCGACTGTCTGGGCCCGGAAGAACACCCCCGGCTCGTGGAGATCTGGCGCTCCGCCGTCGATGCCACCCACCACTTCCTGGCGGCCGCCGACCGGGACGAGATCGAGCAGCAGCTCGCGGCGGCCTACTTCCCACAGGTGCGTCTGACGGTCGCGGAGCGCGAGGGGCATCTGCTCGGGTTCGCGGGCACTGCCGAGGACCGGCTGGAGATGCTCTTCGTCGAAGCCTCGGCCCAGGGGCAGGGGATCGGGACAGCGCTGCTGGGCCACGCCATCCGTCACGACGGCGCCCGGGCCGTCGACGTCAACGAGCAGAACCCCGAGGCCACGGCCTTCTACAAGAGTCAGGGATTCAGGGTGCGCGGACGCAGTGAAACGGACGACGCCGGCCGGCCCTACCCCTTGCTGCATCTCGCGCTCGCCGCAGCGCGACCACGCCCTCACCTCATCCGTAGAGGGAGCGGCACTCCCGTGCTGTTCATCCACGGCAACGGCGTGGACCACAGGCTCCTGCTGGACCTTGACGACGCCTTCGCCGATGGGCCCTGGGAGCGCATCCATCTCGATCTGGCCGGTTTCGGGCAGACCCCGGCACTGGACGACGACGGCGGACTGCCGCAGCTCGCAGACTGGCTGGACGACCTCGTGGCAGAGACCGTGGGGGAGGCGCCCTTCGCCGTCGTCGGGAATTCGCTGGGAGGTCTTCTGGCCCGAGAACTCACGGCCAGACGCCCGAGCCAGGTGCTCGGAATGGCTTTGCTGGCGCCAGTCGTGGACCCGGTTCAGGAGCACCGGACACTTCCGAAGCGTACCGTCCTGCACCGTGATGAAGCGCTGCTGAACTCCCTCAGACCCGGAGAGGCGCTGAAGTACCAGGAGATGGCCGTGGTCCAGTCGCCGGAGAACTGGGAGCGCTTCCGTTCCGCCGCTCTGCCAGGTCTGAAAGCAGCCGATACGCAGGCCATGGACCGGCTCGCCGCACGGTATCTCCTGGACCCGATGCCGGAAGAGCGGTTGAGAGGCTACACCCGTCCAGTTCTGATCGTGGCCGGCCGCCAGGACCACGTCGTCGGATTCCACGACCAGGAAGTGCTGGCACGGCAATTCCCGGACGCCCGCTATGTGGCCCTGGACAGGGCCGGACACAATGTCCACCTGGACCAGCCTCTGGAGGTCAGGATGCTGCTGGGGGAGTGGCTCGCCCGCCTCCACTCCTGATCCGGCCGTGCACGAGCACGTCAGAGGCCCTACTAGAGTTGCTCCATGGAACTGATCATCCCGAGCCCGGCATACTTCCGTTCGTTCTCCGAGTCCCTGAAAGAGTGGGGCGACGCCCACCAGGATGGCGCCGGCATCCGGAATCCTGAGACGCTCGTGACTGAAGAGGGTTTCACCGAGTGGGTGCATCAGCTGATCTCTGAGGAGACCGAACCCGCCGGACGAGGCTTCGTCACGTGCAGCTACCGCTGGATGGTGGACGGCGACGAGTACCTGGGCAGCATCGCCCTGCGTCACGACCTCAATGACTACCTGCTGAATTACGGCGGCCACATCGGCTACGGCGTCCGGCCTTCCGCCCGGCGTCAGGGACACGCCTCCCAGGCGCTCGCAGAAATCCTGCCCGTCGCCATCGAACAGGGCCTGGAACGCGTCCTGGTCACCTGTGTCGAATCCAACGAGGGCTCGCGCCGCACCATCGAACGCCAAGGCGGGGTCCTCGAAGACATCCGGCCCCAGGAGCACGCGGAGCCGGTCCGCCGTTATTGGATCGAACTGTAGAGGCAGTCGGAGGGACAAGCACTCAGTACGACGGCGGGACGGAGCCGCCGTCGTACTGAGCGTCCGTGATGAAATGCGCGGCCAGCGCCTCGGAGGCCCGTGCGGCCAGCGCGACATCGGCTCCCACGAGGAGGAAGCGCGCGCCGTCGGCGGCGTAGTTCTCCGCGGCCCGCGGGTCGAAGGCGTTGACGCCGACCGGTCTGCCGGCCTCGGCCACCGCTCGGAAAGCACGCCGCACAGCGGTGAGCACCTCCGGATGAGTCTGCTGCCCGAGCAGGCCCATGGACGCCGCGAGATCGCTGGGGCCCACGAACACTCCGTCGATGCCGGCCACTGCGGCGATCGCCCGGGCGTTCTTCACCCCCTCCTCGGTCTCCACCTGCACGAAGACCGAGACATGCTCTGCGGCATTCTCCAGATAGGCCGGAACACGATTCCAGCGCGCGGACCGCGCCAGAGCGCTCCCCACACCCCGGATGCCGTTCGGCGGGTACTGGGCCGCAGCGGCCACAGCGCGTGCCTGCTCCTCGGTGGAGACCATCGGCACGAGGATGGTCTGGGCCCCCAAGTCCAGGACCTGCTTGATGACCACGGGATCGGCCGAGGGAACCCGCACCACGGCTGTCACCGGGTATCCGGTCACGGCGTGCAGCTGAGCCAGCACGGACTCCAGCCCGTTCGGCGCGTGCTCCATGTCGATGAGTACCCAGTCGAGTCCCGATCCGGCCATGATCTCCGCCATCACGGGGGAACCGGAACACACCCAGCCTCCGAACAAGGGTCGTCCGGAATCCTGGAGGCGGTGACGCAGGGTCGGTGTCAGTCGAAGCGGCATGTGATGGTCCCCAATGGTCCGTAGTCGCAGAGCACGCTGTCGCCGCGGGAGATCCACACGGGCCGGGTGAAGGACCCGGCCAGGATGATCTCCCCGGCCTCCAGCCGTGCACCGTGGTGGTGGAGCTTCTTGGCAAGCCAGGCGACGCCGCTGGCGGGATGATTGAGCACACCGGCGGAGACGCCCGTCTCCTCGATGGTCTCATTGCGATACAGCAGAGCCGAGACCCAGCGCAGATCGACGGCATCGGGCCGGGTCGGGTTGCCGCCCAGCACCATGCCGCCGTAAGCGGCGTTGTCGCTGATGGTGTCCACGATCGTCCGGTCTTCCAGCTCGATGTGGGAGTTCAGCACCTCCAGAGCAGGAGTGACGTATTCGGTGGCCCGCAGCACATCCATCACTGAACAGTGCGGGCCTTCCAACGGTTCCTTCAGCACGAACGCCAGCTCCACCTCGATGCGGACGTTGGAGTACGCATCGAACGGCAGCACGGAGCCGTTCTCCCAGACGGTGTCATCGAACATCACACCGTAATCGGGTTCGGAGATGCCCGTGGCCTGCTGCATCGCTTTCGATGTCAGCCCGATCTTCCGGCCCACCAGGCGACGCCCGGCAGCGAGGTTCTTCTCCCGCCAGACGCCCTGGATGGCGTAGGAATCCTCGATCGTGGCCTCCGGATACCGTGCGGTGATACGGGGGATCACGGCGTGATTGCGCTCCGCTTCGGCGAGTTCGTCCGCCAACTGTGCGATGGTGCTTTCGTCCAGCATGGTGTTCCTCTCTCCTGCGCCGGCTGTTACAGCTGGTTCCCCAGCTTGTACTCGCCCTGCTTCCATTCGGGCATGGCCTCCTGGTCGTCAGGGCGGGTGTAGGAGAACCCGTCGGCTCCGATGGTCACGGCCATCTCGCTCGAATCAGTGCGCGCGACGACGGGCTGCGGGTTCCCGTCCAGGTCCAGGACGAGCGATGCTTCGGTGTACCAGCTGGGCACTACCGGGTTGCCCCACCAATCGCGTCGCTGATTGTCGTGCACGTCCCAGGTGACGACCGGGTTGTCGGGGTCGCCGGTGTAGTAGTCCTGCGTGTAGACCTCAACCCGGTGGCCGTCGGGATCCCGGAGGTAGAGGTAGAACGCGTTCGAGACGCCGTGCCGGCCGGGGCCGCGCTCGATCGCGTCGCTGCGGCGCAAGGCGCCCAGCTTGTCGCAGATGGCCAGGATGTTGTGCTTCTCGTGGGTGGCGAAACACACGTGGTGCATGCGCGGACCGTCGCCCCCGGTCATCGCCGTGTCGTGCACGGTGGGCTTGCGGCGCATCCAGGCGGCGTAGACCGTGCCTTCCTCATCCTGGATGTCCTCCGTGACACGGAAGCCGAGGTCCTGCATGAACTTCACCGCGCGTGGCACGTCGGGGGTCACCTGGTTGAAGTGGTCCAGGCGCACCAGCTCGCCCGGCACGTGCAGGTCGTAACGCCACGACAGCCGCTCGACGTGATCCGTCTGGTGGAAGAACTCGTAGGGGAAGCCGAGCGGGTCTTCCACGCGGACCGAGTCGCCGATGCCCTTGACGAAACCTTCCGGGCGGCGCTCCACCCGGCAGCCGAGTTCCGTGTAGAACGCGACGGCGCGGTCCAGGTCCTCCGGGGTACGCACGCGGTAGGAGAAGGCGGCGACGGCGGCCACCGGCCCCTTGCGCAGCACCAGATTGTGATGGATGAACTCTTCGGTGGAGCGGAGGTAGATGGTCTCTTCGTCCTCCTCCGTCACGTGCAGTCCCAGCACATCCACATAGAAAACCCGGGAGGCGGCCAGATCGGTCACCACCAACTCCATGTACGCGCAGCGGAGGATGTCCGGGGCGGGGGAGGTGGGAGTGGGCACGGGATTCGTGGTGTGGATCGGGGCCTCCTGGCTCACATAGAAGCCGGAGGAAGTGAGGGTGCGGTCGTCCAGATGCGTCATGTCATGCGTCCTTGCGTGAGTCGATGCGGTTCAGCGGGGGTCCGGGTCGTCGAGATCGTTCTCGTGCGGAGCCTCTTGCTTCCCGAACGTCGGATTGTGGACCTTGCCGAGCGTGATGTGCACGGCCTGCTGGTCGGTGTAGAAGTCGATCGAGCGGTAGCCGCCCTCGTGGCCGAGACCGGAAGCCTTCACTCCGCCGAAGGGGGTGCGCAGGTCGCGGACGTTGTTCGAGTTCAGCCACACCATGCCGGCGTCGATGGCCTGTGCGAAGTTGTGGGCGCGCTTCAGATCGTTGGTCCAGACGTAGGCGGCAAGACCGTACTTGGTGTTGTTCGCCAGAGCCAGAGCTTCCTCATCCGTGTCGAAGGGAGTGATGGCGACGACGGGGCCGAAGATCTCCTCCTGGAAGATCCGGGCGTCCGGCGAGACGTCGGCGAAGACCGTGGGCGCCACGAAGTTGCCGAACTCGAAGCCTTCCGGCTGGCCGCCACCGGCGAGGAGACGGCCTTCGCCCTTGCCGATCTCGATGTAGCTCATGACCTTCTCGTAGTGCTCCGGGTGCACCAGGGCGCCGACTTCGGTCGCGGGATCGTGGGGGTATCCGACCTTCACCCGCTTGGCCTGGGCCGCGTAGCGCTCCACGAACTCGTCGTAGACGTCGCGCTGGACAAGGATGCGGGAGCCGGCGGTGCAGCGTTCGCCGTTGAGGGAGAAGACACCGAAGATCGTGGCGTCGATGGCTGCGTCGAGGTCCGCGTCCGCGAAGACGATGGCGGGGCTCTTGCCGCCCAGTTCCATCGAAAGGCCCTTGAGGTACGGGGCCGCGTTGCCGAAGATGAGCTGGCCGGTGCTGCTCTCACCGGTGAAGGAGATCAACGGGACGTCGGGGTGCTTGACCAGCGCGTCGCCGGCGTCTTCGCCGAGCCCGTTGACCAGGTTGAACACGCCCTTCGGCAGCCCGGCCTCCTCGAAGATCCCGGCCCAGAGAGAGGCGGAGAGGGGCGTGAACTCGGCCGGCTTGAGCACCACGGTGTTGCCGGTGGCCAGAGCCGGCCCGAGCTTCCAGGACTCCAGCATGAACGGGGTGTTCCACGGCGTGATCAGTCCCGCGACGCCGATGGGCTTGCGGTTGACGTAGTTGATCTGCCGGCCGGGCACCTTGAACGTGTCGTCGGCCTGCGCCACGATCAGGTCTGCGAAGAAGCGGAAGTTCTCGGCCGCCCGCCGGGCCTGTCCGAGGGCCTGGGTGATGGGCAGGCCAGAGTCGAACGACTCGAGCTCCGCCAGCCGGGTGTCCCGGGACTCCACGATGTCCGCGATGCGGTGCAGTACCCGGGAACGCTCACGGGGCAGCATTCGAGGCCACGGGCCATCGGTGAAGGCACGCCGGGCGGCCTCGACGGCGCGTTCGATGTCCGCCTTCTTGCCTGCGGACGCCTTGACGTAGGCCTCATTGGAGACCGGCTCCAGCACGTCGAAGGTGTCACCGTCGAGGGAGTCCACGAACTCGCCGTCGATGTAGTGCCGGATGCGGTCGGGCAGGTCCGCGGGGACGTGCCGGCGGTCCAGGGGGGTCTGACTCATGGGTTTCTCCTCGCTGAGATGATGACGTTCCGGGGTGCTGCAGGGTTCAGGTGATGGGTTCGCCCACCGGATGGCGCTGTGCAAGAAAGGCGTTCAGGGTGGCCCAGCGGTGATTGCGGGCCGCGAGCTCGATCTCCAGGGGATCGGCCTCGGACTCGATCAGTTCCAGGATCCGCTCATGCTCCTCGACCGATTCGCGGGCGCGTTCCGGGACGAAGGAGAAGGTGGAGTCGCGGACGCCGGCCATCCTGGTCCAGCCACGGTGCACCAGGTCCAGGATGTGGGGATTCGGGCACGGCTCGAACAGGACCGAGTGGAACTCCTGGTTCATGGTGGTGAAGGCGTGCGGGTCGAAATGGTCCAGCAAGCGGCGGAGCCGCTCGTTGACCTCCCGCGCCCGTACCAGGTCCGCCGGGTCCAGGAGTGGTGCGGACAAGGAGGTCGCGACTCCCTCGACGACGCCGAGTGTCTGCATGGAGTGCACGTATTCGGTCTCGTCCACCAGGGTCACCCGTGCTCCGACGTTGCGTTCGAACTCGACGAGCCCTTCCGCCTCCAGACGCCGCACTGCTTCCCGCACGGGTACCACGCTCATGCCGAGCGCTTCGGCCAGGGAACCGAGCACCAGGCGGTAACCCGGGCCGAATTGATGGCGGGCGATCCGTTCACGGATCCACTCATACGCCTGCTGGGATTTGCTGAGCGTCTCGGTCACGGCCGGGTGCCTCCTTGCTCGGCGTCGAAGCGTGCACGCCACTCGGCGTTGAGAGGGAACAAACCGTCCACTTTCTCGCCGGCTTGCACCTTGGCGGCGATCCACGCGTCTTCCGCCTCCTGATGGAGGGCTGCGTCCACCACCTCTGCCACCAGGGCCGGCGGGATGACGATCACACCGTCGTCGTCGCCGACGATCACATCGCCCGGCTGGACGGTGGCACCCCCACAGGCGATGGTGACGTCGACGTCCCAGGGAACGTGACGACGGCCGAGCACGGAGGGGTGGGGGCCTTGGCTGAAGACGGGAAGGTCCATCGCCGCGACGGTGGCGTAGTCGCGCACGCCGCCGTCGGTGACGACGCCTGCTGCTCCGCGTGCGATGGCCCGGAGCGCGAGGATGTCGCCGAGCGTACCTGTGCCGCGTTCGCCGCGAGCCTCGATGACGATCACTTCACCGGGTTCGACGGCGTCGAACGCGCGTTTCTGGGCGTTGTACCCGCCGCCGTGGCTGCGGAACAGGTCCTCACGGTGAGGCACGAAGCGCAGGGTCTTGGCGACGCCCACCAGTTTCGTGCCGGGCGTGGCCGGATGAACACCGTCGATGAAAACATCCAGATAGCCGCGCTTGCGCAGCTGCTGGGAAAGGCCCGCGACGGGGGCTTCGAGGAGTTTTGCCCGCAGTTCCTCGCCGATCTGGAAGGGCTCCTCCTCAGGCGGAAGACCAGCCGCTTCCCGGGATCCCCATGCTTCCTCGCGTTGCGTGTCGTTCACCGTGGGAAGGGACCCGAGCGCTGGATCGAAGGTTCCGTGCCCCTCGGTCACCGGGGAGACGAGTCGTCCGGTACTGGGTGTCCCCTCCGCCGTCGGGGCGTCCACTTCGACTTCGATGACGTCGCCCGGAAGGGCCACGGATGATCCTGCCGGGGTGCCGGTCAGGATGACGTCCCCGGGCTCCAGGGTCAGGTGCTGCGAGAGGTCGGCCAGCAGTTGAGCGAAGGGGAAGATGAGCTTCTCGCTCGTGTCCTCCTGCACCAGCTCGCCGTTGCGCCAGCTGCGGACGCGCAATGCGGCGGGCTCCACGGTACGGGCGTCGATCAGTGCCGGCCCGAGAGGGGTGTAACCGTCACGGCCCTTGTTCCGGAGGTTGGAGCCTTTGTCATTGGACCGTAGATCGTAGAGTCCCCAGTCGTTCGCCGCGGTCACCCAAGCCACGTAGGACCAGGCCTCGCCACGGTCGATGTTGCGGGCCTGAGAGCCGATCACCAAGGCGATTTCGCCTTCGAAGGCCAGCAATTCGGTTCCCTCGGGGCGTTCCACAGGCGTGCCGGAGGGTGCGAAGGAGCTTGCCGGCTTCAGGAAGTAGGACGGGGCCGCGGGCACGCGGCCGCGTTGCGCGGCCCGGGAAGCATAGCTCAGATGCACGGCGATGATCTTGCCGGGGGCCTGCTGAAGCGGCGTCCAATCGTGTTCCGTCACGAGTGCTCCTTCGCATCGAGGGGATGGCGTACACCAAATCATATACGATCTGCACTTGCTGACAAGGGTCTTGCCGGGACGTATCTCAAATCGTATATTTTCTGGAACGCTCTCGTACCGCCATGAGATCTCGCCACAAAGGAGTGCCAGATGACTGAACCATCCCTGCCCGCCACTGCGCCGGGCACGCCAGGAAGCCCGGAATCACGGACGGTGGATCGCCGGCGTGTGGCGATCGCGACCGTCGTGGGAACCACCGTCGAGTGGTACGACTACTTCATCTACGCTTCGGCCGCGGGCCTGGTCTTCGGTCAGCTGTTCTTCAAACCGGCGGGCGAGGGAGTGGCGACCATCCTCTCCTTCCTGACGGTCGGGCTCAGCTTCCTCTTCCGGCCGCTCGGGGCCTTCCTTGCCGGTCACTTCGGGGACCGCTTCGGGCGTCGGGTCGTGCTGGTCGTGACCCTGATCCTGATGGGAAGCGCGACCACGTTGATCGGTATCCTGCCCACGTACGGCCAGATCGGGGTGGCGGCTCCGATCCTGCTCATCGCACTGCGCGTCCTGCAAGGGGTCTCGGCGGGCGGTGAATGGGGTGGTGCCGTGCTGATGGCGGTGGAACACGCTCCCCGGACCCGGCGAGGATTCTTCGGTGCCATGCCCCAGATCGGTGTCCCGATCGGGCTTCTGCTGGCCAGCGCCATGCTCGGCATCATGACCTGGCTCTTCCCCGGTGAAGCGTTCCTCGGCTGGGGCTGGCGCATTCCGTTCCTCTTCTCGATCGTGCTCATCCTGGTCGGGTATTGGGTGCGCCGTCGGGTGGAGGAAAGCCCGGTGTTCGCCGAGATCGCCGCGCGGAAGGAACGTTCGAGCGCGCCGATCGGGCGGCTTTTCGCGCGTTTCACGCCCCTGGTGATCCTCGCCGCGCTCGTCTTCGCCGGGAACAATGCCGCCGGGTACATGACCACCGGCGGCTACGTGCAGAACTATGCCAGCGATCCGCATGGCCCGGTCGGCCTGGACCGGGGCACGGTGCTCTGGGCGGTCACGGCATCCTCGGTGACGTGGCTGATCTCCACGTTCGTAGCGGGCTGGCTCAGCGACCGGATCGGCCGCCGGACCACCTACCTCATCGGCTGGCTGGCGCAAGCGGCCGCATTGCTGGCGCTTTTCCCGCTGGTCAACTCTGCAAACGGCGGCCTGCTCGCCCTCGGGCTGATGCTTCTGACCCTGGGGCTGGGTTTCACCTACGGTCCCCAGTCCGCCTGGTACTCGGAACTCTTCCCGGCCTCGGTGCGGTTCTCCGGCGTCTCGATCTCGTATGCGCTCGGCGCGGTGGTCGGTGGCGCTTTCGCGCCGGCGATCGCGGCCTGGCTCCAGCAGCAGACGGGCAGCTCCGTCTCCGTCACCTGGTATCTGATCGGCATGACGGCGGTCGGTCTGGTGGCGACCCTGCTGCTCCGCGATCGGCCGGGAATCGACCTCAGCCCGGCCGCCGAGGAGGAACAGACGCGCGGGCTCTACGCCTGGCAGCGCTGAGTCCGACGGCGTCGTGATCGCTTCAGTCTGCAGTTTCTCGGGCGATTCCAGATCTGGGCCCGAGAAACTGCAGACAGAAAGTGAAACTGCAGACTGAAAGTGAAACTGCGGACTGAGGGGGCCTCGGGGCGAAGGCGAATGCTCAGCTGTTCACGCGGATGACCTCGTGCTGATACGGGGCGATGACCGTGCGGGAGACCCGGAGATCCAGGAGGAGGAACGGGCGCTCGGACACGGGCCTGGCAGCCCAGGCCGCCAGATGCTCCAGTTCGGCGAGTTCCCGGACCACGACGCCCTCCGCACCGAGGGCGCGGGCCAGAGCCGCGAAGTCGACGTCGGGAATGAGCATGGGCTCCTCGGCAAGACCCTTGAGCCCGTAGAGATTCACTTCGGCGCCATAGGCGCCGTCGTTCCACACCACGCAGAGGCCGCGGCCGCCGGCGGTTCGCACCGCCGTCTCCAGGTCCGAAAGCGCCATGAGTCCTCCGCCGTCACCCGTGGTGAGCACGACCGTCGCCTCGGCGTTCGCCTGAATCGCTCCGGCCACGCTGGGAAACCCGAGCCCGATGGACTGATAGGCGGTGCCCACCATGACCATTCGCTCCGGTGACGCCACGGGCCAGAACATGTTCGCCCAGGCGATGAAGTGTCCGCCGTCGCTGACCACGATCCGGTCCTCCGGCAGGAGTTCGGCGATCCGCGCCGCCGCACTGCGAGGATCGAGCCGTCCGTCCGGAGCTGAAGCGTCACCGGGGACCTGTGCCCGGAGGGCTTCGAAGTCGAGGCTTTCGCGCCAGGCGGGCTGCGCGGGGCGGCCGATGGAGTCAAGCTCGGCGAGCAGTGCCTCCGCTACGACTCGCGCATCGCCCTGAAGGTAGTCGCCGATGCGGGGATGGGTGGCGGCCGGTGCGATGTCGACCTGGACCACACGGGTTTCCGGGGCGAAGAGTTCGCCGAAGCGCATGGTGAAGGGGTTCAGGGAGGCGCCGAACACGACGGCGACATCCGCCTGGTGGATCAGTTCCATGGCCCCCGGCGCTCCGAAGCCGCCGGTGACGCCGAGGTCGTAGCGGGAATCCGGGAACACGCCCCTGCCCAGCGCGCTGGACGACGTGACGGCGCCGGTCGCCTCGGCGAGCTCGCCCAGGGCACGGCCTGCACCGGCCAGATGCGCACCGCGCCCAGCCAGAAGCATGGGCCGTTCGGCGCCCGCCAGAGCTTCCGCGACGCGGCGGACTGCTGCTTGGGTGAACGGTGCCAGGGGCTTCGGTGGGGTCGCTGTCAGGGGAGGGGTTGCGGGGACGTCTCCGGCTTCGAGGGTCGGAACATCGTAGGGGATCGCCAGCACGACGGGAACGCGGTAGGACAGTGCGTGTTCGATCGCGATGACCGTGCTGGCCGCAGCGTCCAGGCGTCCCGCGGTATAGGTGCGGACCCCGACGGCGGAGGACAGGGCGATCTGGTCCACGTCCCAGGCGCGCGGGCCCGAGGTGGGTTCATCGCCGACGATCAGAACCAGTGGGATACGCGCCTGCGCGGCCTCTGCAAGGGCCGTGAGTGTGTTGGTGAAACCCGCGCCGTACGTGGTGGTGGCTGCGGCGATCCTGCCACTGGCCCGGTAGTGGGCATCTGCTGCGACGACTGCCCCGGCCTCGTGCCGGACGGCCGTGAACTGGGCGTCGGTGTCGCGGAGCAGCGAGTCGAGGAAGTAGGCGTTGCCGTTGCCCATCAGCCCGAAGACCTGATCGATGTGGCGGGAGAGGGCGACGGCGACGTGCTGGGAGACGGTGGACATGGCTGTGCCTTTCGAGACAGACGGATGAGGTGGGTCCGTATATGTCTCGCGCGTGCCGTTCCGCATGGCTTCGTGCCCCTTTTTCGAGCACCGGGGTGTGCGCTCGCGTGGCGGGCGTCACAGCCGGACGTGCTCAGCATAGCTCAGTCGGAGGATGGATCGTATACGTTCCCTTGTGCGGCTTCCGGGACGGGGCTATGCTCTAGATCACTCGATAACAGAACTTGAAGTTCTATTATCGAACACTATCAATGTCCATCCCACACCGACGTGAGGTGACCTTTCGTGCAGTTCCACCACCATGGCTATGTCTCCGGAGATCCACGAACCCTGCCCGCGGCAGGCGTAGGGCTGAACCGCCCGGACGAGCTTCCCGATGAAGTCGACGTCCTCATCGTCGGCACCGGCCCTGCGGGTATCACGCTGGCAGCACAGCTTTCGCAGTTCGCTCAGGTCACCACTCGCATCGTGGAACAGCGTCCCGGGCGGCTCGAGGTCGGCCAGGCCGATGGGATCCAGGCCCGGAGCGTGGAGACGTTCCAGGCTTTCGGCTTCGCCAACCGGATCATCGAGGAGGCCTACCGGATCACGGAGATGGCCTTCTGGAAGCCCGACGCGGAGCAGCCTCAGAACATCGTGCGCACCGCGGTGGCTCCGGACGATCCCGCGGGCGTCAGTGAGTTCCCGCACCTGATTGTGAACCAGGCCCGTGTCCAGGACTACTTCCTGGAGTTCATGGCCAACTCGCCCACGCGCAACCGGCCGGACTACGGCTGGGAGTTCGTCGGGCTCGACGTCGCAGAGGAGGGCGAGTATCCGGTCGCCGTGACCCTCCGGCGGACGGCGGGCGACGACGTCGGGTCTGAGCGCGTGGTGCGGGCCAAGTATGTTGTCGGCGGTGACGGTGCGCGCAGCAAGGTGCGCGAATCGATCGGCCGCAAGCTGGTGGGGGACCAGGCGTTCCATGCCTGGGGTGTGATGGATGTGCTCGCCGACACCGACTTCCCGGACATCCGGCGCAAGTGCGCCATTCAATCGCACGACGGCGGCAGCATCCTTCACATTCCCCGGGAGGGGAACCATCTTTTCCGCATGTACGTCGACCTCGGCGAGGTGTCGCACGACGACGACGGGAAGATCCGGTTGACCACCCAGGAGGAGGTCGAACGGCGCGCGAACCAGATCCTCCACCCGTACACGCTCTCGGTGCGCCACGTGGCGTGGCGAAGTGTCTATGAGGTGGGGCACCGGGTCACTGACCACTTCGACGATGTCCCCGCCGAGCAGCGCGGCACCCGTGACCCGCGGGTGTTCATCATGGGGGATGCCTGCCACACGCACAGTGCGAAGGCGGGGCAGGGCATGAACGTCTCCATTCAGGACGGCTTCAACCTCGGTTGGAAACTCGGGCATGTGCTGGAGGGCCGTGCGCCGGCGTCGTTGCTGGAGACCTACTCGGCCGAGCGGCAGGTGATCGCACAGAATCTCATCGATTTCGACCGCCAGTGGTCGACTCTCATGGCTGCGCGACCGGAGGAACTGACGGATCCTGAGGAGTTGGAGCGGTTCTACGTCCAGACCGCGGAGTTCCCCGCCGGATTCATGACCCAGTACCAGCCCTCGATGATCGTGGGGGAATCGGCGCGGCAGGACTTGGCTCCGGGCGTCCCGCTCGGCAAGCGCTTCCGTTCGCATCCGGTGCACCGAGTCTGCGACGGCAATCCGGTGCAGCTGGGGCACCATGCCCGGGCCGATGGGCGCTGGCGCATCTACGTCTTCGCGGACGCTTCGGCCTCGGCGGAGGAGTCGGCGGCGAGAGAACTGGGAGACTGGCTGGCTCAATCGCCGGATTCGCCGCTGGCGACCACGCCCCGGGACCTCGACGGCGACGCCTGGTTCGACGTGAAGGTCGTGTACCCGCATTCACACCTCGAGGTGGACCTCATGCGTGTTCCGCCGGTGTTCCTGCCGCGCACCGGCCCGTTCCAGGTGGTGGACTTCGAGAAGGTCTACGCCGTGGACCCGGGAGACGACATCTTCGACGCCTATGGCATCGGAGCGGACGGGGCGGTCATCGTGGTCCGTCCTGACCAGTACGTGGCGAACATCCTGCCCCTGGATGCGCGCGATGAGCTGGCGGCGTTCTTCGCGGGGGCCACGCTCCGGGCGTGATCCGGGGCCCGGAGCGTCCGTCAGGCTCCGAAGGCCCGTGCGATGCGGTCCCCGGCTTCCTGAAGCAGCGCGGCGATGTGATCTTCACGTTCTGGGAGGGAGACGTGGATCGCCGCTATCGCGGCCGGAGGCTGCCCCGGAAGCGTGAGCGGTACGGCGACGGACCACAGGGATGGGACCACCTCGTCATGGCTGAGGGCGTAACCGCGGGACCTGCTCTCCGCGAGCTCCTCGCGCAGGCCGGCCGGAAGCTCGGCCGGCCAGAGGCGCTCCGGAAGGGCGAGCAGGATCGCCTTGCCCGGCCCGCCGCGCGTGATCGGGTGCCGGTGTCCCGGCCGATAGGAGACGACGGCCACCCGCTGTCGCGGCGACGCGCTGATGAGAGTCACGGCCTCCTCCTGATCGAGCTGGATGGCGAGTAGACAGGTCATGCCGAGCTGGTTTGCGGCGGTGTCGAGTTCCGGAAGTGCCGCCTGTTGCAGATCCCGCGAGACGCCCGCGGCCAAGGCTGCCAGTCCGGCTCCGAGATGGACCTTCCCGGACTCCTCGCGCACGGTCAACCCGTGGTCTTCCAGAGTGCGCAGCAGCCGGTAGACCACGGACCGGTGGACGTCCAAGGACGCCGCCAGATCCGCGATGGTCGGAGGGCGTTCTGCGGCTGCGATGATCTCCAGCACGCGGATTCCGCGGCTGAGGGTCTGGGATCCGCTGGGATTCTTCTCGCTCACGGGTTCGATAATAGAACACCGCGCTCGATATCAGCGGATGGCCGAATACGCCTGCGCCTTGGCGAGATCCAGCTCGCGCCGCAACTCCTCCGCCTCCTGCCGTGCCTTGTGACGGAGGATGGCGAGTTCGCGCACGGCGTCGTCGTCGGAGAGAAATGCAGGGGCGAGTGGCTGAGCAGAAGCCGGGAACATCCGGCTGAGAAGTGAACGATGGGCGGGGGCTGCGGGAGTGAATGGAGTGAACATGTTCTCAAGTCTGCGAATGGTCGCGGGACCTGTCCTCGATTCGGATCTGGCCGAATCCTCGCCGTGCTGATAGGACGCGGATAGTCTCAGGGCATGTTGTTGACGCTCACCCCTGCGGACCTGACGCGCATCAGGTTCTGCGTCTCTCCCTGGTGGGAGGTGGTCACCTCGGTGCTCACCCTCGCCAAGGGGACTCCGATGCACCGCAGCTGGATCCAGCAGTCCCGCCCGCTTCTGTCCGCGGACCCTGACGTCGCCCGGAAGTGGGACGTGCTGCGGGCCTTCATCGTTGCGAACGGGCACATCCTTGATGCATTGACCCCGACCCCGTCCGGGGATGAGAGTTTTGACGAGAGCCGGCACCGGGTCCTCGAACAGGAGCCGGAGGTCCTGTTGCATGACCTCGACGTCCTCCGCGCCGTTGCGGACCGCCCGGCCTCAGCAGAGATTCTCAAGGCCTTCGCCGACCGTCCCCAGTCCGTGGTGGATGAGTTGTGCGCGGCTTTGGACTGGGTGTGGACGACGGCGGTGCGACCCCATTGGGAGCGTATCCAAGCGCTCCAAGTCGCGGACATCGACTACCGGTCACGGTTGCTGGCGCGCGGCGGGCTGGACGAGGTCCTCCGTACTCTGCACCCTCAGGTGCTCCGGGTCGACCAGGGCCTCGAATTCCTTGGAAAGACCTGCGACGTGACCACGGGCGTCGCAGGCCCGGGGCTCACGCTGATCCCGTGCGTCTTCGCCTGGCCCGGAACCCTGGTGCTCAATGCGCGCCCCTACACTCCGACCGTCTCCTATGCACCGCGTGGCGTCGGCTCCCTGTGGGAGCGATCCGGACCGTCCTGCACGCCGTCAGCGCTCGCCGACCTCATGGGCGGGACCCGGGCCGCCGTCCTCCAGCAGATGGATATTCCCATGACCACGAAACACCTTTCGCAGCACCTGGGAATTTCGGCGGCCACCGTGAGCGAGCATCTGAAAGTGCTGTCCGCCGCACGGCTTCTGGACGCGTCCCGGCGTGGGCGCGAGGTCTACTACCGCAGAACGGAGCTTGCCGACGGGCTGCTCACCAGCTGAACGACGACGGCGGGCGGGCCGCGGCTCCGGGAATTGTCACTGTCCTAGGCTGGTGCCGTGAACGCCGTCGTCGAAGCACTGCACCTGAGCCCTGCTCACGATTTCTCCAAGTCCTCGGTTCCCAGTCTGGAGCTCATCGAAGGCCGGGGAGTGAAGGGGGATGCTCACTGCGGGGTGACGGTTCAGCATCGCTCCAGGGTCGCGGCGGATCCTTCGCAACCCAATCTCCGCCAGGTCCATCTGATGCATGCGGAACTCTTCGACGATCTTCTCGGGGCAGGTTTCGCGGTGGAGCCGGGTGATCTGGGGGAGAATCTCACCACACGGGGAATCGATCTTCTGGCGCTGCCGGTGGGTTCCCGGCTCAGCGTCGGGGACGCGGTCGTCACCATCACCGGTCTGCGGAACCCATGTCAGCAGATCAACGACTTCCGGCCGGGTCTGCTCAAACAGGTGACCCGTAGAGGGCCGGACGGCGAGCTGGTCCGTCTGGCAGGGGTCATGGGAATCGTCTCGCGAGGCGGCCGCCTGTGGGTGGGCGACAGCATCGAGGTGGCATTGCCGCCCTCTCCACACTTCCCCCTGACGCGCGTCTGAGCCAGGCCCTCCAAGTGGTGCGGAGGTCGCTCGGAGCATGACCTGGGAGTGATGAGAGTGACAGGATTCGTCAAGGTTCGCCACAGCTTCCGCAAAGGCCCGTACCCTCATCACGGTTTGGCAACGGATGCCCACGTGCTGGACAAAATCAAGCTAAGCTTTCACATTGTGTAGGCCAAGTCACACCTGTGTGACGCGGCTCATCGATGGGAGTCCGAGGGATTCTCACTCTCTACTTAAGAACTCCGAAGGAGGCGGAATGCGTTTCTCGCGCACTTCCAAAGCACTGGGTGTGGCGGCCATCGCTGCCCTGGCCCTGACGGCCTGTGGCGGCGGCAGCAACAATGCCAATAGCTCTGACAGCGGCAACGCCGACCCGAGCGGCATCGTGCGGGCCTACAGCAACGAGCCGCAGAACCCGTTGCTTCCGGGCCAGACCAACGAGGTCTTCGGCGGCCGCGTCGTCGATCTCCTGTTCGCAGGTCTGGTCAGCTACGACAGCAGCGGCAAGACCGTGAACGAGCTGGCCGACTCGATCGAGTCCTCCGACTCGCAGAACTACACGATCAAGATCAAGTCGGGTCAGAAGTTCACCAACGGTGAAGCGATCACGGCCAAGACCTTCGTGGACACCTGGAACTTCGAGGCGCTGAGCACCAACGCTCAGTCCAACGGCAGCTTCTTCAGCTCGCTCGAAGGCTACGACGATGTGGCTGCTACGACGGGCACCGGGGACAACGCCAAGCCGGCTCCGAAGGCGCAGACCATGTCCGGTCTGAAGGTCGTGGATGACACCACCTTCACTGTCAAGCTGAAGCAGCCGGAGTCCGACTGGACCCAGCGCCTCGGCTACACCGTGTTCTACCCGATGCCGTCTGAAGCCTTGAAGGACCCGAAGAAGTACGGCCAGAGCCCCGTCGGCAACGGCCCGTACAAGATGGCGGCTCCCGATGCCTGGCAGCACGACAAGCAGATCGCTCTCGTCAAGAACGACGACTACAAGGGTCCGCGTGAAGCCAAGAACGGTGGCGTGACTTTCGCGTTCTACACGAACTCCGATTCCGCCTACACCGATGTCCAGGGCAACAGCCTAGACGTCCTCGACGTGATCCCGTCCACCGCGCTGGCCACGTTCCAGCAGGATCTCGACGGCCGCGCGGCCAACAAGCCGAGTGCGCTGAACGGTACGCTGAACATCCCGGTCTACCTTCCCGATTTCCAGGGTGAGGCCGGTTCGCTCCGTCGTCAGGCCATCTCCCACGCCATCGACCGTGCACAGATCACCAAGGTGATCTTCCACGACACCCGTACCCCTGCCAAGGAATTCACCGTTCCGTCCATGCTTGGCTATGACGCCAACATCCCGGGCAATGACGTCCTGAACTTCGACGCCGCCAAGGCCAAGGATCTGTGGGCCCAGGCCGACAAGATCAAGCCGTGGGATGCGTCGAAGACCTTCACCATCTCCTACAACACCGATGGTGGAAACAAGGAGTGGGTCGACGCTGTCGCCAACCAGCTGAAGAACAACCTCGGCATCAAGGCTGAAGGCAAGCCGTACCCGAAGTTCGCCACCATGCTGGACGATCGCCTGAACCGCAAGCTGACCGGCGCCGTCCGTGCCGGCTGGCAGGCCGACTACCCGTCGATCTACAACTTCCTGGAACCGACTCTCGGAACCGATGGCAGCTCCAACTATGAGAAGTACTCGAACCCCGAGTTCGACAAGCTCCTCAAGGAAGGTGAGGCCGCCAAGACTGCTGAAGACGGCGCGAAGATCTTCAACAAGGCTCAGGAGATCCTGTTCAAGGACCTGCCGAACCTGCCCCTGTGGTCCCAGAACCAGCCCATCGGCTGGAGCACCAGCGTGAACAACGTTGAGACCGACTGGCACGGAGTCATCGAGTACTACAAGGTCACCAAGAACAAGTAGGAACCATCACCTGATGTAGTCCAACGCCGCGAGCGAGCGTAACCTGACTGCTGTTGTCTGGTTACGCTCGCTTGTTGGCGTTCATCTACGGAGAACCCCTCATATGAAAAACACGACTTCGATCAAGTTCAGGTGGCGCTCATGCTCCGTTATCTAGGACGACGCCTCCTGCAGGTCATCCCCGTCTTCTTCGGTGTGACGCTGCTCGTCTACGCCATGGTCTTCGCGGTCCCCGGTGATCCCATCCGCGCCATGTTCGGGGACAAACAGCCCTCGGACGCCGTCATCAACGCACTCCGTGCGCAGTACAACCTCGACCAGCCCTTCTTCGTCCAGTACTTCCTGTTCCTGAAGAACCTGCTGTCCTTCAACCTCGGTGTGGACTTCACCGGCCGCCCGATCGCCGATATCCTTGCCCAGATCTACCCGGTCACTGCACAGTTGGCCATCATGGCCCTCGTGATCGAGGCCGTTTTCGGCATCGCTGCCGGTCTTATCGCCGGTCTGAACAAGGGCAAGTTCTTCGATGCGACGCTTTTGGTCTTCTCCTTGTTGCTGATCTCCGTTCCGACCTTCGTCATCGGCTTCGTCCTGCAGCTCGTGATCGGTCTGCAGCTCGGCTGGGCGCGGCCCACCGTTGGTTCGTCGGTCGATTTCAACTCGTTGATCCTGCCCGCCATCGTGTTGGCATCAGTCTCCTTCGCCTACGTCCTGCGCTTGACCAGGACGTCCGTGGCTGAGGGAATGGACGCCGATTACGTTCGAACCGCCACTGCTAAGGGCCTGTCCCGCGGCCGCGTCATCAGTGTCCACGTGCTGCGTAACTCGCTCATCCCTGTGGTGACGTTCCTGGGTGCTGACCTGGGTAACCTCATGGGCGGCGCGATCGTCACCGAAGCCATCTTCAATGTGCCCGGCGTCGGTAACAAGCTCTACAACTCCATCATCCGTGGTGAGGGTCCGACGATCGTGGCCATCGTGAGCCTGCTCGTTTTGGTCTTCGTCATCTCCAACCTGGTCGTGGACCTGCTGTACGCCTGGCTTGATCCGAGGATTCGCTATGACAAATAAGAAAAACTCGCGTGTGATCGAGCACTACGTCGCCCCGCTGGACGAGACGCCACTCGCGGCCGTCGACAGCACGGTTTCCGACGACGCTCCCAGCAGCCTCTGGAAGGAGGCCTGGGTCAATCTCAGGACCCGGCCGCTCTTCATCGTCTCGGCGTTCCTGATCGTCGTGATCGCCGTGGTGTCCCTGTTCCCTCAGCTCTTCACTTCGTTGGACCCGAGCAAGCCGAACTTCTGCGATCTCGGGGTGGCGCTCCAGGGCCCTTCCGGGGCGCATCTCTTCGGCACCGACGGCCAGGGCTGTGACATCTATGCCAAGACCATCTATGGTGCCCGTGCTTCGGTGTCCGTCGGCATCCTGACCACCGTTTTCGTGGTCATCATCGGTGGTGCCCTGGGTGCCATCGCAGGCTTCTTCGGTGGCTGGGTGGACTCGGTGCTTGCCCGTCTGGGTGATATCTTCTTCGCTCTGCCCCTGGTGCTCGGTGCCCTGGTGGTCTTCCAGATGCCGCTGTTCCGTGACAACAAGGGAATCCTCTCGGTGGTGGCGGTGCTGACCTTGCTGGGCTGGCCCAACATCGCCCGCATTACTCGTGGTGCTGTGCTCTCGGTACGGAACGCTGACTACATCACCGCATCCAAGGCCTTGGGCGTGAGCCGGTGGGGTGCCCTCATCCGGCACGCGCTGCCGAACTCCCTCGCGCCGATCATCGTCGTAGCGACGGTGAGCCTGGGCACGTTCATCGTGGCCGAGGCGACGCTGTCCTTCCTCGGCATTGGGCTCCCGCAGGAGCTGCTGTCCTGGGGCCAGGCCATTTCGGATGCCCGGACGCAGCTGAGGACTAATCCTTCGGTTCTGCTGTACCCGTCGGCAGCGCTCTGCATCACCGTGCTGAGCTTCATCATGCTCGGCGACGCCCTGCGGGACGCCCTTGACCCCAAAGCGAGGAAGAAGTGACTCCTGAGATCAATGTGAACGAGGTGCCGAATACGCCTCAGGGCGATCAGGACCGTCCGCTCCTTGAAATCAAGGACCTGGAGATCGAGTTCACCACGGCAGGCGGCACTGCCAAGGCGGTCCGGAAGGTCAACTTCACCGTGATGCCTGGTGAGACCGTCGCGATCGTGGGCGAGTCGGGTTCCGGCAAGTCCACTTCGGCGCTGGCCGCGATCGGTCTGCTGGCCAAGAACGGCCGGGTGTCCGGCGGACAGATCGTGTTCGACGGTGAGGACATCACCCATGTGAGTGAGAAGCGCATGATCGAATTGCGCGGCAACTCCATCGGCATGGTGCCTCAGGATCCGATGTCCAACCTGAACCCGGTCTGGAAGATCGGATTCCAGGTGAAGGAGACGTTGCGCGCCAACGGCCTGCCCAGCGGGCCTAAGGACGTGGCACAAGCCCTGTCCAACGCCGGTTTGCCGGATGCTGAACGTCGTGCGAAGCAGTACCCGCACGAGTTCTCCGGTGGTATGCGTCAGCGTGCCCTGATCGCCATCGGGCTGTCCTGCCAGCCGCGACTGTTGATCGCCGACGAGCCGACGTCCGCCCTTGACGTGACCGTTCAGCGCCAGATCCTGGACCATCTGGAGGGCATGACCGAGGAACTCGGCACAGCCGTCCTGCTCATCACCCACGACCTTGGTCTGGCCGCCGAGCGCGCCCAGAAGGTCGTCGTGATGTACAAGGGCCAGGTCGTCGAGTCTGGTCCGGCCCTGGAGCTGTTGCGTAACCCGCAGCACCCCTACACCAAGCGCCTCGTTTCCGCAGCGCCATCCTTGGCCTCCCGCCGTATCCAGGTGGCCAAGGAAGCGGGCCTGGAATCCGAAGAGGTGCTGAGCGGCACCGAAGCGGTTCACGCGAAGGGCAAGCCGGACGCCGTCCTGCAGATCAAGGATCTGACCAAGGTGTTCAAGCTGCGCGAGGGTGCCTTCGGGCGCAAGACCGATTTCACCGCGGTGGACAAGGTCAGCTTTGAGGTCAAACGCGGCACGACGACCGCCGTCGTCGGTGAGTCGGGTTCTGGCAAGTCCACGGTGGCGCGCATGGTGCTCGGATTGGAGACGCCGACGTCCGGTTCGATCCACTTCGACGGGGTTGACGTCAGCTCGCTCACTGGACGGGACGCGCTGAAGTTCCGCCGTCGTGTGCAGCCAATTTTCCAGGATCCTTATGGTTCTCTGGACCCGATGTTCAACATCTTCCGGACCATCGAAGAGCCCCTGAGGGTTCACAAGGTGGGGGACAAGGTGAGTCGGGAGAAGAAGGTCCGCGAGCTCCTGGATGCCGTGGCCCTTCCGTCGAGCATGATGCGGCGCTACCCGAACGAGCTGTCCGGTGGCCAGCGTCAGCGTGTGGCGATCGCCCGCGCCCTGGCGTTGGATCCGGAAGTGATCATCTGCGACGAGGCGGTCTCCGCTCTCGACGTCCTGGTCCAGGACCAGGTGCTCAACCTGCTGGCCAATCTGCAGTCTGATCTCGGCCTGACGTACCTGTTCATCACCCACGACCTCGCAGTCGTCCGCCAGATCGCCGACGATGTCTGCGTGATGGAACGCGGACAGCTCGTGGAGACCGGGACGACCGACAGCGTCTTCGAGAACCCGCAGCGGGAATACACGCAGAAGTTGCTCGACGCCATTCCCGGCGCCCGGCTGCTGCTGCCGCCTGAGGTCGCTTGAGCGCGGCCGGATCGTGAACGCCGAAGGGCGGTGCCACTTGAGAGTGGCACCGCCCTTCGGCGTTATTCGGTGAGTGCGCCGGTTCAGTCCAATGTCGCTCGTATCGCCTCCGCGAACACCGTGGTCAGGACGTCATGTCCCTGCGGCTTCAAGTGCACTCCGTCGGCCATGCTGCCACCCAGCCGGTAATGCGTGATCCAGCCACCTGGATCGACGAAGGGGACTCTCAGCTCGCGTGCCGTATCGGCCAGGACCGAGTCCATCGCGATGCGGGCGCCGCCGCCGTCGTGGGCCGCGCGGGAGAGCACTCCCACCATGACCATCCGTGAGGAGGGATACCTGCGGTGCAATAGGTAGACGAGCTGGCGGCAGTTGGAGGCGACGTCGGCGGCGGACTTGCCCTGGTTCGCGTCGTTTCCACCGCCCTCCAGCACGATCAGCGCGGGATCATGGGCGGGAAGCCGCCAGTTCCCGTTCCGGAAGGCATCGAGGTAGTTGCTCGCGTGTCCCCGCGGTCGTGACGCCACATAGCCGGTCCCGCCTGCACCCACCCAGCGGACCGAGTAGCCCAGCGCGCCCAGGCCCCGCTGGGGCCAGGTGTCCTCCGGGTGCACACCCGCGGCACCACCGGCCTGGGAGTCGCCGACGAGCAAGGCGATCGGCGCGCCGTCCCGGAGCGACAGGACAGCCGGCGCCTGGCGTCCCACCGTGCCTCCGACGGCGGGAGGGAGCGACCCCGCCGTGGCCTCGGTGGAGGCCGGCGGCATCGGCTGTGGTGCAATCCCTGCTGTAGCCAGCAACGCCAAAGACGCCGCCAGCAGCAGCGTTCGGCGCGGTAGTGACTTCACTGGATTCCCTTGTCTGTCGGAACGGATTCTGAAACAAGTGTGAAGGCACGAGGACGGATAACCTAGTCACCTTTTGATCACGGGTGGGTGGCTCCGCAACCGGCTTCTGAAGTGGGTGTGCAAGACCCTTGCTCCGAGCCGGTAGAATTGCATTGGGAGGGCTGTGGTGTCCTCTCCGTCTTGTGTCCCGTCGCGTGGTGTGCGGCCGTCGGACACGGAACCACTGTCTTGTCGTCGTTGAAACGAGTCGAAAACGCATGTCCGAAAACACTGCCTCGCGTTCTGATCTGCGCAATGTCGCAATCGTCGCCCACGTTGACCATGGCAAGACCACCCTGGTCGACGCCATGCTCCGCCAGACGAACTCCTTCGCCTCTCACGGCGCGGTGGAAGACCGTGTGATGGACTCCGGTGACCTGGAGAAGGAGAAGGGCATCACCATCCTGGCCAAGAACACCACGGTGGCCTACAACGGTCCCTCCTCCAACGGTGAGACGATCACGATCAACGTGATCGACACCCCGGGCCACGCTGACTTCGGTGGCGAGGTGGAGCGTGGGCTGTCCATGGTCGACGGTGTCGTGCTGCTCGTGGACGCCTCTGAGGGTCCGCTGCCGCAGACCCGCTTCGTGCTCCGTAAGGCACTGGCGGCCCACAAGCCCGTGATCCTCCTGGTCAACAAGACCGACCGTCCGGACGCACGCATCGAGGAAGTCGTCCACGAGTCGATGGACCTTCTCCTTGGTCTAGCCTCTGATCTGGCCGATGAGGTCCCGGACCTCGATCTGGACAAGGTCCTTGAAGTTCCCGTGGTCTACGCAGCCGCGAAGGTCGGCCGCGCCTCCACCGAGCAGCCTGCCGATGGCGCTGCCCCGGACAACGAGGATCTCGAGCCGCTCTTCAAGACCATCATCGAGCACATCCCGGCTCCCACGTACAACCCGGAGGGCGTCCTCCAGGCACACGTGACCAACCTGGATGCCTCCCCGTTCCTGGGTCGTCTGGCTCTGCTGCGTATCTACAACGGCACCCTCCGCAAGGGTCAGCAGGTCGCCTGGGCTCGCCAGGACGGCACCCTCAAGACCGTCAAGATCACCGAACTCCTGGCTACCAAGGCCCTGGAGCGTGTTCCGGCCGAGTCCGCCGGGCCGGGTGAGATCGTGGCCGTCGCCGGTATCGAGGACATCACCATCGGTGAGACCTTGACCGATCTGGAGAACCCGCAGCCGCTGCCGCTCATCACGGTGGATGACCCGGCCATCTCCATGACCATCGGTATCAACACCTCCCCGCTGGCCGGCAAGGTCAAGGGCGCCAAGGTCACCGCTCGCCAGGTCAAGGATCGCCTGGACAAGGAACTGATCGGCAACGTGTCCCTCCGTGTTCTGCCGACCGAGCGCCCGGATGCCTGGGAAGTCCAGGGTCGTGGTGAGCTCGCGCTGGCCATCCTGGTGGAGCAGATGCGTCGTGAAGGTTTCGAACTGACCGTGGGCAAGCCGCAGGTGGTCACCAAGACCATCGACGGCAAGATCCACGAGCCGATGGAGCACATGACCATCGATGTGCCCGAGGAATTCCTCGGCGCGGTCACCCAGCTCATGGCCGCCCGCAAGGGCCGCATGACCAACATGGCCAACCACGGCACCGGCTGGTGCCGCATGGAGTTCATCGTTCCGGCCCGTGGCCTGATCGGCTTCCGCACCAAGTTCCTCACGGACACCCGCGGTGCCGGTATCGCCTCCTCCATCGCCGAGGGTTACGAGCCCTGGGCAGGCCCCATCGAGTACCGCACCAACGGTTCCATGGTGGCCGACCGCGCCGGTGTGGTGACGCCGTTCGCCATGATCAACCTGCAGGAGCGCGGTTCCTTCTTCGTCAAGCCCACCTCCGAGGTGTACGAGGGCATGATCGTCGGCGAGAACTCCCGCGCCGATGACATGGACGTCAACATCACCAAGGAGAAGAAGCTCACCAACATGCGTGCGGCTTCCTCGGACTCCTTCGAGAACCTCACGCCGCCGCGCGAGTTGACTCTGGAGGAATCCCTCGAATTCGCCCGCGAGGACGAGTGCGTGGAGATCACCCCGGAGGACATCCGCATCCGGAAGGTCATCCTGGACTCCAGCGAGCGTCTGAAGGCGAGCAGGGCCCGAGCCCGCGCCTGAGTCGCCACAGCATCGAATGACGCAGGGCACCATGGGGAGTTATCCCCATGGCGCCCTGCGTCATTGTCATGAAAAGCTAGGCTCTGGATCAACTGGGCGGCCCTCGGCCGCAGTCGAGGGGAAGGAGCGCGATCGCCATGGGGCTTTACGGCGCTGACGTCGGAAAGCTCCGGGAGCTGTCCACCAGGATGGACAAGGCAGCCGAGCTGCTGGGCTCGCGGAGCAAGAACCTGCACGCTGAGATCATGGCCGCGCCCTGGAAGGGGCAGGATGCGAGCCGCTTCATTCAGAGCTGGAACAGCGACTACCGGCCAGGGCTGGAGCGGGCCATCGCGGCGCTGCGGGAGAATGCCAAGGTTCTGAAGAACCAGGCCAAGGAGCAGGAAGACGCCTCCAACTCCAGTGGAGGGGGAAGCGGGGGAGCGGGCAACGGTCCCTCGCCCGCCACTTCGCAGGAAGATCAGAAGGCGCTCACGGACAAGCTCGACCAGATGGCCCACGCCACGCCCGAGCAGCAAGCGGCGTGGTGGAACAGCCTCACCGACGCCGAGAAGAAGTACTTGCTCAGCAACAAGGACACGGCGACGGCGATCATGGGCATGGAAGGCGGGGTTCCGGAATCCGCCAGGGACACTGCCCGGGACTACCTTCTGAATGCAGCGCGTCATGACGTCCCGGTCTACAAGTCCACCGATAAGGCCGGGCTTGAGGCGGAGGTCGCCTGGTTCCACGGTGGAGCCCACGTCACGGCCGAGGTGACCAAGAATGCCGATGGCACCGCGACCATGAAGGTCTCCGGGGATCTTGGCCTCGGCGTCAATACCAAGGGTGACGACAAGGTCGGAGCAACCCTCAGCGGCGAAGTCTCCCGGACTTACCAGTTCAAGTCGCTGGAGGATGCCGTGGCCGCCCGGAACAAGATGTATGACGATCTGCCCCCGGACAGCTTCGGCAAGGCCAAGGACGTCATCAGCAATCCTCCGGGCTATGTGCTGGACACGATCGATCACGCGGCCACGGCCAACCACACCATCAGTCACAGCGATTCCGCCAAGGGCGAGCTGTCCTTGGAGGCCTCTGGCAAGGCTGGAGACGCCTCGGGCAACGCCAGCCTCAAGATGGCCTACGAGCAGAACCTCACGGACGGGACCTCCTCGGGGTCCGTGCAGGTTTCCGCCACGGGCAAGCTGGACATGGACGGTCGGGTGTTCCAGGCCAATGGCAATGCGGGCCTGACGGTCAATATGGACAAGGGGCACAACATCAGCTCCGTCTCCCTGGCCATGGACGGAACGGTCGCGCAGGGCGCCTCGGAGGCCACGGGGGTCGACGGGAATGGTTACAGTGGTTCCGTGACCGCGGGAACCCAGGGGTCGGTCAAGATCGACATCCCCTACACCCCGGACAACAAGGTCATCATCGACAGCTACCTGCACAATGTGGCGGTCGGCAACGATCAGGCGGCCAATGCGGACGCTGCGCGGCTTTACCACGCGGGATCGGCCACGTACCAGACCAACAGCGTGGTCACGGCCAAGGGCGACTACGGCTTCGACATCAAGGCCGCTAGCGTTAAGGTGACCACGGAGAGCTCGACGTCGACGAATGTCTCCACGTATCAGAAGGCCCCGAACGACGGCAAGCTCGTTCAGATGAAGCAGTGACCGGAATCAAGACTCAGGAAAGGACTGCCAGGGATGACCATGCGCATTGATTCGGAGCTGGGATTCTCCGCGGAATTCCCGGACTGGACCATCGTCTTGGATGAGTCCACTGCTGGGCCGGGTACCGAGCAGTACGGCCTGCCGGGAAACATCCTGGTGACGGTGATCAAGGATGAGCAAGCCGTGCAGTCGGCGCCGCAGCTGTCCGGTTGGGCACACCTGATGGCCGAGTTCTACCTGCAGAAGAACGGCCGCGTGCTTGCCGAGGGCGATCTTCAGCTGGAGGGCAGACAGAGCTACGCGGTCATGGTCGCTTTTGAATCGGAGGATGGCGAAGCGAAGAGTGCCACGAGCGTCGCAGTACTGCAGAACGGGCGTTTCCTCGGATTCCTCGTGGTGCGTCCGGAGACGGACCCTGAAGCGGAACCGCGTACCGAGGATGTACGGGAGATCGTGGGAGCCGTGACCGTCAACGCTGCGGCATAGCGCTCATCACAGGCCAGGGGCCGGAAACACATCGTGTTTCCGGCCCCTGGCCCGTGTCTGTGGAACTCGTTTACAGTTCGGCGGTGACCCCGGCTGAGGAACACGGCGCGGAGATGGCCTGCCATTCCTGGGTCATGCGGTCCTTGTCCTCCTGGGGAAGCGTGTCACTCTTCGTGTAGTCGAGCGCGAGGATTCCGATGGCCGTCAGGGCCTTCTTGGTCTCGGCCGGCGCCGACTCAGCGGCAGTCTGGCTCTCCGTGTACAGATTCATGTAGCCGGAGCTGTCTGGGTAGCTCATCGTGCGGAGTTTGGCGGCGAGTTCGTTGAATTTCTGGCAGGAGGCCTTGAGGCCGCTTGCGTCGGCGGCGGCGTCGCTGCTCGGCGCCGCATCAGAGGTGGTCTCCATCGGGCTGTTTTCCGAGGTGGCGCTTTCGCTCGGTGCGGGCGCAGGAGCGCTCGGTGAACAGGCTGCCAGCAGCGGAGCCAGGGCCAGGACGGCCCAGATCGCGGTCTTCTTCATGATTGCCTTCCCATGGGGTGCGGGCGAACGGTAGGAATACTCCCACGTCACGCTACCGGGAACGGTGGCCGATCTCATGTCATACGGATGGGGAGGGCTCCCCATCCGAGGTTCACGGGCGGGGCGGGAACCGTGGAGCCCGGGGCGCCGGAGCGGGCGGAACCGGCTTGGCCGCGGTCACCCGTTCGAGGGGCACCGTGATGGCGCCCCGACGGCCGGTGACGACGATTTTCAGCTTCCCGTCGGCGTCCTGTTCCCGAGCGCTCAATTCGCCGAGTGCGTCGCTGAGCACGCCGTCGTCGTCCAGTTTGAAGCGCACGACGACGCGGGTGCCGATCGGGGCACTGAGCAGGAGCTGGACGCCGCGGAGTGAGGATAATGACACGCCACCATGGTAGGCGGGCGTCACGCTCTTCGGTGAAGTGGGGCCTGGGGTAATACAGTGGAGAACAACGGATGAACGCCTGCGGGACACAGGCACCGTAGCCGAAGGGAAAAGACGGAACGTGACGTACGTAATCGCACAGCCTTGCGTTGATGTGAAGGACAAGGCCTGCATCGAGGAATGCCCGGTCGACTGTATCTACGAAGGCGAGCGTTCCCTCTACATCCACCCGGACGAGTGCGTCGATTGCGGTGCCTGTGAGCCGGTCTGCCCGGTGGAAGCCATCTACTACGAGGACGATGTCCCCGACGAGTGGAGCGAGTACTACAAGGCCAATGTCGAGTTCTTCGTCGAACTCGGTTCCCCCGGCGGTGCTGCCAAGATCGGCAACACGGGAACGGACCACCCCTTCATCTCCGCTCTGCCGCCGCAGAACCAGGACTGAACGCAGCGGACATGGGATTTCCTTCGGACGCCTTCGGACTGAGCCTGCCTGAATACCCCTGGGAATCCCTTGCCCCGTACCGGGCCAGGGCGGCCCAGCATCCCGACGCCGTCGTCGATCTCTCGATCGGCACGCCCGTGGACCCCACACCGTCGTTCATCCAGGAGGGGCTGGCCGCCGCGGCGGACGCCCACGGCTATCCGACGGTGCACGGCACCGCGGCGCTGCGGGAGGCCGTGGTGGACTGGTTCGCCAGGCGCAGGAACGTGCCCGGCTTGAATCCCGACGCCGTGCTGCCGACAGTCGGTTCGAAGGAGATGGTGGCCTGGCTGCCCTTCTTCCTCGGCCTGAAACCCGGGGACGTGGTGGTGCGCCCCAGCGTGGCCTACCCCACCTATGACATCGGAGCCCAGCTGGTCGGCGCCACCGCCGTGGCCGTGGACGACCTGGACGAGCTCGATGCGGCCACCCGGGCCAGAGTCCGGCTGGTCTGGCTCAACTCGCCGGGCAATCCCACCGGTGAGGTGCGCTCGGCCGAGAGCCTCAAGAAGATCGTGGACCAGGCCCGCGCGCAAGGCGCAGTGGTCGCCTCGGATGAGTGCTACGCGGAGCTCGGCTGGGATTCCTGGGACGTGCAGCGGGGCGGCGAAGCCGTCCCCAGCGTTCTCGACCCGCGGGTGAGCGGGGGAGACGTCTCCGGACTCCTCGCCGTCTACTCGCTGAGCAAGCAATCGAATCTGGCCGGCTACCGGGCCTCCTTCGCAGCGGGAGATCCTGTGTTGATCGCCAGCCAGGTCAACAGCCGCAAGCACGCGGGGATGATCGTCCCCGCCCCGATCCAGGCCGCCCTGCGGCTGGCCTTGGGCGAAGACGAGCACGTCCAGGCGCAGAAGGACCTGTACCGCGGACGACGCGAGCGCTTGCTGCCGGCTCTGCGCTCCTTCGGGCTGGAGATCCGTCATTCGGAGGCCGGGCTGTATCTCTGGTCGACGGCGGGGGAGGACACCTGGGAGACCGTGGGTCGTCTCGCCGAGCGGGGCATCGTCTGTGGCCCCGGTGTGTTCTACGGAGAGAAGGGCAACGGATTCGTCCGGATCGCCCTGACCGCGTCCGATGAGCGGATCGATGCCGCAGTGAGCCGTCTGACCGCCTGAGACCGCGGCAGATACCGCGCCGTGAGCGAAAGCGCAAGGCTTTCCTGGGAAGTGGCTGCCGATTAGGGCGGCACTTGCCGATGGTTGTAGTTTGTTACTGGACACTTGGCGATTCCTCCGGGAATTTCGCCCAGACTTTGTTGGAAGCGGACAACCCGTCGCCGGCGAAGCCACAGCATCACGAGTTCTAGCGGGGTGAAGCCCCACAAAGGAGACTCCTATGACCGAGCACAAGAGCGCAACGCTCCGCCACGAGAACGGCGAACTTGAACTCCCCCGGATTCCGGCGGTTGAAGGCAACGACGGTTACGACGTCTCGAAGCTCCTGAAGTCGACCGGCGCGGTGACCTACGACCCCGGATTCATGAACACCGCGGCCACGGCCTCGGCGATCACCTACATCGACGGTGACGCCGGCATCCTGCGCTACCGCGGGTACCCGATCGAGCAGCTGGCACAGCACTCCAGCTTCCTGGAAGTCTCTTACCTGCTGATCTACGGCGAACTTCCGACCCCCACGGAGCTGGAGGCGTTCGACCAGAAGATCCGCCGTCACACCCTTCTGCACGAGGACCTCAAGGGATTCTTCGGTGGGTTCCCGCGTGACGCGCACCCCATGCCGGTGCTGTCCTCCGCGGTCTCCGCGTTGTCCACCTTCTACCAGGACTCTCTGGACCCCTTCAACCAGGAGCAGGTGGAACTCTCCACCATCCGCCTTCTGGCCAAGGTCCCGGTCATCGCGGCCTACGCCCACAAGAAGTCCATCGGCCAGCCGATGCTCTACCCGGACAACTCGATGAACCTGGTGGAGAACTTCCTGCGCCTGTCCTTCGGTCTGCCCGTGGAGCAGTACGAGATGGATCCGACCATCGTCAAGGCACTGGACCTCCTCCTGATCCTGCACGCGGATCACGAGCAGAACTGCTCCACCTCCACGGTCCGTCTGGTCGGTTCCGCGAACGCGAACCTCTTCGCCTCCGTCTCCGCCGGCATCAACGCCCTCTTCGGCCCCGCACACGGTGGCGCCAACGAGGCCGTGCTGAAGATGCTGCGCCAGATCCAGGCCGATGGCATCAAGCCGGAGGACTACATGGAGAAGGTCAAGAACAAGGAAGACGGCGTCCGCCTCATGGGCTTCGGACACCGTGTCTACAAGAACTACGACCCGCGCGCCAAGATCATCAAGGCCACGGCTCATGAGGTTCTGGGCAAGCTCGGTGGCAACGACGAACTGCTGGACATCGCAATGCGCCTGGAGGAGAAGGCCCTCGCGGACGATTACTTCATCCAGCGCAAGCTCTACCCGAACGTGGACTTCTACACGGGCTTGATCTACAAGGCCATGGGCTTCCCGGAGAAGATGTTCACCGTGCTCTTCGCGATCGGCCGCCTGCCGGGCTGGATCGCCCAGTGGCGCGAGATGATCAACGATCCGGCCACCAAGATCGGCCGTCCGCGGCAGCTCTACACGGGTCACCCGGAGCGTAACTACCCGGCGGTCTGATCCCCGGAACGCCTGGAGCCGACGACGGCGGCCGCTCACCTGGAAGGTGGGCGGCCGCCGTCGTCGTTCAGTCAGGAACGCGGAAGCGATTGGCCAGAGGCTCCAGCCGAGCTTGCGAGGTCGGAGGAGGCCATGAGCGCACTCCGGGCCCGATTCCGGTTTCCGGAGCGGCTCGAAGTGACCCCGCGTTGCTCAGGCCGTGTAGCCGTTGGGGTTGTTCTTCTGCCAGCGCCAGTGGTCTTCGCACATCTCATCGAGGGACTTGGTGGTGGACCAGCCGAGATCGGCGAGAGCGGAGGAGGCGTCCGCCCAGAAGGCCGGAAGGTCTCCTTGGCGACGGGCGACGATCTCGTAGGGCAGTTCGTGCCCCACGGCCCGTTCGAAGGACCGCAGCACCTCCAGGACGCTGGACCCCCTGCCGGACCCGAGATTCCAGCGGAAGACGCCCGCGCGCGGCTCGATGTGGTTGAGCGCGGCGAGATGGCCCTCGGCGAGATCGACCACGTGGATGTAGTCACGCAGGCAGGTGCCGTCCGGTGTCTCGTAGTCCCCGCCGAACACCATGAGCTTCTCGCGGCGCCCGACGGCGACCTGCGCGATGAATGGCACGAGGTTGTTCGGGATGCCCTGCGGATCCTCGCCGATGCGGCCCGAAGGATGTGCCCCGACCGGGTTGAAGTAGCGCAGCAGGGCTACGGACCAACGCTCATCGGAGGCCGCCAGATCCGAGAGGATGTCCTCGATCTGTTCCTTGGTACGACCGTAGGGGTTGCTGGCCCCGATCTCCATCTTCTCGATGTACGGGACCGGGTTGTGCTCGCCGTACACGGTGGCCGAGGAACTGAACACGATGCTGCGCACATCGTGGGCGTCCATGGCACGGAGCAGGTTGATCGTGCCGGCGACGTTCCGGTAGTAGTACTCGAGGGGGATCGCGGAGGACTCGCCCACCGCCTTGAGACCCGCGAAGTGGATCACCGAGGAGAAGTCGTGAGCCGCGAAGAGAGCATCCAGGCCTTCTGCGTCCGTGAGGTCCACCGCGTGGAAGGCGACCTTCTTCCCCGTCAGCTCTTCGACGCGGCGAAGCGATTCCTCACTGGAGTTGGACAGGTTGTCCAGCACCACAACGTCCTTGCCGGCCTCGAGCAGAGCCAGGACGGTGTGCGAACCGATGTAGCCGGTACCCCCGGTAACCAAAATCGTCATGCCTACAACCGTATCGCAGCAGGCCGTTTAAGCTCAGGTGTGCTAGAAAAGTAGTGTGCCGAAAGTCGTCAATGCAACAGCCCGCCGCGCCGAAGTGGCGGACGCCGTTTTCCGGATCATCTCCGCCGATGGCCTGTCGAAGGTCTCACTCCGGGAGGTCGCGGCGGAAGCCGGGCTGGTGGTCGGATCGGTACGGCACTATTTCCAGGACAGTGCCGAGCTACTGGAGCACGCCTTCCTGACCGCCAATGAGCGTCTGGAACGTCGCCTGGACGAACAGCTGCCGGAGGTGGAAGCGGCTGCCGAAGACGGCTCTGCCGAACACCTGAGGGAAGGCGCCGTGAGGCTGCTGGCGCAGTTCCTGCCGCTTGAGGGGGACTCCGCAGCCGAATGCTGTGCGCGGATCGAGTTCCGGCTCGCCTCCCGCGGCAACCCCGCACTGCAGGCCGAAGCCGAACGCGGATACCGTGCGTCGGCCGCCGTCGTCGGCCATCTGATTCAGCTGTTCCGGCCTGCCGGTGAGCTGGATGAATTGGTGGTGGAAGCCGAACGTCTGCTCTCGCTTCTGGACGGTCTGTCCCTGCACGCGCTGGTGCACGGTCAGTGGCTCGACGCCACGATGTGCCGCTCGGTGCTGCTGAAGCACCTGGACGAACTTCTGCTCCCCGCCCCCTGAGCCGGGCGCTTCGCCGAGGACTACACTGAAGGCGTCGACCCTGCGCTGTCGGTGAAGACAGGGCCGTGGGAGGTCCGCATGAACGCACGTGAATCAGCTGGAGGGGAAGCCGGGGAACCAGGCTCCTGGACTCTGAGTGTGGGGACATCGTTCCCCATGCTCGTTGCACTGTACCTGCGGGAGAGCGCCGGAATGCACGATGCCGGGCCTCCGACGCTCGCTCCCATCGAACCTCGCGTGCACGGCAGTGAGCACCGCCATCTCATCGCGGACGTGGGCGGGCACGAAGCCCTGCGCATCGAATGGGAGGCCTGGTGGCATCAGCTGATCAGATCCCATTCGGAGCTGACGCAGACGCCCGACATCCCGGAGACGGCCCAGTTCCTCGGCTCTCCCGCTTTGCACCGCGTGGCCAGCGCGCACCGTGGGGCCGCGTACAGCTGGGCTGAAGAGCGGCTCCGTGAGCACACCCACCGCCAGGCAAGACAGGCCGCAACGCTGGAGACGGAGGTCGAAGCGGTGGTCCGTGCGTGCGAGAGGACGCTGGGCCGGCCGGCCCAGGGCTTCACTCTGCGGCTGGTGATCCTGCCGTTCGCGGAGCCACGTGCCTGGTTCGCCGAGCCTGATCTGGTACTACTGAGTCATCAGCTGCCGGACGACCCACCGCTGCTGCGCAGCTACCTGGAACCGATCCTGGAACTGCTGGTCTGAGCGGTCTGGGCTGCCGGTTGGAAGGGCTCAGGCTCCCGGACCTGAAGCGAGCGTGATGACCACCTGGCGGCCTGAAGACTGTGTGGCCCGCCATCCGTCGCGGTTCTCCCGGAGCCAGGTCTGCATGTCGTAGTCGACCCGGTCGATCCCGAACTGCTTCGCGTTGGCGACGGCCCACTGCGCGACGGCCCAGCCGGTGGTGCCGGACGTGCTCACCCGGAGCTCCCGGTTGGAGACCTCGGCGTGGAGAGTGGGGAAGGCCTTGGCGAACTCCTTCTGCGCGGCAGCCGGGTCGCCGGCACCGGTGGAGGGCAGGAGACTGCAACTGAAGGAAGCCGGGGACTGCCCGGTCAGGGACGAGGCGAACGCCCGGCCCTCGCTCTCGTGATCCGCATAGGCTTCCGGGAAGGCCGAACGCTGGACTGTCTGGGCGGCCTCTGTCAGCGGCATCGACTGGTAACCGGGTACCTTCACCAGAGCCTTGTAGAAGGCGCCCGTGGAGTAATAGGGGTCCATGATCTCGGCTTCGGTGCCCCAGCCCTGTGAGGAGCGCTGCTGGAAGAGCCCGCGGGAGTCGGGACCGGCGGCGTCGCCGTAGTTCAGATTGCGGAGGTGGGACTCCTGCAGCGCCGTGGCGATGGCGATGGAGGATGCCCGCGGCGGGAGCCCCTTACTGACGCCGACGGCGGAGATCAGCGCGGCGTAACGTGACTGGTCCGGCGTGAGCTGGAATTTGTCCCCCGACACATCGACGGTGCAGAGCTCGGGACCCTCCGAACGGACGGAACTGGTGAGCTGGACGGCGATCCAGATCCCGCCGGCCAGGAGGCTCAGCAGGAGGAGCAGGGTGATCCAGCGCCTGATGTGGCGACGTCGTGACACGAAGAGGCTTCCGGTCGGGGGCGATGGACGGCAGAGGGTGGGACCTGACGGTCCCACCCTCTCATCTTAGGCGGCTCAGTTGGCGTGCAGGGCTGCGTTCAGTTCCACGGTCTGGCCCTTGCGGGGGAGCGCCTCCACTTCACCGGTGCTGGAATTGCGGCGGAAGAGGAGATTCGGCACGCCGGAGAGGTCCACTGCCTTGACGATCTGCTGGACCTCCTCGCCGTCCGCGTCCTTGGGACCATGGACGCGGACGCGGGTGCCCGCGGTGACGTAGAGACCTGCCTCCACCACTGAATCGTCGCCGATGCTGATGCCGACGCCGGAATTGGCGCCCAGCAGGACCCGCTCGCCCAGGGCTACGCGCTCCTTGCCGCCACCCGAGAGCGTTCCCATGATCGAGGCGCCGCCACCGACGTCGGTGCCGTCCCCGGCCACGACTCCTGCGGAGATTCGGCCCTCGACCATCGACGTTCCGAGAGTGCCGGCGTTGAAGTTGACGAAGCCTTCATGCATGACGGTGGTGCCGTCGGCCAGGTGCGCGCCCAGGCGGACGCGGTCGGCATCGGCGATCCGGACGCCGGTCGGGACGACGTAGTCGACCATGCGGGGGAACTTGTCCACTCCGTACACCGTCACGTTGCCGCGTTTGCGGAGCTTGGCCCGGACCGACTCGAAGCCCTCGGGGAGTGCCGGGCCGAAATTGGTCCACACCACGTTGGCGAGCTTGCCGAACAGGCCGTCGAGGCTGACAGTGTTCGGTGCCACGAGACGGTGGGAGAGCAGGTGGAGACGGAGGTATGCGTCCGCCGTGTCGGCGACAGGGGCGTCCAGATCGATCTGCACGAACACCACCTGCTGCTGGGTGCCGCGATCCTCGTCCGTGCCCGCGGCTGCGGCCTCGACGAGTTCCTTCGGCGCGTTCTCCACGGAGCGGAGGGACTCCGCGGCTTCTCCGAGGGCGGGGGCGGGGAACCACACGTCCAGGACGGTGGCCTCATCGCCGCGCACGGCGATGGTCGCGATGCCGAAGCCATGGGCGGTCCGGCGCGAAGCGTGTGCGTTCAGGTCTGCGGCGTTCTCAGGGGCGGCTGAAGTCATGCCTGCAGTTTATCGGCGCGCCATGACGCCTCAAAAGTAACGGTGTTCAGCGGCAGTAAAGTGAGGAAATGACCGTTCTCGACCTGCATCAGGATGTCTCCCTACTCACCGCGGCCCTGCTCGATATCAACAGCGTCTCCGGAGCTGAGAAGGACATCGCCGACGCGGTGGAGGATGCCCTGCGGGCTCTCGACGCGTTCGAGATCACACGCGACGGGGACTCGATCGTCGCCCGTACGACGGAGGGACATCCCGAGCGTGTGATCCTTGCGGGTCATCTCGACACCGTGCCCCTGCCGACCACGGCCGGCTCGCTCGGCACCGTTCCGAGCAGCTGGACCGGTGAGCCCGGCGCGAGCACCCTGTTCGGACGGGGCGCCGTCGACATGAAGAGCGGTGTCGCCGTGCAATTGGCTCTTGCCGCGGCGATCGGACGTGGAGACCTGACTCCCGGCCGGGACGTGACTTTCGTCTTCTACGATCACGAGGAGGTCGAAGCCTCCAAGAGCGGTCTGGGCCGACTGGTCCGTAACCACCCTCAGCTGCTCGAAGGCGATTTCGCGATCCTCCTGGAACCGACCAACGGGGTGGTGGAAGGCGGCTGCAACGGCACGAGCCGTTTCGAGGTGACCACCCGGGGGGTGGCGGCGCACTCCGCCCGGGCCTGGATGGGCGAGAACGCCATCCACGCCGTGGCACCGGTCCTGACGCGTCTGGCGGCCTACCAGCCCCGAACGATCGCCGTGGACGGGCTGGACTACCGCGAGAGCCTCAACGCCGTGCTCATCCACGGAGGGACCGCCGGGAACGTCATCCCGGATCGATGCGTCGTGGAGATCAATTACCGCTTCGCCCCGGACAAGACGCCGGAGGACGCCGAATTGCACGTCAAACAGCTGATGGAGGGGTTCGACGTCGTCCGCACCGATGCGGCGTCGGGTGCGCGCCCGGGACTGAACCACCCGGCTGCGGCGAGTTTCGTCACTGCCGTGGGTGGCGAGCCGAAGCCCAAGTACGGCTGGACGGACGTCGCTCGCTTCTCGGAACTCGGTGTTCCGGCCGTGAACTTCGGCCCGGGAGACGCTCTGCTGGCGCACAAGGACGATGAGCATGTCGACGCCGAGGCCGTCCGGGCCTGCCTCGCTGCGCTGACTCGGTGGCTGTCTCCGCAGATCTGAGCATGACGCGAAGGAGGCCGTGACCCCGATGGGGTCACGGCCTCCTGTCGTTGGGCGGGTGGTCAGGCACCGCTTGCGCCGCCCAGGCCCGCGAGACCGGCTTGGCCAGCCACGACATCCGGTGTCTGCTCCATGGGGGTCTTGCCGCCCTTCTTCAGGCGGATCTCCACGAGCTTGGCAATGCCGGACAGGATGAGGCACATGCCGATGTAGATCACGGCCGCCACCATGGCGGCCTGGATGATCGGCGAGCCGTACTGGGCCTGGGAACCGAAGTACTTCGCCTGGAACAGGATCTCGTTGTAGGTCACGATGAAGCCGAGTGCGGTGTCCTTCAGGATCACCACCAGCTGTGCCAGTACCAGTGGGAGCATCGCGCGGAAGGCCTGCGGGAAGAGGATGAGGTTCATGACCTGGCTCTTGCGCAGGCCGATCGCCATGCCAGCCTCCTTCTGGCCCTTCGGCAGCGACTCGATGCCGGCTCGGAAGGCCTCCGCGAGGACGGAGCCGTTGTAGAGGGTCAGACCGCCGACGACCGCCGCGTACGGCGGCAAAGCGATCCCGATGCTCGGCAGGCCGTAGTAGATCATCATCATGAGGATCAGCAACGGGACAGCACGGAACAGCTCCACGATCCAGTAGCACGGCACCGATACCCAGCGGTGATCGGAGAGTTTGCCGATGGCCAGCAGCATGCCGAGCACGATGCTGAGCACCGCTGCGAGGGCGAAAGCCGAGAGCGTCGCCCCCACCGCCTGGACGATGGTCTGCTGCACCAGCGGGAAGGTGAAGATTTTCCACTTCGCTGCCGTGAACTGGCCGGTGTCCGCCAGCCGGATGATGATGAAGGCGATGACGCCGAGCACCACGAGAAGGGTGACGATGCCGCCCACCAGGTTGCGGGCTTTCGCCTTGGGGCCGGGCGCGTCGAACAGGACGGAGGTCATCGTGCCACCTTCCACTTCTTCTCGAAGTGCCGTTGGAGCAGGGACAACAGGGCCACCAGGATGATGAAGCCCAGCGCGATCCACAGCAGGCCCACCATGGCCGGCTCGCCGCGCTCGGAGAGATTGGCACGGATGGAACCGGCTTCCATCACCGAGAAGCCCGCTGCCACCGTGGTGTTCTTCAGCAGCGCGATCAGCACGCTGAAGAGCGGAGGGATCACCGCGCGGAAGGCCTGCGGGAGGACGACCAAACTCAGTGTCTGGCCGAACCCGAGTCCGATGGCGCGGGCCGCCTCGGCCTGGCCGACCGGCACCGTATTGATGCCCGATCGGATGGTCTCCGCCACGTAGGTGGCAGTGTAGATGCTCAGGCCCACGATGGCGGCCACCATGAAGGAGATCTGAGGCAGGCCGAGCTTCGGGTATCCGAGGGCGAAGAAGAACAGGATGAGGGTCAGCGGGGTGTTGCGGACCAGGTTGACGTAGCCCGTTCCGACGGCACGCGCCGCGGGGATCGGTGAGACGCGCATGGCGCCCACGATCGTGCCGATGATGAGGGAGAAGATCGCTGAGAAGAAGAACAGGATGATCGTGTTCTTGAAGCCCTCGGTGAAGAGGTCGAGATTGTCGAGCAGGGTACTCACGTTTCAGGCCGCTTTCGCTCGCAGTGGCAGGGCGGTGGTGCGGGAGGAAGGCCTCCCGCACCACCGATGCTGGATTACTGGTAGTCGTCTACGGCAGGCTGGGTCACCTTCTGGCCGGAGGCGCCGAGCGTGGAGTCGTAGATCTTCTCCCAGGTGCTCTTGCCATCCGTGAACATCTTGTTGATGAAGTGACGGAGGGCGGCGTCGCCCTTGGTCAGACCGACACCGTACTTCTCCGTGGTGAACGGCTGGCCGACGACCTTGAGGTTGTCCGGATCCTGAGCGGCGTAGCCGAGCAGGATGGCCTGGTCCGTGGTGACCGCGTCCACGGTGCCACTCTTCAGCGAGTCGACGCACTGCGAGTAGGTGTCGAACTCGATCGGGGTGGCGGTCTTGAAGTTCTCGCGGATGTTCTGGATCGGGGTGGAGCCCGTGGCCGAGCAGACCTTCTTGCCGCCCAGATCCTTCTCGCTGTTGATGGAGGTGTTGTCCTTCTTCACCAACAGGCCCTGACCCGTGATGAAGTACGGACCGGCGAAGTCCACCTGCTTCTTGCGCTTGTCCGTGATGGAGTAGGTGCCGACGTAGTAGTCGATGTCACCGTTCTGGATCGCGGATTCACGGTTGGCCGAGGGGATCGGCTTGAATTCGATCTTGCTCTTGTCGAAGCCCAGCGAGGCGGCGATCCACTTGGCGATCTCCACATCGAAACCGCTGTACTCGCCGGTGGCTGCGTCCTTGAAGCCGAGTCCGGGCTGGTCCTGCTTCACGCCGATGCGGATCTTGCCGGCTGCCTTGATCTTGTCGAAGGTGGGGCTGCCGGTGAGTGAGACGTTCGATGCCACCGTGTAGGGAGCGTCTCCTCCGGATCCGCTCCCATTGGTGGAGCCCGCGTCGCCGCCGGTGCCACCGCACGCGGAGAGCGTGAGCGCCAAGGCGGCCGCGGCTGCGCCGAAGGCGGCTCTGCGGCGAGTGAACAGTGTCTTCATGATGTTTCCCTTTCCGTGGACGGCGCGAAGGCCGGCGGTATGGTGCGAGCCGGTTCCCCGGTCTCAGTGAGTCAGAAGTTTCGAGAGGAAGTCCTTGGCGCGGGAGCTCTTGGGATTGGTGAAGAACTCCTCCGGTTCGGAGTCCTCCACGATCTGGCCGTCTGCCATGAACACCACGCGATCGGCGGCCTTCCGGGCGAAGCCCATCTCGTGGGTCACGACGATCATGGTCATGCCGTCCTTGGCCAGCTGGACCATCACGTCCAGAACCTCGTTGATCATTTCGGGGTCCAGGGCACTGGTGGGCTCATCGAAGAGCATCACCTTGGGCTTCATCGCCAGGGCCCGGGCGATGGCGACCCGCTGCTGCTGCCCGCCGGAGAGCTGGGACGGCAGCTTAGGGGCCTGCTTGCCGACGCCGACGCGGTCCAGAAGGGCCATGGCGTCCTTCTCAGCCGCGGACTTGCCCTGCTTCTTGACCTTGATGGGGCCGAGAGTCACGTTCTCGAGGATGGACTTGTGTGCGAACAGATTGAACGACTGGAACACCATGCCGACGTCGGCACGCAACTGGGCGAGCTGCTTGCCCTCGGCCGGCAGTTCCTTGCCGTCGATGGTGATCCGGCCGTCGTCGATGGTCTCCAGACGGTTGATGGTGCGACAGAGCGTGGACTTGCCCGAACCCGAAGGCCCGATGATCACCACTACCTCGCCGCGCTTCACCTCCAGGTTGATGTCTTGGAGCACGTGAAGCGATCCATAGTGCTTGTTAACGCCCTTGAGGGAGACGAGAGCCTCCCGTTCCTCATGTGCGGTCATGCCTATGACCTTAGTCACAAGATTTGCCATACGTGAACCGTCCCGGGCAATCTCATCCCGATTGTGATGCTTCCTGAGCTGGGCAAACCCCGCCGCAGAGGGGTTCCGGCCCCGCCATTCGTACGGTTCCGGTCAATTCGTGGACCCGCGGGCTACGCTGTGGGGCATGAGCACGCACTTCACCTCACCCCGGAACAACGAACCCCGGCGCCGCGGGCCCGTCGAGCTCCGACGTGGGCAAACAGGCATGCAGATGGCCGACCAGCGACTCCTGGACAGCGGCACGCCGGGAGCGTTCGTGCACTCCGACCCGTGGCGCGTCATGAGGATCCAGAGCGAATTCGTGGAGGGTTTCGGAGCCCTTGCGGATCTGGGCCCGGCCATCAGCGTCTTCGGGTCGGCCAGGACCAGACCGGGGACGCCGTTCTATGAACTCGGGGTGGCGATCGGCAGGAAGCTGGCGGAGAACGGTGTCGCCGTCATCACCGGTGGTGGTCCGGGTTCCATGGAGGCGGCCAACAAAGGTGCGGTCGAGGGCGGAGGCGTCTCCGTGGGCCTCGGCATCGAGCTGCCGTTCGAGCAGGGCATGAACGAGTGGGTGGATCTCGGGATCAACTTCCGCTATTTCTTCGCCCGCAAGACGATGTTCGTGAAGTATGCACAGGGCTTCGTGGTCCTGCCCGGTGGACTGGGCACCCTGGACGAACTCTTCGAGGCGATGGTTCTGGTCCAGACCCACAAGGTGACCTCATTCCCGATCATCCTGGTCGGGGTCGACTTCTGGCAGCCGATGCTGGACTGGATCAAGAGCACCCTGGTCAGTGAGGGCATGGTGTCTCCGCAGGACCTGAATCTCGTTCAGCTCGTGGACGACCCCGACGATGCCGTCCGGCGCGTACTGCATGGCGTCCGCCTGGCGGATCCGGACCAGCGCCCCGAATGACGGCCCCGCCTCGCTCGCAGGCCGGGTGACCGAGGCGTCGGGGAGGGCCGGGCAGAGGGATTCTGGCACCATGGTGGCATGAGTTTCCTCCTGGTCTTCCTCGCCGTCGTGGTGCTGGGCATCGCCGTCGTCATGGCCACCCCGCTGTTGCGCCGCTTTGGCGTGGGTCGGGGTGTCCCCGGTGCCCAGGAGCTGGAGGACGGCTTCGAGGAGCCGTCCGCGCGTCTTCCCGCGGTCCTGCTGCCCGAGAGGCCGACCCCGGCGGATGTGGACCGCCTCCGCTTCTCCCTTGGCTTGCGCGGGTACCGGATGGATCAGGTGGATGAAGTGCTGGACCGGCTGCGTGACCAGCTGACCCTCTTGCAGAGCGAACTCGGCCAGGCACAGGCCGACCTCGCACGGCTCGCGGCGACAGCGGCTGTCCAGGACGACGACGCCGGCAGCCCCGCGTGAGCGCGTTGGAGGAGCAGGAACAGCAACAGCTCCCCGTGCGCCCTGAGAGGCTCCCTCACGCCCTCTGGAGCAGGCCGGGGGCCTGGCCTTGGTGGCTGCAGATCGCGGCGGCCTACGTGGCCGCGCGGGCTTTCAGCTTCCTGGTGTTCTCCGGTGCTGCCTTCAAACAGGGGATCAACCCCTGGATGCAGCCCGCCCCCGGGTACTGGGACTTCGTGACCATCTGGGACGGCCGGTGGTATCAGATCGCAGCGGAGAACGGGTACCCGGCTCAGTTGCCTCTGGACTCTCTCGGCAATGTCCAGGAGAACGCCTGGGCCTTCTACCCCGTACTCCCGTTGCTGGGCAAGGCGCTTTCCGGCGTCGTCGGGATTCCCGTGCTCGCGTCGATGACGGCCATCGCCATGGTGGCGGGCCTGCTGGCGGCCCTGGTGGTCTTCCGCCTCTTTCTTCAGTTCAGTTCACATCGCACGGCCTTCTGGGGCACCGTGTTCGTGGCCTGCTTCCCGGTCTCCGCGATTCTTCAGGTCCCGTATGCGGAGTCACTCAATCTGCTCTTCCTCGCCGCTGCGCTCCTGGCGCTCGTGCAACGGCGTTATGTCTCGGCGATGCCATTCGTGGTACTGGCAGCCCTGTCCCGGCCCATGGGCGTCCCCTTCGGCGCCTTGGTGGGCCTGCTCTGGGCACACCGGCTCTGGGCGCTGTTCAGGGAACGACGCCGGCCCGACCGGGCTGAGACCCGCTCCCTGCTGGCGCACGGCGCCCTGACCCTGGTGGCGTGCACCGCCGCCCTCGCCTGGCCGGCGCTGGCGTGGGCGAGGACCGGCGATATCGCGGCCTACACCAAGACGGAGACGGTCTGGAGGGGCGGCGGTCTGGTGCCGTTCAAGCCATGGTGGGACATGGCCGTGGGTACGCTCGGGCCGGTTCTCGGTCCGGTGGCGCTGCTGGCGTTCCTCGTCTGCTCGGCCTGGGCTCTGCTCAAAGCGCCCGCAGTGCGCAGGATCGGCGTGGAACTGCGCTTGTGGTGTGCGTGCTATCTGATCTACCTGCTGGCGTTCCTTCAGCCGCAGACCAGCACCTTCAGGCTGCTGTTGCCATTGTTCCCGCTTGGCTTGGCAGTGGCCTTCGTGTCCCGCTCCAAGGCCTATCGCTGGACCGTGGTGCTGATGTTCTCCCTGCTCCAGATCGTATGGGTCGTCTGGCTCTGGGCGTGGGCTCAGCTGCCCGGCGGAGGCGACTACCCACCGTGACCGGGGATGACGTCAGCCACGCGGGTTGCTCCAACGATTAGCCTGTGACCTACGACTCGGGGGATAATGGTTGGTGACGCACCCGACGAACGCAAGGAGAATCTCCTATGGCCGCCATGAAGCCCCGGACCGGGGATGGACCCATGGAAGTGACCAAAGAAGGACGCAGTCTCATCATGCGGGTTCCGCTGGAAGGCGGCGGCCGCCTGGTGGTGGAACTCAACACCGCTGAGGCCACTGAACTGCGCAACTGCCTTGCAGGTGTGACCGAGAGCTGAGATGACGGATCGTGATCCGGGGCGGTGGCCGTGAGGCCGCCGCCCTCGTGGTTTTAAGGAAGCTCTCAGCGCTTGACGGCGGCGAGGAGCCCGTCGCCGACGGTGAAGACCGTGGTGAGGACCTTCTCGTCGTCGCGCAGCCCCTTGATCAGCTGGCGGAGCGTCACGGTGACCTGATCGCGGTTCGCGGGGTTGGCGACGCGGTCCCGGTCCAGTGCGTCGTTGAGCAGGGCGATGCCGCCAGGCTTGAGAAGCCGCAGTGCCTGCTGGACGTAGAACGGGGCGTTGCCCTTGTCCGCATCGATGAACACCAGATCGTAGGCGCCGTCGGTCAGCCGGGGGAGCACGTCCTGGGCCTTCCCGGAGATCGTCCTGGTGCGGTTGGCGGGAACACCGGCTTCCGCGAAGGCGACGCGGGCTGCCCGCAGGTGTTCGACATCGTGGTCGATGGAGGTCAGTACGGCATGCGGAGACAGCCCCCGCAGGAGGTAGACGCCGGAGACGCCGGCGCCGGTGCCGATCTCCACGGCCGTACGGGCCTTGGCGGTGGCCGCCAGGACGGACAGGGCGGTGCCGGTGCCCGGCGAAACCGCGGTGACACCGAGTTCGAAGGCCCGCTCGCGCGCCCGGAGCAGGACCTGGTCCTCCTCCGGCAGGCCTTCGCTGAAGGACCAGCTGGCGGACTTATCGGTGCTCATCAGAATTTCGCCCTCTGCGGAATGGGGGTACGGGAACTGGCTCCCCAGAAATTTCACAGGGAACCTTGACATGATAGCCGTCAAAGTGCTGCGGATTGAAGTCGCGTTCAGCGCGAGCCACGGCACACCAGGGCACGGACCGCCATGGGGGATGCACGGGAAGGGAACAGAACATGTTGGACATGACGAAGGCCCCTGACAACGCAGTGGCAGAAGACAGCGGCGCAGCCGTTCAGGAGCCGCAGGGCGAATGGAAGCGGCCCAGCTGGGAGGAAGTGGTGACCAACCACTCCGCCAAGGTCTATCGTCTGGCGTACCGTCTGACGGGGAACCGGCATGACGCGGAGGATCTGACCCAGGAGGTCTTCGTCCGCGCCTTCAAGTCCCTGGACCGCTTCAAGCCGGGAACACTCGACGGCTGGCTGCATCGCATCACGACCAATCTCTTCCTGGATCAGGTGCGTCGCAAGGCCCGCATCCGCTTCGACGGCCTGCCCGAGGACGCGGACCAGCGGATCCCCGGCAATGAGATCGGACCGGAACGCAGCTTCGAGTTCAACAATCTCGACGCGGACATCCAGGAGGCCCTGGAGAAGCTGCCCATCGAATTCCGCACGGCCGTGATCCTCTGTGACATCGAAGGCTTCTCCTATGACGAAGTAGCCACTGCGCTGGGCATCAAGCTCGGCACCGTGCGCTCCCGCATCCACCGTGGTCGCGCGCTTCTGAGGACCGCGCTGGCCGACCGCGATCCGCGTCGTCCTGCCTCGGGACGGCCCCAGCTCAAGCTCCCTCGCGTGGCGGGAATCCACTGACCGGATCCGTTCCGTGTCACTGAAGATCGGCCCTGCCTCCGGGATCGTCCAGGAGGCAGGGGAGAGGGTAGTCTTTCCAACGTGATATTCGGTATTAATGGGCCAGAATTCCTGATCCTGCTGGTCATCGGTGTTCTGGTGATCGGCCCTAAGCGTCTGCCCGAATACACCCAGGGTCTGATGAACCTGGTCCGCGGCGTGCGGAGAATGGCCTCCGGCGCGCGGGACCAGATCAAGGAAGAAGTCGGCATCGACATCGATGAGGTCGACTGGAGGAAGTACGACCCCCGTCAGTACGACCCGCGCCGCATCATCAAAGAGGCCCTTCTCGAGCCCGAGCCCGGTGCTCAGCCGCAGGCGGCCGTCCCCGCGGCGGTGACCGTCCCGCAGCGCGAGGTGATCCGCCTCGCAGAGGGCGAGACGGCACCGTTCGACACCGAGGCGACCTGACCGGCCCGGACAACGACATCTCAGACGACGGCGGCCCGCGTGCATCACGCGAGCCGCCGTCGTCTGTCAGTGTCTTGGGCTGACCCCCAGCGACAGGCCGCTGAGGCCGCGCGGCTGGGCGGCGAGGGCTCCGGCGATCCGTTCCAGTTCCTGGGCCACCGGGGAGGAAGGTGCGCCGACGACGACGGGCAGCCCGCCGTCGCCGCCTTCGCGCAGCGCGATCTCCAGGGGCAGACGTCCGAGCAGGGGCACCGCGTATCCCAAGGTCTCGCTCAGCCGGCGGGAGAGCGTTTCGCCACCGCCGCTGCCGAACACCTCGAGACGCTCGCCTCCGGGAGCATCGAAGTAGGACATGTTCTCAACCACCCCGGCCACGCGCTGCCCGGTCTGCGTCGATACCGTGCCAGACCGTTCGGCGACGTCGGCGGCTGCTGCCTGAGGAGTGGTGACCACGAGCACCTGGGCGTCGGGGAGCAACTGCGAGACCGAGATGGCGATATCCCCGGTGCCCGGGGGAAGGTCCAGGAAGAGGTAGTCCAGATCGCCGAAGTAGACCTCTGAGAGGAACTGCTCCAGGGCACGATGCAGCATGGGGCCACGCCAGGCCACCGGGGTATTGCCCTGCACGAACATCCCGATCGAGATGACTTTCACACCGTGCGCCACCGGGGGCAGGATCATTTCGTCGACGCGGGTAGGGGACTGGGTGATGCCCATGAGACCAGGTACGGAGAAACCATGCACATCCGCGTCGACGATTCCCACGCGGAGACCACGCGCGGCCAGGGCGCAGGCCAGGTTGACCGTCACGGAGGACTTTCCGACCCCGCCCTTGCCACTGGTCACGGCGAAGACCTTGGTGAGGTTGCCGGGCCGGCTGAATGGGATTCCTCGCTCGCCGCCCGGGCCGCGCAACTGCTCCTTCAGCTTCTGACGCTGCTCGGGGGTCATGACGGCGAGCTCCACGCGCACCTCACGAACGCCTGCCACGGCCCCGAGCGCGTTCCCGGCATCCGAGGTGATGGTGTCCCTCAGAGGGCATCCCTGGATGGTCAGAAGGACCCGCAGGTCCACGATCCCGTCCCGGTCCACCTCGACCGAGTCCACCATGCCCAGCTCGGTGATGGGCTTGCGGAGTTCCGGGTCGATCACAGTGTCCAGGGCGCGGAGAAGCGCCTCGCGCGTCGGCAGGCTCATGAACGTGATCCGGGGCCGTCCCCGGCCGATTCGGGCTTGGGTTTGCGCACCTTGGGGATCTGCTGAGTGCGCGGCCCACGTTGCCGGTCGCGCTTGTCCCGGATCTTCTCTTTGACCTTGTCGGCAGTCCGGTCACCCTCGGGGGAGTCGTCCTCGGAAGAGCTGAACTCGTGCTGCGCCTCGATGATGTCCTCGAGCAATGAGCGCATCTCAGCCCGGACGTAGTCACGGGTGGCGACTTCACGGAGGGCGACGCGCAGGGCGGCCAGTTCTCGGGTGAGGTACTCCGTATCGGCGAGGTTCCGCTCGGCGCGCTGGCGGTCCTGTTCCAGGGCGACGCGGTCCCGGTCGTCCTGGCGGTTCTGAGCGAGCAGCAGCAGGGGGGCGGCGTAGGAGGCCTGCAGGGAGAGCATGAGGGTCAGCAGGGTGAAGCCCAATGCCTGCTGGTCGAACTGCCAATCGGCGGGAGCCCAGCTGTTCCAGGCCAGCCAGAAGACACAGAAGATGGTCATGTAGACCAGGAACTGCGGGGTGCCCATGAACCGGGCGAAGCCCTCCGTGGCCTTTCCGAACGCGTCGGGGTTGGGGGAGAAGCGCGGGAAGAACCTGCTCCTGGCGGCGCGTGGCGTGTCCAGGCTGTTCTTCTCGGCGAGTGGGCGGCGTTCCCTCTTATCAGCCATTGCGGCCCCTCAGCTTCTTGTATGGGACGTCTTCGGCATGGGCGCGCCAGTCCTCCGGCAGCAGGTGGTCCAGGACGTCGTCGACGGTGACGGCGCCGACCAGGCGGCCGGACTCGTTCACCACGGGCAGGGCGTTGAGGTTGTAGACCGCCATGATGCGGGCCACCTCGCTGATGTGGGCCTGGTCCTGTACCGGTTCCAGGTTCTTGTCCACCAGATTCCCCAAGGGCTCGGGCGGGGGATAACGCAGCAGTTGCTGGATGTGCACCACCCCCAGGAATCGGCCCGTGGGGGTTTCCAGGGGCGGCCGGGCGATGAAGATCGAGGACGCCAGGGCGGGAGTCAGTTCCTCACGACGGACGTGAGCGAGCGCTTCGGCCACAGTGGCTTCCGGCGGAAGGATGACGGGCACGGGGGTCATGAGACCGCCGGCCGTGTCCTCGTCGTACTCCAGGAGCCGCCGGACGTCTTCCGCTTCCTCCGGTTCCATGAGCTGGAGGAGCTCCTCCTGTTGTGCCTCCGGCAGCTCGGAGAGAAGGTCGGCGGCGTCGTCGGGATCCATCTCCTCCAGGACGTCGGCCGCACGTTCGCGGTCCAGCGAGGAGAGGATCCCCACCTGGTCCTCTTCCGGGAGCTCCTGGAGCACGTCAGCGAGCCGCTCGTCCTGCAGCTCGCTCGCGACCTCGAAGCGTCGTTTGTCGCTCATCTCCTGCAGCGCCTCGGCGAAGTCTGCGGCCTTGAGGTCTTCGTGGCTGGCGACGAAGGCCGTGGCCGCCTGGGGTTCCGCCGCGTTGGCCTGGACGGCGTCCGTCCAGTTGATGATCATGGTCTCGTTGCGCCGCAAGCGCGCCAGAGGGGAGAAGGAGTGCCCACGCCGGACGAAGAGCTTCGAGACGAACCAGTCGCCGGAGCGGTGCTGGTCGATCGCGATGTCCTCGATCGTGGCGGAGCCGGAGCCGTCCGTGAGGGTCACGCGGCTGTCGAACATCTCGGCGACGACCAGGGTCTCCATGCCGCGCTGTTCGAAACGCCGGAGGTTGACCAGACCGGTGCTGATCACCTGGACCTGGTCCATGCTGGTCACCCGCGTCATGGGGACGAAGACGCGTTTCTTCCCGGGAACCTCCACCACCAGGCCTACGGCATGCGGGGGTGCGCCGTTGGCGCGCGCCAGCACCACGACGTCGCGAACACGCCCCAGACGATCGCCGAGGGGGTCGAAGACATCGAGGCCGAGGAGGCGGGCAACGAAGACACGGGAAGTAGGGTTGCTCACCCGCTAAGGCTATCGACTTAGTCCTCGAATGGCTGAATTCTGTCGGAAGGGCGAAAGAATAGGCAAGAATGTGAGTATGTCGAACATGTTTGGTGCACCCAGGATCCCCGAGGAGCTCCGTTCCGTGCCTCAAGGCGTGACGGTGGGCTCCTACACCTCCTACCTCGATGCCCAGAAGGCCGTGGACTACCTGGCGGACCAGCAGTTCCCTGTCCAGTACGTCTCGATCGTGGGCAACGACCTCAAGCTCGTCGAGCGCGTGACCGGGCGCCTGAGCTATCCGCGGGTGGCCGTGTCCGGCCTGCTGAGTGGTATCTGGTTCGGTCTTTTCATCGGTCTGCTGCTCTCCCTGTTCTCGCCGGGTGGCGCCTTCTCGGTGCTGACCTCGGTCCTCATGGGGGCGGCGTTCTTCGCGCTCTTCGGCATCGTCAGTTACGCCATGCAGCGCGGGAAGCGTGACTTCACCTCCACGAGCCAGGTTCTGGCCAGCAGCTACGACGTCATCGTGGCGCCCGAAGTCGCCTCGGAGGCCAGCCGCCTGCTTCAGCAGCTCCCCATGCGGGGCAATGAGCCGGTCCGCGGGGCTGGGCAGGGTCAGGGCTTCCGTCACCCCCAGCAGGGTGGTGAAGGTCAGCAACCTCCGCAGCGTCCTGATGGCTGGGGCAACCCGTACGGTCAGCCGGGGCAACAGCCTCAGCAAGGGCAGCAGCAAGAGCCCCAGACCCCAACCACCCAATCCCCGGACTATCACGATCTGCCGGACGGCCGGCCGCAGTACGGTGTCCGGCTGCCGCACCCCGGGCATGAGCCGCAGGCTCCCAGTCAGCAATCGCCGGCCCAGCAGGCGCCTATCCAGCAAGTGCCAGAGCCGCAGGCCGGTGCGCAGCAAGCAGCAACCCCGGAAACCGAAAGGCCGGACGCGGAATCGCAGCCGCAGGCCGGGCAGGCTCCTGCCGACGGAGAGCGGAAGGAACAGGGCGGTCAGGAACACTGAGCCGCGCTGCTCCGGAGTACGGAAGGGCCCCGTCACCTTGCGGTGACGGGGCCCTTCCGTACTCCGGAGCTGTTCGTCAGCTCTGCTGAGCGGACAGCCAGGCTTCGACGTCGTCCGCAGTGCGCGGCAGTGCGGCACTGAGGTTCACCGCGCCGTCGGCGGTGACCAGGATGTCGTCCTCGATGCGCACGCCGATGCCACGGTACTCCTCCGGCACCGAGAGGTCCTCAGCCTTGAAGTAGAGGCCGGGCTCGATGGTGAAGACCATGCCTTCCACCAGTTCAGCGTCGAGGTAGAGCTCGCGCTTGGCCTGGGCGCAATCGTGGACGTCAAGGCCGAGGTGGTGGCTGGTGCCGTGCGGCATCCAGCGACGGTGCTGCTGGCCGCTCTCCGACACGGCTTCCTCGACGGAGACGGGCAGCAGACCCCACTCAGAGAGGCGCTCGGCCAGGACACGCGTGGCGATCTGGTGGAGTTCGCGGAACTTCAGCCCGGGCTTGGCCGCCGCGAAGGCGGCGTCCGCGGCGTCGAGCACCGCTTCGTAGACACGGCGCTGGACTTCGGAGAAGGCACCGTTCACCGGGAGGGTTCGGGTCACGTCCGCCGTGTAGAGACTCTCGGCCTCGACTCCTGCGTCGAGAAGCAGCAGATCGCCGTCCTTCACCTGACCGTTGTTGTGGATCCAGTGCAGGATGGTCGCGTTGTTGCCGGACGCGGCGATGGTGTCGTAGCCCAGGTCGTTGCCTTCTTCGCGGGCTTTGGCGAAGAACGCTCCTTCGACGACGCGCTCACCGCGGTGGTGGGCGACGGCGCGTGGCAGCGCCTTGGCGACCTCATGGAAGCCTTCGATGGTGGCGGCGACGGCGGCCTTCATCTGCTCGAGCTCCCACTCGTCCTTGACCAGGCGGAGTTCCGAGAGGGCTTCGGTGAGCTTCTCATCCAGAGCGTCGAGAGCGGAGAGGTCGAGATTCTCGGGGTCCTGAGCGGTGTTGTAGCGAGCGGTGTCCACCAGGGCATCGATGTTCTCATCGACCTTGCGGACCAGACGGATGGAGATTCCGCCGATCTCCGAGGCACCGACGTTCTTGGTGATGGCCACCTCGAGTTCGTCCAGGTGGGTGGTGTCGAGGTCCAGGCTGGCCTTCAGTTCGGCAAGCGTGGGGCGGGGACCGATCCAGAACTCACCCGAACGGGCATCGGAGTAGAACTGTTCGGTGTCGCGGCCGGCGAGCGGACGGAAGTAGAGCGTCGCGTGGTGGTTGCCGCCGTCGTCGCCCTGTCCCTCATCGGTGGGTTCCAGAATGAGCACGGCGTCGGGCTCATGGTCCACGCCCAGGCCCGTGAGGTGGGCGAAGGCGGAGTGCGGGCGGAAGCGGTAGTCGGTGTCGTTGGAGCGGACCTTCAGGGGGCCTGCGGGGATCACGAGGCGTTCGCCCTTGAACTGATCCGAGATGGCACGGCGGCGTCGGGCGGCGTGCTCGGCGACGGCGTCCTGAGCCGGGAGCTCCTGCGAGGCGGGGGCCCAGTTGCCGGCCATGAAGGCTTTGAAGGCGTCCGACGACGGTCGCTGCGAACGGTTGTTCACGCGTTCCTCGATCGGCTGGGTGGTGGCATCAGTGGTGTGTTCTGCGGCATTCACCATCTCATCGTCTCACTGATTCGCCCCGGCCAGGATTGCCGAACTCGCGGCTTCGGTGCGAGATCGCTCGTTCATCTTGCGGTTTCGCATCGAAGCCGCGAGTTCGGCGGGTCGAGCGCGGCGCACAGAGAGGAATGACGGCGCCCTCAGGACTACGCTTGGGGGCGTGAGGATCGATCTACATGCGCATTCCAACATCTCGGACGGCACGGAGCCTCCCGCTGAGCTCGTCGCCTCGGCGGCGCGGGCGGGGCTCGACGTCGTCGCGCTGACCGATCACGACACCACCGACGGCTGGGCGGAGGCCTCCGCGGCCGCACAGCAGCACGGCGTCGCACTGGTTCCGGGCATGGAGATCAGCTGCCGGACCCGCGAAGGCATCAGCGTGCATCTGCTGTCCTATCTGCATGATCCGACCCACCCAGGCCTGCTGGAGGAGATCACCAAGGCCCGGGACGCTCGCCTGAGTCGAGCCGAACGCATGGTCGCCTTGCTTTCCGAGGACTATCCGTTGAACTGGGACGACGTCACGCAGCACCTGGCTCCGGGGGCGACGATCGGGCGCCCCCACATCGCCGATGCGTTGGTCGCGGCGGGCATTGTGGCAGATCGTACGGAGGCCTTCGCCACCATTCTGACCTCACATTCGCGCTACTACGTCCAGCACTACGCGGCGGACCCTGCGCTCGCCGTCGAACTCGTGCGCGCTGCCGGAGGGGTTTCGGTTTTCGCGCATCCCGTGGCGCGGGCCCGTGGCCGTGTCGTCGGGGAGCACACCTTCGAGGAGATGATCGATGCCGGCCTCGGCGGCGTCGAGGTCTGGCACCGTGACAACCCGCAAGAGGGGCGTGAGTTCCTGTTGAGCCTCGCGGCCCGGCACGAATTGATCGTGACCGGTTCCAGCGACTACCACGGTGCGGGCAAGCCCAATCTGCTGGGTGAAAATCTTACGGCTCCGGAGCAACTGGCCCGGATCGAGGAACAGGCGAGCGGGAGCGTGGTCCGGGCGTAGGCTTCGGCCGGTCCGCCGATGAGGGGGTGCCGTCTGCTGCCGCGTCAGCCGGCGTGCGGCGCGAGCCGTTGCACGATCAGACCGTGGGCCAGCCTGGCCGTTTCCAGCAGTTCCTGACGTGTCACGCCGAGATTGGATTGTGCTGACAAGCCGTGCCAGACGGCCTGGATGAGACCGGTGAGCGCGCCCGGGTCCGTGCCGGAGCTCAGCTGCCCATCCCGGATGGCCTCGTCGATGCGTGCCCGCAGCGCCTCGGCGTTGGAGTCCTGCAGATCGGCGATGTAGGCCTTGGTATCAAGAGTGTCGGTGGTGTCAGCCATGGCGGCGCTGCTGATGAGGCAGCCGGGATGGGAATCCGTGTCCTGTGTGAATTCGAGGACCGAATCGAGGAGGACCCGCTCGATGACGTCTGCGATGTCGCGTTCCGCGACAGCCTGCCGGTAGATCTCCCGGTAGTGCTCCGCGTAGTTCCGCACGGCCTCCTCGAAGAGCCCGGCCTTGCTGCCGAAAGCGGAGTAGAGGCTTGAGGTCGAGAGCCCGAGTCCGGCGGTGAGGGCCCGCGTCGACGTTCCCGAGTATCCGTAGCGCCAGAACAGCCGTGCGGCACCCAGGATTGCCTGATCACGTTCGAAGGCCGGGGGCCGTCCGCGGTTGCTGGGAGACACCCTTGCATTATAGATCGTTTGCTCCATAATAAATTTATGGAGCAAACGATACAGAATGTATTGACGGTCGACGGCGCCAGCTGGGTCACGGTGGATGTGTACGGCGAACCCGGAACCCCAGGGCTTCTCATGGTGCCGGGCGTGATGAGTGACGCACGCTCCTGGAGCGAGGTTGCAGCGGTCATCGACGCCTGGCCGTCGGTGATGGTCCTGAACCGGCGAGGACGTGCCCCGTCGGGCCCGCTCACACCGGAGTACTCCGTGGACACCGAGGTGGCTGATCTGCTGGCAGTCCTGGACCGATTCGGGCCGGTGGAGGCGCTCTTCGGCTGGAGCTACGGGGGCCTCATAGCCCTGCTTGCGGCCGACCGGAGCACCGTGAAGCAGGTGATCGCCTACGAACCTGTCGGCAGGCCGTTCGCGCTCGACGCGCTCGGAGCCCTGCACGCCGCAGAGGCCGCGGAAGACTGGGACCGGAGCGTCGAGATCGTCAACCGCCGGATCTCCGGTTTTTCAGCGGAATACGTCGACGAACTCAGGGCCGACCCTGGGGTGTGGGGGATGTTGCGCCGCTTCAGCGAGCCGTTGCATGCCGAGCTGGCGGCGCTCAACGCGATCGCACCACCGGAAGCGATGGCACAACGCCCCGCGCGTGTGGATTTGATCCTCGGGCAGCGCAACCGCAACGCGGAACCCTATGGCACGGCATTCGAGGCGATCGAAGGGCGTGTGCCCGGCGCGGTGGTCCACGAACTTGCCGGTCAGGGCCATCTGGCGCATCTCGAGGACCCCGCCGGACTGGGCCGTCTGATCAACGAGCTTGCCCTGGAACGGCAATCGACGAGCGGAGATCGCTGAGCGACCGCCGGGCTAGACGAGACGGTGCAGCTGCGCCGCATCACCCAGTCGCAGCGCCATGATGTCCACGGCCGCAGGATTCTCGTCCACGCAGACGAAACGGCGTCCCGCCTTGGCCGCCACCGAGCCCAGGGTTCCGGAACCGGCGAAGAAGTCCAGGCACCAGTCACCGGGACGTGTGGAAGCGGCGACCATTCGGCGCAACAGACCCTCGGGCTTCTGCGTCGGATAACCGGTCTTCTCCTTGCCGGTGGGCGAGACGATGGTGTGCCACCAGACGTCCGTGGGCAACTTGCCCAGCTGACGTTTCGCCTCCGTGACGAGACCGGGTGCCATGTACGGCTCCCTGTCGACTTCGGCAGCGTCGAAGTGATAACGCTCCGGGTCCTTCACATACACCAGGATGTTGTCGTGCTTGGCCGGCCAGCGACGGCGCGCCCGGGCACCGTAGTCGTAGGCCCAGATGATCTCGTTGAGGAAGCTCTCCCGGCCGAAGATCGCGTCCAGCATCACCTTGGCATAGTGCACTTCCCGGTAGTCCAGATGCAGGTACAGTGTGCCGTCCGGGGCGAGGAGCCTCCAGGCTTCCTGCAAGCGGGGTTCCAGGAAGGACCAGTAGTCCGTGAATGCGTCGTCGTAGCGGTGCAGCTGCCCCCGGACCGTCTGATAGCTGCGGCCCTGGAACCCCACACGGTCGCCCTCGCCTTCGGCACTGCGGACCATGGTGGTCTGCTGCCGACGCTGGACCCGGCCCGTGTTGAAGGGCGGATCGATGTAAATGAGGGTGAAGGAGCCATCCGGCAACGACGGCAGGAACGTGGCGTTGTCCGATTGGACCACCAGGTTCCCGCCGTCGGGGCTCCACAGCGCCTGCGCCGGGCCGGGCATGCGCGTCGTCAGGATTCCTGCGCGGGTGCGCTGCCTTCGGCGCGGTTCACGACTTCGCCGTTGCGGCGGCGGGTGCGGCTGCGCGGACGACGGCGGCGCGCGTCGTCGTCGCTCGTAGCGGTCTGGGGCGCCTGCTCGCGAGCGGGAGCCTCCTGTCCTTCACCGGCCGGCTTGCGAGGACGGCGGCGACGGCGGTTCTCGCCTTCGCCGGAGGAATCCTCGCTGCGCTGCTCGGTGGTGCGGCGCTCGCCGCCGCGGGAACGGCCTCCTGAAGAGGACTGGCGGCCGGCCGGCTGCTTGCGCTGACGCTTGCCGGTCTCGCCCAGGTCCTCAAGCTCTTCGGCATCGACTCCGGCGAGCACACGCTGGTTCTTGGGCAGGCGGCCCTTGGTGCCCTCGGGGATGTCGAGATCCGTGTAGAGGTGCGCCGAGGAGGAATAGGTTTCCACGGGCTCCGCGAAATCAAGACCCAGGGCCTTGTTGATGAGGGCCCAGCGGGGCATGTCCTCCCAGTCCACGAAGGTCACCGCAGTGCCCTTGTTGCCCGCGCGTCCGGTGCGGCCGACGCGGTGCAGGTAGATCTTCTCGTCCTCCACGCACTGGTAGTTGATGACGTGGGTGACGTCGTCGACGTCGATGCCGCGGGCGGCGACATCGGTGGCCACGAGGACGTCCACCTTGTTGTTGCGGAAGGCGCGCAGAGCCTGCTCGCGTGCGCCCTGGCCGAGGTCTCCGTGCAGGGCTGCTGCTGCGAAGCCGCGCTCGACCAACTCGTCGGCCACCTTGGCGGCGGTGCGCTTGGTCTTGGTGAAGATGACCGTGCGACCCCGGCCGCGGGCCTGCAGGATGCGTGCCACGACTTCGATCTTGTCGAGAGCGTGCGCGCGGTAGACGAGCTGACGGATGTCACGCTTGGTCAGGCCCTCGTCGTCCGGGTCGGCGGCGCGGATGTGCGTGGGGCGGGTCATGTAGCGGCGAGCCATGGCGATGACCGGGCCGGGCATGGTGGCCGAGAACAGCATCGTCTGGCGCGTGGCCGGGGTTGCCGCCATGAGGGTCTCGACGTCCGGGAGGAAGCCGAGGTCCAGCATTTCGTCCGCTTCGTCCAGGACGACGGTGCGGATGTTCGAGAGGTTCAGGTGCCGCTGCTTGTAGAGATCGATCAGGCGGCCCGGAGTGCCGACGACGAGCTCGACGCCGTGCTGAAGCGCCTCGATCTGCGGCTCATAGGCGCGGCCGCCGTAGATGGTGGCGATCCGCACCTTGTGCAGGCGGCTGGCGGTGGCCAGGTCGTTGGCGACCTGGACTGCGAGCTCACGCGTGGGAACGATGACGAGGGCCTGAGGCGCACCTGGAACCGGGAGCTTGGCGTAGCCGTCCTCCTCGGCGGTGACGACGCGTTCGAGCGCCGGGATGCCGAAGCCGAGCGTCTTGCCCGTGCCGGTCTTCGCCTGCCCGATGATGTCATGACCGCCCAGGGCCACGGGGAGCGTCAGGGCCTGGATGGGGAAAGGGTGCAGGATGCCCGCCTGGGCCAGGGAATCTGCGATCTCCGCACGGACGCCGAAGTCCGCAAAGGTCTTCTGGACCTCGGCATGGGGCTCGGCCGTGGTGGTGATGGTCTCTTCGGGTTCGACGCTCTCGGTGCCGCCGAGATCCGTCAGGATCTCATGGCTGTGTGTTTCGCTCACGCGTGCCTCCTTGGCATTGCTCCGCCGGGAGTGCCTTGGCGGAATTCGGCCAGGGCTGCTCGAACCCGGCGGTGAGCAGGGCAAGGCGGAGTACGGGGTGGAAGCCGATCGCGGTCTGCGTGAGCCAACTGGTGGCCGTCAGGGGTGCCGGACCGCGGAGCGGGTCCGGACTGGACGATGAAGTTCAATCAACGACCGGGCATCCATGACTACGAAGCCATTCTAGGGGATCGAGGCCGTGCTTCCCGGATTTCCTGCGGGACCGTCGTCCGGAGCCTCCGGCGTCACGAGGCTGAAGGAGACGCTGCGCCGGGCGAGGTCGGCGGCGTCCAGGCGGACCCGGACCTTGGTCCCGGCTTCCATGACGCCTGTGCAACGAGCGCTGACGGCCGGTTCCAGAAGCTGAATACTGGCGGTAGGGGCGCTTCCGTTCTTCCCGTTGCCCGTTGAGATCACGATCGCTTCGAAGACCTCCCCGATCCGCGGTCCCATGAGGGCTGCCTCCACGGTGTCGATCGCGGCACGGTCCAGTTTGGATGAACGCTGGTCCGCCGCCCTCATCAGCTCAGGAACCTCGTGCAGGCTCTCCCGAGCCCAGCCGGGCACGGGCGTCCCTGCGCAGAGTGCCTCGCAGATCACCAGGACCCACCGATCCACCAGCCGCCGCAGGGGTGCCGTGGTGTGCGCGTACGGCGCCCCGATGGCGGCTTGCACGGTGTTCTCCGGCAGCTCGCCGTCGAAAGCCGCGTATTCCGCCCCACGGAAGAGTGCGGCTGCGGCATGCACGATCGCGAGGTCCTTGGCCTGTGAGGGGTCCAAGGTCCGAAGGTACTCGCCATAGCTGATGGATCCTTCTCCGGTCCGCCTCCACGGTTTTCCGAGAGCCGCGGCCTGGCGCTCGAAGGTCATCAGGGAGCGTTCGTCCGGTGCGGGCATGGTGCGCAGGATGCCCGTCTTCGCCCGGAGCATGATGTCAGCGGCTGCCATGCCCGTCATGAGCGAGATCTGGGCGTTCCAGTCCTCGACGGGCAAGGGGGTCTCCGTTTCCAAGCGGTAGGTGCCCGTCTCCGGGTCCTGCTCCACCACCTGTGCGGGGAGCTTCAGGCTCGCACCGCCGCGCTGCCGCTCGAGCTCGATCCGCTTCAAGCCCACTTCCTTCAGGAGCATGAGAGACTCGCCGGCGTTGCCGTCGTCGATGGATTGCTGGACACCCTGGTAGCTGAGTTTCGCCCGGGACTTCACCCTCGCCCGTCTGACGGAGGCCGAGACGACCTCGCCGCTGCCATCGAGGGCGAACTCCCAGAGGAACGCGCCACGTTCGGCATCCGGCAGAAGACTTCCGGCGTCTTCAGAGATCTCTTCAGGGTGCAGGGGGATTCTGCCGTCCGGGGCGTAAAGGGTCAGCCCGCGACGGCGGCACTCGGCATCCAGGGCACCGCCCGGCTGAATGAATGAGGGAACGTCGGCGATCGCGTAACTGACCGCGTAGCCGGTGCCGGATCGCGCGATATGGACCGCCTGATCCAGGTCCGTGGAGCTTGCCGGATCTATGGTGACGAGTTCCAACTCGGTGCGGTCCCAGTCGGGCAAGGACCGTTCCTGCACGGCGCGCAGGGCCTCCTCCATGGCCTCGGGCGGAAAGGCGGAGGGCAATTGCAGTTCTTCGCGTAGGGCGGTGAGGGCCGCGGCCAGACCATCCTGTGCGGCGGGACCTGAGACGGGGATCCAAGTGTGCGTCACACGTCACAGGCTAACGCCCGGTCCAGGGCGCGGGAGCTCCGACATTCCGTCGGAGCCGTTCTGGCATACTGACAGCAAATCATCACCGCACATCACGGCCCCTGGGCCAGTCAGGAGCATGCTCCGCCATGAGCAGCCAGCCGGAACAACAGGGGGAGCGCCCCGCTTCGCCCGAGCCTCAGAACCAGCAGCCGGGCACGCCGCCGCAGCCTCCACGTCCCCCGCAGCTCAGCCCACAGCAGGGAGGCTACTCCGCGGGACAGCAGCAGACGACTTCTCCGGGCTATCCGCAACAACCCGCTCCGCCGCAGCAGAGCTGGGGACAGGGCATGCCGCAGCAGGGTGCCCAGCAGTACTCCGGCCCGCCGCAGCATCCGGCGCAGCAGTACTCGCAGCCTGCGCCGCCTGCTCAGCCGCCGTACACGCCACCGCAGTATCAGGGCGGACAGGCGTATCCGGGGCAGTATCAGCAGCAAGGCCAGCCGGGGCAGGGCCAATATCAGCAGCCGCAGTATCAGCAGCCGGCCCAGTACCAACAGAGCCAGCACCAGCAGAGCCAGTTCCAGCAGCCCGGTTACGGTGCGCCACAGCAGCCGTCAACGCCGTCGTACGCTGCCCCGCAGGGCTTCGGTGGCGCCCCACAGCCGACTGCGACCGCCTACGCGGCCCCGGCAGGCATGGGTTTCGGTGCGGCGATCCGTTCAGGCTTCCAGAACTACACCAAGTTCGGCGGCCGGGCCCGGCGCTCGGAGTTCTGGTGGTGGTTCCTGTTCGTCGCGGTGGTGGTCGTGGTCCTCTCCACGGTGGCGGCCATCTTCTTCAGCTCGGGAATCGGCCAGGCAGTCTCCGAAGGCGACTACACGGAGATCCCGGGTACCGGACAGGTGGAGATCCAGTCCAATGCCTCCATGGTCATGGGATACGTCTTCTGGGGGCTGGCCGGCGTGTTCTCCCTCGGAGTGCTTCTTCCGACGGCTGCTGTGGGCGCACGCCGTCTGCACGACGCCAACTTCAGCGCGTGGTTCCTCCTTCTCTGGCTCGTGCCGCTGGGAGATATCGCTCTGGTGGTCCTCTGGGCGCTGCAATCCAAACCGGAAGGCGCCCGATTCGACCGTAAGGTCTGAGCACCCGCCCGGCCACCGCATGGTCGCCGCACGAAATTCCTGCGGCGACCATGCCATTCCGGGCCGGCCTGGAGTATGACTGGCCTAGGGACATCGACGAACCATCACCGCTGGAGGAAACCATGACTCAGGAACCGCAGTACCCCACAGGGCCGCCCTCCGGGGGAGAGGCCCCCTACGGGCAGTTCGCCCAGCCGCCGCAGTTCTGGGGCCCGCCACCGCTTCCGCCTCTCGCGATCCGTCCCAAGGCCACCTTCACGCAGGCCGTCAAGTCAGGCTTCCGCAACTACGCCAACTTCAACGGGCGGGCGGTCAACTCGGAGTTCTGGTGGTGGTTCGTCTTCGAGTATCTGGTGATGAGCGTGCTGTACCTCACCGCCTATGTGGTGTTCCTGGTGGGAATTCTGAGCTCCGTTGTCGAAGGCGCGCGGGTTGGTTCCCGCTCCGGTTCCCGCCTCCCGACCGCCGACTTCACCTGGAACCCGTTGCTGGTGGTGGCCGTGATCCTCGTGATCGTCCTGCTTCTGGCCGGGCTCGCCCTTTTACTCCCCGGACTGGCCGTCAGAGTGCGGAGACTCCACGACGCCGGCTACAGCGGTTGGTTCGTACTGCTGACGCTGGCCCCGTTCGGCTCAGTCGTCCTCCTCGCACTGCTGGCCATGGAAAGCAGTCCGGAAGGCATGAAATACGGCTATTGACCCAGCTCAATGGGGACTTGTCCCCATAGCGGGGAGCCGCCTGAAGGTCTAGATTTAGAGCAGGACACAGATGCGCAGGTGACGGGAGAAAGCGACCATGACGCAACAACCTGATTGGCAGAACAACAACGGGGGGCAGCAGCCGCCCCAACAACCACCTTACGGGCAGCAGCCGCAACCTCCGCAGCAGCCTCCCTATGGACAGCAGCCGCAGGCGCCGCAGTACGGCACGCCGCAGGGTCAGCCGCAGCCGCCGCAATTCGGTGCCCCGCAGCAGCCCGGGTACGGCCAACAGCCCGGCGGGTATCAGCAGCAGCCGCAGAGCCCCTACGGTCAGCCGGCCTATGGCGGTCTTTACGCACCGTTCGTGCCCCGCCCCAGCGTCGGATTCGTCGATGCGATCAAGCTGGCCTTCAGTAACTACGCCAACTTCAAGGGCCGCGCAGGGCGCAGTGAGTACTGGTGGTGGTTCCTCTTCCGCGCGGTGGTGGCCGGAATTCCGATCGGCATCGGCTACGCCCTGCTGTTCGGCGGCATCATCAGCCAGGCCGCAGTGAGCCGCACCGACAGCTACGGCTACACCTCGAGCTCCAGCTCGGACGTCGTCTTCACCGGCGGCATGGTGTTCGGACTCATCCTGATCATCATCGGTGCCATCATCGGTCTGGCCCTCCTGGTCCCGGACCTCGCCATCGCCTGGCGCCGTCTGCACGACGCGGGCTTCCCCGGCCCGATGTTCTTCCTGGCGTTGATTCCCTACGTCGGCGGGATCATCCTGATCGTGCTCTGTGCGATGCCGAGCAAACCGGAAGGCATGAAGTACGAGGTTCAGTGACCCTCAACTCCTCTGGAACGCCGAAGACCCCCGCCTCATCGCGGGGGTCTTCGGCTTTTCAGGCAGTTGTTCCCAGCCAGGGCAGTGTTTTGCTCAGAGTTCGGGCAGGGCGGCCAGGAGACGCTGTGCAGCGTCAGCAGGATCCTGTGCTTCCGTCACCGCACGGACGACGACCACGCGGCGGGCCCCCGCCTCGACGACCTGAGCCACGTTGCCGTGGTCGATGCCGCCGATCGCGAACCACGGCACGGTGGTCTGGGTCCGAGCGGCATGGCTGACCAGTTCGAGGCCGACGCCGGCCCGGCCGGGCTTCGTCGGGGTGGCCCAGAGCGGACCCACGCAGAAGTAGTCCGTCTCGGCACGTGCCGCGGCAGCGAGCGCATCATCGACCTGCACGGGGGAGTGGGTCGAGAGGCCCAGCACGGCGTCGTCGCCCATCAAGGAACGCGCGGCGGGAAGCGGGAGGTCTTTCTGCCCGACGTGGAGCACCGGTGCACCGGAAATCGACGCGATGTCCGCGCGGTCGTTGACGGCCCAGAGTTTCCCGTGCCGCTGGGCGGCCTCGCGGAGGGCGGCGAGAAGGTCCAGTTCCTCGGCCGCTTCGATGTTCTTGTCCCGCAGTTGGATGATGTCCACGCCTCCGGCGTACGCCGCATCCACGAACCCGGCGAAGTCGCCGCGCTCCCGGCGTCCATCGGTGCAGACGTAGAGACGGGCCGAGGCGAGGGACGGTGTAGCAATTGCTGCGGAACTCATGCGTTCAAGGCTAGCGGCTAGACTGATGCCGTACTGCGGGAGCCGGTTCCGGATGGTCACATTCGCACGGCTGAGAGGGCTTCAGCGCCGACCGCCACACCTGATCCGGTTCGTACCGGCGTAGGGAAGGACACGGAAGCATGCAGGAGCCAGTCGTCGATGTCGCCGTGATCGGTGCGGGGATCGTGGGGCTCGGCATCGCCTGGACGGCGCTTTCCTCCGGCCGCACCGTCGCGCTCATCGACCCCGAGCCTGCCCAGGGGGCCACCTTCGCCGCAGCGGGCATGCTCGCCCCCGTGAGCGAATACCACTACCAGGAGGAAGCCCTTCTCGGCCTGATGGTGGAGTCCTCCCGTCTGTGGCCTGAGTTCGCCGGGTCTTTCGGGGCCCTGGGCGGTTACCGCGAGACGCCCACCCTGGTGCTCGGTTTCGATGCCGCCGACCGGACGGCGCTCGCAGATCTGTGCTCCGTGCAGCGAGGCCACGGGCTCGACGTCGAGCCCGTCACCGTGCGCGAGGCTCGGCGCCTGGAACCGCTGCTCGCGCCTCAGCTCTCGTGCGCCTTCCTCACCCCGGGCGACCACCAGGTCGATCCGCGGCGTTTGCATGCGGCCATGCTGGAGCGCTTCACGGACGACGGCGGGACGCTCATGACCGAGCGCGCGGAGGAGGTCCTCTGGGCGGAGGCCTCGGCCGGCCGGGCTTCGGGCGTGAGACTTTCCTCCGGGCGTACGGTGTGGGCCCGTGAGGTCGTAGTGGCGAACGGGCTTGCCGCAGCGGACCTCGGGGGGCTCCCGGCCGATGTGCGTCTTCCCTTACGGCCCGTGCACGGCGACATCCTCAGGCTCAGAGTCCCCGAACGGCTCAAGCCTTTCCTGACGTCAACGGTGCGGGGGTCGGTGCGGGGCCTGCCTGTCTATCTGGTGCCGCGCGAGGATGGGACGGTGGTGATCGGGGCCACCCAGAGGGAGGACGGACAAAGCGGTGCATCCGCGGGCGGCGTCCATCAGTTGCTCCGGGATGCCCAGCTTCTGGTTCCCGCGGTGGCCGAACTGGAACTGGAGGAAGTGACGGCCCGGGCCAGACCGGGCACGCCGGACAACGCCCCGTTGCTCGGGCGGGTGCGGGGCCCCGACGGGCAGGACCTGCCCGGCCTGGTGATCGCCACGGGCTTCTTCCGCCACGGGGTGCTCCTGACACCGGTGGCAGCCCGTGCGGTGCTTGAGCTTCTCGACGGTACGGGTGGTGACCGGTGGGCGGCATTCCGGCCGGACCGGTTCAGCCCAGGAACTCTTTCGCAACAGACAGTGGAGGCACGCGCATGAACATCACCGTCAATGGTGAACGGCACACGCTGGGGGACGACGCCACCGTCGCTGCCCTGGTGGCCCGGGTGACAGGGCGGGAGATCCTGCCGGACGGCCAGGCCGCGGATGGCCGCCGGGTGGGAATGGCGGTGGCCCGCAACGCCACCGTGATCCCGAGGAGCCTCTGGTCGGGGACCGCCCTGGCCGATGGGGATGAACTCGAACTCGTGACCGCGGTGCAGGGAGGCTGAGATGACCCGGACAATGCATGACGACGATCCTCTGCTGATCGACGGCGTGGAGCTCGGCTCCCGCCTCATCATGGGCACCGGTGGGGCGCCGAGTCTGGACGGCCTGGGCGCGGCACTGCTCGCCTCCGGCACCGAGCTCACCACGGTGGCCATGCGACGGTACAGTCCGGCAGAGAACGGTTCGCTCTTCCAAATCCTCCTCGACCAGGGGATCAGGGTGCTGCCCAATACGGCAGGCTGTTTCACGGCGCGTGACGCGGTGCTGACCGCGGAACTGGCGCGTGAGGCCCTGGAGACCGATTGGGTCAAGCTGGAGGTGATCGCCGACGAGCACACCCTGCTGCCCGACGCCGTCGAACTGGTGGAAGCCACCGAACAGCTGGTGGCCAAGGGCTTCAAGGTCTTCGCCTACACCAACGACGATCCCGTGCTCGCACTGCGCCTGGAACAGCTGGGCGCCGTGGCGGTCATGCCGCTCGGTGCACCCATCGGGACCGGGCTCGGCATTCTGAACCCGCACAACATCGAGGTGATCGTCTCTCGGGCGTCCGTGCCGGTGGTGCTGGATGCAGGGATCGGGACGGCGTCCGATGCTGCGCTGGCCATGGAGCTGGGGTGCGACGCCGTCCTGCTGGCGACTGCTGTGACCCGGGCCCAGGACCCGGTGCGGATGGCGACGGCGTTCCGGCACGCCGTCGTCGCGGGCCGTCTTGCGGCAACAGCAGGGCGGATCCCCAAGCGTGAGCATGCCCTGGCTTCGTCGAGCATGGCCGGCCGGGCGGAGTTCCTCTAGACCGAAACGGTCAACTGGGCCGAAACAGCGAATTCCCGGTGAAGCCGCGTCTTCAAGACGCGGCTTCACCGGGAATTCGTCGTTTCAGCGGTGTGCTGTGTTTCAGCGCAATGCTGGGCGGGGCCGAGCTTCTTGCCGTGCTCAGGCCCGGAGGATATCCGTCAGAGCGGCGGTGTCCGTGGCGGCGCGGCGGGCGCCGAACACCAAGGAGACCAGGAAAGCCGTCGCCGTGCCGAGCACGAGCGGGCCGATCCACGGCAGCCAGGTCCAGCCGGGGAGGTATCCCAGACCGAAGGCGATGAACACGATCCAGGAGATCGCCGCGATCAATACCCCGGCGCCCGCGGGAAGGGCTGCGCCCAGGGCGCTGCGCCGGGGGTTCACGGCCCAGGCGAGCGCTCCGAGCGCCACGACTCCGAGGAGCGGGATGATCAAGGACAGCATGGTCGCCTGCGGCCTAGAGGGCGCCGAAGCCGACGCGGCGCTGCTCTTCCGGACCCACCTCGACGTAGCCCAGGACGGCGGCGGGAATGATCACGCTGCGGCCCTTGACGTCGCTCAGGGAAAGCACGCCGCCGGAGGCGAGCGCCTCGGAAACGGCCTTGGTCACGGTCTCTGCGTCCTCGTCGGACTCGAAGACGATCTCACGGGCCACGTTCTGGATGCCGATCTTAACTTCCACGTTCGCCTCCTGGCGGTTCACTGGCTCCGGCGGACCGGAGCGTCAACAAGCTTTTCCAAGCCTAAGGGGTCTTTCCCCTTCGCGACCCTCCGCATGGCTGAGAGCGAACACGGAGAACGCGTGCCTGTGTCCTGATGCCAGACGTCCTGCCCTGAATGCTCTGCCCTAAATGTCGTGTCTCAAATGTCCGGTGCCAGAGGTCCTGTCCGGCCGAGCTCGCTAGTTCGGTGCGAGCCCGCGAGATTGATGCGCGAGTTCGCACTGAACTAGCGAGCTCGGCGGAAGCAGTACGGACAGGCCGAAGGAGCACGGACAGAACGGCGGCCGGACTGGGCGGCCGGTCTCAGCTTTCCTTGGGGAAGCGGCTGATACCGCGCCAGGCGAGGCGGTAGATGAGGTCGCTGGCGACGTCGAGGTCGAGCCGCCCGTCGGTCTCCAGCCAATAGCGGGCGCTGACCTGCGCGAGCCCGGAGAGGCCACGGCCGAGCAACTGTGCCTCGATCATCGGCAATTTGGTGTCCTCCGCGATCACGCGGGCGACGGCGTCGGCGAAGGTGCGGTTGAGTGTCTCGAGCCGCTCGCTCACATCCTGGTCATTGGTCAGGCCGGACTCGAACACGAGGCGGTGGGCCTGATCGTCACTCGCCATGAACTCGAAATAGGCGCGCATGACGGCCTGGACCCGGAGCTTGTTGTCCGTGGTCGAGTCGATGGCGGTCAGGAGCATCTCCGTCAGGACGGCGAGATGGCTGTCCAGGAGCGCGAGAAAGAGCTCGCGTTTGGAGGGGAAGTGCTGGTAGAGCACGGGCTTGCTGACCCTGGCGGCCTCGGCGATCTCGTCCATGGCGGCACCGTGATAGCCGTTGGCGACGAACACTTCCTGCGCAGCCTGCAGAAGCTGAGCCCGGCGCTCATCCCGGGGAAGGCGCGCCGTGCGAGCGCCGGGGCGTGCATCGCTCACAGTCACATTCCGTCCTTTGCTTTCGTGGCCGTCCTCGGCGAACGGCGTGAAGACAGTCTACTCGCAGGTAACATGACGGCTCCCAGGCACGCGGCATAGATTGGAGGCATGTCTGCGACCGATTCCCGGACCACCCTGCCGCCTCTCGTCGAGCCTGCGGAGGCGCTCAGCCGCGAAGAGCTGGAGCGATACTCCCGGCATGTCATCATCCCTGAGATCGGATCCGTGGGACAGCGCCGGCTCAAGAACGCGCGCATTCTGGTGATCGGCGCGGGAGGCCTCGGATCGCCCGCCCTCCTCTATCTGGCGGCAGCCGGAGTGGGGACGCTCGGTGTGGTGGACGACGACGTCGTGGAGCTGAGCAATCTGCAGCGTCAGGTCATGCACACCGTGGACCGGGTCGGACTTCCGAAGACGGAATCGGCGGCCCAGGCCATCGCTGAGCTGAACCCGCTGGTGACAGTGGTGCAGCACCGTGTCCGCCTCGACAACAGCAACGCCGTCGAGCTGTTCCGCCAGTACGATCTCATCCTCGACGGTGCGGACAACTTCGAGACCCGCTATCTCGTCAACGACGCGGCGGCGATTGCCGGCAAACCCTATGTCTGGGGTTCGATCTTCCGCTTCGACGGGCAGGTCAGCGTGTTCTGGGAGCAGTACGGGCCCACTTATCGCGATCTGTATCCGGAAGCACCGCCGGCGGGCAGTGTTCCGAGCTGTGGTGAGGGGGGAGTCTTCGGCATGCTCTGCGCGGCCGTCGGCTCGCTCATGGTGAGCGAGGCGATCAAGCTGGTGACCGGCGTCGGCCGCTCCTTGCTGGGGCGAGTGGCGCTCTTCGACGCGCTCGGCGGATCGTGGCGGCAGATCAACGTGCTCAAGGACCCGGACGCTCAGCCGATCACGGAGCTGAGCGACTACGCGGCCTTCTGCGGGGTCGCTCCCGAAGAAGAGGCGGCGGAGGATCTGGAGAGCGCGGGTGCGGTGACCGCCACCCAGCTGGCCACGATGCTTGCGGCCCGGGACGCGGGAGGCCGTGATTTCCTCCTGGTCGATGTCCGTGAGACGGGCGAACACGACATCGTCGCCATCCCGGGGGCCGTGCTGATTCCGCAGGGCCGGATTCTGGCAGGGGAGGCCTGGTCGGAGCTGCCGCGGGAGCGGGAGATCGTCTTCCACTGCAAAGGCGGGACGCGCTCGGCCAACGTCCTGGCGGCCGCCCGCCGGGAAGGTTATACGAAGGTCAGTCACCTCGACGGCGGTGTCCTCGCCTGGGTCCGGGACGTCGAGCCCGGGAAGCCGGTCTACTGAAGGTTCCGGCTCTGCTGCGCATTCAATGATGCTATCGACATGTCAAAACAGACATGTCAGAATATGGTCATGTCACTTGCTTTCGCCCTTGTCGGTCTGCTCGCCGTAGAGCCGCAATCGGGCTACTCCTTGTCGAAGACCTTCGGTGAAAGCCTCGGGCGCTACGCGTGGAGCGCCGGGCATCCGGCCATCTACACCGAGCTGTCCGGTCTGGTCGATCGTGGCCTGATCGAGGTCGTCGGTGAAGGCGCTCGCGGAAGCAAGACGTATGCCGCTACGGGAGCAGGCCGGGACGAACTTCGGGCCTGGCTCATGAATGACCCTGTCGGCAGAGCGAAAATCCGCAACGAACCGGTTCTTCGGCTGTTCCTGCTCACGGCCCTTGAGCCATCCGATGCGATCACCGTTCTGCGGCGGCTCATCGAACATGTCGATGCCGAGATGATCGACCTGGCCAGGGCCAGGGCCCGGCATGCTGACCGGATACCGGCAGGTCCGGAAGGGTACGGGCAGCTCGCGGCTGAGTACGGATTACGGGCCGACCGGGCGGTGCGGGACTGGGCGGCATGGGCCATCGACCAACTCCAAAAGCAGCAAGAGAAAGAGCAGCAAGAGAAGGGGACTGCGCCGTGAATGATGCCAGATTCGTAATCTCTGTGCCGGAGGTCGTCCGGGAAAGGCGCGCGGACCTCGACTTCTATAGGCCATCTCTGGAGTCCGGCCCGGCGCCGATGGTCGTCCTGGTCCATGGAGGCCCGATCCCGCCCGGGAAGGACATGCGGGACTCGGTGCTCTTCTCCGGCTACGCGGCTCTCCTGGCCGACCACGGCTGCGCGAGCGTCATGTTCACCCATGGGCTCCACTCGCCGAGTGACTACCCGGCTGCCGCCGCAGACGTGACGCTGGCGGTGGAGCAGGCCAGGGCTCTGCCCGGCGTGGACCCTGAACGGGTCGCCTTGTGGTTCTTCTCGGGAGGAGGGCTACTGGCCGCCGATTGGCTGTCCGCGACCCCACCCTGGCTGAAATGCCTGGCCCTGAGCTATCCGGTACTTGACGCTGACGAGAGCTGGGGTGTGGATCCGCGTTTCCGCCCGGTTCAGGCGCTCAGAGGGCCGGATTCTCCACCGATGCTCTTGACGCGTGTGGGGCGGGAGTCCCCGCAATTCGCTCCCGGTGTTCAGCGCTTTGCGGACGCCGCCCGTCATCAGGACGCACCACTGGAGATCATCGACCTCCCCGATGGCCAACACGCCTTCGATGTCCTCGACCACACTGAGGCATCACGTGAGGCCGTGATGCAGGCCGTCCGATGGGTGTCCAGAATGCTGGCGTCCGCTTAGAAAGCGCCAATGATCCGCAGTCGCGTGCCAGATACGTGCATTCAGGTGATCGGCGAGTCGGTCACCGCACCGACAGTCGCATCCTTAGTTTCGCCGGCAACATCTCGGCCGTGTCTTTGAGGTGTTGTCTCGGGTCGCAAAGTTCAAGCGGTCGGCGGTGTTCAGCCGACCAGGGGACAGTCCTCGACGCTGTGCTATCTATTTGTCCGGCGATGCTGCAGAGACTTTCTTATCGAGTCCGGCCTCTCGTCTATGTCCGGAGGCGAGGAGTGCCCCTCCGATGATCGTGGATAGTCCGCCGAGTGCCACAGCACTCGGCACGATGACCGATCCCGAACCCGGAATGGCGAAGAATGCGGATGCCAGCATTGATGACACGAGGGCGCTGAGCGCCGATGCAGAGTTTGTTGTCGAGGCAATCCGACCTGTCATTTCAGTAGGTGCAGAGTTCAGGACCATTGGTGACTGTACGACAGCGAAGATACTGAAGATGCCGCCTGAAATACCCATGAGAGCGAATGAAGCGATCAAGTCGGGGGTAATGGCCAGAGCAACATATGAAACGCCTAGCATCGAAAGGCTGAAGACATAAATCCGCACCATGCGCCACCTGACAATTAGTTTCGGAGCGAGAAGAGATCCGCAAAGTGCACCCAAGCCAAAAAGGGCCGAAGCGAGTCCATACTGTGAGATTGTTCCGCCTTTGGTCTCCACCCAGAGCAGAATTAGGGCAACATTGTTGATTCCCATTGGGATCCCGTAAAACACGGCGCCAAGAAGCACCGCCCGTAAGGCCGAAACTTCCCAACACACTCGCCAGCCGGTAATGAGAGCTCGGAAAAAATTGACTTTTCTCTGTCTCGACGGGTTTGTCGTCATGTCCGGTCCGGTGGACCGGATTGATAGACTTAATAAGGCTCCGATCGCAAACATTGCCATTATCAAGGCGAGGCTCGGGACCAGCCCCACTTGGACAAAAACGGAGGGCCCAGCGGCGGCCGAACCGATGGATAGCGCGGTGAGGACTGTCATCGAGGTGCTAGCGGCAGCTGGTCGTAATGGCGGAGCGATAATCTGTTGGACGTACTTGGCTCGTGCTGCTAGGAATAGCTGATTGAGCGTCGAACATACAGTAACCAAAATAAGAAGAACTGCGGCGCCAGCAGCCACCCTATCGTAGGCGGGAATTATCCCAATTCCAAGTACCAGGGCAGCCGAAGCGCGACCGCAGTTCGCGACTACTATGGAACGCTTGGCCCCAGAGTTGTCGGCGACAACTCCCACCAGGACGCCAGCAACAATTCGTGGCAGAGTCGACAGGAGGACGTAAAGCCCGATCAGCACTGGACGAATTCCGTCAGCGTTGGTTGAGGCGATGATCCATGCATACACAATTGATTCGAGTAGGAACTCGCCGAGGGTCGTTGATGCAACTATGAGAAGGAGGCGCCGATAGTCGGCGTCCCTGAGTATGTCGAGGCTGCCCGTTACGCCCATGATTGCTCTTCGAGAATCTGGCTGGCTCTCGCCCTGACCGATGGATTTGAGTGTAGCTGGGCGTTGATCAGGGCTTGAACGGCTTCGGGGTCACCCTGAGCGCCCAGCTTTAGCGCCTCCAAGGCGCGCCAATCTTCCCAAACACGATCAAACTGGACGACCTCGGGATGCCGGGTGATCCATGAGGCTTCGGCGTAAGCTCTTGGCGATAGTGTTTCCTTCCAAGTTGAACCGTCATAGGGCTGAAGCGCATTATCACAGATCGGGTCGGAGAACGCCTGGAACCTGGTTTCGATACTAACTCTCCAGCTATTCCCTGTATTGACCGCTCCACCATGCGGCGTGGTTGCGTAGAAAACGATCGCGTCTCCGGGTTCGAGGGTATAAACAGCCCTTGTGCCTAGAGTGGGCGGATCGAGAGTCCAGCCCGACTGATTGTCGCTGGACAACCGGAGTCCCTCTGGTATTTGATTTCCATTGTTCGATGCGTAAACAGGGAGACTCCCCGTTGATTCTGTAACTGGGAACACAGGCGTCCACATCGTCACTTGACGCATGGACCCTTGAAGCTCAAAACAGTCAGCATGGATACTCGGCGCAACTGCCCACCCCTCGGAATCCGGAGGCATAGCACGGACCCAGCGATTCGGATGAACGAACACTTCATCCCCGAATACCTTTGCCAAGGAAACTCGAAACTCTTCGGATCCAGTCAGGGCCCTGATGCGTTCGGAACGCCGTATTATTGGTAGGGAAGCGGCACGAGCTACATTCTCGTCTTCGCCCGCAACAAAATATGGCTGTCCAGCTTCGAATTTACCATCTGAGATTCCCAGGGCTATCAGCTCGTCCAGGACTGCCGACTGGACTGCCGTAAGTAGTTCCTTGTCGTGCACTCCGCGCAGCACCGCATAGCCACGGGAGTTCAGCTCTTCCTTAAGGTCCATGAGGCTAAATCGCCTGGTTTGGGTTCACGGCCGGAACGCCAACCCGCACGAAATGTAAGACATCACGTTCCGGCGGCAGCCCCAGGACGGACGCAACCCTCGCTTCGGAGAGCGCCGGGGTCATGCGGGTGCCCAAGCCGAGGTTTGATGCCAAGAGTGTCAGGGTCTGCGCGTACCGTCCCGCGTCAACAAGCTCCTGAAAGTATGACGAGGTCGAATCTGGACGACATGAAGCGTGATACTCCCAGTCCACCCCAAGGAAGATACCAAGCCCATCACCGTCCGCCCACAATTGGCCTTGAACCATTGAGCTGGACCGAACTTCTGAGTCAGCGAAAAACAGGAGCTGCCTGGGCGAGTTATCTACAAGCCACCATCCGTCGCTCCATCCTTGCACATTCTGGGTACGAATACCGACGAACACTGACGGAGAGGAGCCCTGAATTCGATAGATCTGAGCAATCAGTTCCCTCATCGCCGTCACAGGCAGCTCATTCCGCTGCCAGGCGACGTGAGATCTACGCCGAAGTGCCCGACCTAGATCGTATCCACTGATGATCGACACGGCTGCTTCCGGATGTCCAAAGAGACCAAGTTTATCCGCATCGGGATCTTTCGAAGCCCGAAGGAACTCCAAATATGGTCGATGCCAGTCATATTTCGACCACGAATCAGGAACCCCTAGAAACAGGATCTCCTCCGGGCTGACGCCTTCCCGCATGATCTGCGTAGCTTTCGTCATGAGAACAGTTTTCCCTTCATAATACGAGGCAGGCAGCAGGCGTCTAGATACTCGGAACCGAACTCAATATCGATATCGACGGCACTTTGGTAGTCCCAATTGACATAACTGGCCAAGGCGGCAAGTTGACCATCCGCATGTCCAGCATCGACAAACACTGCCCGCGAGCTACGCGGATCACGATATCGGAACATGTCTCTTTCGATTGCCGCTGCGATCTCAAGTTCAATAATCCACTCACTGCCGAATGAATAGCCGCCCTGAGAACTCAACGGGGTGAGTTCATTCCGTCTTACGTTGAAGTGATAGCGTCCTGAAGGGACTACGGGGCTTTCACGTACTTGGATGAACAGTTCCAGAGGATGCCTGGCTCCGCCTGATGGGATGCTCTTATGCAGGAGCGGCATCTGCATATACTTCGACACAGAATCCTCGTAGGCTACAGTCTTTGAGATTTCACCGAAGACGCCGACGATAACGGTGGAGAACTTTTGAAGTTCAGAATGCGGGATAGCATCGGGCGTCAGGTCCGCAACGCGCGGCAGAGGAATTGACTCAGATCCAGCAAAGGCCGGGATCTCCAGATATGGGCTGGGCCCGTTGGCAGCCTTCGTGAGGTAGGTTCGCATGATCGCAGCATCGTCGCGCAAGGCGTCCTGACCTGTGCTCATATCCATGAAGGGGTAGTCGCGGGTTGCCTCATGGTGTCTATGGTTGGACCGCATCTCGGCACCGACAAAGACACCAGACTGTATCAACTTATCCGCAAGAACTTGAGCCTCCGATGGCTCCAAGTCACACAATTCTTCGAGTACTACGCTTGGCTCAAAAGTGTTCTGCTCTTCCACCAGCCAAGCCCCAAGACCCTGATGGGTAATCACCATCGGAGCAGTAGATGCATGGCCCTGAATTCCTAGGCCTGAGCCAGTATCCCAGGCCAAGAGGCCGGGCGAGAGTCTATATTCCATCATCGGTCACCTTTCGAAGCATGCAAAGACAGAGCCGAGGGCAGGTGAAATCCTGCCCTCGGCTCATGCTCGACGATCTAGCGAGCAGCCTTGGATGGCTGCGGCTTGGGACGCTTCTTGAGGCCCCACGGGGACGCCAGGTTGCAGGTAGAGCTCTGCAGAAGTGCAGTGGTGCCGTTCATCTCGTTCCTATCTATCCCAGGTGATCACTCTTGTGACCAGCGTCTCGTTGAGGCGCATGTCACAAGCTAGCACGAATGTTGTCAGATTAGTCAAGTAGTCGGTCAAACAGATGGGTCGAAATCCTAGGTCTCGACCCTGTGGCAAGCAGCTTCCTGACGTCAGCGGCGCAATGGTCGGGCATGATGGGCCAGCGTCACTGGGCTCTTGATGGAGTAGAGCTACTCGAGATGCAGGAATAACTGCGAAGCGTCCCCCTCCTCTCGTGCCCCAATCGGAGGATTTGGTTGATAACGGCTTGATGCAGATGGGGCTGCGAGCGGCGTCGTTGCGCCCCATCTAGTCCTACTTGCCCCCTGCGAGGCGGGCCGCAGGAAGACTGATCGCGAATGCATCCATCCTGCGTCGAGCAGGTCGGGACGCCTTGTAATCACTAGGGATTGAGGCTGATCCCGGACTTCGAATCGCGACTCCGATGAGACGACGTGCTATCAGTTTGATAGCACCCTGATATCAGCTTAGTAAGCTAATCAAAGAAATAGGTTCGGGTCAGTGAGGCTTGTAGATTTTCTCAGATCAGTGTCCTGATGCATTCCAAGGCGGCGCGAGCAGTTCATCCATACCGACGCCGAAGGCCTTCGCGAGACTCATCTAGGTCTTGAGATCGCCGTTGTACTTCCCTGAGGCTACGTTCAGAAGGGTCGTACGGCTGATGCCTGACGCTTCCGCAAGCTGATCGTGGGTGAGGCAGGACTCCTGCTTCCGGGCGTAGAAGATGTGTCGAAGCTGCATGAGGTCGACGCCCCTAGCCGGCATCCTTCAAGCGTAAGCGAATTGCGACTCGGGCGCAGTAAGAATGTTGTATTATTGGGACAGGCTATCTTGATCTCCTCTGCTACTCGCGAAAGGGATTCGATTATGCCGATTTCCACTTATCAGGTCGGCCGGCCAGCGATTTCGCGACCATCCCTCAGTTGCGAGCTTCTTGACAACGATGATCGCTCTAACGAGCTGAACCTGGGAATCGATGGCTCTGATTTGCCACTCACGGCATACGGCGAGCTTGCGGTAATGATTCATTCAAGAACGGGCCAGTCGGCCCCCAACCGTTCGCCCGGCTGAAGTAGAGTGCCCGTCTGGCTGCTGACCGAGTCCAGGCCAAACTCTTCCGTCAGACCCCTAGTCTTCCTGCTGTCGTACCCGGTGTCGAGGTGGATCGTGATCTGCTCTGGAAGCAGATCTGCGAAAGGAATCCGGGTCTCAAATGCCGGGCGCAGGAACGGTGAGTCGTGGCGATTCGTGGGGGTGATCACGCATCCGACTGGCAAGTCATTGCCTTCGACGATCAGGCCCTGCTTCAGGCCACCGTTACCGCGATCCACCCGAGATCGACCGGCGGCTTCCCTGCCATTCGGGGCCTTAGCGATGCATCCATCGACCGAAACGTTGGTGAAGTCAAGCCCGAGCATTTTGTCGTAGCCACGGAAACTCTCAGCGCCGCGGTTGGCGAAACCCCCGCTTTAGTCCACTCATCTCGTCTGTGCTGGAGGGTCGTCACGGAGCAAGTGCGGTCTTCCGATTGCCGGTAGGACAGGCTGAACGCTGCCATCTCGATCAGCTTCTCAAAGACGATCCGGGCAGAGACGCGAGGTCAAGGACCACCGTTGGGGTGATACACGTCCCGCGCGGGAATGTGGTCCTTAAAGGCCTATCAAAGGGCTCAAGGAATTAGCGCCGAAGAGCGGGCGCAGAGCATTCAAGCCAATGATGAATGGAGCAGGGATCACCGAACCAGGTTTCGGACTCAAACCAAGGTTCCGAATCAAAGCCTGACGGTCATTCATAACTTACCAAGAGTGCGACCCTATTCAGAGTTCCGCTAAGAGGCGCTGCCGATCTCGGGCTCTTACCGCCGAGTGGAGGATCAAGTTTCGCCGGAGGGCCGCTGGTACTACTCGTTATTACAGTCCAACCAAGGCCGGCGGTCGGTGGTTAATAACGGTAGTCTGAGAGTTTTCCGGGAGTAGAGTAGAGAGAAGACGCGTGCCCAGGGGCGAACATAGCAGACAAGCCGCTGACTGTGGCGGAAGCTGCGAAGCTCGCCAAGGTCTCCGAATCGACGTTCTGCTTCTGGATCGAACGCGGTGAGAGCAGGATCGAGCGCTCGCCCGGCCGTCGAATGCGGGTCGGAGAGTCGGAAACTCGATGCCTGAGGGCGCGGCTAGATGGCGAAGACGTTGAACCGTCGCGAATGCCACGCGACGCGGCAATGCCTATATCCAACCAAGATGTTTCGCCAGCAGGGCGGTTGCTGTCCAGAGGCCGGTTCCGAGTGCGGAGCCGGTGGCCGCATTGACCCGATCCGCAACCGAATGACGGGCAGCCTTAAAACGAAATGATCCTGTATCAAGTCCGCCTGCGGACACCTCTTCGAACACTAGCGCGACCTCGTCCGCTTCAGCCTGTTCCTCTTGACTCGCTAGTGCTGCATCATCTCGGATCGCTTCCGCAACCTGCTGATACAGATTCAATGATAGGTCTCCTCCTGATATGGCTTGAAAGCCGCCAACGTTCACCGGGGCATGGACTGGCCCTTGGAAGAAGATATGGCTGTGACCCTGCGGATTTGCCATGATCCTCTTGTATTCCCCGCGAGTTAGGGCGATCGAGGGTAGGAGCTTGCCTTGAATAAGGAAATTTGGGTTCCCGTCTCCAAATTCGATCCGGTTTCGTTGCTTCATCCAAAGCAAAAGGTTCGCTACTTGAAGGTTTTCAAGGCCTAAAGTGTCCCAGTCAAACCGTCGAAAGACAAGCTCATCATTAGCTACGAGCAATAGCCCGCCGGTTAGGTCATTGGAATGCCACTCGTATGACTCTTGGTCCGGGAGAGCGTCTGCTTCAAAGTCGCTCAGTTTCTTCTTCTGCTGCGAAACGCAGGAACCAAAATGTCATTAAAGCCAAGAATGCGGTGGCGGAGTACCATAGAACTTCCATTTTCACACCTCTCGGTGGTTACCTGCGTCCAACAGTAATCGTAGTTCGAGGGAGTTCAGGATTTCCTCAGGTCACATCGCTTCGCACAGCGCTCCAGCTAGTCCGTTCTCGCTCCGTGCGACGCTTGAGGGAGAGGTCTCGCTGCGCCCGCCCAGGGAACCCTGCCCAGAGAATCCGGAAACTCTGTCTGTCACCGCCTTTAGGATCGGTGGTATCCGCGAGGAACAGCTCCGACAAGGAGAAGCCGGTGAGTCGTAAAGGGGATTTACGCTGATGACAACTGTGAAACGCAGGATCCAAGAAGTGAAGCAGCCACGGGGTGGATACATCAATCCACGTAGCCTTGACACTGAAGTGCTGAGCAACCACGCGGTGCTGAACTCAACTGAAAACGTCCACGCCTCAATCACCGGTATGGCTGTGGACTACCTGACCCGACTGGCGAGCGGAGCTTCGCCAATGGAGGCTTTTGAGACTTCACTGCGCGGGGCCTATCTCCTTGAGCAGGCGGCGATACCGGCGCTCTCGGATGCGAAGGAAGCGCTTGGCGAGCTTAAGCCGGGAATCCTGCCGAGCGTAGCAGCCGTCGTGGCAGCCTGCCGCTTGGTCCGATATAACGTGGTATTCAGGACTGGCCCCGGGATGTACAACCCGTATGCTCAGCCTGAGCCTGATCCTGCAACGATTGAGAACATTCAGACGATGGTTGCGAGAGCAGCTGCCTTCTTCGCACAGTATGGCCCGATCATGCTGGATGGCTTCACGTTCGATGGGGCCTACACGGAAATCGTCACTGCCGGTGACGGGGATTTCCTTACCTCGGACACGCTCTGGGATTGCAAGGTCTCAGTCAAGGGTCCGACCAAAGACCACACGCTTCAGGTACTCATGTACTACCTCATGGGCATGAAGTCCGGCCGAGCCGAGTTCCAGTGGATCACTCATCTTGGTGTTTTCAACCCGGGTTTAAACACGGTCTACCGGATTAAGGTTGCTGGTATCCCGGACGACGTAATCACGGAGGTCAGTCGGGATGTGATCGGCTACAACTAACACAGTCGCTGGCCAGCCCTGCGGTGGCTGTCAGACTGGCCCGCGATCTACGTGAATCCCTCGTCCCAACCCTACTGACATCGTTTCGCTTCCTCGGACGGGACTATTGGCGTCCGCTTAGACGGCCAACGGTTCCCGGGCCACTCGTGAGGGCACAGGACGCAGGCTTCTTCGGGACAGCGTGCCGCAGCAGGCAGCGGCGGCACGCTCGCAGATCTATTCGGTGCCGGATGCTCGCACGATCTTGAAGTTGAACTCGGGTCCTCCGAGAGCGCCCATGACACGCAGCCACAAGGGCAGCACCATCTCCATGCCACGTGCGGCGGTGACGTCGCCGAGGTCGAGGACGTCCTGATGACCGAGCTGGGCCAGGAGAACGCCGACCACGTTCTTGGCCTCGGAATCGGCTCCGCAGAGAAATGTCGTTCCCTCTGCCGCGAGATCATGGGTGTTGACCATCACGATGGAACTCATCGTGTTCAAGGCCTTCACCAGCTTCGCCGCAGGGTATTCCCTCTGGATGCTTTCGGCGAGCGAATCGGTGTCCTTCACGAAAAGGGTTGGCGGGAATCCCTTGCTGAAATCGAGAGGATTCGACACATCCCACAGCACTTTTCCTTCGAGATTGCTGCGGCCCGTCGCTGACAGGACGTCGAGGGCATTCACTCCTCCGACGGCGACGACGATGACTTCGGATTGGGCGGCTGCGTCCGAGAAGTGCCCGATGCCCACGGAAGGGTTCTGCGCATGCCACTGCTTGAAGTTCTCATCGTCACGCGTCGTTTCCGGATCGCGCGTACCCAGGATGACGTGGTGCCCGAGGTTGCAGAGCCGCGCAGAGAGCGTGCGACCGACCACTCCGGTGCCCAAAACGGCGATGTTCATGTCAGTTTCTCCCAACTCATGAGGCTTCTTCCAGCTTATAGAGCCAATGCCATGGCGCCGTGTTGTGCCGCCGAACTCGCTGAGATCGTGCGATTTCGCTGTGTCAGGGCACGATCTCGCACCGGATCAGCGGGCTCGGCCGAAGAATGGGAACAAGCAGCGAGTTCGCCGGCGCGAGTCCGGTGAGACAGGACAACCGGCGAGGGGCGGAGACACGGTGCCGCCGCCCCTCGCTTCATGGCTTCTTCCTGAGGCCTCAGGCCTGCTCGGTGGGCAGGGTGATGAGGCCGAAGGCCTCGCCCTGCGGGCCCTGGATGACTGACATCCGGCCGAAGGGGGAGTCCATCGGGGGCATCAGCACCGTGGCACCCAGCTCGACTGCCTTCGCGATGCCGGCGTCGACGTCGTCGGCGGCGAACCAGGCGAGCCAGTAGTTCGGCATGCCCTCGGGCATCTGGCCGTCGTGGTGGATGCCGCCCACTTCCTGGCCATCGCTTGCGCGCTTGAACGTCGAGTACACGAAGCCCTCGCCGGAGATGTCATGGAATTCGACGCCGAACACCGCCGGGTAGAACTCACGAGCCGCATCGTAGTCACGGGTGTGAAGCTCGTTCCAGCACAATGCACCGTGCTCGTTGTAGCGCTCGGCACCGATGTGCGTTCCTGCCTGCCAGATGCCGAAAGCGGCACCCGCGGTGTCGGAGGCGATCGCCATGCGCCCCGAGTCCATGACATCGAAGGGTGGGGCGATGATCTGACCACCGGCGTCACCGACCTTGATGGTGGTGGCATCGACGTCGTCGGCCGCGAGGTAAGTGGTCCAGACGGTCGGCATCTGGGGATCCTGCTTCGATCCGAGGCCGGCGACGGCCTTGCCGTCCAGTTGCGCGAGGACGTAGCCACCGGCTTCCTCGCCACCGGAGAGATACTCCCAGCCGAAGAGTCCGGTGTAGAAGGCCTTCGCGGCCTCGACGTCGTCGCTGCCCAGATCGACCCAGGTGGGGGTTCCTTCGGGCCACGGTTCGTTACGGATGGGCATTTCAGCTCCTTATGTCGTGACGACGCCGAGCGGCGTCAATGGTTAGGAGAGCTGCCTCACGGGATCGTGACGGAGTTTTCGATCCGCGCTGTCGCCCCGCAGGCGGTCGTGGCCCCGCGCCGCATCAGATGATGGGTGTGACGGCGGTGGCTGCGGCGGAGTAGCCCCAGAGGCGTGTGCCGTCAGAGGGGTCCAGGGCCCAGGGTTTCACCCCGCCTGCCACCATGTCCATGTCCGCTTCGGCTGTGGCCTGAGCGACGTCGTTGTCCTGGACGTACACACCGCTCAAGTCGTTCAGCTCCGCTGACGTCAACGCCCAGACTGCTGTGGATGCGCCCTGCTCCGGGGTCTTCAGTTTCAGCGCAGGGTTTGGCGCCCCGGACGCGTCGGCCCAGCCCAAAGCGATCTGCTCTTCCACGGTGAGGTGTCGTTGCAGCGGGGTCATGATGTTGCCCGGATGGACGCTGAATGCCTGTACTCCGATCTTGCCGCCGCGTTCTGCAAGTTCCGCGGCGAACAGTGCATTTGCGCTCTTTGACTGTCCGTACGCGAGCCACGGATCGTATGGTTCCGAGGCGAAGTGAACATCGGCCCAGCGGATTCCGCTCGTGAAGTGCCCCGCGGAGGACATCATGACGACGCGCGCGGCTCGATCCGCGAGAAGAGGCAGTATCCCGGCGATCAGGGCGAAGTGGCCCAAGTGGTTGACGGCGAACTGGTATTCCCATCCTTCGCCCGTTCGCTTTTCCGGGCAGGCCATCACTCCGGCGCTGGCGAGCACGCCATCGAACGGCTTGCCCTCCTCGAGAAGGTCGCGCACGAGTCTGTGCACATCGCGTTGCTCGGACAGATCGGACTCGACAAGGGTGACACGCTCGATTCCTGCCGTCGTCTCGGCCGCGAGATGAGCGCGACGAGAGAGCACGACGACGGACGCGCCCGCCTGTGCAAGGGCGCGGGTCATCTCCAGCCCGATACCGGAGTAGCCACCAGTGACGAGTATCCGCTTGCCGCTGAGATCGACGTCGGAGAGGACATCGCTCGCGGTGTGGTCACGGTTGAACTTGGAGGGAAGGGTGTGCTGACGCTTCAGACGGGTTTTCAGTGAGGTCATGGTGTGACCGTAAGACGTAGAGTGAACTCTATGTCAACCATGGATACTCCGGGGGCCGAGACATCGGAACCGCAGCGCTATTCGATCGGAGAAGTCTCCCAGATCACGGGAGTGGGCATTCATGCGCTCCGTTGGTTCGAACGGGAAGGGCTGTTCCCGATGAAGGTGGAGCGGACCCCCGGAGGACAGCGGATCTTCGACGCCGATATCGTCTACTGGATCACCTTGTGCACAACATTGAGGGAAACCGGAATGCCCATCGCACGGGTGAAAGACTTCGCCGCGCTCGTCGAGGCCGGTCCCGGGAACGAGGAAGACCGGCTCGCTCTCCTTGAGGTGCACGAAGCGACTGTCCGGGAGAAGATCCGCGTCCTTCAGGATTCTCTCGCCGTGATTTCTGCAAAGACCGCCATCTACAGGGCGCATCTCGCTGACGGTACCGCGATCGGTCTGTGGGACCCGACCGTTCCGCCCGGCCGGCATCAGACCGACGGCATCAGGCCGACGGATGGACCCGGACCGACGGATGGACCCGGGGTCTCCAGAGGGCAAGAATCCGCAAAGGACTGACCATGTGAATCGCCGGGCGGGGTGTGAATCCCCGGTGTCGCAACGTCAGGCGCTGAGGTCGCGTGCCTCGTGCGCAGGGCAGTTCTGGTCCTCGGTGGCGGCTACGGGCTGCGGCTCGGCGACGTCGATCCCGTAGAGGGCCTCGATCGCATTGACGTACTGCTCCTGGAGTCCCGCCGCGGCCAGTTCGCGTCCGCGCACCATGGGCGTGTGCAGCAATTGCTTGACCATCCGGCGCAGAGCGAATTCGACTTCCTCGGCAGCCGCCGTGCAGCCGTGCCGGGCCCGGACGCGTTCCATCTCCGAATCCAGCACGGACATGGTGTGTTTCCGCAAGGCCACGATGGCTGTGTCGACGCTCCGCGAGCGGCGCTCGGCTTCGAATTCATACGCGGCGTCAGCCACGATCCTGGTGGCTTCCTGGAGTGATTCCGCCGCTTCCTCCGGTGCGGCCAGCCGCACCGACTCGAGTGTCAGCAACTCGACGCCGTCCAATTCATCGACGGCGGGGTCGAAGTCGCGGCTCAGTGCGAGGTCGATGACGACGAGAGGTTTGGGGTCGGCTCCACGGACCTCTGCGAGTTCAGCTGCGGAGACCCTGCGGTCGGAGCCGCTGCAGCCGATGAGCACATCGGCCTCGGCGATGGCAGCGTCCAGGCTGTCGGCGTCGAGAGCGGCGCCACCGCGGGCGGCGACGAAGTCGCCGGCACGTCCTGAGCCGGAGAACACGCCCACCTGGGTGCAACCGCGTTCCCGCAGCAAGGCCATGGTGGCGCCGGCGTAGGCACCGGTGCCGAACAGCACCACCTTGGTGGATGGCCAGTCACGGTCCTCGGAAAGGTCGGTGGCGAGTTCCAAGGCCACGGAAACGATCGAGAGGCCCCGGCTGCCGAGGGCGGTGCGGGTCCCCACATCCTTGGCGGTGCGGCTGGCGGCCTGGAAGAGCCGGACCAGCCCGGGGCTCGCAGTGCCCGAGTCCTGCGCGGTGATCAGCGCGCGGCGGACCTGGCCGGCGATCTCCCGCTCGCCGACGACGGCGGAGTCCAGTCCAGCGCCGACGGAGAAGAGATGCTTGGACACCTCAGGGCCGTGTCGCAGTGTGAGCGCCTGGGCGACGGTCTTCTCGTCGAGGCCGCTGCGCAGTGTGATGCTGCGCAGGAGCTCATCTCGGGCGGCGTCCAGGCCGTGATCGGTGCTCGCCTCTGCGTAGACCTCGAAACGGTTGCAGGTGGCCAGCACGACGGCGCCGTTCAGCGCTGGAGCAGCTTCGGGCACGGAGGAAAGCGGGGGAGCGTGCAGGCTCCCAGAGGCGACAGCAGAAGCGCCTTTGCTCAATCGAGCAACGGTTTCAAGGTTCAAGTCGGCATGCGTGGCCGTCAGGGAGAAGAGCACCACAGTTCCACTATCTTACGCTCTTCGCACCTTTGTAGAAAACTTCCCGGGATTCCGCGGATCCCAGTGCTGGCGCGGTTTTCGGTGACACTCTGTCACTGACAAAGTGTCGTCAAGTTGGGCCCCGGGAGTGGGGACAATCAAGATATGCCTTCCATGCTCCAGGCCCTTCCGGCTGCCCACCCTCTGGTCACGGGCGCCACCGCTTCCTCTCCGCTGATCACCGCGTACCGGGGTGGAAAGCCTTCCCGGCGTCCCGTCTGGTTCATGCGTCAGGCCGGCCGTTCCCTTCCCGAGTACCGCGCCGTCCGCCAGGGCATCTCCATGCTGGACTCCTGCCTGAAGCCGGAGCTGGCCGCCGAGATCACCTTGCAGCCGGTGCGCCGCCACGATGTCGACGCGGGGATCTTCTTCTCCGACATCGTGATTCCTCTCAAGCTCGCGGGAGCGGGCGTGGACATCGTCCCCGGGGTCGGTCCCGTGCTGGAGCACCCGGTGCGTACCGCCGCCGACGTCGCCCGCCTTCCGAAACTCACGTGGGAGGCGCTTGAGCCGATCCGCGAGGCGGTACGTCTCACCGTGGACGAGCTGGGGTCGACTCCGCTGATCGGTTTCGCGGGTGCCCCGTTCACGCTTGCCGCCTACATGGTGGAAGGGCGCCCCTCCCGTGACCACCTGGGCCCGCGCACGATGATGCACGCCGACCCGGCCAGCTGGGAGGCGTTGGCCGCCTGGGCGGCAGACGCCTCGGGCCTCTTCCTGCGGGCACAGCTCGAAGCGGGTGCTTCCGCGGCGCAGCTTTTCGATTCCTGGGCGGGTTCCCTGGGCCTGGCCGACTACGAGCGTTTCGTCGCCCCTGCCTCGGCCCGTGCCCTGGAGCCCGTCCGTGGTCTCGGAGCCCCGCTGGTGCACTTCGGCACCGGCACCTCGGAACTGCTCGGTGCCATGCACCGGGTGGGCGTGGACGTGATGGGCGTCGACTACCGCCTGCCGCTCGATGAAGCCAGCCGTCGCCTGGGCGGTACGGTGCCGTTGCAGGGCAATATCGATCCTGCTCTTCTTCCGGCCCCGTGGGAGGTTCTGGAGGCTCACGTCCGCGAAGTCATCGCGGCAGGCTCCGAGGCCCCGGGTCACGTGCTGAACCTCGGCCACGGGGTTCCCCCGGAGACGGACCCGGAGGTCCTGACCCGGCTGGTCTCCCTGATCCACTCCATCGGCTACTGAAGGTCATGTCCCAGAGTCACCCCGAATCCGTATCCGGCGGAGGTCGCGCCACGGAGGCCACGAAGGGCCCCGTGCGTGCCGTCGTCGTCGGCGGAGGTGTCTCCGGGCTCCTGGCCGCCTATGAATTGGCGGCGGGCGGCGCAGCGGTGACATTGCTCGAGGCCCGTGCCTCGCTGGGCGGTTCGGTGGGCAGCCATCGGGTCGGTGAGCTGACGCTGGACTCGGGTGCCGAGTCCTTCGCCACGCGCAGCGATGCGATCCCCGACCTCCTCGAGGAACTCGGCCTCGCCGGGGACATCGTCCTGCCCAATCCGGCAGGAGCCTGGGTGCGTCTGCCTCAGGGACCCCGCGAGTTGCCGCGGACCGGAGTTCTCGGGATCCCGGCAGACCCCTGGGACGCGGAGGTCCGCCGGACCCTGGGCTGGAGCGGCTCGCTCCGGGCCAGCCTCGACAGGGTCCTTCCGGCCTCCCTCGGTGCCGGTCCCGATGTCAGCAGTGTGGCTCGCCTCGTACGTCTGAGACAGGGCCGTCGCGTCCTCAAGCGCCTCGTCGAGCCGGTGGTCGGTGGCGTCCATGCCGCCGATCCGGGCTTGCTGGACGTGGACATGGTCGCCCCGGGGCTGCGCCGCCGGATGGCTGAGCACGGTTCTCTGGGTGCTGCGGTCCTGGCTCAGCGCCAGGCGGCCTCAAAGGGCCCCACGACAGCAAACGGCTCCTCTGCCGCTCACGGTGGTGCCCGCAGAGCGGGATCTGCGGTCGCCGGCATCCGCGGCGGCATGCACCGGCTCGTGGAACGTCTGGAGGAGCGGCTTCGTGAGATGGGCGTCCGCATCTTGACCGAGACGAGCGCTCAGGCTGTGGAGCGCTCCACAGTTTCGGGCTGGACGGTCCGGACCTCGGCGGGAGACTTCGACGGCGACCGTCTGGTGGTCGCTCTCGACGGTCCTGCCGCGGTCGAGCTGCTGGCATCTGTCGTGCCTGCGCTGGAGGAGCACCGCCCGCAGCCGGGCGCTGAGATCAAACTCGTCACTCTGGTGGTGAACCGGCCGGAACTCGACGCGCAGCCGAGGGGCACCGGCATCCTGGTGGCTCCTCAGGTGGAGGAGGTCCAGGCGAAAGCCCTGACCCATGCGACGGCGAAGTGGCCGTGGCTGGCGGATCGCGTGGCTCCCGGGGTCCATGTGCTGCGTCTGAGCTACGGCAGGCAGGACGGCTCGCCGGCAGGGCTCTCCTCCGGCCCCGAGAACGATGACGAACTGTTCGCTGCGGCCCTGGCGGATGCCGGCGAGTTGCTGAGCGTCTCCTTGACAGCCTCCGACGTCCTGGACCACGACGTCGTGCGCTGGTCGGGCGCCTTGCCGTTCGCCGCCGTCGGGCACAAGCAGCGGGTCGAGACAATACGGCGTCTCTGCTCCGAGGTGCCGGGGCTCGATGTCGTGGGGGCCTGGCTGTCAGGCACGGGCCTCGCGGCCGTCGTCGCCGATACCCGGTCCCGGCTCTCGCGGCCTGTCACCCAGGAAACCCCGGAGCCCACGTAAACTTCTACGTAGTGTAGAAAATTGATCACTTCCGACGCAGGAGGACACTGAAATCATGAGTCACGCAACAAGCCCGCAGCAGGACGCCTCGTCCGGGGGATCCGTCAACCAGTACTTCACGCTCTGGGCCGTCTTCAAGCGTGCCGGAGCGGCGTCCGTAGCCCGGCCCGAGGGGGCCGTTGAGGACTTCGAAGCGCTCGTCGCGGCTTTCGGTGAGAAGAACGTGACCCTGCGCGGAGCCTACGACGTCTCCGGCATGCGTGCCGAGGCCGATGTGATGCTCTGGCTCCACGGCTCCCAGCCGGAGGAACTGCAGGCTGCGCTGCGCCAGATCCGCCGCAGCCCGCTTTTCACGGCCACCGAACTGGCCTTCTCGGCCATGGGCGTGCACCGGGACGCAGAGTTCGCCAAGAGCCACACCCCGGCGTTCTCCCGTGGTGTGCCCGCCGAGGAATGGCTGTGCGTCTACCCGTTCGTCCGCTCCTACGAGTGGTACATCCTTCCCGCGGAGGAGCGCGGCCGCATGCTGCGCGACCACGGTCTGCTGGGCCGCGAGTTCCCGCAGGTCCAGTCCAACACGGTGGCCTCCTTCGCGCTCGGTGACTGGGAGTGGATCCTGGCCCTTGAAGCCCCGGCGCTGGTGGACCTGGTGGACCTCATGCGCCATCTGCGTCACACCGACGCCCGCAACCACGTCCGTGAGGAAATTCCGTTCTACACCGGCCGCCGCATCCCGGCCGCCGAGATTGCCGAGGTTCTCGCATGAACACGCCGCTCGACACCGCCCTCGAAGCCCTGAACATCAGCATCGAGCCGAACGCCGTGACGGAGCGGGGACGCATGGCCCCCGCCGATTACGACGCCGTGCTGCTGGCCTCCTTCGGCGGCCCGGAAGGCCAGGACGATGTGATCCCGTTCCTGCGCAACGTCACGCGCGGCCGCGGCATCCCGGATGAGCGCCTCGAAGAGGTCAGCCACCACTATCGTGCCTTCGGCGGCGTGAGCCCCATCAACCAGCAGAACCGCGAGCTCAAGGCGGCGCTGGAAGCGGAACTGGCGGCGCGCGGCATCGCTCTGCCGCTCTACTGGGGCAACCGGAACTGGGATCCCTACATCCCCGAGACCCTGCAGAAGATGTACGACGACGGCCACCGCCGTGTCCTCATGATCACCACGAGCGCCTACTCCTGCTACTCCAGCTGCCGCCAGTACCGTGAGGACATCGGCATCGCACTCACGGAGACCGGTCTGGACGGCAGGCTCCAGGTGGACAAGGTGCGCCAGTACTTCGATCACCCCGGTTTCATCCTCCCGTTCGTCGAGGGCACGCTGGAAGGCCTTCAGAAGGTCCGCCTGGCTCTGAACGCCGAGGACGGTTCCCGTGACTCCGAGATCCGGGTGCTTTTCGCCACCCACTCCATCCCGACCCGGGACGCCGAGGCAGCAGGCCGCAGCGAGGACGAGCCCCGCGAGTTCGAGGGGAACTCCGCCTACGTGGCGCAGCACCTCGCCGCGGCCCGCGCCATCATGGCCGTCGTGGCACCTGACGTCTCCTGGGATCTCGTGTACCAGTCCCGCTCCGGCGCGCCGCACGTGCCGTGGCTGGAGCCGGACATCAACGACCACCTCGAGGAGATCGCCCCGCTGGGCGTCAAGGGCGCTGTGATCGTGCCGCTCGGCTTCGTGAGCGACCACATGGAGGTCGCCTGGGACCTCGACACCGAGGCCCTGGAGACCTGCGGTGAACTCGGCATCGAGGCGGTCCGCGTCCCGACCCCGGGCACGCACGGCACCTTCGTCGCCGGGCTGGTGGATCTGATCTCCGAGCGGACCGTGGAGAAGAACATCTCCGAGCGTCCGCATGTGACGGACCTCGGCCCCTGGTACGACATCTGCCGTCCGGGTTGCTGCGAGAACTTCCGTGGCGCCAAGCCCGTCATCGCCGAAGCGGGCGTGACCCTGGGCACCACGCACGACTGAGCCGCTTCCAGACAGAGGAGTTTGAGGAACATGGGCGTCCGTATCGGAACCCGCGGCAGCCAACTGGCTGTCACCCAGTCCCAGCACACGGCGGATCAGCTGGCCGCTGTCGGGGGCTTCGAGACCGAGCTGGTCCGCATCAAGACCGATGGCGACGTGCTGACCGGACCGCTGTCCCAGATGGGCGGCACCGGGGTGTTCGCCGTCGCGCTGCGGGACGCGCTGCTCGTCGAGCGTTGCGACGTCGCCGTTCACTCCCTCAAGGATCTGCCGACGGCGGCCGTGCCGGGCCTGGCGATCGCAGCTGTCCCGGCGCGTGAAGACGTCCGCGACGCCCTCTGCGCCCGGGACGGGCTGACCCTCCAGACCCTCCCGCAGGGCGCCCGGGTCGGCACCGGGTCGCCACGGCGTGCCGCGCAGCTGCTGATGGCCCGGCCCGATGTGCAGATCGTGGACATCCGGGGGAACGTCGACACCCGGCTTGGACGCGTGCCCGGATTGCCCGGCAACGCCGCGGACGCCCCGGGGGACCTCGACGCCGTCGTGCTCGCCGCCTCGGGTCTGAAGCGTCTGGGCCGCACGGATGTCATCAGCGAATACCTGGAGACCTCCGTGATGCTGCCTGCGCCCGGACAGGGCGCGCTGGCGGTCGAGACCCGCGCGGCGGACGCCCCGCATCACGAGTCGCAGGCCACTGCACCGGAGGTTCTCGCCCAGGCTCTCGCTGCGATCGACGACAACGACTCGCGACTCGCGGTGACGGCTGAGCGCGCGCTGCTGGCACGGCTGGAAGCCGGCTGCGCGGCACCCGTCGGTGCTCACGCCTATCGCAAGGGAAGCTTCCTGCACCTCGAAGCGGTGGTCTGCGCAAACGACGGTTCGCGGCACGAACGCCGTGCGAAGGCCAGCGACCTCTTCACCGAGGTCGGTGCGACCTTGCTCGGGATCGAGCTGGCCGAGGAACTCCTCGACGCCGGGGTGGCGGACTTTGCCGACCTCGGCTGAGAAGCCTCCCCTCGCCGGACGGTCCGTGCTCCTGACCCGGAGTCCCGACCGGTCCGGCGGCATGACCGCCGCCCTCCGCACCGCCGGGGCGGAAGTATTCCTGCTCCCTCTCATCGACTTCGAAGCGGTGGAGGAGGAAAAGGCCGTGGTGGAGGCGCTGGAGCGCGCCGCAGCGGGGGAGTACGACTGGCTCGTGGTCAGCAGCATCACCACCGCTCGTGCGATGCTGCAGTACCTCGGCACCCAGCGCCTCGAAGCCTTGGGCAATGCTTCGCTCAAGGTGGCGACCATCGGCCCGAGCTCCCGGAGCATTCTGGAAGAGCTCGGGTTCGCCGTGGAACTCGCCCCGGAAGACCGGCAATCCGCGGCCGGCCTGCTGGAACTGTGGACCGCCGCTGGAGCCAGGATTCTGCTGCCACAGGCGGACATCGCCGGGACCGCACTCGCGGAGGGACTGCGGGCGGCCGGAAACGTCGTCGACACCGTCACCGCGTACCACACGGTCGACTACCCGGCCCGGGCAGACCGCCGTCTCACGGCGGATCTCGGCAGGCCGGATGCCGACGCCTCGAACGAATCCCCGGAGCCGATCCTCAGCCCCGGAGAGGCCCGCAGCGCCGACGCGGAGGGCGCCTTCGACGTCGTCGTGGCTGCCTCGCCCAGCGCGGCACGTGCCGTCGTGGATCGCCTGGGTTCTTCACCACGGGCCCGCTTCCTGGCGATCGGGCCGAGCACTGCCGCCGAAGCCGAACGCCTCGGCCTCGCCGTCGCGGCCACCGCCGCCACCCCCACACCCCACGGAATCGTCGACGCCGCCATCGCGGCGCTGAACAGTTGATCATTCAGGAGAAGGATCCATGGAACTTTCACACCGCCCCCGCCGTCTGCGCACCACCCCCGCCCTGCGCCGTCTGGTCGCTGAGAACAGACTGTCTCCCTCCGAGCTGATCCTGCCCGCCTTCATCCGTGAGGGGCTGAGCGAGCCTGCGCCGATCACGTCGATGCCGGGCGTCGTGCAGCACACCACGGACACCCTCCGGCGTGCGGCTGCTGAGGCCGTGGAACTCGGGGTGGGTGGCATCATGCTGTTCGGCGTGCCCGAGGTGCGCGACGCCGAGGGCAGTGCCGGCCTGGACCCGGACGGAGTGCTGAACAAGGCGATCCGCGACGTGCGGGCCGAAGTGGGCGACGAGCTCGTGATCATGAGCGATGTGTGCCTGGATGAGTTCACCGACCACGGGCACTGCGGCGTGCTCGACGCCGAGGGACGCGTGGACAACGACCGCACCGTGGACATCTATGCCCGGATGGCCGTGGCACAGGCCGAGGCCGGTGCCCACGTCCTCGGCCCCTCCGGCATGATGGACGGTCAGATCGCTCCCATGCGTGCGGCTCTGGACGCGGCCGGATTCCAGGACGTTTCGATTCTCGCCTACGCGGCCAAGTACGCCTCCGCCTTCTACGGTCCGTTCCGCGAAGCCGTCGACTCTCAGCTCAAGGGCGACCGCCGGACGTATCAGATGGACGCCTCGAACCGGCGGGAAGCGATCCTGGAGGTCCAGCTGGACCTGGAGGAGGGGGCGGACATGGTGATGGTCAAGCCCGCCATGAGCTACCTGGACATCCTCGCCGATGTCGCAGCCATGAGCCCCGTGCCCGTGGCCGCCTACCAGATCTCGGGTGAGTACGCCATGATCGAGGCCGCCGCAGCGAATGGCTGGATCAACCGCGAGGCGGCGATCCAGGAATCGGTCTTGAGCATCAAGCGGGCTGGTGCGAACATGGTCCTCACGTACTGGGCGAGCGAGCTCGCCGGGTGGTTGCGCCAGGGCTGATCTCCTGCGCAGGCAGGCGGCGGGGCGTCGTCTGAGCGCCGCCCCGCGTGCCGGGACAAAAGGGGGACGCGTTGGCTGAGGTGCAGATCGCCGTATCGGGCGGCCGTATCAGGCCGGAAGAACGGCAATCCTGGATCGAGACCTCCAGGAGTCAGGGGCAGGACGTCTTCACCGGCCGCGGTCTCGCCACGCTCGGAGCCGTCCTCGCGGCCGTGCTGCTCTCCGCCCTCCTGGCCGCAGGAGTTCTGCTCCTGGCGGGTACCGTCGTCCTGCCCCGGCTCATGGGTTACGAAGCCGACCTCAGCGGACTCGAGGAACAGCCGCTGAGGCTGGTGCTGCTCCTCCTGGTCCTGGCCGGCAGCGCGCTCGGCGGTGGACTCGACGTCTCCTTCATCGCTTCGGATCCGACCCGGGTGTTGCCGGTGCCCGGCGCGTACGTGACCGGCCCGGTACTGGCCTACTTGTTGTTTCTGTGGTGGATTCTGCGCTGGCTGTACCGACGCGCATCCCGTAGGCAGGCCGTATCGATGACGATGTCCGCGGTCGTGTTCCGGGGGCTCTGGGAAGGTCTGTTCTGTGCCCTCCCCGTGATGGCCTTGCTGTGCTTCTGGCAGCTGGGGCTGGAACTGCCGCAGGGAGGGAGTGCTGTCCTGCAGAACCGCTGGTGGTCCGTGGCGCTCACCGTCTTCCTGGTGGTGACCTGTGCCGCGATCCTCGGGCGGTCTCGGTATGTGCGGGACGACCGCAAAGGAGTGTTGGAACTCGCGCTGCTGGAGACGGCGGCGTTTTTCGAACGGGTGATCGTCGTGTTCACCCTCGTGACCCTCTGCGTCAGCTACGTCATCATTCCCATCACATCTGCTCCGGGGGCTGAGAACGCCGATCTCGCCATGATCGAACAGCTCCTTGATCCGGTCGCCATCGGTGCGGGTGTCGCCGCGGTTCTGCTCGGTGGCGGCCTGATCGCGTGGAACACCATCGGCCCCGACTTCCAAGCACTGGTGGAGGTTCCCGGACCCTTCACCCCCGACGTCGGGGTGACCGATCCGATGCTGCCGGTCCTGGCCGTCGTCCTGGTCCTCCTGCTGTCCCTCCGGTCCGCCGTCGTCATGGGCATGCGGCGCTTCGTCGCAGAGCGCTTGATCGCCGGACGTCCGCAAACGGCCGAGGTCGTGTGGAGGCGCGTGATTCTGCGGGGTCTATCGTTCCCGGTGCTCGTCGCGATCACACTTTTCCTGCTTCAGCGGTTCACCGTGGCGGCCGTATCCATCGTGGAGCCGATCATCCTTCCACCGTCCGGAGGAGTCGCCCCGGGATATTCGATAGGCGCCTTCCTGCCGTGGTACGCCCCGGTCTTCGGCGGGGTTCTCGCCTTGCTGATCTCCCTTGTCTCCGCGCTGGTCGCCGTGGGCGCCGGGAGTGGATCTCCGCGGTTGCTCTCGCTGCTCGCCTGGCGGTCCCCGGTGTTGTTCCCCTGGGCCGAGGAACGGGCGTTGCTGCGTGGCGAGCCTCCGATGCGGTCGGCCTGGTCCGTGGAGATCCGGGAACTGGAGCCCGGAAACGGTGCACCCGGGGACTCCCGGGAATGAATCCCACCGAGCCGCAGTTTGGATGCATATGCATACAGATTCCACGAACCCGCTTCTGATCGGCGTCGATACCTTCGGCGATGTCACTCTTGGCGATGACGGCCAGCCCAAGACCCACGCGGAGGTGCTCCGCGATGTGGTGGCCGAGGGTGTCCTGGCGGACCAGGTGGGCCTCCACAGCTTCGGGGTGGGGGAACACCACCGCAAGGATTTCGCCGTCTCCGCCCCTGAGGTCGTCCTGGCCGGGATCGCCGGCAAGACGGAGAACATCCACCTTGCCTCCGCCGTGACCGTGCTGTCCTCGGACGATCCCATCCGGGTGTTCCAGCGTTTCTCGACCTTGCATGCGATCTCCGGAGGCCGTGCCGAAGTGGTGCTCGGACGTGGCTCCTTCATCGAGTCCTTCCCGCTCTTCGGCTACGACCTTGAGGACTACGAGGTGCTGTTCGAGGAGCGTCTGGCGCTCTTCGACAAGGCCCGCTCCCAGAAGCCGATCCACTGGGAAGGGCGCACCCGAGGCCCGATCCGCGGGCTCATGGCCTATCCGCAGCTGAACGAAGGGCTGCTGCCCGTCTCGATCGGCGTCGGCGGCAGCCCGCAATCGGTGGTTCGCACCGCGAGCTACGGGTACCCGATGACCCTGGCCATCATCGGTGGTGATCCGAAGCGCTTCCGTCCCTACGTCGACCTGTACTACAAGTCGCTCGAGGAACAGGGCAAGGAATGGCAGCCGCTCGCCGTGCACTCTCCGGGACACGTCGCGGAGACCGACGAACAGGCCCAGGAGGAGTTCTTCCCGCACTGGCTGGCGAGCCGCAACCGGATCGGGGCCGAACGCGGCTGGGGGCCGGCGAGCCGTATCGAGTTCAACGAGCAGGTCGCCGCTCATGGTGCGCTTTACGTGGGATCACCCGAGACGGTCGCGAAGAAGATCGCGAACACCGCCAGGAACCTCGGGCTGCAGCGCTTCGACCTGAAGTACTCCAACGGCACCCTGCCGCACTCGGCCATGATGAAGAGCATCGAGCTTCTCGGCACCAGCGTGACTCCGCTCGTGCGCGACATGCTCTCCTGACTGCGCAGCTCAGTGCGCGGACCAGCCACCGTCCATCGCGTAGCTCGCCCCGGTGACCATCGCGGCGTCGTCGGAGGCGAGCCAGCAGGCGAGTGAGGCGACCTCCTCGGGTTCCACCAGCCGTTTGACCGGCATTTCCGTGAGCATCACCCTCTCCAGCACCTCGGAGGGGGTGATGCCATGTGTGGCCGCCTGGTCCGCGAGCTGCTGCTCCACGAGTGCGGTGCGCACATAGCCGGGGTTGATGCAGTTCGAGGTCACGCCGTGCCCGGCGCCTTCCAGAGCCGTGGCCTTCGACAGACCCTCCAATGCGTGCTTGGCGGTGACGTAGGCGCTCTTGAAGGGCGATGCCCGTAGGCCGTGCACCGAGCTGAGGTTGATGACCCGGCCCCAGCCTTTCCGGTACATCCCGGGGAGCGCTGCCCGGATCAGGAGGAACGGTGCTTCCACCATGAGCCTCTGGATCCTGCGGAAGGTGTCGGGATCGAAATCCTGGATGGGAGAGACCTTCTGGAAACCTGCGTTGTTGACCAGGATGTCGCAATCCAGGCTGAGGGTTTCGAGCGCGGTCGTGTCCAGCAGATCGACCGCCCACGCTTCGCCGCCGATCTCCGCAGCGAGTGTTTCTGCGGCCGTTCCGTCGAGATCTGCGATCACCACCTGAGCCCCTCCGTGCGCCAGGCCCCGGGCGACCGCCGCTCCGATGCCTGCCGCTCCACCTGTCACGAGGGCCTTCCGGCCGTGCAGCGTGGTCATCGCCTGGCCTCCTTACGGGTCTGAGGAACGACGACGGCGGCCGGCTGCCCGCCGTCGGATGCTGTGGCGTCGAGCGCTCGCAGCGAGATCCCGCGGGTTTCGCGCAAAGCCACTGCGGCGACGAAAGTGACGGCTCCGGCGAAGGCGAGGTACACGGCGGTCGGCCACCAGGAGCCGGTGGATTTGAGCCATTCGGTGGCCAGGACCGGTGCAAGCGAGCCCGCGACGATCGATGTCACCTGGTAGGCGATGGAGACCCCCGAATACCGCATGCGGGTGGGGAACATCTCCGCCATGATGGCCGGCTGGCCGGAGTACATCAGGGCGTGGAACAGCAGGCCGATGATGATCGTGAGCAGGATGACCCAGGTGTTGCGTGTGCCGAAGGCGGGGAAGGCCCAGAATCCCCAGGTGCCGCCCAGAACGGCGCCCGCAAGGTAGACGGGTCTGCGGCCCACGCGATCGGCCAACCGTCCGATCAGCGGGATCACCACGAAGTGGCACAGATGCGCTATGGCGATCACTCCGAGGATCTCGGCCGTGTTCACCTTGAGCGCGGTGCCGAGATAGACGATGGAAAAGGTCACCACGAGGTAGTACAGGATGTTCTCCGCGAAGCGCAGGCCCATGCCCACCAGCACGCCGCGCGGATACCTCTTCAGGACCTCCAGGACTCCGTAGCCGTTGCTCTTCTCCTGATCCATCTCCGCCTTGGCCTCCTGGAAGACCGGGGCGTCGGTGATCTTGGTGCGGATGTAGTATCCGACCAGGACCACGACGGCGGAGAGCCAGAACGCCACACGCCAGCCCCAGGAGAGGAATTCGGAGGGAGCGAGCACCGAGGTCATGATCCAGAGGACCAAGGTCGCCAGGACGTTGCCGAGCGGGACCGCCGCCTGAGGCCACGACGCCCAGAAGGCCCGTTGCCCGTCTGGAGCGTGTTCGGCCACGAGGAGGACGGCGCCGCCCCACTCGCCGCCCAGTGCCAGACCCTGGATGAAGCGGAGGGTGACCAGCAGAACCGGTGCCCAGACACCGATCTGCTGGTAGCTCGGGAGACATCCCATGAGGACTGTGGCTGCGCCGATGAGCATGATCGTGACCTGCAGCGTCTGCTTGCGGCCGAAGCGGTCACCGATGTGCCCGAAGATCACGCCGCCCAGTGGCCGGGCGATGAAGCCGACGGCGTAGGTGACGAAGGCGGCGATGATCGCGTCGTACTCATTGCCCATCTTGGGCAGCAGGATCTTGTTGAAGACGATGGTCGACGCCGTCGCGTACAGGAAGAAGTCGTACCACTCCACGACCGTGCCGGCCATGGAGGCCGAGACGATCCTGGTCAGAAGCGGACGGTCGGCGGCCGCTTCCTGGGTTGGGGGGACAGAGTTCATGGGTTCCTCCGGTGGTTGCTGTGGATCGCCTCATTGCGGCCGTGTGACACCGGTCACTGGATCCCTGCCAGTATCCATGCGCGAATTTGCCATATCAATGACCAGAAGCGCACCAGCCATGTGCATTCATGCACATGGCCAGTAGGGTGGCCCCATGATGACGCAACCGGCCCCCGACCAGCTCCTGGTGCTCCTGGAAGTCTCACGTTCCGGGCGCTTCACCGTCGCGGCGGAGACTCTGGGGGTCAACCACACGACGGTGGCGCGCAAGATCGCCGCTTTGGAAAAGGCGCTGGGCGGCCGTGTTCTCGTGCGGGCGGCCGGCGGATGGGAACTCACGCCCCTGGGGGAGCGCGCGGCAGGAGTCGCCGCCCAGGTGGCCGACGCCGTCGGCCGTCTGGCTCCCGGCGCTGATGACCCGGTCACCGGCGTGGTCAGAATGACCGCCACCGACGGCTTCAGCGCCTACATCGCGTCCCCGGCCGTGGCGGAACTGCGGCGGGATCATCCCGGTCTCGCCGTGGAGCTCGTGACCGTGACCCGCCGCGCGCAGCAGCAGCGGTCAGGGGTCGACATCGAGGTGGTGGTGGGTGAGCCGCAGGTGCACCGTGCCGAAGCCATCCAACTGGGCGCCTACACGCTCGGCATGTATGCCTCACGCGACTACCTGGACCTGCACGGCACGCCGGAGAACGAGGAGGATCTCGCCCGGCACGGCCTGGTCTACTTCGTCGATTCGATGCTTCAGGTGGATGACCTGGACGCGCCGCGCAGGCTCGCTCCTCAGATGAAGGACGCCCTGACCTCGACCAATGTCTTCGTCCACGTCGAAGCCACGAGGGCCGGCGCGGGAATCGGCTTCCTGCCCTGTTTCATGGCCGACCGTCATCCCGACCTGCTCAGGATTCTCCCGGACCGGTTCAGTGAACAACTCCCGTACTGGATGGTGGTGCGGGCGGACGCCTTGCGGCAACCCGCCGTCGCAGCGGTCATCGACGCGCTCCGCGCCCGGATGGTCCAGGAACGCGCGACGCTGCTGGGACGGTCGTCACAGGGCATGTCCTGGGCGAACGATCCGGCCGCCCGGAGTGGGAGAATGGAGTCATGACCCACTCCGAAGAGCTTTTCGCCCGTGCCCAGCAACTCATGCCCGGCGGGGTGAACTCGCCCGTGCGGGCCTTCGGTTCCGTGGGAGGCACGCCGCGCTTCATGGCCGGGGCCAAGGGCGCTCACCTCTACGACGCCGACGGCGCGGAGTACGTCGACCTGGTCTGCTCCTGGGGCCCTGCACTCCTGGGACACGCACACCCGGCCGTGCTGGACGCCGTGCATGCCGCCGTCGACCGCGGCCTCTCCTTCGGCGCCTCCACCGAGGATGAGGGCCGTCTGGCTGAGCTGGTCATGCAGCGCGTACCCGCCGTCGAACGCATCCGCATGGTGTCCACGGGCACCGAGGCGACCATGACGGCCATCCGTCTGGCCCGCGGCTTCACCGGCCGTGAGCTGGTCATCAAATTCGCCGGTTGCTATCACGGCCACGTCGACTCGCTTCTTGCCGCAGCGGGCTCCGGCCTGGCGACTCTCGCGATGCCCGGCAGCGCCGGTGTCACCGAGGCCACGGCCTCGCAGACGCTGGTTCTGCCCTACAACGATCTGGCAGCCGTCGAGGCCGCCTTCGCCGCCCACCCGGGCCGTATCGCCGCCGTCATCACCGAAGCCGCACCCGCCAACATGGGCGTCGTCACCCCGGGCGAGGGCTTCAACGCCGGGCTGCGGCGCATCACCGAAAGCAATGGCGCCCTGCTCATCCTGGACGAGGTCCTCACCGGGTTCCGCACCGGATGGGCGGGCTATTGGGGCCTGACCGGAGCCACCGAGGGCTGGGCTCCGGATCTGTTCACCTTCGGCAAGGTCATCGGCGGCGGACTGCCCACCGCTGCGCTGGGCGGTCGCGCCGAAGTCATGGACTACCTGGCCCCGCTCGGCCCGGTGTACCAGGCGGGCACCCTGTCCGGTAATCCGGTGGCCATGGCTGCCGGCGTCGCAACCCTGACCCATGCCACCCCCGAGGTCTATGCCACGGTGGATGCGCGTTCCCTCGAGCTGTCCACGGCCCTGTCCGCCGCACTGGACGCTGAAGGGGTGGACCACTCCATTCAGCGTGCCGGAAACCTCTTCTCCGTCGCATTCGGAACCTCAGCGAGCGGCGTGCACAACTATGCCGAGGCTCAGGCACAGGAAGCCCATCGCTACGCGCCGTTCTTCCACTCCATGCTGGACTCCGGTGTCTACCTGCCGCCCAGTGTCTTCGAGGCCTGGTTCCTCTCCGCCGCGCACGACGACGCCGCCATGGAGCGGATCGTCTCAGCCCTTCCCGCCGCGGCGAAGGCTGCGGCATCCGTCTGAGCGGAGGAACGATGACCAGGAACAGCCGGACGAGGATGCGGGGAGTCGCGCTGGCGGCGGCACTCCTGAGCTGCTTGGCCGGCTGTTCCTGTCAGGCACAGCCATCCGCATCCCCCACCTCGGCCGCACCGAGCCCTGGCGCGTCCACGCCGGTGACCTCCCCGACGTCGTCGTCCCCGATGACGCCCAGTGCCAGCCCGACGCCGAGCAGCACCCCGAAACCCACTGCCGCCCCGACGCAGAAGCCGGCGCCGGCTGTGGACGGTCTGAGTCTGCGCCAGCGGGTGGGTCAGCTCTTCCTGGTCGGGGCGAAGGCCGACGGCAGTGATCTGGGGCGTGCCGTCGCCGCACTTCAGAGCGGTGTCGGGAACGTCTATCTGAGCGGACGGTCGACGACGGGTGTCCAGGCGACCGCGGGCGTGGTCGCTCAATTGCGGGATGGGGTGGCTTACGCCTCGCCGGTGCCGCCCCTCGTCGCCAGCGACCAGGAAGGCGGGCAGGTCCAGGTGCTGCGAGGGCCTGGATTCAGTGCCATGCCGAGTGCGCTTGATCAGGGGCAGATGGGCCCGGCCGCGCTCCAGGCCGCCGCGCAGGGCTGGGGGAGCGAACTGCGTTCCGCAGGTCTCAACATGGATCTCGCCCCGGTGCTGGACGTGGTGCCGTCCGCTGCGTTCGCCCCGCAGAACATCCCGATCGGCTATTACCAGCGGAACTACGGATTCACGCCCGGGTCCGTCTCACAGTCGGGCAACGCCTTCGCCCAGGGGATGCGTGCGGCGGGCGTGCAGCCCGTGGTCAAGCACTTCCCGGGGCTTGGCAGGGTGACCGCCAACACGGACACCGCCACCGATGTCCATGACTCCGTGACGACGCGCCAGGATCCCTTCCTGCAGCCGTTCCGGGATGCGGTGAACTCCGGTGCCAGGTGGGTCATGCTCTCCAACGCCTACTACGATCGGATCGATCCGGCGCGGATGGCCCCGTTGTCCCCGGTGGTGATCGGCGGCATGCTCCGTCAGGATCTCGGTTTCCGCGGCGTCGTGATGTCGGATGACCTCTGCGATGCCAAACAGCTGTCCGTGCTCAGTCCGGCCGACCGCGCTGTGGGGTTCTTCGCCGCGGGCGGCACCATGCTCCTATGTGCCAACAGCGGGACCGTCGGACAGATGATGGATGCCGTGGTGGCCAAAGCGACAGCCGATCCGGCTTTCCGGGCGACCATCGATGCGGCCTACACGACGGTGAAACAGAACAAGCCGAAAGGCCCCTGAGCGCTCGGTGGTTCCGTCGCCACGGCCCGGGCTCAGCCCAGCAGGCGTCCGGACTGCTCCACGAGCAGAAACGCGGAGATGACCAGCATGAGGATCCCGCTGCTCAGGGTGACTCTCTGCGCGAGGTGCGGTCGACTGCCCAGGAGCCGCCGTGCCGTGAAGGCGACTGCCCCGTAGACGACGACACAGATCACGATGTGGGAGAAGCCCATCACGGCGGTCTGAGCGGCGACGGGGAGCGGAGACGCGACGGTGATGAACTGGGGCATGATCGCGGCGAAGAGCAAGACGCCTTTCGGGTTGATCCCGCTGGTGCCCAGTCCCTGCCAGAAGGCTCTCCTCCCCGAGGCGGCGGCCGGCGCGGGGGCGACGGAACCCGGCTCAGCACCGGTGGCGTCACCGATGGCGTCCAGCCGGACGGAGCGCCACGCGCGGATGGTGCTCAGGCCCAGCCAGGCGAGATAGAACGCCCCGGCGACCGACAGCCAGGCGACAAGGCCCGGCTGGGCGGCCAGCAGGACACCGAACCCGGCCGCCACCAATACGGTGTGGAGCAGATACCCGGTGCACAGCCCGGCGATGGACGGGGCCGGAGAACCCGGGCGCAGTCCGGCGGCGATGCTGTAGGCCCAGTCGGCGCCCGGTGTCATCACGAGGGCCAGCGAGATCCCCGCGAAGCCGAGGAAGGGCGAGAAATCCATGCCGCAAGACTAGGAAAAGATCCTCGCGAAGTGCTTACCTTTTTCCCGAGGAACGCGGGAATATGGGGTAAGTTTTTTGCATGATCGATGCCATCGACAGAAAGATTTTGCGCACGCTTCAGAAAGATGGTCGGATGACCGCGACGGCCCTGGCCGCGGAGGTCGGTCTGACCGTGGCCCCGTGCCATCGTCGCCTCAAGGACCTGGAGAGTGACGGAGTGATCCGTGGGTACCGGGCGGACGTGGACCTGGAACGGGTCGGGCTCGGTTTCGGTGCGCTCGTCTTCGTCACGCTGCGGGAGACGTCGCAGGGGACCATCCGGGACTTCGAGGACGCCGTGGTCGCAGAGACCCAGATCGTGGAGGCCTACAGGCTCTTCGGCGATCCCGACTACCTGCTCAAGTGCGTGGCGTCCGATCTGGCAGGCTTTCAGCGGCTCTACGACGCCCATCTCGCGGCGTTGCCAGGCGTCGCGAAGCTCAGTTCCACCATCGTGATGCGCGATCTGAAGGGTGCCGGCGTCCTGCCTCTTTGACGCTCGGCGCGTGAGGACGCCGCACATCCCCCGCGAAGTAACAGTTGACGCCCCTAAAACTCAGTTTTAGGGGCGTCAACTGTTACTTCGCGGGGGCTCAGAGGACGTCGGAGAGGAACTTCTTCAGACGATCGGTCTGCGGATCGGAGAAGAGCTTCTCCGGATCGCCGTTCTCGACGACGACTCCGCCGTCCATGAAGACCACCTGGTTCGAGACATTGCGGGAGAAGCCCATCTCATGGGTGACAACGACCATCGTCATGCCGTCCTTGGACAGGTCCGACATGAGGGCGAGCACGCCCTTGACCAGCTCCGGGTCCAGGGCCGAGGTCGCCTCATCGAAGAACATGACCTCGGGCTTCATGGCCAGAGCGCGGGCGATGGCGACGCGCTGCTGCTGACCTCCCGAGAGGGTCCCGGGGCGGACCTCCGCCTTGTGCTTCAGACCCACCTTGTCCAGCTGTTCCAGCGCCTCGGTCCACGCCTGGTCCTTGGGCAGCCTGCGCAGTTTCCGCAGGGCGAAGGCCACGTTCTCTCCCACGGACTTGTGGGGGAACAGGTTGAACTGCTGAAAGACCATGCCGATCCGGCGGCGGAGTTCGTCCGGATTGTCTTTGAGCACCGAACGTCCATCGAGCAGGATGTCGCCCTGATCAGGTTCGATCAGGCGGTTCATGACGCGCAGCAGGGTCGATTTGCCGGAGCCGGAAGGGCCGATCACCGACGTGGCGGTGCCCTTTTCGACGTGCAGGTTGATCCCTCGCAGGACCTTGTTGGCGCCGAAGGCGAGGTGCAGGTCTTTGCCGGTCAGCGAACCGGATTCGAATGTGCTCACGAGTGGGCTCCCTTCCCGATGACGGCGGCGGCCTCGTCCGGCTCGGCCTTCTGGGCCTTGCCGGTGCTGAGGCGCTTGTCGATGTAGTTGACCAGGTGGGTCAGGGGGATGGTCATGGCGAGGTAGAAGATCGCGGCGGCGACCAGAGGGGACTGGTTGCCGTTGTTGGCTGCGAAGTCCTGGCCGATCTGGAACAGCTCGCGTTCGTGGCTCATGAGGCCGAGGGTGAACACCAGGGAGGAGTCCTTGATGAGGGCGATGAACTGGTTCATCAGTGCCGGGAGCACGCGACGGATGCCCTGTGGCACCACGATCATGCGCATCGAAGGGCCGTAGCCGAAGCCCAGGGCCCGGGAGGCCTCGAGCTGCCCCTTGTCCACGCTCTGGATGCCAGAGCGGAAGATCTCACCGATGTACGCGGCCGCCATCAGGCCGAGGGCGACGATGCCCAAGGGGTACGGGCTCCGGGTGCCGGTGAGCTCCTTGACGAGCGGACCGAAGCCGAGACCGATGACCAGAATCAGCAGCACAGCGGGAAGCCCACGGAACACGTCCGTGTAGATCCGTGCGATCCAGCGGGCCACCGGGTTCCGGGAGATGCCCATCATGGCCAGCAGAATGCCGAGAACGGTGCCGATCACACCGGAGGCGAGGGCCAGCACAATGGTGTTCAGCAGGCCGTAAGAGAACATGGTCGGCAGGACTTCGCCGATGTATCCCCAGTTCAGGAAGGTGTCCGCAAGGCGGCTCCAGGCGTCCATATGACTCCTCGCTTTCAGCCGCTCAAGCCTGGACCCACCACGGGGTCCAGGCTTGAGCGAAGGTTTTCGTCAGATCAGGCGTCTTCGGTTCTCAGTTTCCGGCAGGAACCTTGACGGCCTTGCTGCCCGGCTTCCAACCGTCCGGCATGCGCTCGGCGTCGGTCTTGCGCTCCGGGAACCACTGCTTGACCAGCTTGGTCCAGGTGCCGTCCGCGATCACGGCGTCCAGAGCCGAGTTCAGGGCGTCCGTCAGTGCCTGGTTGTCCTGAGCGACCGCGTAGGCGGCGAAGTTCTGGGTGGCGACCTTCTTCTCCCAGATCTTGGTGCCGTCGGACGGCTTGATCTGACCTTCGGCCTGCTGGGAGGGCGCCAGCCAAGCGTCGATCTGACCGCTCTTCACGTTCGCGTAGGCGGTGTTGTAGTCCGGGTAGCGGACCGGATCGAGGCCCAGCTGGTTGGTGACCATGTCGTCCTGGACGGTGCCCTGCACGACGCCGACGCGCACGCCGGACTTGAGGTCGGCGATGCTCTGGACCTTGCTGTCATTCTTGGCCACGAGCGCCATGAAGCCGAAGTCGTAGCCGTTGGTGAAGCTGACGGTCTTGCGGCGGGCGTCCGTGGTGGAGATCGAGGAGGAGCCGACGTCGAACTGCTTGTTCTTCACCTGCGCGAGCAGGCTCTGGAACTTGGTCGAGGCGAACTGCACCTTCAAGCCCAGCTTGTCGCCCATGGCGCGCAGGAGCTCATTGTCGAAGCCGGTGAAGTTGCCGGACTTGTCGATGAAGATGCTGGGCGGAGCGTCGGACAGGGTGCCGACCGTCAGGGTGCCCGGGGTCAGGAGACCGAGCTTGTCCTTCTCGATCTTGTCCAGCGGGGTGACGCTGGCGGTGGTGTACTTGTCGGTGCTCTGCTGGTCAGCACCCTTGAGCGCTTCCGTCGGGGTCCCGCTGGACGAGGCGCCCCCGTTGCCGCAGGCAGCCAGGGACAGCGCCAGGGCCGCGGCGACCGCGCTGGTCTTGAGGAGTTTTCCGGTCAGTTTCAAAGGTGCGTGCTTTCTCTCGTGCCTTCCCGGCGGGCAGTGGAGCCGATGGCTCCCGGCGACGGGGATCCGGTCGTGGAAACGGCCCGCACGTGAGGTCACAAAGTTGACACCCGGCACGGGCCGAAGACTGAATTTAAGTATGGCATGAGCCTCGGGCGCGCTTCATGATCACGTAACATTCGGGGTTGACTTGAAATTATCGAAGAATATTCGATCAAAGGCGAAACGGTCCCGGAAACTGTTCCAGCGGGTGCCCGATTGCTGAAGCTCTGCTCGATGCAAGCTGTGGCAACCCTGTGTGAGCTTCGTCTCAACGACGTTGCGGCTCGCACTTTTGCCCCGCGTCCACACATGCCGGAGCGACTGCTCAGAAGCCGCCCCGGTCCGGTTCCTGAGGCGGGAGCACGGGCCAGTCTCCTTCAACGACGGCGGTGGGTTTGGTCCTGCGCAGATACTGCTGGAAGTCTGCCGCCTGGGCCGCCGCCCACTCGACCTGCAAGCGGTGCAGCGCGGCGGCGGACATGCCGATCTTCGGGAATTTCACGGCCATCGCATCGAGCAGTTTGATCGTGGCCAGCGCGTCCGCCGCAGAGGTGTGGGCGTTCTCCAGGCGTATCTTGTACTCCTCGCACAGCGCACCGAGGGTTCGCGGGCCCTTGCGGTAGCGGTCCACCTGCTTGTTGATGATGAAGGGGTCCAGCACCGGGAAGCGGCTCACTTGCGGCACTCCGTAGCGGGCGCATTCCGCAGCGAGCACGGTGAAGTCATAGTTGGCGTTGAACGCCATGACCGGCACGCCATCGTCGAACAATGCCTGAATCGTATTGCGGAGTTCGACGACGACGGCGGCTGCCGGCCGTCCTTCCGCGCGGGCCTTCGCTGTGGTGATGCCGTGCACTTCACTGGCCTCCGCGGGGATCTCCACCCCGGGATCCGCCAGCCATTCGTGCTCCTGAAGCACCGCGCCCTTCGCATCGACCACGATCAGGGAAGCGGTGACGATCCTGGCGGCGCGGGAGTTCTTGCCGGTCGTCTCCACATCGAAGGCCGCCCGGGGCCCGGCGTTCCAGGTGCTGTCATTCCGCTGCGCTGTGCTCATGCCTCAACGCTACCCGGCGGCACGGACAGGAAACGCGGACTCGTACCCGGCTCACCTACGCTGGTGCCCATGCGCGAGGAATTCATTGATGCGGTGCGGCGGGTGGTCGCGATGGTGCCGGCGGGAAGCGCCGTGGCGTACAGCGACATCTCCGATCTGCTGCAACAGGGCGGCCCCCGGCAGATCGGTCGCGTGATGGCGCGGCATTCCGAGGGGCTTTGCTGGTGGCGGGTCCTGAGAGCGAGCGGGGAGGCGCCCGCCGGTCATGAGCTTGAGGCGTTCCGTCTCTACCGGGCGGAGAAGACGCCTCTGAGGGGCGAGGTGGAACGCTTCGACAGGAGCGGAGAGGGTCGCTGGCGCGTGGACTTCCCCACCGCCCGATGGGCTCCCAGCGCGGCGGACTTCGACGCCGTCGACGCCATCGCGGACGAACTGAGGGCTCATCTGGAGGCTCCCGGCCAGGTGGTGGAATAACTGTCAGTGGCCCGTGATGGAATGAATCCCGTGACGGACGAACTGAGGAGAGCACAGCCCGGTGGGCGCGAGCGAGTGAAGCCCGTGCTGCTGGCGCCCCTGGAAAAGGCCGGGAAGCGTCCTCGTCTCAGTCCAGACCAGGAGGCCGTTGCAGAACTGGTCCGGGGTAGTGGGCCTGCGGTGCTCTGGGGCGCTCCGGGCACTGGGAAGTCCACTGTTCTGGTGGAGTCCGCGGTGCGGAGAGTCGAAGCGGGCGAAGCCGACCCCGAACGGATCCTCGTCCTGGCCCCCAGCCGCGCATCGTCGGCGGCGCTTCGTGACCGGCTGACCGGGAGCCTCGGCCGGAGCCTGGGCACCACCCCTGCGAGAAGCTGGGCCTCATATGCCTTCGATGTGATCCGTCGTGCCCATCGAGAGGGGATCCTGGGCCTGGACGGGCCGCCTCGTCTCCTGTCGGGTCCTGAGCAGGATCAGGTCATCAAGGACCTCCTCTCGGCACCGGGCCGTGAACGGTCCTGGCCGAGGGATCTGAACGCCGCGCTCGCCACCAGGGGGTTCCGTCAGGAGGTCCGGGAACTTTTCGATCGCTTGATCGAGCATGACGGCGAAGCCGAAGACCTGGAAGATCTCGCAGTCCGTCTGGGGCGGCCCGAGTGGTCTGCGGCCTCGCACTTCTACCGGGAGTACCGGGACGTGATGGACCTGCGGAATTCGGGCGCCTTCGACCCGGCGGGGATCATCGCCGCGGCACGGCAGGTCTTCGCGCTTTCGCCGGAGTTCCTCGCAGCAGAACGGGATCGCTTGGACCTGATCCTCGTAGACGATCTTCACGAGGCGAGTTGGTCCGTCTATGAGCTGTTCCTGGATCTCTGCCAGGGCAAGGATGTCCTGGCCACCGTCTGCCCCGACACGGCGGTTCAGGGCTTCCGAGGGGCCCGTCCGGACCTTGTGCCGCAGTTGGCGCGGCAACTGGGCGGTCCAGAGGGGCCGGCCCAAGTCCACGAGCTGACCGTGTCCCATCGCCTGCCTGACAGAGTGGCCTCCGCGTACCTCCGGGCCGCGGAGAGAATTCCCCGGGGCGCCGATGCCCTCCGGGGTCGGGTGCTCTCGGCGGTCCCGGGAACGGCCGGGCGATCCGAAGACCCGGTGGACGCGGAAGCGGCTCCCACCGAAGAAGAGGTCACTGCGACGGTCTTCCATGGCAGCGGACACGAACTGCGCTATCTGGCAGGACAGATCCAGGCTGAGCATCTCAAGGGTGGCCGAGGCCTGGAAGACATGGCGGTACTGGTTCGCAATGGAGCTGAAGTGGCCCGCGTCCAGCGCTATCTGCTTTCGCGAGGCATCCCGGTTCGGGTGGCGCTGGGAGAGACCGCCGTGCGCGATGAGATCGCGGTGCGCCCGTTGCTGGAGATCATGGGAATCGTGCTCGGCCAGGCCGAGCTGGATCCCGAAAGAGCGGTCGCCCTCCTATCGTCCCGTGTGGGGGGCGCGTCCAGTCTGGACATCCGACGGCTGCGGCAGCGGCTCCGGACCGTGGAGCGAGCGTCGGGCGGTGGCCGCAACAGCGACGAACTGCTGATCGATGCGCTCAACGAGCCGCACTGGCTTGAGGACCTCGGACTGGAGGCACGTCACGCCGTGCGGATCGCCCGGATGCTCGCGGCGGGCCACCGCGCGGCTGCCGAGCCGGCCGCCAATGGTGAGACTGTCCTCTGGGCGGTCTGGAAGGCCTCAGCATTGGCGACGCCGTGGGCTGAGACCGCTCTGGACTCGGGGCCTTCGGGAGCGCGTGCCGACCGGGACCTGGACGCGGTGATGGCGCTCTTTGAAAGCGCGGAACGATTCGCCACGCAGTTCCCGGGCTCCGGGGCCGCCCAGTTCTACGACTACCTGACCACGCAGGAACTCCCCATGGACACGTTGACCGCCCGGCCACCCGTCGAGGAAGCGGTGGAGATCCTCACCCCGGCCGGTGCGGCAGGTCGGGAATGGCCGGTGGTCTTCATCGCAGGAGTTCAGGAAGGCGTCTGGCCTAATACCCGGTTACGCGGCGAACTGCTCGGCAACACACTCCTGGCCGATGCGCTGGAACACGGCGCCGAAGTAGCGCTGCAGCAGGGCCCGGGGGAACGGCTCCGTGCGGTTCGCACGGACGAACTGCGGACCTTCGCGTGCGCACTGAGCCGGGCCTCGGAACGCATGGTCCTGACCGCCGTCGACGACGGAGAAACCAGTCCTTCAGCGTTCCTCGAACTGGCGGTGCCCGGGGCGTCGGACACCGTCGAACGTGAGACGGGCAGGGCGATGGACCTGCGGTCCTTGGTGTCGGAGCTTCGTCGCGAGTCCGAAGAACACCATGCTGCCAGGATCGCGGCTCAGCCGGTGGACCGTGCCGACCTCCGTCCGGACCGGAGGACGGTCTCAGGCGGGGGTGCGTTTTCTGAGGGGCGACTGCTCACGGAGGAGGAGTCCGCGGACGCAGCAGCCGTGCTGGCCTTGCTGTCCCGCCACGGGGTCCCCGGAGCGAACCCTGCGCAGTGGTGGGGCCTTCTTCCGGCCAGTACCGAGGACCATCTGGTGCCCGATGGCGGAACGGTCGTCGTCTCGCCCTCGAAAGTGGAGAAGGCACACGACTCTCCGCTGGAATGGTTCGTCCCAGCCGCCGGCGGTGAAGCCCACACGGATTTCGCGCGCAGCCTCGGAACCCTGATCCATGCCATCGCCGCGGACCTTCCGCGGGCGGGGCTGGACGAGTACCTGGAATCACTGGAGAAGCGCTGGCCCGAACTCGGCCTGCCGGAGGGGTGGGAGAACGATGCTCTGCGGCGCAGGGCCGAGCAGATGCTCTTCAAACTGGCCTCCTACGTCGCCTCGTTGCAGGCGTCCGGCCGAACGCTGACGGCTGTGGAGATCGACTTCGCTGTCGACCTCCCAGAGGCCATCGAGGTCCCGGACACGAAGGGAACCACTGCGAAGGGAAGCGCCGCGGAGACCGTGCGGACCGTTCAGGCCCGTATCCGGGGTCAGATCGACCGGCTGGAGGTCGACGCCGAAGGGCGCGCCTACGTCGTGGACCTCAAGACCGGCAAGAGCAAGCCGAAGAAGGATGAGATCGACCGGCACGCTCAGCTGGGCACCTATCAGGCGGCCATCAACCACGGAGCCTTCGCCGACGGCGACACCGCCCTGGCCTCCAGCGGCGGTGCTGCGCTGGTCCAGCTCGGGGACTCCACCAAGGGATTCACCGAGCAGCAGCAGCCGGCGTTGGAGTCCGAGGACGGTTGGGCCATGGAACTGGTCCACGAGGCCGCCGGCGCCATGGCCGGCAACGAATTCGAGGCCCGGCACGAATCTGCGGGGACGCCTTTCGGGGGATGCAAGACCCCCGAGGTCTGCCCGCTCTGTCACTCCGGAAGGCAGGTCACCGAATGACCACTCAGCACACGGGCACCATCTCGCCGGAGGAACTGGCGGCCCTGCTCGGCGCGAACACGCCCACCGAGGAACAGTCCCGGATCATTTCAGCGCCCTTGGAACCGCTTCTGGTGATCGCCGGTGCGGGTTCCGGGAAGACCGCGACCATGACCGAGCGAGTGGTCTGGTTGGTGGCCAACGGTCTGGTGGCTCCTGAAGAGGTGCTGGGTGTGACGTTCACCCGGAAGGCCGCCGGTGAACTCTCTCACCGGATCCGTCACGCTCTCCGGCAATTCGCGCAGGTCAATCAGAGAGTCCGTGCGGTCCCGGTGGAGCTGGACATCGATGAGCTGCATGATCCACGAGTCTCCACCTACCACTCCTATGCCAACTCCCTGGTGGGCGATTTCGGTCTGCGTCTCGGTGTGGAGCGGGACGTCACCCTCATGGGCCCGGCCCAGTCGTGGCAATTGGCCAGCCAGGTGGTCGAGGGCTATGACGGGGCGATGGACTTCGTGGACTCCGCGAAGTCGACGCTGGTCAGTGGCGTCATCACACTGGCCGGTGAGTGCTCGGAGCATCTGCGCCCGGCCGTGGCGGATGCTCCTTATCGCGGTGCAGCAGCCCGCCAGAGTCTGGATGAGTGGCTGGAAGAACTGCTCGGCCTCTACGAGTCCTTGCCTCCGAAGGCCGGCGGCCGGTCGGCAGACGGTGCAGTCGGCACGTTGAAGACGCGTTTCAAGACCCGGATCGCCCTGGCACGGATGGTGGGTCGTTACGCCCGGGCCAAACAGGAACGCGGGCTGCTGGACTACGGCGACCTCGTCTCGTTGGCTGCCACGATCGCGCAGGATGTCCCGGCGGCCAGGGAACTTGAGCGCGCCAGGAGTCGCGTGGTGATCCTGGACGAGTTCCAGGACACCTCGCACGCCCAGATGGTCCTGTTCTCGGAACTGTTCGGTGACGGCCACGCCGTGACCGCCGTCGGCGACCCGAACCAGTCCATCTACGGATTCCGCGGGGCTTCCGCCGGTCAGCTGTTCCGGTTCAACGAAGCCTTCCCCCGGCAGACCGGCGAAGGGACGCTGGAACCCTCCGGCACCGCGTATCTGACGACGGCGTGGCGCAACGGTGAAGACATCCTCGGCGCCGCGAATGCGGTAGCCGCCCCGCTGTCGAAGACCGGGCACGGTGCTGGCGTCCCGGAATTGCGCGCGCGTCCAGGCGCCGTGCGGGGCAGGGTGGTCCTGGCACGGTTCGCCGATCAGGAGAGCGAGGCGTCCGCACTTGCCGACGACATCCTCTCGTTGCGCTCAGGCCCCGGCAATGGGAAGACCATTTCAGTGCTCTGCCGTAAGCGCTCTCAGATGTTGCCGGTCCAGGACGCTCTGGAACGCCGGGGCATCCCGTACGAAGTGGTCGGTCTCGGAGGGCTCCTCGAAACGCCGGAGATCATGGATCTGACAGCCACGCTCCACGTGCTGGCCGATCCCGGAAGGTCCGACAAACTCATGAGGCTCATGGCCGGCGCCCGATGGAGGATCGGGCCCGCCGATCTCATGACCTTGCGGGAGTGGTCGGCGCAGCTCGCGCGCCGTCGTACCGGTCTGAGCGTTCCGGAGGACAGCGGAGACCGCGACGACATCGCCCCGACTCCGGATCCGGTGGACGATTCCAGCCTGGTCGAGGCCCTCGACCAGCTGCCCGGCGCAGAGTGGACGTCCCCGTCCGGCCGGACGCTGAGCGTTCCGGGCTTCCATCGCTTGGAGATGCTGTCCCAGGAACTGCGCAGGCTCCGCGGCCATCTCGGACACGAACTCGTCGACCTGGTTGCCGATGTGGAGCGTGCAATGCTTCTGGACATCGAAGTGGAGGCGCGGGGCGGCCGGAGCCTGCACGCGGCGCGACGAAATCTTGAGGCTTTCACGGAGCAGCTGCTCCAATTCAACCGGAGCAACGAGCGGGTGGACGTTCTCGCGTTCCTGGCCTGGCTGGAAACCGCGGCGAGGGAGGAGAACGGTCTGGCTGCGGCCCCGGGGGAACCCGACCCGGAGGCCGTGCAGATTCTCACCGTCCATGCCTCCAAGGGACTCGAATGGGATGCGGTCTTCGTCCCCGGCCTGAACGCCAAGGACTTCCCCTCCGACCGGGCCGCGCATTGGGATGCGGAGATCGCGACGTTGCCATGGCCCCTGCGTGGAGACCACGCGAGTCTGCCGGAGTGGGACGTGAGCGAGCAGGGGCAGGCCGAATGGACCCGGTCCGCCAAGCTCTTCGCAGACGAGGCCAAGGACCATGCGGTGCTCGAGGAACGGCGTCTCGCTTATGTGGCGTACACCCGGGCGAAGGATGTTCTCTGGGTCTCCAGCCACGCCTTCGGCACCTCTGCGTCGCTGAAGATGATGTCCGATTTCCTGACCGAACTCCTGCCGATGGCAGAAGAGCCGGAGCCTCGGGCGGTGCTTCACGCGCGGAGCCTGGGAGAAGAAGACCTGCCGGAGAAGAACCCCCTGACCGCACGGGTCCGCCGGGCGGTCTGGCCTTACGATCCGCTGGAAGGTCCACGGGACGCCGAGACCGGGGAGCGGAGGAGCCTCGTTCCCGGGCGCCGGGCTGCCCTGGAGGCATCGGCTCATCAGCTTCAGGCATTCCTGACGTCGGCCGCGGACGAACAAGGCGCCGTGCCGGAGGTTCACACCGCGAGAGGGAAAGCCTGGCGTGAGGACGCCTTGCTGTTGCTCGCAGCCAGGGAACGGCAGCCCCGTCGTCACGAGGTCCGACTGCCACCCCATATCTCCGCCTCCACGCTCGTGGAACTCGGCAAGGACCCTGACGCGGTGGCCCGCCAGATGCGCCGGCCGGTCCCCAGGGAACCGGGACAGGCTGCCCGGAAGGGCACCGTGTTCCACGGCTGGGTCGAACAGTTCTACGGGCAGGCCGGCATGCTGGATCTGGACGAGCCACTCACGGAGGATGCCGGGCTCGACACGGCTCTCGGCGTGGACGAACTCATCGGACGCTTCAAAGAATCGGCCTGGGCGGACCGCACCCCTGCTCATCTTGAGGCTCCGGTGGAGACGGCGGTCGGCCCCGTGGTGGTGCGCGGGAGGATCGATGCCGTGTTCCAGGATGCCGATGGCGCCTGGGACCTGATCGACTGGAAGACGGGGCGTGCACCCCGGGACGAGCGGGATCTGGCGGAGAAAGCGGTGCAGCTCGCCGTCTATCGCCTGGCATGGTCCCGCTTGCGGAACGTACCCCTTGAGTCGGTGCGTGCGGCGTTCTATTACGTCGTGGACGGTACGGAGCTGAGGCCGCACGATCTAGCAGATGCAGCTCAGCTGGAGGCCTTGGTCACCCGCGCCCTGGGCTGAGCGTGCTGGGCAGAGCGTGCTGGGCTGAGCATGCGGCCGCCGTCGTCGCCCGGGAATTCGCGGGCGACGACGGCGCCGTCAGGACTCGTGCCGAATGACCGGCAGTGCCGTGGTGGCCGTGTCGTCGGCGGCGGAAAGGCCTTCGGCCTCACCCGCAGGCGTTGCCGCCGGGGGAGTGTCCACCGGGTCGCTGGCTGCATCCGCGGCGTCTGGTCCCGGCGTCTTCACGGAGTCGCCGGCAGTTGGAGCATTCCCTGCCGGGGCGCCATCCTGGGAAGCCACCTCGTCGTCCGCAGACCCGCTGTCGGCGTCGTCCGTGGGCCTGGACTCTGGCACGGACGACGCGTCTTCCTGCGTAATCGCCCCCTCAGCCGGCTCGTCTTCGGCCGGTGCCAGCGCAGTCACGGTGACCTTGGCACCTGCTGCCGAGTCACTTTCCTCGCCGGGCTCATCCTCGAGCTCGGCTTCTTCGACTTCCCGTGCCGCTGTCTCGGCGGCCTGGACGTCCGATGCCAGATCGTGCAGCATCTGTTCGGCTTCCTGCACCATCGCGGCGTCGTTCTTGGACATTCCCTTGACCAGATACTGGGCCAGGGCGAACTCCGCCGAGAGGGCTGCCCGGCGCAGTAGCTGGGCGTCTCCATCCTGCTCTGCGGCGTCGCCACGAGCCGCCAGGTAGTGCTGCAGCACCGCCTCCACGAACGCCGTGTCATGAGAGGCCACCAACCAGGCGAAGTCATCGGCAGGATCGCCGATGTGCAGATCAGTCCAGCCGGTGACGGCCGTGATGCGGGAGTCGTCGTCGAACAGAAGATTGTCTTCGTGCAGTTCGCCATGAACCACTGCGGCCTTGAAGTTCCACAGGGTGACATCCTCGAGAGCGTGCTCCCAACGCCGGAGCAGATCAGCGGGGATCCTTCCGCTCGTGGCGGCCTGGTCCAACTCGTTCAGACGCCGCTGGCGGAACTCTTCCGCGTCGTACCGGGGCAGATCCGCCCGGTCCACCACCGCGTGAGGCAGGGCGTGAATCGCCGCCAACGCGGTTGCGATCTCGCGTGCCGTGGCTTCACCGCCGCGCTCCAGAGCCTCCAAGGAGCGGGCCTGGCCCGCGACGTGAGAGTAGACGAAGGTGCTCAATGGGCCCTGTCGCACACAACCGACCACTGTGGGGATGCGGAACGGCAACTCGGCCCGCACCGCCGCTGTGAAGGCGTGCAGGACTGCGAACTCGCTCTCCAGCCGAGCGCTTGCCTCTTCATGACGCGGTGCGCGAACCCGCCAGCGCTTCTCATCCTTGTCGTACAAGAGGGCTGCGTCGAAGTCCGCAGGGTCGTCGATATCGGGACGGACTGCGGTGGGGGAGAGTCCGGGAACGGCGGCCGAGGCGAGTGCCGCGAGCTCGAGGGGGGATCGCTTCACCCCTCCACCGTAGTCTGGCCGCCCGCTCCTTCCTCCCCAGCCGGGCGGCGAGTCGTCAATCCGGACGGCAGTGGGTACCGTTGAATCATGCGCTCTCCAGGGCTTTTCAGCTCACCTGCCGACCTCTTGTCCGAGACGGTTTTCCCCAGCCGGCGGACCCTCATGGACAGAGCGTCCGGGGAACGTGCGGACCCTTCGACGCTCGCCAGGCTCCGGCAGGATTCCGCCACCCGCTATCTGCTCTTCGCACAACGCAGCGCACCGGTGATACTCGAAGGCCAGGCCCGAGGGCTGGTTCTCCTGGACGCATCCGCCCTGCCGGTGCTGGCTGGCACCACCGTCCTGCACGAGATCCTGCTGGGTCGTGTGGACGCCGAACCCGGTCCCGGCCACGAGACACTGGTGTCGGGGGCCGGTCTCCCGCTCGGGACCCCGGTGGTGGCACTGGTCCTGGCGGAACCCCTGGAAGCGGGACATCAACTGTTGCCGGAGGGGACCTCCTGGCGGGGCTATCGCGAAACCGGCGCCTGGTTGCCCGCCGTGGATGCGGAACTCTTCATCGAGACACAGGCCATCGCGGGATGGCACGAAAGCCATGGCTTCTGCCCCCGTTGTGGGACCCCTACGAGCGTGGAACAGAGCGGCTGGGTGCGACGCTGCCCTAAGGAACAGCTGGAGATCTTCCCCAGGATGGATCCAGCCATCATCGTCAGCGTGGTCGGCCCGGACGGCCGGATCCTGCTGGGCGGTGGCGGACCGGCCGACAGCAAGGGACATTCCGTGCTGGCGGGCTTCGTCGATCCCGGCGAGTCTCTGGAACAAGCGGTCATGCGGGAGCTCATGGAGGAGGTATCCGTGCGGGTCGAGGCGGTTCAATACCTCGGATCCCAGGCCTGGCCCTTCCCGGCCTCCCTGATGCTCGGATTCACCGCCCGGACCTCGGACGGCGAAGCCCGCCCCGATGGTGTCGAGGTGACACACGCCCGGTGGTTCGCTCAGGACGAACTTCAGAACGCGGTCCTCTCCGGCGAGATCGTCATCCCAGGTCGGCTCTCCATCGCCAGGGACCTCATCGAACACTGGTACGGTGGGCCGGTGCGGGAGCCCGGCGATCCCTTGCCGGAGAGCTGAACCAGGTGCTGGAGGCTCGCCTTGGATCAGCGGCGCAGGGACGCTGGCCGGCGAGGACCGACGACGGCGGGAAGGCTGCAACGCGCGGGAACCACCGGCGCGGCGGGACGACGTATCGGATGGACTCATGGGGTCGATCCGCGAACCGGGACGGCGGGCCCGGTGCCGCCCGGGAACGGGCGGCCGGAACATGGAGCAGGCTGCCGGAACACCGGCAACACTGCGGGAACACGGTGATGAAGGAGCAATGACCCTGGACGTCGAGAACAGCGCCGGACTCGAAGAGCGGATCCTCGGAGGACTGGACGCGGAGCAACGCGCCGTGGCCACCAGTCTCCAGGGGCCCCTCTGCGTGCTGGCCGGTGCCGGGACGGGCAAGACCCGCGCGATCACGCACCGGATCGCCTACGGAGTGCACTCGGGTGTCTACACCCCGCAGCGGCTCCTGGCCGTGACTTTCACGGCACGTGCCGCCGCGGAGATGCGCAGCCGGTTGCGGGATCTTGGCGTGCCGGCCGTGCAGGCCCGTACCTTCCATGCGGCGGCCTTGCGTCAATTGCAGTATTTCTGGCCTCAGGCGGTCGGTGGTTCCGTGCCACAGCTTCTGGATCACAAGGCCGGTCCCATCGCGGAAGCCGCCCGTAGGCTCCGTCTGAATGTCGACCGGGCCGCAGTGCGCGACCTCGCCGCCGAGATCGAATGGGCGAAGGTCTCGATGCTGACACCGGACAACTACCTCGCCCGGGCACAGGGCCGAGGCGAGCCGGGCGGCCTGGAGCTCCCCGCCGTGGCACGGGTGTTCTCCGCCTACGAGGACCTCAAATCGGACCGCAATCTCATCGACTTCGAAGACGTCCTGCTGATCACCGTCGGCATCCTGGAAGAGGACGCGAAGGTGGCGGCAACGGTCCGGGAGCAGTACCGTCACTTCGTCGTCGATGAGTACCAGGACGTCTCCCCGTTGCAGGAGCGGCTCCTGCAACTCTGGCTGGGAGGCCGTGACGAACTCTGTGTGGTGGGTGACGCGAGCCAGACCATCTACTCGTTCACCGGTGCCACGCCACGCCATCTCCTGGATTTCCAGAAGAGCTACCCGGAGGCCCAGCTGGTGAGGCTGGTGCGCGACTACCGTTCCACCCCGGAGGTCGTGAAGCTCGCCAACACACTGCTCCACAGCCGTCCTTCGGGCGGCCCTGAGGCGGATCGTCTCTGGGCCCGTCCCCTCGAACTCATCGCCCAGCGGCCATCGGCAGCCGAGCCCGTCTTCCTCGAGTGCCCGGACGACGAAGCGGAGGCCGCCGTCGTCGCCGAGCGTATCGGTGAGCTCATCACGCAGGGGACCCCTGCCGCTGAGATCGCCGTCCTCTATCGCACCAATGGTCAGTCGGAGGCCTTCGAGCAGGCGCTCGCAGCGCGTGACATCCCGTACCAGCTACGTGGCGGTGAGCGGTTCTTCCAACGCCGGGAAGTGCGGGAAGGACTCCTTCAGCTGCGTGCGGCATCCAGAGCCGACACGAGCCGGGGAGGTGCCGTCGTCGGCACCGTGGCAGACGTCCTGTCGAGCCTCGGCTACACGCCGGAGGCCCCCGTCGGTGGGGGAGCGGTGCGGGAGCGCTGGGAATCCCTCGCAGCTCTGGTGAACCTCGCCCAGGATCTGGCGACCGTCCGTGGCGAAGAGTTCTCACTGAACGAACTCGTGGCCGAACTCCAGGAGCGCGCCACCGCACAGCACGCCCCCACCGTGCAGGGGGTGACGCTTGCCTCCCTGCACTCCGCCAAGGGCCTGGAGTGGGACGCGGTGTTCCTCGTGGGGCTCAGCGAAGGACTCATGCCGATCTCGTTCGCGGAGGAACCCTATGAGGTGGACGAGGAGCGCCGGCTGCTGTACGTCGGCATCACGCGAGCCCGTCTCAGGCTGTGCTTCAGCTGGTCCACCGCCCGCACCCCAGGCGGCCGCGCGCACCGCAAGCCCAGCCGATTCCTCGATGCCCTGCGCCCCGGAGGAAACGGTGACCCCAGCCCGCGGAGTACCGCCGCACGGCTGCGCAAGAACAGGGTGAAGGCGGTGGCCACACAGTGCAAGGTCTGTGGAACCCTCCTGAACACCGGTCCGGAGCGCAAGGTCGGCCGCTGCTCGGATTGCCCGCCCAGCGTGGACGAGCAACTGTTCGAGGCCTTGCGCGAATGGCGGCTCAAGGAGGCCACCGATGCGGATGTGCCGGCCTACGTGGTGTTCACCGATGCGACCCTGACGCTGATCGCGGAGGAGAAGCCCAAGACACTGGAAGCGCTCGCCGTGCTCTCGGGGGTCGGTCAGCGGAAGCTCGAGAAGTACGGTGAGGCCGTACTGTCCGTGGTGGCCGGGTCATGAGCCGGAACGCCGGGCCGGAACAACCGCGTTTCGCGCCCGACGGCACCCCCGTGGTGGTCAGGCGTTCCGCGCGCCGCAAGCGCACCGTGAGTGCGTTCTGGGAGGGTGGCACGATCGTCGTCGCCGTCCCCGCGCGCTTCACGCACGCGCAAGAGGACGAATGGGTGCAGAAGATGCTGCACCGGCTGAAGTCGAAAGAAGCGGCCAAGGGGCCGAACGTCAGGAACGACGTCGAGCTCGCGTCCCGTGCGAAGCTGCTGTCCGAGCGCCACCTGGGTGGTCGTGCGGTCCCGAGCAGCGTGCGCTGGGTCAGTAACCAGAACTCGCGATGGGGCTCGGCGACCCCGGCCGACCGGTCGATCCGGCTCTCGGACGAGCTGCAGGGGATGCCCGAATGGGTGGTGGACTACGTCCTGGTACACGAATTGAGCCACCTGCTCGTGGCGGGACACGGTCCACGTTTCTGGGAGATCTGCGGAGCGTACCCCGAGATGGACCAGGCGCGTGCGTTCCTGGAAGGCGTGGCCTACGCCCAGAGCCGAGGGCTGGCCGCGGACTAGCAACGCGGGGTCACTCAGGGCCCGATCCCGGCAGGAAATCGGGCCTTGAGTGACCCCGCGTCAGGGGAGTGCGCTCAGTCCTTCTCGTCAGGCTCGTCGAAGCCGCCGTCCAGGAGCTTCGCGATCGCATCGTCGACCTCGGAGTCGCCGGCTTCCGCCAGCTCGCGGCGCTTGCCGAAGCCCGCCGGATCGTCCAGATCCTCCGGCGTCGGCATGAGATCGGGGTGCTTCCACACGGCGTCACGGCCTTCGGTGCCGCGTTCCTCCTTCAGGGCGGCCCAGAGAGTGGTCGCCTCACGGAGCCGCCGGGGCCGCAATTCAAGACCCACCAGGGAGGAGAAAGCGTGTTCGGCAGGGCCGCCGGTGGCTCGGCGGCGCCGGACGGTCTCACGCAGCGCCGGAGCACTGGCGAGAACGCCCTCGAGGGCCTCGGTGGTGACCTCGTCCACCCAGCCTTCGATCAGAGCGAGCGCGGTCTCCAGCTTCTCCAGGGCTGCCTGCTGCGCGGGGGTCCGTTCCGGCATGAAGACACCCTGCTGGAGGGCCTCCTGGATCGACTCGGGATTGGCAGGGTCCACCTCGTGGGCCAGATCCTGGATCCGGGACACGTCGATATGGATGCCGCGGGCATAGTCCTCGATGGCGCCGAGCACGTAACCGCGCAGCCACGGCACGGAGGCGAAGAGGCGGGCGTGCGCGGCCTCGCGGACGCCGAGGTAGATGCGGACGTCCTCGGCGGGCAGTTCAAGCCCTTCTCCGAAGGCCGCGACGTTGCTCGGCAGCAGCGACATCTCAAGGTCCGCCAGCGGGATCCCGATCTCGGTGGATCCGACCACCTCGGTGGACAGCGAACCGATGGCCTGACCCAGCTGCATGGCGAAAATGGCGCCGCCCATGTTCTGCAGCATGGAGCCCGCGCCGCCCAGCATTCCGCCGAGACCCTGCTCACCGAACGACTCCGGCAGATTCTGGGTCATGGCGTCGGTGAGTGCCTTCGCGATGCTGTTGGCCACGGGTTCCGTGAGCCGCCGCCAGGTGGGCATGGTCGCTTCGACCCATTCGGCACGCGACCAGGCTTTGCCGATGATGTTGGGTTCCTGGAAGTCGGTGACCTTGTCCAGCCACATGTCCGCCAGCCGGAGGGTCTGGTCGATCTCGCGCTGCTGAACGCTGCTCGGGCTCGGGTCGCTGGACTGCGCGGCGACGTTGCGGGCCGTGTCGTGGGCCAGCTTCCAGTTCACCGGACCGTCCGAACTGGACGAGAGCATCGCCTGGACCTGCTGGAACATGGTGGCCAGGAACTGCGGGTCATCAGGAAGGCCACTGGCCTTCATGAACTGCTGGGCGTCGAAACCCTCAGGTCCTTCTCCACCCATCAGGCGCCGCAGCATCTCCTGCAGTGGATCCTGGGGGTTCTCGCCGGGGTTGTTCTGACTGGGCTCGTTGCTCATGGTCCACCGATCTTTCCTGGGCCTTTTACTTCACGGTACTCCCGGCCGTGCTCCGCTGTCGCTGCTGCGGAAGGAGGTTTCGCTGAGGGCAAAGCAGAGAACACACAGCGTGGCCGCATAGGCTTGAGCGAGCACACCGGACTCGGAAGGAAACCATGAGCGATCAGTTCCAGGCGCCCTCGCACCAACAGCCCCAGCCTCTCCCGGCGGGGTGGGGCACCGGGAATGCACCGCGGCGCCGTTTCCCGGTGGGCGGTGTGCTCATCGCGCTCTTCTTCGTCGCCGTGGCGGTTGCCGCGCTGCTGCCGTTGCCTTATGTGGTGGAGTCGCCGGGGCCCACCTACAACACGATCGGCTCCGTCAACGACAAACAGGTCATCGCCGTCACCGGACGGCAGAGCTATCCCACCTCGGGGCAACTCGATCTGACCACCGTCTATGTCTCCGGCGGTCCGAACGGCCGGGTCACGGCATTCGATCTGCTGCAGGCGTTCCTGGACCCGTCCAAGGCGGTCTACAACGAGGACCAGATCTTCCCCAAGGGGATCACCAAGCAGCAGTCGGACCAGGAGAACGCCCTGGAGATGACGAGTTCCCAGGAGAATGCGACGGCGGCCGCTCTGACCGCCCTGAAGATCCCTTTCAAGCAGTCGCTTGAGGTGGCCGATGCGGCCAAGGGTTCCCCGGCGGAGGGAAAGCTGAAAGCCGGAGACGTGCTGCTTGAGATCAATGGCAAGGCCAGCGAGTCACTGACCGCGGTGCGGAGTGCCGTGGACGCCGCCCAGGGCAATGAGATGACGGTGACCGTGCTGCGCGGGGGAGCCCGGCAGAGCGTGAAAGTCACCGCGGTGAAGGGGGAGAACGGCCAGTATCTGATGGGGATCGGCCTGCAGTTCCGTTACACCTTCCCGTTCAAGGTGCAGTATCAGCTGGACCAGGTGGGAGGTCCGAGCGCCGGCATGATGTTCACGCTGGGCTTGATCGACACCCTCACTCCGGGGGATCTGACCGGGGGCAAGCACGTGGCCGGCACGGGCACGATCTCGCCGGACGGCCAGGTCGGCCCCATCGGCGGCATCGCCCAGAAGATGCATGGGGCGCGTGCTGCCGGAGCGGGTCTCTTCCTGGCCCCCGCGGCCAATTGCAGCGACGTCGTCGGGCACATCCCGGATGGCCTCACCGTGCTCAAGGTGGCCACCCTGAGCGATGCCCGCACCGCGGTCGAGACGTACGCCAAGGGCGGTGACCTCTCCTCGCTGCCGCATTGCACTGCGGGCTGAGACGACGACGGCGCGGGACGGCCGGCGTCGTCGGCCCGCCTCCGGGTGGATCGGCGGCTCACCTCGCAGAAGACCGAACGGCGAGGTGAGGTTAGGCTGAAGGGCAAGGGAACCTCACAGCGTCCTCACACGTGGAACAGTCGTGACGGGTCCCCGTCCATCACCGCAGCGACACTTCCAATGAGGTACCCAGCGTGTCAGGATCATCCCACCCCGCATCAGCCCCCGGCGTCCGCCGGCGCCGCGGAGCATTCGTGCCAACACTCATCGTGGTGGCCGTGCTCGTGGCGGCTTTCATCTTCTTAGCCAACGTCTGGACCGACGTCCTCTGGTATCAGCAACTCGGCTTCGTCGGGGTCTTTCTGACCCAGAATCTGGCGCGGATCGGGGTGTTCCTGGTCGGCTTCCTGCTCATGGGCCTCGCGGTCTACTTCTCCATCCGGATCGCCTACCGGGCCCGGCCGGTCTATGCCCCGGATCCGGCGTCCCAGGACAATCTGGGCCGTTATCAGGCGCAATTGGAGCCGGTCCGCCGAGTGGTCATGATCGGTCTGCCGGCCGTTCTCGGCCTGTTCGCGGGCACCGCGGCCATGGCGCAGTGGCCCAAGGTGCTGCTCTTCTTCAACCAGGAGTCGTTCGGGCAGAACGACCCGCAGTTCGGCATCGATCTGGGCTTCTACGTCTTCGCGCTGCCGTTCCTCGGCTTCCTGCTCGCTCTCCTGATGAGCATCGTCGCGGTGGCCGCCCTGGCGGGCTTGCTGACCCACTATCTCTACGGCGCCATCCGCATTCAGCCGCGTGGCCTCTTCGTCAGCCACACGGCGCGTCTGCACCTGGGCATCATGATCGCCGTGTTCCTGGTCCTGCTGGCCGCGAACTACTGGATCGGGCGTTACTCCACCGTGCAGAGCGCCAACCCGGGCCGCTGGGCGGGTGCGCTGTACACCGACGTCAACGCCGTCGTGCCCACCAGGTCGATCCTCGCCGTCGCGGCGGCGATCGTGGCAGTGCTCTTCATCATCGGAGCGATCATCGGCCGCTGGCGTCTGCCGATGATCGGCACCGCCATGCTGATCATCACCTCTTTGCTGGCCGGGGGCCTGTACCCGTGGGTGATCCAGCAGTTCCAGGTCCGTCCGTCGGAACAGACCCTGGAGAAGCAGTTCATCCAGCGCAACATCGATGCCACCCGGACCGCTTACGGTCTCGACAAGATCCAGGTCAAGGACTATCAGGCGACGACGACGGCGACCGCCGGCGCACTGCGCGGTGACGCTGAGACGGCGGCCAGTATCCGCCTCATGGACCCCAACCAGGTCTCGGCCGCCTTCCAGCAGCTGCAGCAGTACCGCCCGTACTACCAGTTCCCGCAGAGCCTGAACGTGGATCGCTACGAGATCGACGGGAAGAAGCAGGACACCGTCATCGCCCTGCGTGAACTCAACCCGTCCGGGCTGAACGCCAGCCAGCAGTCCTGGTACAACAAGCACATCGTCTACACCCACGGCTACGGCGTGGTCGCGGCCAAGGGCAACACGGCCACCAAGGACGGCAAGCCGGACTTCCTGCAATCAGGCATTCCGAGCACCGGCGTCTTCGGTGACGACAGCAAGTACCAGCCCCGGATCTACTTCGGGCAGAACTCACCGGACTACTCCGTGGTCGGAGGCCCTGAGGGTTCCTCCCCACGTGAGCAGGACCGTCCCACGAGCAAGGACGGCGGCGACGCCCAGTACACCTTCACCGGCAACGGCGGTCCGAACGTGGGCAACCCGTTCAACAAGCTCCTGTACGCCGTGAAGTTCCAGTCCACTGACCTGCTGCTGTCCGACGGTGTCAACGCAGATTCCCAGATCCTGTACGACCGGGACCCCAAGGACCGCGTCCAGAAGGCCGCGCCGTATCTGACCGTTGACGGCAACCCGTACCCCGCCGTCGTGGACGGCCGGGTCAAGTGGATCGTGGACGGCTACACCACCAGCAGTGACCTGCCGTATTCGCAGCCCCAGGAGCTCGACAACGCCACGACGGACTCCCAGACGGTGTCCGGTCGGAACGCGGCCCAGCCGAGCGACAGCGTGAACTACATCCGTAACTCGGTGAAGGCCACGGTCGACGCCTACGACGGTTCCGTGACCCTGTACGCCTGGGACGATCAGGATCCGCTCCTGAAGGCCTGGCAGAAGATCTTCCCGAACACCCTCAAGCCGATCAGCGACATGTCGGGCGATCTGCTGAGCCACGTGCGCTACCCGGAGGACCTCTTCAAGGTCCAGCGTGAGCTCCTGGGCCGCTACCACGTGACCAACGCGGACGACTTCTACCAGAACAACGATGCCTGGAGCGTCCCGAACGATCCGACGGCCAAGAGCGGGGACACCACCACCCCGGTGAAGCAGCCGCCGTACTACATGTCGATGCAGATGCCGGGCGAGACGACGTCGTCGTTCCGTCTGACGAGCAGTTTCATTCCGCAGACCGTGGGTGGCGACGCCCGCAACGTGCTGTACGGCTTCCTGGCCGCGAATGGCGACGCCGGCGACAAGAAGGGCGTCAAGGACCCCAAGTACGGGCAGCTCGAACTCCTGTCGATCCCACCGGAAACGCAGGTGCCCGGCCCTGGCCAGGTGCAGAACCTGTTCAACTCGAACACGACCGCTTCCAATGAGCTCAACATCCTCAGTCGTGGAGCCTCCGCGGTGGTCTACGGAAACCTGCTCACCGTGCCCATGGGCGGCGGTCTGCTGTACGTCCAGCCGGTGTACCTGAAGTCGACCGGTGACACCGCCTACCCGACGCTGCAGCGTGTTCTGGTGGCCTTCGGTGAGCATGTGGGCTTCGCCCCGACACTGGACGCCGCGCTGGACCAGGTCTTCGGCGGCAACTCCGGCACCAAGGCAGGCGACGCTGCGAACAACAACGGCAGCGGGACCTCCGGTTCCGGCAGCAGTGGCCAGAACGGTTCGTCCAGTGGCAATGGGAGCACTCCTCAGGCGCCGAGCCTGAAGGCGGCGCTCGACGATGCGAAGAAGGCGATCGACGCAGGGCAGACGGCCCTGAAGAACGGCGACTTCGCAGCATACGGTGAGCAGCAGAAGAAGCTGCAGGACGCACTCAACCGCGCGATCGCAGCCGAGACGGCCCAGCCGTCCGGCGCTGCGAGCGGCAGTCCGTCGCCGTCGCCGAGCCCGTCGAGCTCCGGGAAGTAGCCCGGCAGCCCACCCCGCGCCGCGAGAAAGCCCAGCTGAGACGCGGATCACGTCACCTCGATTTGGTCTGTGGTTCACCAGCCGGTAGAGTAGTTCTTGCGACGCGGGGTGGAGCAGTTCGGTAGCTCGCTGGGCTCATAACCCAGAGGTCACAGGTTCAAATCCTGTCCCCGCAACTGGCAAGGGCCGGAACCATATGGTTCCGGCCCTTTTGCTTTCCCTGATTAGGCCAGCGGTGTGAAGCGGCACTGGTTCACCTTGCACTTTCTCGGGCTTGCGATCCTCTGAATCCCGAGAAAGTGCGGACTCAACCCCGTGATGGTTTGCCGCCCGGGCCCTTGAGAGTGAGGATGGGCTGATGACCGTACTGCGTTTGATCTCCCCGGACGACGCTCCGGAACTGGCCGCCCTGCTTCGCGCGAGCCGCGAGCACCTGGCCCCCTGGGACCCGATCCGTCCGGAGAACTACTTCACGGTGCAGGGTCAGCGGGACGAGATTCGCGTGGCGCTCCAGGGACATGCGCAGGGCACCAGGGCGCCCTTCGTGATCCTCGACGACGACGGGGCCATCGCGGGCAGGCTGAACCTCAACACGATCGTGCGTGGCGCCTTCGAATCGGCTTCGCTGGGCTATTGGGTCGCGGCGGACCGGGTGGGCAGGGGACTGGCGACGCGTGCCGTCTCTGCGGCCGTGGAGCACGGCTTCCAGCGCCTTCAGCTGCATCGTCTGGAGGCAGGCACACTCCTGCACAACGAGGCCTCCCAGAGAGTCCTGCGGAAGAACGGCTTCACCGAGTTCGGCCTGGCCCCGGGGTATCTGAAGATCCAGGGGCAGTGGCAGGACCACCGGCTGTTCCAGCTGCTCGCCCCGCGCTAGCCCCGAGGCTCCCGGCCGGTTTCCCCCCAGGCTGCCCTGCATCGGGTGCCTGCCAGCGGCTGAACCGCCTACTGGAGGACCCTATGCGCCACTGGGGACAGCTGACAGCGGAAACGAAAGGACCCCGGACCGTCACGGTCCGGGGTCCTTCGCCTGTCAGGGATCAGAGGCGGTCGAAGTCGGCCTCGTCCACGGTCCCGGCACCTGCGAGCGGCTTGGCTGCCGTGGCGGCGGGCGCACCCGAAATGGCGGCGGGGCTGCCACCGGACTTCAGTGCGGCCAGCCGGGCCTCGACCTCGGTCTGCTCGCCCAGGTCCTCGAGCTGGTTGAACTGAGCGTCCAGGCTGGAGGCCGCAAGTTCCTGCTGGCCGAGGACCTTGGCCTCTTCGCGGCGGATCTTCTCTTCGAAGCGACCCACCTCGCTGGTCGGGTCCATGATGTCGATGCTCTTGAGGGCGTCGTTGACCTGGGTCTGGGCCTGAGCCGTCTTGGCGCGGGCCACCAGCTCATTGCGCTTGGAGGTGAGCTCGTTGAGCTTGCCCCGCATCTGCTCCAGACCGGTCTTGAGACGGTCCACGACCTCGGTCTGCGCCGCGATGTTCGGCTCGGCCGCACGGGCCTCGTTCTCGGCCGTCATCTGGCGCTGCAGTGCGACCTTGGCCAGGCTGTCGAACTTGTCGGCGTCCACGGTGTTTCCGGCACCGCGGTAGTCGTCGGCCTTGCGGGACGCGGCGAGAGCCTTGTTGCCCCAGTCCTGGGCGTTCTTCACGTCTTCGGCGTGATCCTGCTCGAGCATCCGGAGGTTGCCGATCGTCTGAGCGACGGCCGACTCGGCCTCGGAGATGTTGCTGGAGTAGTCACGGACCATCTGGTCCAGCATCTTCTGGGGGTCCTCCGCCGAGTCGAGCAGGGCGTTGATGTTCGCCTTGGCCAGCTGCGCGATGCGACCGAAGATGGACTGCTTTGCCATGGTGTTACCTTTCGTGTTGCCCTTGGACGCCACGGCGGATGCCGCTGACGCTGTCATGGACGCGTGGTTGGTGATGAGTGATAGATCAGTCAATCGGTCTGTCGGTCAGAAGCTGTCTCCGCCGCCGGAGTCGCCGCCCCAGCCGCCGGAGTCTCCTCCGCCGAAGCCGCCGAAACCTCCACCGGAGTCGCCCCCGCCCCAACCGCCGCCCCAGCCACCGGAATCGTGGTGGTTGCCGCTGTTGAGGATGGAATTGATGAGGATGCCACCCAGGATGGCCCCTCCGAGGCCTCCGCCGTTGCCGTTCCCGCCGAACATGCCTCCGCCGAAGCCCTGCTGGTTCACGCCTCCGAAGCCGTTCACATCGGACTGGGCGAGCTGCGCAGCCTGGCCCGCCAGTGCATTGGCCTGGTTGGCGTAGTTGAGCGCCTGGACCGGATCGTTCTGCGCGATGGAGATCGCGTAGTCGAGGTTCCGCTGGGCTTCGGCGACCCGGGTGCGGGCCTCAGTCCCGACGGCGCCCCGCCGGGCGGCGATGTAGTCGTTCGTGGCGCTGATCTGGGACTGCGCGGTGACGATGCTCTGCTGGAGGGCGGCACGGGCCCGCTGTGCCTGTTCCTGCTGGTCGCGTACTCCGCCCAGCACCGAATCGAGGGTGCCCGTGGCATTGGCGAGGGCCTGAAGGTCGGCCACGGGGTCCAGGTGCCCGTCCTGGTAACGACCCTTGATGGTGGCCAGTGCGGACTCGACTCCTCCGATGGGACCGTTCAGTTCCGGGTGCTGTCCGCCCTGGGCATAGGCCTTCGCCTGCGCCAGGTCCTGGGCCGCCTGGGACACTGCCGACTCCAGCGAGGCCTTCGCGGTCTCGAGGTTCTTATCCACGGAGCCGATGGCGTCGACCAGTTTGCGGGCCTGAGCCAGTCCGGATTCCGCGGCATGCACGGCGACGGCGGCCTGGCCGGATTGACCGGCCTGGAGGTTCTGATCCGCGGCGCTGAGCGCGTTTCCGACGAACTCGAGCCGTTCGCGAGCCTGTGCGATGTTGTCGTGCACCGGTGCGAGGGCCGATGCGGCGTAACCCTGGCGGAGCGATTCGAGCTTCCTTTCGGCCTCCTCCACCACTGCGGATGCCGCAGCTGCGTCACCGCGGATGCGAGCGACGGCGGCGGGCGCGTTCTTCTCCAGTTCGCGCAGTGCGTCGAATGCGGCCTTCTGGTCCTGGAGTGACGCGACGGCGGCTTCCGAGTACTGGATGATCTGGGTCAGCCACTCGCGCTGCTGCTCGGGGGTGTCCGGAATGTGGTCGTCGAGCTGCTGCTGGAACTTGAACGACTCTGCCATCTGGGCTTTGGCCTGGGTCAGGGCGGCGGAGAAGTCCTTCACCGCGTCCGAACCGAATTCCGCCTCCGCGAAACCGAGCTCCTGCTCGCTGTTCTTGATGGCGTCGTCGGCCGCGACGAGGAGTGGACCGCTTTCGGCCCGAAGCTGCTCGATGCTCATCCGTGCCAGACGATCCTGTTCGTCCACGGCGTTCTCGATGCCGGCGGCCTCGGCGGCCTTGCGACGACGGCGGACCAGCCAGAAGGCCCCGGCGCCACCCAGCACGACGACGGCCCCGCCCACCACGTACGGTGTGGCCCCCGGACCGGAGAGCTGACTGTCGGTCGTCTGCGCGACGGCCACCGCTGCCGCGGTGAAGTCCTTCTTGCCTTGAGCGAGCTGTTCGGTCGCCGCCTGCCTGATCGCAGTCCGCTGGGACTCGGTGATCTTGCTGCCCGGACCGCGGGTCAGGTACGTCTGCCCGCCGTCGTACGCGACGGTGTAGAGCAGATCGGAAGAGCCCATGCCCTTCTGCTTCGCGACGGCGGTGGCCCAGGCCTGCGGGTCCGCCGGGTTGCTGAACTTGTCGACCATGACCACATAGAGGTTGATCTTCTGGTCCTTGTACAGCTTGCTGATCGCCGACTGGACCTTGCCCGTGTCGAGCTTGTTGCCCGGATCCACGATGTTCTGCCCGGCCCCGATGGTGACGGGGTCCGCGGCGTGGGCGGCCCCGGCGCCGAGAACCAGCGGCGCCGCGAGGCTCAGCCCGAGGGCCAGCGCCACTCGGGCCTGTTTCAAGAGGGTACGCATCGGTGACCTTTCAGCAGTCGCGGGCCCGCCGTGTGCGGTACCGCAGTAGTCGCGTCCCCCAGCCGTACTGCCCAGCCGTTGGCCGCTTCGAGGCTTTTCCTCGATTCTAGGCACGCCCGGAAAAGGCGTCCATCAGCAGAACTCCGCCGTCGGCGAAATGGTTCCCCAGGGTGGGAGGAAGTCGATGTACCTTTCAGGAAATAATCAGGAAGGGCTTTCAGTCCGCTCAGACTCCTTGGGAATAGTGGAAGCCAGAAGACGAAATCTGAAAGGCAGAACGATGACCGAGAACCCCAGCGCAGGGCACGGCGGCTCCTCCTCGGAAGAACCCACGCCCCAGGAACACCCCACGATGCCGATCCAACGCCCGAGCGAGCCGACGCAGGCTCTGCCGAGCCACCCCGTCGCACCTCCGGCCTCCGCCGAGGAAGCGGCGACGTTCGGCGCGGCCTCGTCTTCTGCGGAACAGCCTTCTGCGGAACAGCCGGAATTCCGCCAGCAGCCCGAGGCCCACCAGCAGTGGTCCACTCCGCAGCCGGCAGCCGTGCAGCCTCCGCTGCCCGCTTACGCCCCGGGGGCACCAGCCGCCGGACAGCCCGCACCGCACTTCTATGGTCAGCAGAGCGGACAGCCGCAGCACGCTGCTCCGCACAGCTACCAGCCGGCTCAGCCGAAGACCGCCCGGAAGGTGGGTGTCGGCACCCTGGTCGTCGCCGTCCTGGCAGCAGGCCTGCTCGGCGGTGGCATCTCGGCCGGCGTCGGCGGTCTGATCAATGGCCAGCAGACTGCGAGCTCTCAGCCGGACACCACGGGACAGAGCGGCATTGTCATCAACAACAAGGACAGCGTGACGGCGGTGACCGCAGCCGCGGCGAAGGCGGCGCCGAGCGTGGTGACCATCGCGGCCACCGGCGGGAACTCCTCCGGCACCGGCTCAGGCATCGTGCTTGACGATCAGGGCCACATCCTCACCAACACCCACGTGGTCACCCTGGACGGGGCTACCGCCAGCGCCACCATCCAGGTGAGGACCAGCAGTGGCGCGGTCCTCCCGGCGACGGTGGTCGGCACTGACCCGCTCTCCGATCTGGCCGTCATCAAGGTCGATCCCAAGGGACTCTCCCCGGCGACCCTCGGAGATTCCTCGAAGATCAACGTCGGTGACACGGCGATCGCGATCGGTGCCCCGCTCGGCCTGAGCAACACGGTCACGGACGGCATCATCTCCACCGCCAACCGCACCATCTCCGTGCAGTCCTCGGCGGTCCCTTCCAACGGCAGCGACAGCTCCGGCCAGAACGGCAACGGCTACAACTTCGCCCCGCCGAACGGCGGCCAGAGCAGTAGCGGCAGTTCCGGCGGCTCGGTCTACCTCAACGTGATCCAGACGGATGCCGCCATCAACCCCGGTAACTCCGGTGGTGCGCTGGTCAACGGCCAGGGACAGGTGATCGGTGTGAACGTCGCGATCGCCACCGCGGGCAGCAGCAGCTCCAGTGACAGCAGCAGCTCCGGCAACATCGGCGTCGGTTTCAGCATCCCGATCAACTACGCGAAGCGGATCGCGAACGACATCATCCAGAACGGCAAGGCCACCCACGGCCAGCTGGGCACCACGGTGCAGAGCGCTCCGGCCGGTTCCTCGAGTTCCTCGGCCTTCTCGGACGGCGGACAGGTGGTGAGCGTGAGCTCCGGTTCCGCGGCGGAGAAGGCCGGCATCCGCAAGGGTGACGTCATCACGAACTTCGCGGGCTTCGCGATCTCCGATTCGCAGGAGCTGACGGCAGCGGTCCGCGAGCAGCCGGCCGGCAGCACTGTGACCGTCAAGATTCTGCGCAACGGCAAGAGCATGGACGTTCAGGTCACCCTGGGCTCCGCGCAGTCCTAGATCAGCGCCGGATCTGCCTTTCCTGGCCGGGTCCCACGGGGTTCACGGTGACGCACCGTGAACCCCGGCGGGACCCGGCCAGTCGTCTATGGCAAGCTTGGGGATACAGCCGCCTGTCCGGTCCCCGATGAGGAGGGCCGGGGACGACTGACCGCCCGTGGGCGGTGAATCCCGTCAGCCAGGCCTGAACCACGGGCCTGCGTGAGAACACTTGTGGGAGAACCATGAAGATTGTGGTCTTGGTCAAGCATGTCCCGGACGCCCAGTTCGACCGCCATCTCTCCGGCCCCGGCCACAGCGTGGACCGTGCCGAGAGCATCCTGTCCGAACTCGACGAGTACGCCTTGGAGGCGGCTCTGCAGCTCAGCGAAGCGCGCGGGGGAGAGAAGGGCGGCAACAGCGTGATCGCCCTGACCATGGGTCCGGAAGGCGCGTCCAACTCCATCAAGAAGTCCCTGCAGATCGGTGCGGGCGAGGGCTATCACCTGAGTGATCCCGCGCTGGCCGGCTCGGACGCCGCGGCCACTTCGCTGGCGCTCTCCGCCGCGCTCGGCAAGATCGCTGAGGACGGCCCGATCGATCTGGTGATCGCCGGGATGGCGTCCACCGACGGCGAGACGTCGTTGGTCCCCGCCCAGCTCGCCACGCGCCTGGGCTGGTCGTACCTCGGCCATGCCAAGTCGCTCGACGTGGACGGCGCCACGGTGACCGTGAACCGTGAAGTCGACGGTTACGCCGAGACTCTGGAGGCGGCGCTGCCTGCCGTGGTGTCCGTGACGGACCAGATCAATGAGCCGCGTTACCCCAATTTCAAGGGCATCATCGCAGCCAAGCGCAAAAAGACCCATCCCCTGTCTCTGGCCGAGGTATCACTGGATCCCTCTTCCGTGGGCGCTGCGGGTTCCCTGACCGTCCTCGCAGAGGCACAGGAACGCCCCGCCCGTACCCAGGGGACCATCATCACGGACGAGGGCGACGCCGGCATCAAGCTGGTCGAGTTCCTGGCCGCCGAGAAGCTGATCTAGCGCGAGCAGGAGCGAGAAATGACCCAAGCCCTCATCGTCATCGCAAGCCCCGATGGCACTCTGAAGAAGAACCAGCAGGAACTCCTCACCCTGGGCCGCAGCCTGGGCGAAACCTCCGTCGCGCTCGTCGGTGATGCCGCTGCAGCGGAGGCCGCCGCGGCGTTCGGCGCCGTCGTGAGCTACACCGCACCCGCGGAGCTCGGCTCCTTCGGAGCCGCCGCCCAGGCGGCCTTCGTGGCGGAAGCGGTGGCCCGTTCCGGTGCCACCGCCGTGCTGCTGGAGAACTCCGTGTCGGCCAAGGAGATCGCGGCGGTTCTCGGCGTCCGGCTGAACGCCGGCGTCGTGACCGATGTGGTCAGCCTCGCAGCCGATGGTGCTGCGACGAAATCGGTGCTCGCCGGTGCCTACACCACGGTGGCGAATTCGCGCGGCGCCGTGGCCGTGTACACCGTCAAGTCACACGCCGTGGAGCCCTCGGAGGCGCCTGTCGCCGGCCGGGTGGAGGCCATCGAGCTGCCTCAGGACGCGTACTCGACGGCCGCCCGTGTGGTGTCCCGTGCGGCCAAGCCGAAGTCGGGCCGCCCTGAGCTGTCCGAAGCCCGCATCATCGTGGCCGGTGGCCGTGGCGTGGACGGCGATTTCGCGCCTGTCGAAGAGCTCGCCGATGTGCTGGGTGCCGCCGTCGGCGCCTCACGCGTCGCAACGGACAACGGCTGGATCGGCCACGACTCCCAGGTCGGTCAGACCGGCGTCGTCGTCTCCCCACAGCTGTACATCTCGGCCGGCATCTCCGGAGCCGTCCAGCAGAAGGCCGGAATGCAGACCTCGCGCGTGATCGTCGCGGTGAACACCGATGAGGACGCGCCCGTCTTCGAAATCGCTGATTTCGGCATCGTGGGCGATCTCTTCACGGTGCTGCCTCAGGCGAGCGAAGAGATCCGGCGCCGGAAGGGCTGAATGTGAGCATCACTCATCACTCGCTCGCCTTCGCCCCACGCGAGGGCGGGCGGGTGCTCTGTTTCACCGCGCACCCCGACGACGTCGACTTCGGCGCTGCCGGGACGATCGCCGCCTGGACGGCGGCCGGCGTCGAGGTCGTCTATTGCGTGATGACCGACGGTGACGCCGGAGGCTTCGAGGCGGACGCGGACATCGCCGCGCGACGGCTTGAGGAACAGCGCGCAGCAGCCTCTTTGGTGGGCGTCAGGGAAGTGCACTATCTGCACGAGCGGGACGGTTACCTCGAAGTGACGCATCAGGTCATCTCGCAAGTGGTGGCCCTGATCCGGCGCTATCGTCCGGACGTGGTCCTGACGATGCACCCGGAACGTAATTGGGAGCGTCTGCAGAAGAGCCATCCGGACCACCTCGCGGCGGGGGAGATCGTCACCCGCGCGGTCTATCCGGCGGCGGAGAACCCTTTCGCCTACCCCGAGCTGGAGGCCCAGGGCCTGGCGGCCTTCAAGGTGCCTCAGCTCTGGTTCATGGCAGCTCCGGCGGAACGCGAGAACCACTACGAGGACATCGGGGACACCGTCGAGGCGAAGCTCGCGGCCATCCACATCCATGCCTCGCAGCATCCGGACCCGGCTGCTATGGATGCCGAGGTCAGAGGCCAGTTGCTGGAGAACGGGCGACGCACGGATGCTTCCGGTGACGTCTTGGCCGAGTGCTTCCACGTGGTGGTCGTCAACGGTTCGGGAACCTTCGCAGGGTTCTAAAAATGTGATTTAAGTCTCCGGGGCCCCTTGCAAGGGGCCCCTTCGGCGTCTAGAGTTCAGGGGTATTAAATAATACTTTATTCCTCTGAAGGGCAGACCTCGATGGAGAAGACTGCAATCGAAAACCCGGTGCTGGTGGTCATGGGAGTCTCAGGCTCCGGCAAGTCCACCGTGGCGGGCTTTCTCGCCGGAACGCTCGGCTGGGAGCTCGCCGAAGGCGATGACTTCCACCCGGCCGCCAATGTGGCCAAGATGGCCGAGGGGCATCCGCTCGCGGACGAAGACCGCTGGCCGTGGCTGGACACCATCGCCGGTTGGATCAAGGACCGTGACACCCTCGGTGAGCCCGGCGTCGTGACCTGCTCTGCGCTGAAGAAGAAATACCGTGATGTGCTCCGCGGGCCCAACGTCGTGTTCATCTACCTGCACGGCGGCAAGACGCGGATCTCCGAGCGCCTCCAGGCGCGGCACGGTCACTTCATGCCGCCGGAACTCCTACAGTCCCAGTTCGAGGCGCTGGAGGAGCCCACCCCGGACGAGAACGTCCTCATCGTGGACATCGAGGGCACCCCTGCGGAGGAAGCCCACCGCATCATCGACGCATTGGGCCTGAAGGCCACCGCACACGGAGAGGGCGGAACGCGATGAACACGACCGCGTGGACCGGGCACGACACTCAGCTGATCATCGTGGCGTTGCTGGGCATCGCCGCGATCGTGCTCCTCATCACCAAACTCAAGGTGCATCCGTTCCTGGCGCTGGTCCTCGGCTCGGCCTTCGTGGGCCTGGCATCCGGCGTCGAGTTCGGCAAGGTCATCAGCAACTTCGAGGACGGCGTGGGAGGCGTGCTCAAGGAGGTTGGCCTGCTGATCGCCCTCGGTGCGATGCTCGGCAAACTCCTCGCCGACTCCGGTGGCGCAAACCGGGTGGTGGACACCCTTCTGGAGAAGGCGCAGGGTAAGAAGCTCGTCTGGATGATGACGCTCGTCGCGGTCATCATCGGCCTGCCGATGTTCTTCGAGATCGGCCTCGTGCTGCTCCTCCCGGTCATCGTGCTGGTGGCCCAGCGCTCAGGGCTCAAGCTGATGCGTGTCGCCATCCCGGCGCTCGCCGGGCTCTCCGTGCTGCACGGCCTCGTTCCGCCGCACCCGGGTCCGCTCGTCGCCATCGCCGCACTGAAGGCCGATCTCGGTCTCACCCTGATCTTCGGCCTCACCGTGGCCATCCCGACCGTGATCATCTGCGGTCCGCTCTTCTCCCGTCTGGCGGCCCGCTGGGTCCCGGTCGACGCCCCCGCCGTCGCAGGAGGCATCGACACCCAGACCGGTCCGGACCTCACGGAGGTCAAGCGGGTTCCCAGCTTCGGCATCACCTTGATGACGATCATCTTCCCGGTGGTCCTCATGCTGTTCAAAGCCATCGTGGACATCGCCACCCCGGCCAAGGACGGCCCCTGGGTCCGCACCTTTGCGGACTTCATCGGTGAGCCGCTCGTGGCCATGACCCTGGCGGTCATCCTCGCCATGGTGACCTTCGGCTATGCCGTGGGGTTCACCGGAAGCAAGATCACCTCGAAGCTCGGCGCGAGCCTGGGCCCGATCGCCGCCATCATCCTGATCGTGGGTGCCGGCGGAGGCTTCAAGCAGACCCTGATCGGTGCGGGTGTCGGCGACGCCGTCGCCAAGTGGGCGACAGGGGCCAACATCTCGGTCCTGGTGCTCGGCTTCCTGATCGCGGTGGCGCTGCGTCTGGCCACCGGCTCCGCAACGGTGGCGACCGTGACCGCGGCAGGCATCGTGGCTCCGCTGGCCGGTTCGCTCTCCCCGGCCCATGCAGCATTGCTGGTGCTCGCCATCGGTGCCGGCTCGCTGTTCCTCTCCCACGTCAATGACGCCGGCTTCTGGCTGGTGAAGGAGCTGTTCGGTCTGACGGTCGGGCAGACGTTCAAGACGTGGTCCGTGATGGAGACCCTGATCTCCGTGGTCGGCTTCGTCTGCGTCATGCTGCTCTCCTTCGTGGTGCCATAGCCGCGCTGCGATGCTCTGCTGAGCGCTGCGAACTGTGACGACGACGGCGGCCCACCACCTGAACAGGAGGTGGGCCGCCGTCGTCGTACGCGCTGTCGGTGACGCGTATCGGCGTCGAACGAGCTCGCTTGTTCCGTGCCGAATCGCGCATTCGAGGCGCGAGCTGGCAGGGAACAAGCGTTCCGGACATGATCGGAGCGGAGCGGGCCAGCCCGGATGTGGGGCAGGGGTGGTGCCGTGTCCAGCGGTGCGCAAGAATCGTGACATGCGGATCATGCGACAGGTGGTCGTCTTCGACGCCGCCGACCTTGAAACGGAAAGCGCCTTCTGGGCGGGAGTGCTCGACGGCCAGGTGAGCCGGGACGATGACTGGCACGCGGTGCGGGTCAACGGTGAATCGAGGATCGCGGTGCAGCTCGCACCGGATCACGTCGCGCCCGATTGGCCGAACGGTGCCCCGCCTCAGCAGATCCACCTCGATCTATGGGTGGATGACTTTCCGGCGGCGCACGAAGAAGTGATCGCCCTCGGCGCGCGAGTTCTCCAAGCAGTGGAACCCGGCGACAACTTCCAGGTGTACGCCGACCCCGCAGGTCACCCGTTCTGCCTCTGCTGGCCGCTCGAGCAGTAGCCTCCGCCAGGGATCAGAGCTGGGCGCCCTGGAAGCCGTTCTGCCGCCAGGCCTCGAAGACCGCGATGGAGGCCGAATTGGCCAGGTTGAGGGAGCGCCGGGACGGCAGCATCGGCAGGCGGACTCGTGCCGTCACGTGCGGGTCCTGCTTGACTGCCGTCGGCAGGCCGACGGATTCCGGACCGAACATGAGGACATCGCCCGGCAGGTAGTCCAGGTCCGTGTAGGAGGTCTCGCCGTCGCTCGTGAAGGCGAACACCCTGCGTGGCTTCAGCGCCGCCCAGGCATCCTCCAGGGTCTTGTGCACGGTCACCACGGCCAGGTCGCGGTAGTCCAACCCGGCACGGCGGAGCTTGGCATCGTCGAAGTCGAAGCCGAGAGGCTCCACCAGGTGGAGCTCGGCTCCCGTGATGGCCGCCAGGCGGATGGCATTACCGGTGTTGCCCGGGATCTCGGGGGTGTAGAACAGGATGCGGAACACGGGACCCATCCTACTGGGACCGGCCGAGCAAGGGTTCAGTGCATTCCCCGGATGAGCCGGGCCAGTGACGGCATGTGCACCACGTTCGGCTGTGGTCCCGAGCCGAGGAACTCTTTCAGACCGCGCACGGTGCCTGCGGCGTTCCCCACCTCGACGCCCCCGGAGGCGCCCGGACGACGGTCGATCACCGGCTGGTGCAGATTCTCATCGGGGGAGAGGACCATGGTCCAGCCGGTCACATGGAGCTCCGGGAAGAGATCCTGGAGATGCCGCACGGAATGCGACAGCAAGGGCGGCAGGACGGAGCGTCCACCGTGCAGGAGCCGCTCACCGTCCCAGGCGTAGGCGCCATGCGGCAGCACCATCGAGTCCACCAGCGCCAGGCGGTATCCGGCCAGCACGGCGTGATCGATGTAGGTCTTGCCGTCGGGAGCCCTCAGCCCGTTGATCAGGCGGGCGGAAGGCTGCTGCGCCACGACGTGACGCAGGAGGATCTGCATTGCGCGCTGCTCCCTGCGAATCCGGGCCTCGGCCCCGAAGATGCCCCGGCGGCGCGGCATTCCGTGCATCTGAAGACGGGCCTCCACCGGAGTCAGAAGCTGGCCCGGTCCGTCCAGCGGTGGGACGAACACCGCGGGGTCGGTGGACTTGGTCTTCGGCCCGGAACCACGTGACGTCGTATGAGAAGTGGTTCCGGCCTCCCACACTCCGGTGCCGTTCCCCGCCGCAGGGCTTGTCCCCGCCCTTGACGAACCTCCCCCATAGGAGGCGTCGTACCCGGCCCGGGTCTTCTGATCGACCAGGACCTCGTACGCCAGGGTCACGGCGCGGAACCGCTCCGGGTCGCCTCCGAGGTCGGGATGGGAGATGCGGGCCGCCCGGCGGTATGCCGCTTTGATGTCCTGGGTGCTGGCCGTGACGGGCACTCCCAGGATCTCGTAGTGCGACTGGCCCGATGGTGCGGTCATGTTCCCTCTCCTGCACCCCCGGTGCGACATTGTTGAACCCGTCCAACGAACCACTCACCTCTGCGGTTCCGGCCGTGCACAATAAAGCGTGATCAATAGCAGCCCCACCGTCAAACCCACAGCCCTCCGGGATGTCCGGGTCCTCCTGCTGGTCAACAGGGGCTCAGGTGATGCGAAGACGTCCCTGAGGGCGCACACGGCCTGTCTGGCCCTGCAGGCCGAAGGAGCCGCGGTGACCTTTCTGAGCTTTGCCGATCCGGTGGGTGCCCTCCCGTTGCTGGTGAGCGAGTCCGCACGTGCCGACGCGATCGTGGTGGTGGGCGGGGACGGGACCGTGCAGCTCGCGGCCGAAGTGGCGCTCCAGGCAGGTCTTCCGCTCGGGATCGTCCCGGCAGGCACGGGTAACGACGCCGCGCGGGCACTCGGGCTGCCCAGCGACCCGGCCACTGCGGTCCGGAACATCGCGAAGGCCTGGGGCCGGGAGCCACGCAGCATCGACCTTGCCCGTGTGGAGATGGCGGACGGCGGAAGCCGCCACTATCTGACGACCCTCGCGGCGGGATTCGACGCCGTCGTCAATCGCCGGGCGAACCGTTTGCGCCGACCGAAAGGGACGCTGCGCTATGTCGCGGCGTTGCTGGCCAGTCTGCCGGGCCTCGAGACCATTCACTACAGGCTGGCGGTGGACGGCGTCGCGGAGGAACGGGATGCCGTGATTCTCACAGTGGCCAATGGACGCAGCTTCGGGGGAGGCCTGCGGATCGCCCCGGCGGCAAGACTCGACGATGGGCTTCTCGATCTGGTCACGGTGGACCCCCTGCCGCGCTGGCAGCTGCTTGTGGTTTTTCCGTTGGCGTTCCTCGGCTGGCACCGCCTTCACCCGGCCGTCCGCATACGCAGGGTTCGCCGCGTGGAGATCGTTTCGGGAGGCCCGCGCTGTCACGCCGACGGGGAGGAACTGGCGACTCCGCCCTTCACCGTCGTGGCCGTTCCGGGTGCGCTGCGCATCCTCGCCTGAAATCCTGGGCCATCGCGACTTGAGATGGACGCGACTTAAGATGGAGGGGTGCCTGTCTATCTCGACCATGCTGCCACCACGAGCCTTCACCCGGCGGCGCTCGCGGCCATGACGGACGCCCTCGTCAGAACCGGCAATCCGTCGTCCTTGCACGGTGCCGGGCGCCGGGCCCGGCGTCTGGTGGAGGAATCCCGCGAGAGCCTGGCCAGGGCGGCAGGGGCGCACCCCTCGGAACTCATCTTCACGTCCGGGGGCACCGAAGCGGACAACCTCGCGGTGAAGGGGCTGTACTGGCAGCGCCGGGCGGAATCCCCGGAGCGGACTCGCATTCTGTGCTCCACCGTCGAGCACCATGCCGTGCTGGACACCGTCGAATGGCTGGAGAGGCACGAGGGAGCCGAGGTCACCTGGATCCCCGTGGACGGCTCCGGCGTCGTGGACCTGGACGTCCTGGCCCGTGAGCTGGCGCGTGAGCCGCAGAGGATCGCCCTCGTCACGATCATGTGGGCGAACAACGAAGTGGGCAGCTTGCAGCCTCTCCGGCAGGTCGTCGAACTCGCAGGGGCTGTGGGCGTGCCTGTCCATTCGGACGCTGTCCAGGCCTTCGGCGCAGTGCCCCTCGACTTCGCATCCTCGGGGCTGGCCGCCATGAGCGTCAGCGGTCACAAGATCGGCGGGCCGGTCGGCATTGGAGCGCTCTTCCTGCGCCGGGACGTGAAGCTGGTTCCGGTCCAGCACGGCGGTGGGCAGGAACGGGATGTCCGGTCCGGAACGCTCGACACGGCCTCGATCGCCGGCTTCGCCGCCGCAGCGGAAGCCTGTGCCGCATCCCTCACGGAGGAGTCCGTGCGGCTTGCGGCCTTGCGAGACCGGCTGATCGAGGGCGTGTTGCAGGCGGTCCCCGGTGCCGTGCTGCGAGGTTCGCCCGGGTCCGGCCGGCTGCCCGGCAACGCCCACTTCACCTTCCCAGGGTGTGAGGGGGATTCACTGCTGTTCCTTCTGGACATGGCCGGGGTGGAGAGCTCGACCGGATCGGCCTGCACCGCGGGCGTACCCCGGCCGTCGCACGTGCTGCTCGCCATGGGGCTGGACGAGGAGACGGCGCGCGGCGCCCAGCGTTTCACGCTGGGCCACGCATCCACTGCCGACGACGTCGAGACCCTCCTCAGGGTTCTTCCTGCGGCCTATGCCCAGGCGAGCAAAGCCGGGATGGCCGGTCACGAGTCAAGCATCCAGACTGCCGGAACCGTTGGGCGGCGCGCGGAGTCCTGACGGCGTCATCGGCCGAGCAGGTCATTCGGACGGCAGCAGATCCTCAAGAGGAACGTCAGGATCGGCCAGGCGTGCCGGATCCACCGGCACCCTCCCATTGATGAGCGCCTTGACCGGTTTCTGGACCCGATGGACATTGACGTTCATGCCGGCCACCACGGCGCTGTCCCGGAGCCAGAAGGCGAGGAATCCTTCCTCGCCCACGCTGCCACGGATCACGGGTTCTGAACTGGTCGCCAGCCCTCCGAAACCTGAATACTCCAGGCTCAGCTCGAACTGGTCGGTATAGAAGTACGGCAGCACGTCCAGGGACACGTCCTGCCCCAGCATCGACTTTGCCGCCACCTTGCCGCCATTGAGAGCGTTGGACCAGTGCTCGCTTCGGTGATGCTCGCCGGTGAAGGGATGCAGGGCGTTCGCCACATCACCCGCGGCGAAGACGTCCGGAGCGCTCGTGTGAAGCCCGGAGTCCACCAGGATCCCGTTGCGCAGGTTCAGCCCGGCGGTCTCCGCGAGTCCCGTGTCCGGAACCACCCCGACCGCCAGGATCACCAGGTCCGCAGGGATGTTCTCTCCGGAGTCGGTGACCACCGTGGTGACGTGGCCGTCCCGGCCCTCCAGACGGGCGGCGCTCGCAGGAAGACGGAACCGCACACCGTGCGACTCATGCACGCGACGGAAGAACGCACCGATCTCCGGGCCGATGGCTGCGGCCAACGGGATCTCCTCCAGGCCCAGGAGGGTCACCTCGTTGCCGTACGTCGCTGCTGCCGCGGCGAGCTCCATGCCGATCCAGCCGGACCCGACCATGACCACGCGCCTGCCGCCGTCGTGCAGGAGTTCCCGCAACCGCAGGCTGTCTTCGAGAGTCCGGAAGGTCATGACACCGTCCAGCTCCGCTCCAGACAACGGGATGCGCCGCGGTCGTGCGCCGGTGGCGAGGAGGACTTTCTCATAGCCGAGAGTGCCGCCGCCGGCCAGGGTGAGTTCATGTTCCGCCGGGTCGAGGGAGACCACGGAGTCGCCGAGCACCAGCTGGACGTCCTGTTCGCCGTACCAGGCCTGCGGTGCCACGTCGACGACGGATTCCTCGGCCTTGCCCAGCAGGAGCTCTTTGGACAGAGGCGGCCGCTGATAAGGCCCTCGATCCTCGGCACAGACGACGGTGACCGGACCCGTGTACCCCTCCGCCCGGAGTGTCTTGGCGGCGGTTCCGCCGGTCAGGCCTCCACCGATGATGACCATGCCGGATGCTGCCATGTTCCCACCCTCCCGAGGACGGCCCCCGGGGACTTGCAGCCCTCGGAGGACTCTTGAAGCGGACGATTTCGACGCTATGACCGTGACGGGGTGGAGTCAAGGGGCGGGAATATCCGCCAGGAAGGAGCGTTAAGATTGATTAAGGCGCAGACCGTCTCCGGTGCGCCAGAGCCCCAGACCCCTTCAGAAAGCCAGTATGCGAGTTCTAGCAGCCATGAGCGGCGGAGTGGATTCCGCCGTCGCCGCCGCCCGTGCCGTCGAAGCCGGGCACGACGTCGTCGGCGTCCACCTCGCACTGTCCCGCATGCCTGGCACCCTGCGCACCGGCAGCCGTGGCTGTTGCACCATCGAAGATTCGCGGGATGCCTACCGGGCCTGCGATGTGCTCGGGATCCCGTTCTACGTCTGGGACTTCTCAGAGCGTTTCCAGGAAGACGTGGTCCAGGACTTCATCGACGAATACGCCGCAGGACGGACCCCGAATCCTTGTATGCGCTGCAACGAGAGGATCAAGTTCGCCGCGCTGCTCGAGAAGGCCGTGGCCCTCGGCTTCGATGCCGTCTGCACCGGGCACTACGCCAAGGTGATCACCGATGAGGACGGCAACCGGGAGTTGCACCGGGCCGCGGACTGGGCCAAGGACCAGTCGTACGTCCTGGGCGTCCTGACCCACGAACAGCTGCAGCATGCCATGTTCCCGCTGGCGGAGACGCCCTCCAAGGCTGAGGTCAGGGCGGAAGCGGAACGTCGCGGCCTGTCCGTGGCCAACAAGCCCGACAGCCACGACATCTGCTTCATCCCGGACGGCGACACTGCCGGCTGGCTTGCCGAGAAGATCGAGATGCAGCCCGGCGACATCGTGGACGAGACAGGCACCAAGGTCGGCGAGCATCCCGGGGCCAACGCGTTCACGGTCGGGCAGCGCCGGGGACTGAAGCTCGGCCGCCCGGCGTCGGATGGCAAGCCGCGGTTCGTCCTGGAGATCCGCCCGAAGGAGAACACCGTGGTGGTGGGTCCGCAGGCGCTGCTGGCCATCGATGAGATCCGCGGCATCCGCATCTCCTGGGCCGGCTTGCCCATCGGTGAAGCCGCCACGGGAGAGGAGTTCGCCTGCCACGCCCAGGTGCGGGCGCACGGTGAAACGGTCCCGGCACGGGGCCGCGTCGAGACGGTCGAGGGAACGGCGCAGCTCGTGGTGCTCCTTGACGAGCCGATGCGAGGCGTCGCTCCCGGTCAGACCATCGTGTTGTACCAGGGCAGCCGGGTCCTCGGCCAGGCCACGATCGACAAGGCCCGTTCGCTCCAGCGCGCCGAGTTCTGACGGTCGCGCGCCGTTCCAGCCAGCGGACCGTCGCGGCTCTGGGCCTCCCCGCTCAGTAGACTTGATCCATGACCGACGAGCACCACGCCAGCCAGGCCTTCGACTATGACCCGACGGCAAGCTCCCTGTCAGGGGAGGTGGAGCAGGGCGTCATGGACGAGCTGCTCAGCATCCGTTCCAGCATCGACAACATCGACGCGACGCTGGTCTTCCTGCTTGCCGAGCGCTTCAAAGCCACTCAGCGGGTGGGCGTGCTGAAGGCCCGTCACAAGCTGCCCGCGGGGGACCCGGGCCGCGAAGCCGCACAGATCGCCAGGCTCCGGATCCTCGCCACGGAAGCGCATCTCGACCCGGCCTTCGCCGAGAAGTTCCTGAACTTCATCATCAGTGAGGTCATCCGGCACCACGAGGCGATCTCCGCCGATCACGAACGGCAGGCCGCCCGGCCCGACTCCTCCCGGTGAGCGCCGAGATGCGCGGCCTTCCCGGTGGCCGGATCATGGCCTCGGCGCACGGCGCCTGGCCGGGCGTCGACCCGGTGGAGGCGACACTGGCCCTGCGTGGCGAACTCGGGGCCCCTCATGCGGCCCCGCTCGCAGAACTTCCCGGCCGCGGTGTGGGAGCCGACAGTGTGGGCCGGTCCGCCGCCTTGCTGGCCGGCCTCACGACGGATGTGCAACCGCATGGATGGCGGCTGAGCTGGCGCCCCGAGCAGGGTGACTTGAAGGATCACCGGCGGGCTCTCGCCGCACTGAGCACCGACCTTCAGGTTCTCGCCGACATCGCGGGGGAGGAGGACAGCGTGCCGGGCCCGGTGAAACTCCAGTTCCGCGGACCGGTCAGTCTTGCCGCGTCCTTGTATCTGCACCATGGTGAACGTGCCGTCAGTGATCACGGTGCCCGCCGGGACATCGCCCAGGCTCTCGCGGAGGGCGTCGGGGACCACCTCGCGGCGGCTCGCCGGGCAGTCCCCGGTGCGCCCCTCGCCGTCGTCATCGAAGAGCCGCTGGTGACGGAGGCGCTCGCGGGGACCATCCCCACGGCTAGCGGTTACCGGACGCTGCGGTCGATCCCCGGCGAGGAGGTCACACAGAACTGGAGGCTCCTGACCGACTCGGTGAAGGCGGCGGGAGCCGAGGAGGTCGTCATCGCCGTCCCCGGAGTCGAGGCGCCCCTGGAACGGGTGTACGACGCCGGAGCGGACGGCATCTGCCTTCCCACAGGGCCGCTGACCACCCGGCAATGGGAACGGCTTGCCGGCCGCTTGGAGGCGGGGGCCACAGTGTGGGCGGAATGCATACCGCTGACCGTGACCGCCGGTCGGGAGGCCACCGCGACTGCTGGACTTGCCGAGGGACTGTTGCGCACCTGGCGCGACCTCGGTCTGCCGCTGTCTTCGCTGTCCCGCCTCCGTCTGCTCCCCGAAGCCCGTTTCGTCTCCGAGCGCGGCGAGAGAAGCCTCCGTCCGCAGGATTCCCTGAAGGTCCTGCGCCGCCTGGTCGCACTGGCGGACGAGCTCGAACAAGCTGCGGCGTCCTGAGTGTTCAAGCGGCGCCCGCGCGTTGCGGATACGACAAAGAGCAGGCGCTTAAGCGAAGATGGGAGCCATGAAGGGACGCATTCTGGTAGTTGACGACGACGAGGCACTGGCCGAGATGATCGGCATCGTGCTGCGCAATGACGGCTTCGAGCCCAGTTTCTGTGCCGATGGTTCGCAGGCGCTGAACGCCTTCCGGAACACCAAGCCCGACCTCGTGCTGCTGGATGTGATGCTCCCTGGTTCCGACGGCATCGAGGTGTGCCGCGCGATCCGCGCCGAATCGGACGTCCCGATCGTCATGCTCACCGCTAAATCGGACACCACGGACGTGGTCCGGGGCCTGGAGTCCGGAGCGGACGACTACGTGCCGAAGCCTTTCAAGCCCGCAGAACTCGTGGCCCGGGTCCGTGCCCGTCTGCGGCCCGGAGACCTGAAGGCGCCCGAGACCCTCCGGATCGGCGATGTGTCCATCGACGTCGCCGGACACACCGTGACCCGTGCCGGGGCGGCCATCTCACTGACCCCACTGGAGTTCGATCTGCTGGTCGCTCTGGCCCGCAAGCCTTGGCAGGTGTTCACCCGGGAGGTCCTCCTGGAGCAGGTCTGGGGGTATCGCCATGCAGCGGACACCCGCCTGGTGAACGTCCACGTTCAGCGCCTGAGGTCCAAGATCGAAAAGGATCCGGAGTCTCCCGAGATCGTTCAGACGGTGCGCGGTGTCGGATACAAGGCCGGTTCCTGAGTCGTCGGCACCCGGTGACGAGGTGAGTGACCCCGGAACCGGGGCCCATCCCGCAGGCCGGGGCCGGGTCCATGATGCCGCAGGCGTACTGAATCGCTACGGCGGCCGGGCCACACGGCTGAGCAGACTGTACGGGCTCCGTGCGCTCGCGTTGGTCCGTCGAGGAGGCCGCGCCGTCTGGCGAGCTCTCGGGTGGACCGGGCGGTCCCTCCTGAGGCGCTGGCGGCGCTCCTTGCAGTTCAGGACCGTGCTGGTGACCGTGCTGCTGGCATCGATCGCCCTTGTCGGGGTCGGCGCGTATCTGAGCAGCCAGATCGCCAACAACCTCTTCCAGGAGCGGCTCCGGCAGGCGGAGAACGACACACGCGAAAGCGTCAAGAACGTTCAGGACACTTTCGACGGCGCCCAGGTCACGGACCGCTCTTCAGTCCAGAAGCTCGTCGCGGACACTCTCAGCGCCCTCGAGAACAAGACCAACGATCCTTCCCGCCGGTACGTCTTCCTTGCGGTGCCGAATCAGAACCAGCCCCGGGACCGCTGGGTGGATTCCCGTGCGTCCGCAGGGATCGGACTGACGATCCTTCCGGACGACCTCCGCAAGTCCGTAGAGGAGGCCGGCCGCGAACAGTACTGGGCGTCGATCGCCTTGCCCAATGGCACCGGCACGGACCCCGCCATCGCGATCGGCAACAAGGTCACCTTCAACGGCACCGTGTACGAGCTGTACCTGATCTACGACATCGCGTCTGCGGAAACGACCCTTCAGGACATCCAGAACGTGCTCCTGATCGGGTCCTCGGTCCTGGTCGCCCTGATCGGCCTGGTCGCCTGGTACGTGACGAACACGGTGGTGCGGCCGGTCAGCCACGCCGCCATGGTGTCTGAGAACCTCGCGGCTGGACAGTTGCAGGAACGTATGAGAGTCAAAGGCGAGGACGAAGTGGCCCGGCTCGGGGCATCGTTCAACCACATGGCGGCCAGCCTGCAGGAGCAGATCACCCAGCTGAACGCCTTGTCGCAGATGCAGCAACGGTTCGTGTCGGATGTTTCGCACGAGTTGCGGACCCCACTGACCACGGTGCGCATGGCGGCCGATGTGTTGTTCGCGTCTCGTGACGACTTCGATCCGATCAACAAACGATCCGCGGAGCTTCTCCACACGCAGGTGGAACGGTTCCAGTCCCTTCTTGCGGATCTGCTGGAGATCTCACGCTACGACGCCGGAGCGGCGCAGCTCGACGCGGAGCCCGCCGATCTCGTCATGCTGATGAACAAGGTCATCGATGAATCGACGCCGGTGGCTGTCGAGTACGGATCGCCGGTGCGTCTCTACACCTCGGAGCCGGAGGTGGTGGTCGAGATGGACAGCAAGCGCATCGAGCGGATTCTGCGCAACCTCCTGTTGAACGCTTTGGAGCATGGCGAGGGCCGCCGGGTGGATGTCACGATCGCCACGAACCACGAGGCGGCGGCAGTCTCGGTCCGCGACTATGGGCTCGGTCTGGAGAGCTCAGAAGCGGCTCGCGTCTTCGACCGTTTCTGGCGCGCCGATCCGGCCCGGGCCCGTTCGACCGGCGGCAGCGGCCTGGGCCTGTCGATCGCCCTGGAAGACACCAAGCTGCACAACGGCTGGCTTGAGGCCCGCGGACGGAAAGGCGACGGCAGCACGTTCCGCCTGACTCTTCCCCTGAAACGGGAGGGGGAGATCGTCGAGTCGCCGGTCTCCGTGGACCACTATCAGCCGTCGGGTACTCCGACCGCACTTCCCGTCCTGCCGCTGCCGCCTGTCGCTGGGCAAGCTGACGAAAACGACGCAGCGGTGCTGCCTCAGGAGAAGGGGGCTGGAGCGTGAGCATGAAGGTGGCCTCGGGGCTGAACGGACGACGTCGGCCGGTGACCCCGTTGCGTGTGGCTCTGGCATGGGTGATCAGCCTCGCTGTCCTGCTCGGCACGGGTGCCTGTGCGTCCATTCCGCGTTCCGGAAGCGTTCACAAGAGTGAAGGCGACTCGACCTCTCAGCTGGGGAACCCGCCGGCGGTCTACTTCCCGCCCGGCCCCGGCAACGGCGCGTCCCCACAGACCATCATCGAGGACTTCTACAACGCTGGCAGCAGTTATGAGCGTGACTACGCTCTGGCCCGCCAGTTCCTGACCCAGGATGCCGCCGCCTCCTGGAAGCCCGATGACCAGGCGTTGGTGTACCGTTCCGCCAAGGTCGTGAAAGGCACCGGAGACTCCGGTTTCTTCTACGATCTGGATCTCGCCTACGCCATCGATGCGCAGGGCATCGTCACCGCGTATCCGGCCGGGACGGTCCGCAAGGTGCCGCTGAGCCTCACACAGGTCGATGGGCAGTGGCGGATACGCTCGCTCTCGGACGGCACGGTGATTCCGGAGGAGATCTTCCACGGTCTGTATCAGCCCTACACCGTCTACTTCTACGACCCCAGCTACCAGTACGCGGTGCCGGACATCCGGTGGTTCATCAACAGACCCACCGTGACGAAGTCGATCGTCAGCGCTGTTCTGGCCGGGCCGGCACCTTATCTGAAGGGCGCCGTGGTCAGCGCTTTCCCGGCAGGGGCCCGGCTGGCCAAGGAATCCGTCCCGGTGGTGTCCGGAGCCGCCCAGGTGGACTTCACGGAAGACCTGCTCCAGAGTTCGGTGACGGACCGGCACCGGATGCTCAACCAGCTGACGATCGCCCTGAGGGCCACCGGTTCCGTGGTGAACGTGCAGCTGCTGGCCGGATCCACGGTGGTGAACCTCGACGACTCGGATTCGGTGACGCCTCCCATGGTCAACCGTCCGGTGCCGAACTGGCAGGTCGCGCTGCTTCAGGGGCAGCTGAGCACTTTTGAGAACAACAAGGCTCAGAAGATCCCCGGCATCGACATCTCGGGTTTCGCGCCCCGTCATCCCGCGGCCGCCGAAGATCAGCATGCTTACGCGTTCGTGAACCAGCAGGCGAGCGACATGTTCCTCGTCAGGCCGGGTCAGCCCAATCGTGACATCCTGAGCGGTGCGAATCTGGTCCGGCCGAGTTTCGACCCGCAAGGCTGGGTGTGGGGCGGCGGAAGCGCGGCGAAGGGACCGCAGCTCACTGCGGTGGACACCAAGAGCGGGGTGGACCCGAAGAACCCGCCGTCGATCACCTTCGGGCCTGATTGGCTGCAGGGCTACACCCTCAAAGATGCTCAGCTTTCCCGGGACGGAACCCGTGTCCTGATCCTCGCTGAAAAGGGCAAGAGCACCTCGGTGTACGTCGCGGGCGTCGTCCGCGGAGCGGACGGAGCGCCCCGCGCCCTGACCGAGCCGCTGAAACTGCCGGACACCAGGAACGTGAATCAAGGTGCCTGGGTCAGTGACACGATCGTCGTGGTGGCGAACACGTCCGGGACGGGGGCGGAGGCACCCGTGCGGCTCAGTCTCAAGTCCTTCCAGCCGGTCGTCATGCCTGATGTGGTGGGGCTGCAGGGCATCAGCGCGGGCAACGGGGTGTCGGACATCTATGTTCAGACCGGTGCCGGGGTCTCGCAGCAGATCGGTAACACCTGGGTGCAACAGGGAGCAGGGGTCAAGGACCCCAAATTCGCCGGTTAGCGATCGGCCGTCACGGGTCTCCGGCCCCTGTGGACGGCGACCCGGTGAAGCTGTCCACATTCTCGGGGATCCTATGAGCGGACCGTCCGTGAGACGCACACGATGGGACCATGGAAGACGGGCCGCAGGAATGTCCGCCGGGCACTGGTCATCGGCAGAGCGGAGCTGTTCAGCGCCCTCCCACGGGCCGGCACGCTCGGCCTGAACGCGGGTTCCGGCGGGTCGTCACGGAGACCCTCAGCGGCTTGCAGTCCCTGGCTTCGTTGATCACGAGCGCGCAGTGCCTGGTCTGTGGCCTGACGGACGTGATCCTGTGCGATGAGTGCCGCTCGGCTCTGCGGTCCGAAGGGGCGGAACCTTTTCGTGTGGAACAGCGGGCTCCGGCACTGGCCGGGCTCACGGACTTCCCAGTGTTCGCCGGTGCCGACTACGCACAGGCGACGGCGCTGGCGATGCTGGCGCACAAGCGGCAGGGCAATCCGCGGTTGGCGCGTGAACTCGCGGCCGTGCTGAACCGTGTCCTCTGGTCGGCAGCCGCTTTTCAGGCCGTCGAGGGCAGGTTCCCGGAGCCCGTCCTGCTGATTCCTGTTCCAGGGACGGGAGCCTCCTTCCGGCGAAGGGGCTTCGATCCCCTCGGGTTGCTGCTGGGCTGCTCCCGTCGAACGGGTCTGCCGCCGGGGTTCACGGTGTCGACGCTGCTGGCCGTCAGATCGGGCCCGGAACGTCTCCTGGAAATGGCTTTCTCCTTGCTCACCGGCGCTCCCGTGCCACGATGGTCAGGCTTCGGCAGCGGACAGAAAGGGCTCGGGGCTGCTGCCCGGCGACGGCGGTTGCACGGCAGCATGCGGCTGGCCCTGGTTCCACGGGGGATGGGCGCGGGGAAGACGCTGGCAGGAATGGTCTGTCTGCTGGTCGACGATGTCCTGACGACGGGAGCGACGCTGGCCGAGGCCGCCCGCGTCCTGTCAGGGGAGGGAGCCCTGGTCAGAGGGGCGGTCGTGGTGGCCGCCACCAGATCCCCTGGGACTTCTCAGGAAAAATACATGAACAAGGGGTGAATTAGTGGCCGCGATCCACTAACGTCGGGAGTGGGTACCAAGCCAAGAAGGTACCTGTCGATAGCGGCTCGGAAAGGGGCTCGACTGTCAAACAGACCGGCCCCATGAAGCGTCGTCGTCGTGCCACCGAAACACTGTGGAGGACACCATGGAGTTCATGATCAGCGGCCGCAACGTGACAGTATCGGACCGTTTCCGCGAGTACGCCACCGAGAAGCTCTCCAAATTGGAGGCTCTGGGGGACAAGGTTCAGAGGATCGACACCAAGGTCTCCAAGAAGGCGCATTCCCGCGCAGCGGACAATGAGCTCAGCGTCGAAGTCACCGTCCAGGGGCGCGGTCCGGTCATCCGGGCGGAAGCCGTCTCCGGTGACAAGTTCGCAGCATTCGATCTCGCTTACGCCAAGCTGGCGGAGCGCCTGCGCAGAGCCAAGGACAAGCGCAAGGTGCACCACGGGCGGCACACCCCGCAAGCGGTCTACGAGGCCACGGCCGGGCTCGATCAGCCCGGTTCCAGCCCGGCGGACGCCTCCTCGTCCTACGACATCGCCAACGACATCCCCGCCGGCGATTCCCCTGTCCTGATCCGCCGGAAGGTCTTCCCGGCGACCCGCATGTCGGTCGACGAAGCGGTCGACAACATGGAACTGGTGGGGCACGCCTTCTATCTCTTCGTGGATCAGGAGACCGAACGCCACTCCGTGGTGTACCGTCGCACCGGATGGACCTACGGGGTCATCACCCTGGACCCTGAATGCGTGGACGGCCAGGGCGAGGAACGGATCCACGCTTATCGTTCGGATGATGAGGACGCCGTCGTCGTGGCCTGAGCCTCATCTCAGACAAGGAGAGTCGTGCCTGAAACGCTGAACCTGGGGCAAGCCCGGAGGATCGCACTCAAAGCACAGGGACTCTCCCAGCAACGGCCCACCGGCCCCGCCTCGGCGCGGTCGGTGGGCCGTTGCTTCACCAGGATGCAATTGGTGCAGATCGACTCCGTCAATGTTCTTTCCAGAAGCCACTATCTGCCCTTCTTCTCCAGGCTCGGACCGTACGACCGTGCGCTGCTCGACCGTATGTCGCAGAAGGCGCCTCGCAGCATGATGGAGTTCTGGGCTCATGAGGCCAGTTTCATCCAGCCGGAGCACTTCACGTCCCTGCGCCTGTGGCAGCGACGCCGTTGGGTGGATGCGCGCGGTCTCGATCCGGTGCAGCGCGAGGAGCTCGGCGAAGCCGTCCTGAATGTGCTCGCAGGCTCCCGGCCGCTGACCGCGGCACAGCTCACCGAACGGATCGGGCATGTCGAGGAACGCCGGAAGGACCACTGGGGCTGGAATTGGAATGCCGTCAAGGTCGTCCTGGAATACCTTTTCGCTCGTGGGGATGTGACGTCGGCCGGTCGCACGGAACAGTTCGAACGGCGCTACACGGTGACGAGCAAGGTGTTCCCCGGCCTGATGACGGTTCCGGGTCCGGAGGCACAGGCCCCCGAAGTCCGGGACCAGGCCTTGGACCTCCTGGTCGAGGCATCCGCCCGGGCTCACGGCATCGGCACGGTGAAGTGCCTGGCCGACTACTTCCGGCTGCCGGTCCGCCCGGTGGCCGAGGCGCTGCAGCGGCTGGAGGCGTCCGACGTCGTCCGCCGCGTCGACGTCGACGGCTGGGGGACGGGGCTGTACCGCCATCTCGAGGTCAGGACGCCGCGCGAGGCCGGTGGGCGGGCGCTTCTGAGCCCCTTCGACCCCGTGGTCTTCGAACGCCGCCGGCTGGAGCGGCTGTTCGGGTTCCACTACCGGATCGAGATCTACACGCCCGCTGAGAAGCGCCGCTTCGGGTACTACGTGCTGCCGTTCCTCCTCCGGGACACGATGGCCGCGCGCGTGGATCTGAAGGCGGACCGCGGGACCTCCACCCTCGTCGTCCGCGGCGCACATGCCGAACCCGATGCGCCGGCCGACACGGCTCAGGAACTGGCTCAGGAACTGGAATCCATGGCCGGGTGGCTCGGGCTGGATCGTGTCGCCGTGACGGGTGGCGGCGAGCTGGACCGGTTGCTCAGCCGGTTTTTGTGAGCCCCGACGGCGAGGCTGTGGGAACCCTGGGCGGTTCCCACACGTGTCTCACGTAGACTGAACTGGCCGAAAGGCTTGCCCTGACACGCGTATCGATTGGGAGCACCCACACGTGGCCTCACTTCTTGAAAAACTCCTGCGCACCGGCGACAAGAAGACGCTCCGGCGTCTCCGCAATTATGCGGACGCCATCAATGCACTCGAGGATTCCTTCACTGGCTTCAGTGACGCGGAGTTGCGCGCGGAAACGGACCGTCTGAAGGAACGCCACGAGGACGGCGAGACCCTCGACGCCCTGCTTCCGGAAGCCTTCGCCGCAGTGCGTGAGGCTGCGTCCCGCACCCTCGGCATGCGGCACTTCGACGTTCAGCTCATGGGCGGCGCTGCCCTGCACCTGGGCAACATCGCCGAAATGAAGACCGGTGAAGGCAAGACGCTGGTGGCCACTGCACCCGCCTACCTCAACGCTCTCTCGGGCAAGGGCGTGCACATCGTCACCGTCAACGACTACCTGGCCGAGTACCAGTCGGAGCTGATGGGCCGCGTCTTCCGCTTCCTGGGCATGAGCAGCGGCTGCATCCTCTCCAACCAGGATCCCGCTGCTCGTAAGCTGCAGTACGACGCCGACATCACCTACGGCACGAACAACGAGTTCGGCTTCGACTACCTGCGCGACAACATGGCCTGGGACAAGTCGGAACTGGTGCAGCGCGGTCACAACTTCGCGATCGTGGATGAGGTGGACTCCATCCTCATCGATGAGGCGCGTACCCCGCTCATCATCTCCGGCCCGGCGCAGGGCGACGCCAACCGCTGGTATGGCGAATTCGCCACCATGGTCACCCGGCTTGAGGAAGGCCGTGACTATGAGGTCGACGAGAAGAAGCGCACGGTCGGTGTTCTCGAGCCGGGCATCGCCCGCGTCGAGGACTACCTGGGCATTCACAATCTCTACGAGTCGGCCAACACCCCGCTGATCGGTTTCCTGAACAACGCCATCAAGGCCAAGGAACTCTTCAAGAAGGACAAGGACTACGTCGTCCTGGACGGGGAAGTCCTGATCGTCGACGAGCACACCGGCCGTGTTCTGGCCGGGCGCCGGTACAACGAAGGCATGCACCAGGCCATCGAGGCCAAGGAGCATGTCGAGGTCAAGCCGGAGAACCAGACCCTCGCCACCGTGACCCTGCAGAACTACTTCCGCATGTACGAGAAGCTTTCCGGCATGACGGGTACGGCCGAGACCGAGGCCGCCGAGTTCATGTCCACTTACAAGCTGGGCGTCGTTCCGATCCCTACCAACCGGCCGATGCAGCGTCAGGATCAGCCGGACCTCGTGTACAAGAACGAAGTGGTCAAGTTCGACGCCGTCGTTCAGGACATCGTCGAGCGTCACCAGAGCGGGCAACCGGTTCTGGTGGGCACCACCAGCGTGGAGAAGAGCGAGTACCTCTCTCAGAAGCTGGCCAAGGAGGGCGTCCGGCACGAAGTCCTCAACGCGAAGAACCACGCCCGTGAGGCCGCCATCGTCGCCGAGGCAGGCCGTAAGGGCGCCGTGACCGTTGCCACCAACATGGCCGGCCGTGGTACGGACATCATGCTCGGCGGAAGCCCGGAGTTCACAGCCGTTGCTTCCTTGAAGGCTCGTGGCCTGGATCCGGAGGAGAACCCGGAGGACTACGAGGCAGCCTGGCCGGAAGCCCTGGAGGCCGCCAAGAAGGCCGTCAAGGATGAGCACGAGGAAGTGCTCGAACTCGGCGGCCTGTACGTACTGGGAACTGAGCGTCACGAGTCCCGCCGTATCGACAACCAGCTGCGCGGCCGTTCCGGCCGTCAGGGTGACCCGGGGGAATCCCGCTTCTACCTCTCGCTCACGGACGATCTCATGCGCCTCTTCAACTCCGGTGCTGCGGAGCGTCTCATGGCGTCGACGCTTGACGATGACACCGCTCTTGAATCGAAGATGGTCTCGCGGGCCATCGCGTCGGCGCAGGGGCAGGTTGAGGGACGTAACGCTGAGCAGCGTAAGAACGTGCTGAAGTACGACGACGTCCTGAACCGTCAGCGCGAAGCCATCTACGGCGACCGTCGGCGCATTCTCGAGGGCGACGATCTGCATGAGAAGGTGCAGTTCTTCCTCGAGGACACCGTCAATGCCGTCATCGATGATGTCACGGCTGAGGGCCACAGTGAGGAATGGGACTACGAGGTCCTCTGGACCAATCTCAAGACGCTGTACCCGATGACTCTGAGCCAGAAGGATGTCTTCGAGGAGGTCGGCGGCAAGTCCGGGGTGACGTCCAACTTCCTGAAGGAGGAGATCCTTTCGGATGCCCGTCTCGCCTACGAGTCTCGGGAGGGTCAGCTCGGCGAGGAGAACATGCGGGAGTTCGAACGCCGCGTGGTCCTTTCCGTCATCGGCCGTAAGTGGCAGGAGCACCTCTATGAGATGGACTATCTGAAGGAGGGCATCGGCCTGCGGGCCATGGCCCAGAGGGATCCGCTGGTCGAGTACCAGCGGGAGGGCTACACCCTGTTCCAGGCCATGATGGGTGCCATTCGCGAGGAGTCCGTCGGTTTCCTCTTCAATCTCGAGGTCGAGGTCACGGACGCTCCGGCTCCCGAAGGCGACCACGTTGCCGAAGGGCATATCCACGCCGCTGGCCTTGAGGCTCCCGAGGCACCGAGCCAGCTGCAGTACTCGGCACCTGCGGAGGACGGTTCCACGGCCACGCGTGTGGAACGCCCCGCCGGATCCTCCTCGGCGAAGGACGAGCGTTCCGGAAACCCGGCGAAGAGTGGTGGCAAGAAGGGCAACCGCAAGCGCCGTTGACCTCTGAGACCACCGGTGCAGCCGGTGGTCTCAGGTCTACGGTGGTCCGAGGTTTCCAGTGACCCGGAGCTTCCGACGCGACGCGGTCAACCGATTTCCAGGGCCGTGGCGATCCATGAGGCATTTCGTGCCTCCATTCGGATCGCCACGGCCCTGACGCGTTTCCGGCATCGGACGACCACGGTGAGTTCAACAGCCGTGGGACCGGAGAGCTGACCGTGGACGCTGTGTATCTGCGCTCCGGCATAGGGCGAGGCGTGATCGCGGCCATAGTGCGACTGGGCACCGAGTATGAGCGCGCGGCGCAGCTGAAGTGAGCGGAAGATCCGCGGTTCCACCCAGCGGGAGAGCTGCTGGAGTGGACGCGTGCCGTTCAGGCCTTCCAGGACGGCCTGAACGAGCCGGTGAGTCTGCCCCTTCACGTGAGCGAGCCGTTGTCTGTCCCGGAGCAGGATCGGCGCCTCGAGCCGATCGGCTCCGGGCCTGGGTGCCGCGGTCGTCTCGGCAGCTGAAGAGACGACCGGTTCGACTGCGGCGGACGAGGGATTCCGTGCCCCCGTCTTCGGGCGGGGAAGTGATGGTGCGATCAGACCACTCGCGTTCATGCATGGCTCCTCAGGGAAGGCGGCAGTGCCGCGATGGATATCTGTTCAGGCCTGCCCGGACTCGGCCAAGGGCTGTGAAGGCAGGGGCGGATCCGTGCGGGATCGCTCATCGGACTTCCGGAGCATCGGGTGGGGGTTGCAGCAACGTGCCGGGAAGCAGGCGATCCGGGTCCGGGCCGATGACACCCTTGTTGGCCGCATACCAGCGTGGCCAGGCCCGGGCGACTTGAAGGTCAGTGACATCGGGGCCTAGATGTCTGCTCACCACTGACCAGAGGCAGTCGCCGGTGCGAACCGCCACCTCCCGGGTTTTGCGTGAGTCGCCGTCCGCAACTCTCCATGACGGACCGAGCAGGGGTGCGGAGTCCGTGAGAGCCGGGGGTGGCGTCCATGTCGGATCCAGCGACGGCCCAGGCTGTTCGTCGGGCAGTGTCCACGCGGGATCGAGGCCGAAGCGGTCAATTATGGAGCCGTCGCTCTGCGCCGGGGCGAAGGTGAGTTGAGCTGCTGAGGGATCCCGGATTTCTCCCGCCGCCTGAGCGGGAGGCAGAACCGTCAGATTCAGCCCGAGAACGGCGAAGGCCAGTCGCTGCATGAAGGCCGGGCTGAATGGCGCGATCCGGCGCGCGCTTCCTGAGCTGCCCAGCGCCGTCATCCCGGCATACAGGAAGGCGGAGACCAGCGACAGGCCCCACCATGCGATGACGGACAGGCCTCCCCAGCGGGCTGCGGCTCCCACCAGTGCTTCGACGCTGGAGTCCCCATCGGAAAGAACAGCGGGGGCGCCGGGGCCTCCGCCCACCGGATGCGACGCCGCACCGAGCCAGACCAGGAGTGCCCCCAGGAGAAGAATGAGAGCCACCATCGTCACGTCGTGGCTGACTCGATGGGCCGGCGGTGCCTCATCCGATGGAGAGTGAAAGGAGCTCATATCAGTCCTTTTGATGTCATTTGATGCATTTTGGTGGAATTGAATACATCTTGAGGTCTTCTCGACGATTTGTCCAGCGTGTGGTTCTTCGTGACAGACCGCTCTTCCGTGGTGGCCGGTTGATGACTAGCCTTGCCCCATGCGATGGGGCTCACTCTTCGAGGACATGGAAGCGCAGCTGGGCGAGTCTGCTCGCCTGGAACGGGAGGCGTTGGCCGCCGAACTCGCCAGGGCCGAAAGGGCCGCCGTCGAGCTCTCCGGGCGACTGAGGGCCGGAGTCGGTGCTCAGGTGGAACTCTTGTTGAGCGGCGGCTTGCGCACGAGCGGCATTCTGACTCAGGCGGGCAATGGCTGGCTTGTGCTTGAGGATAGTGCGCGGGACTGGCTGCTGCCGTCGGCGCGGATCATGTCGGTTCGAGGTCTGGGCGGCGCGGTGGCTCCGCCATCCACGGCCGTATGGAAGGGGCTGGGCCTCGGGTCCTGTCTTCGCACGCTCGCTCGCGTCGGCCTGGCCGTCGACCTCCTTTTGAGGGGATCGGACGACGGCGGGGCCGGTGCTCGAGGGCGTATCAGGAGCGTGGGGGCCGATTACCTGGAATTCGTCCCGTTGTTCGATGTCGCGGGCGAGGCGCCGTTCACGACGTCGCCGACGCTGGTGCCTTTCCACGCAATACTGGCGTTGCGGAGTGAGGCCGGCGCGGTCTTCTCTGAGCGACCTTGAAGCTCGTTCGGAAGCGCGTCAGAGAGCCGGGTTTCCGCCGGATTGCGCAGAGGTCTCCTCGATGCTCCGGCGGGTGGCCTCGTACTGCTCCTGAATGTATTCCTCGAGCTTGTCGGCCTCGACCCGCCATACGCCTCGGCCCCCGACGCGGATCGCCTTGAGCTGGCCTGAGCGGACCAGGGCGTAGGCCTGAGACGAATTGATCTGGAGGACCTCTTCGACGTCGGCGAGGGTGAGGAAGCGAGGCATGGGACCATTCTGCCATCTTGTGGAGTTCGCCCCTCTGACGTTATCCACAGTTGGGGCGAATATTCAGTCACATCATTGAATAATTTGTCATATATCATGAAGAATGGAGCTCGCTGCTGATCGCAGACTTATGAATCCGAACCGGAGGACTGTTGTGAACGATGGTGCCCCGACGCGCTTGAGGAAGCCGTCCTGGAAGGATCCCAGACTCCTCCTGGGGCTTCTGCTCGTCCTGGCGTCCACGTCAGGAGTCGTCGGCTTGGTTGCAGCTCTCGACCAGAGCGTCGAGGTCTATGCGGCCAAAGAGCGATTGCCGGTGGGACAGCGCCTTGCGCCGGAAGACCTTGTCCGGGTGAAGGTGCGACTCGGCGACGTCGAGGCCGGTTACCTGCCGGTCGCGGAGATGCTTCCGGGCGACGCCGTGATGACGAGCTTCGTGGACAAGGGTCAACTGCTTCCGAGGGGCAGCATCGGCGCCGCCTCCTCGCTTGGCAGCAAGCCGGTTCCGGTCGTCGTGGACGGGGTTCTGCCGGAGCAGCTTTCGGTGGGTGAGCGCGCGGATCTGTGGGTCGCGGCGCCGGACGAGCGTAATGGCTACAAGGAACCCCGCCTGGTGGTCCCAGCCGTGGAGGTCTCCCAGCTCGTGGTTCCGCAACAGAGTTTCGGCGTCGGGGCTTCGCGGGTGGTCGTCGTTCTGGTTCCCGATTCGCTGGTCTCCAGGGTTCTTGCGGCCCAGGGGAACAGGTCGAAGATCTCCCTGGTCTGGAACCCGTTGGGGAAGGGCTGATGACGGCTTCGGTTGCTGTTCTGGGGACCGCGCCGAGTGGTTTGATGGATGCCCTCGAATCCCGGCGTTCCACCTCGCTGCGGGTGACCCGGTCGTGCGGAAGTGTGGAGGAAATCCTCGGAGCATGCCAGGCGGGCATCGCCCAGGTGGCGTTGTTCCTGGAGGGTGCGGAACTGCTGGACGTCACGACAGTGGATCGCCTACGGGCATTGGGCGTCCTGGTCGTGGTGTGCCATGGCGATCCTGAGGAGCGCGCAAGGTTATCCGGCGTGGGTGCTGTGGCGTTACCCCTGGAGGCGGGGATCGAACGGCTCGAAGCGGTGGCGGCGGGCACCGGGCAGGCGATCGTGCCGTCGTCTGTTCAAGAATCCCAGGATTCCGTGCCGTGGCCCGAGGCCGGCCCCGTGGACGAGGCTCCTGGCTCCCGCGGATTTCCGGACGAAGGGGAGTCCGGTCGTGGTGGGAAAGCCGTCGACGATGCCGCGGTCGATTCTGTTCCCCGCCTGCTGGCCGTCTGGGGTCCGGCCGGCGCACCGGGCCGGACCATGGTGGCGGTGAATCTCGCGGCGGAATTGGCGCTTGGCGGTCGCCGGGTACTGCTGATGGATCTCGACACCTATGGGGCCAGCATCGCGGCCTCTCTGGGTCTGCTGGATGAGTCCGCCGGTATCGCCCTTGCTTGTCGCCAGGCCGACCTCGGACGCTTCGACGTGGCCGCTCTCGCGAGAATCGCCGTGTCCGTGCAATTGCCGTCCGCCACGTTCGATGTCCTCAGCGGGATCACCCGGGCGGAGCGGTGGAGCGAACTGCGGGCCGCTGCTCTTGAACGGGTCCTCCGCCTCTGTGGAACCGTTTACGATCACCTCGTCATCGACACCGGCTTCTGTCTGGAAGGGGAGGAGGAAGCCCTCTATGAAGCCACAGCGCCTCGAAGGAACGAAGCAGCGCTGTGCGCGCTGGCGCACGCGGACCGTGTCTATGCGGTCGCTGATTCGGGCCCGGTCGGAGTTCCCCGATTGGTGCGTTCTCTTCCGCGTCTGATGGAGGTTGCGCCGACTGCCGACTGGGTTGTGCTGATGAACAAGGTCCGGAAGGAGACTTCGGGAAGATCTCCGGAGCGCCAATTGCGTGAAGCATGGGAACGTTTCGGCCCGGACATTCCCATTCGGGGATTTCTGCCTTTCAATCCGGCAATTGCAGACTCCGCACTCCGCGAAGGCACTGTATTGGCGGAGTCGGCTCCCAACTCGGAGCTTCGGAACGCACTCCGCGCTCAGCTTTGTGCACCTGCACAGCGTTCTCGAAGATCCTCTGTGTTTTACACCACGACGCGGTGGCTTCGATCGCGCTAGGCTCGCCACTAAGGCCGCAATGAAGCGGCGAGTCTTTCTCCCTGGAGGCGTGCAACGTGTCGCTGGCAGACAGTAATCCGACGATGACCCCGGAAACGGTCGACACTTACCTGGCCAATTACTACCAGCACCTCGCCCCGGAGGACCGGGCGCGATATGCGGCGGACGTCCTGCGGGACCGTGCCTTGGCCCACCACGAGCTGGGGGCGCGTCGCCTGCCCGAGCAGGCTCTCGTCAGCGTTCGCGACGAAGCAGGCAGCAGCGTGGTCATGGTGGTCACCGATGACATGCCGTTCCTGGTCGATTCCGTCGTCGCCGAGCTCGTGCGCCAGAAGCAGGGCATTCACCTGGTCGTCCACCCGATGCTCGTCGTCCAGCGCGATGAAGAGCACCATGAGGCGGGCAAGATCGCTCAGGTTCCTGCGCACGTCGGTCAGACCAGCGGTGACACCGCGGCGATTCCTTCGCTCGCCGCGTACGTGGCCTCCACGGGTTCCACCACTCGCCTCGAGTCATGGATCGCCGTCGAGGTCGACCGGGCCGACGAGGAGACGGCCGAACAGCTGGTCTCAGGCCTCGCCCGGGTCCTCTCCGACGTGCGGACCTCGGTTGAGGACTGGCAGAAGATGCGGGACAAGGCCGCTGAGATCGCGGACGAACTCGGTCAGCTCCCCGCCGAGGCAGGCGTCCAGGACGTAGCCGGCGCGCAGGCGCTTCTGCGCTGGATGGAAAGCCATAACTTCACCTTCCTCGGATATCGCGAGTACAACCTTCTCAACGTCGACGGCGAGGATGTGCTCGAAGCCCATGAAGAGGGCGGCCTCGGCCTCATGCGTCATCTGGGTGACGCACCCAAGATCCAGCACCTCACCGAGACCGGCCGGCAGCGGGCCCGCGAAAAGCGCGCACTCGTGATCACCAAGGCCAACTCGCGGTCCACGGTGCACCGTGCCGCCTACCTTGACTACATCGGCATCAAGAGCTTTGACGCCGCCGGCAACGTCACGGGCGAACGCCGGTTCATCGGTCTTTTCTCGACCAACGCGTACACGAGTTCCGTGCGTACCATCCCGATCATCAGGGACAAGGTGCGTGCGGTCCTGGAGGCCTCCGGATTCCCCATGGAGTCGCATTCCGGCAAGGACCTCCTGGGCATCATGGAGACCTATCCCCGTGACGAGCTCTTCCAGATGGACGTGCCCGAGCTGGTATCCACCGCGCAGGCGATCATGCTCCTTCAGGAGCGTCGCCGTACGCGCCTGTTCCTGCGTCCTGACATCTATGGGCGCTTCATGTCCGCCGTCGTCTTCATCCCGCGCGACCGGTACACCACCTCGGTCCGTCTGCGGTTGGAGGACGAGCTCAAGCGCACCTTCGACTCCGAGTCCATCGAGTTCGAAGCGCGGATGAGCGAGTCGGCGTTGGCCCGGGTGTTCTTCCGGATCCGTCTTCCCAAGAAGGCTGAGCTTTCGGCGTTCGACACGGATGGTCTGGAAGACCGCCTGGTGCGGGCGGCACGTTCCTGGTCCGAGGGCCTCAGCGAGGTGCTCGGGGAGAGCTATCCGGAGGACTCGGCGGAGCGTCTTTCCGCCCAGTGGAGCGAGGCATTCCCGGCCGGTTACCGTGTCGACTACGAGGTCGAGGACGCGCTGGTCGATATTCAGCGTTTCGAGGATTGCATCGCCCAGGCAGCCGCCCAGGGTGGAGACAGGGCGATCGAGCGTCAGATCCAGCTGCATGCCTACCTTCCCGAAGGCGTGGGGGAGAGCCTGGAGGAGGACGCACGGGTCAAGATCTACCTGCTGGCCCCCCGGAGCCTCAGCCAGATCCTTCCGGTCTTCCATAACCTGGGACTCGAAGTCCTTGACGAGCGCCCGTTCGAAATCGAGACCAAGGACGGGCAGGACTTCTTCCTGTACGACCTCGGCCTGAAGTATCCCGCCGGAACCGATCCGATCGGCAGCAGCGAGCTGCTGGCGTCCTCTTTCGCCTCCGCTTTGAACGGCACCATCGAGTCCGATCGTTTCGACCGCTTGGTTCTGGCGGAGGGCATGACCTGGCGTCAGGTGCTCATCCTGCGCAGCTACGCCAAGTACATGCGGCAGATGGGCAACACCAACTCGTACGGCTTCATCGCGGACACGCTGATGGCCAACGCCGAGGTCACACGCGGCCTCGTGGCCCTTTTCGAGAGCCGTTTCGATCCGGCTCTGCCGGGCCTCGACGGTGAGCTTGACGGAGAAGGCCGCACGGCCGTCATCGAGAAGGCCCACGCGGCGCTCGAGGAGGCCATGGCGGAGGTCGCCACGCTGGATGCCGACCGCGTGCTCCGGATCTTCATCAACCTCATCGACCAGACGCTTCGCACCAACTACTACCAGGGCAAGGACTACCTGAGCTTCAAGCTCAACCCGGCCGGCATCGAAGGCCTGCCGTTCCCGCGTCCCGCCTTCGAGATCTGGGTCTATTCGCCCCGCGTCGAAGGTGTTCACCTGCGCTTCGGCGCGGTGGCCCGTGGCGGTCTGCGCTGGTCGGACCGCCGTGAGGACTTCCGTACGGAGATCCTGGGCCTGGTGAAGGCGCAGATGGTCAAGAACGCCGTGATCGTGCCGACCGGTGCCAAGGGCGGGTTCTTCGCCAAGCAGTTGCCTGATCCGTCCGTGGACCGTGCTGCCTGGATGGCCGAAGGCATCGAAAGCTACAAGACGTTCATCCGGGGCCTGCTGGACATCACGGACAATCTGGTCAGTGACGCGGAGGGTGAGCACGTGGTCGCCCCGCGCGACGTCGTCCGGCACGACGGCGATGACACCTACCTCGTGGTCGCCGCCGACAAGGGTACGGCGTCCTTCTCCGACATCGCCAATGCGATCTCGGCCGACTACGGCTTCTGGCTGGGTGACGCGTTCGCGTCCGGCGGTTCCATCGGCTACGACCACAAGGCCATGGGCATCACTGCCCGCGGCGCCTGGGAGTCCGTCAAGCGTCACTTCTCGGAGCTGGATCTCGACACCCAGAGTGAAGACTTCACGGTGGTGGGCGTGGGTGACATGTCCGGTGACGTCTTCGGCAACGGCATGCTGCTCTCCGAACACATCCGCCTGCTCGCCGCCTTCGACCACCGGCATATCTTCCTCGATCCTCAGCCGGTCGCCGAGATCTCGTACGCCGAGCGCAAGCGCCTCTTCGAACTGCCGCGTTCGTCTTGGGACGACTACAACCGCGAGCTGATCAGTGCAGGCGGCGGGGTGTTCCCCCGCAATGTGAAGTCCATCCCGATCTCACCGCAGGTGCGTGTGGCTCTCGGCCTGCCCGAAGGCACCGTTCAGCTCAGCCCGCCTGAATTGCTGCGGTCCATCCTCCTGGCGCCGGCCGATCTGCTGTACAACGGCGGCATCGGCACGTACATCAAGGCGAGCACGGAGAGCAACGCCGAAGTCGGCGACAAGGCCAACGACGCCATCCGGGTCAACGGCGGTGAACTGCGGGTCAAGGTCGTGGGCGAGGGCGGCAACCTCGGTATGACACAGCGAGGCCGGATCGAGGCCGCCCTGCAGGGCGTCATCCTCAACACGGATGCCATCGACAACTCCGCCGGCGTCGACTGCTCCGATCATGAAGTGAACATCAAGATCTTCGTGGACCGGATGGTCCGGGCCGGAAAGCTCGCAGCCGAGGAGCGTGCGGAGTTCCTGGCTTCCATGACGGACGAAGTCGGCGAACTGGTCCTTCAGGACAACGTCGAGCAGAACATCCTGCTGCTGAATGACCGGACCCGCGTGGCCGAGTGGAGCCCCAGCTACGAACGCCTGATGGACTGGCTGGACGTCAAGGCCGAGCTCAACCGTGAGCTGGAAGCCCTGCCGACCACCGATGTCCTGCGGCAGCGTCTGGCTCAAGGACAGGGCCTGACCTCTCCGGAGCTCTCGGTTCTTGCCGCTTACGCCAAGATCGAACTGGCCAATGCTCTGCGTGACAGTGATCTGGCCGACGACCCGTGGTTCTCCGACACCCTGAGGAGCTACTTCCCGAGGGCCATCGCGGAGCGCTTCGACGCCGAGCTGGACAGCCACCCGCTGCGCCGCGAGATCATCGCCACGGTCGTGGCGAACGACATGATCAACGTCGGCGGCATCACTTTCGCCTTCCGGGCGATCGAGGAGACCTCCGCAACGGAGGCCGCCGTCGCCAAGGCGTTCATCGCCATGCGGGAGATCTACAAGCTGCAGGACATGCTGGACGGCCTCAACGGCCTTCCCGCATCCTTCCCGACGGCGCACTGGACGACCGTCCATCTGGACATCCGCCGTCTGCTGGACCGCGCGGTGCGCTGGCTCGTCGCTGACGGTTCGACGGCGGCGCCCATCGCCGAGATCGTCGCGGACTTCGGTCCGAAGGTCTCCGCGCTGCGAGGCCGCTTGGAGGACTACCTCCGCGGTGAGGACCTCAAGCGATTCCAGGCCTGGCACACTCGTGCCACTTCCTGGGGTCTGCCCGAGGAACTGGGCGTCCGTTGGTCGGAGTTGTTCGAGAGCTTCCCCTTGCTGGAGATGGCCCGCATCGCCAGCAACAGCGGTGAGTCCGTCGAGGACGTGGCGAAGGTGTACTACACCGTCTTCGACCGCTTCCACGTCGACTCCTTGCTGGAGCGGATCAGCGCGTTGCCCCGGGATGATCGCTGGCAGGCTCTCGCACGTGCGGCGCTGCGCGACGACCTCTACTCCACCGTGGCTGACATGACCACCTCGGTGCTCGCCGTCAGCTCGGAATCCGAGGAACCGGATGCCCGGATGGGGGATTGGGAAGAGCGCAATGCCGAACAGCTGACCCGGGCCCGGAACATGTTCGAGGAGGTCAACTCCCTTGAAAAGGACGACATGGCCTCACTCTCGGTAGCATTGAGGCTCTTGCGTTCCATCGTCCGGCACTGATCAGGAGACCCCGTGGCCATCTTCACCGATCCCATCAAGGAACACGCTGATTTTGGCCCGGGGGATGCTGAATGGCTCCATCTGCTCGTCGGGGACTGGCAGATGGTGGCCGATCTGGCCTTCGCCGACCTGGCGCTGTGGTTCCCCGATCCGGACCTGGGGTTCGTGGCACTGGCGCATGTGCGTCCGTCCACGAGCCACACGGTCTTCCACAGTGACTTCGTCGGCGAAGGCATCCGCTCCGATCTCGCACCGCTCGTGGAGCGTGCCTGGAGGTCCCGGCACATCGAGCGGTCCAATGAGGCCGCGTGGAGCAACGGGGAGTCCGCACTGAGGGTCGAGGCGATCCCGATGGTGCGCAACGGCCGGACCCTGGCCGTGGTCACCTCGCATCTTGACCTCTCCAGCTCACGGATGCCGTCGCGACTGGAGCTGACCTACCGTCAGTGTGCCTACGACCTTCTGAAGATGGGTACGCAGGGGCTGTGGCCCGACTTCGCATCGCCGACAGGGTCCCGTCGTGGCGCACCCCGCGTGGGCGACGGTCTGATCCGGCTGGACGAGGACGGCATCGTGCAATATGCCAGCCCCAACGGCGTCTCGGCGTTCCGCCGGCTGGGTGATATCGAATCGCTTGAAGGACGTTCACTGGCAGAGGTGACGGCCGGTCTGATCAAGGACCGCCGGCTTGCCGATGAAACTCTTCCTCTCGTGGTCACCGGCCGCATGCCGCTGCGCAGCGAGATCGAATCCCGCGGTGTGTCTCTGACGCTCCGGGCGATCCCCTTGCGGGACGGCACCCATCGCTTCGGGGCGCTGGTTCTCTGCCGTGACGTCTCGGAACTCCGGCGCCGCGAGCAGGAGCTGGTCAGCAAGGACGCCACCATCCGCGAGATCCATCACCGGGTGAAGAACAATCTGCAGACCGTGGCCGCTCTGCTGCGCATGCAGTCGCGGCGGATGGTGAGCGACGAGGCGAAGCAGGCGCTTGAACAGGCGATGCGCCGGGTGGCCACGATCGCCCGCGTTCACGAGACGCTCTCGCAGGGCTTGTCTCAGGTAGTGGACTTCGACGAGCTCATCAGTCCGCAGTTCCGGCTGTCCGCGGAAGTCGCTTCTCCTTCCCAGAAGGTGAGCACAGAGCTGACCGGGGAGTTCGGTAAGCTTCCCAGCGATCTGGCGACCCCGCTGGCCTTGGTCATCAACGAACTCGTGACCAATGCCGTGGAGCACGGTCTGCAGGACCGGGCCGGTACCGTCTGGCTGGACGCGAGTCGCACGCACAGCGAGGCGGGGGAGCGGCAGCTGACGGTCACCATCGCCGACGACGGCGTGGGCCTGCCCGCTGTGAACCAGGAACCGGCCGCTCGGGATGCGATGGCTGCTCCCGGCGAGGGCCTTGGCCTTCAGATCGTCCGGACCTTGGTGACATCCGAACTCAGAGGCACCATCAGATGGCTTGCGCGGGACGGTGGTGGCACGGTGGTGCGCCTGGTGATTCCGCTCGACGCCTGAACGTGACAGAAAAAGGGCCGGACGAGAACCTGTGGTTCTCGTCCGGCCCTTTGGGTCTGCGGAATGCTCAGGAGGCGCGACGGGCGCGCGCTGCGCGGCGCTTCAGAGCGCGGCGCTCATCCTCGCTCATGCCGCCCCAGACGCCGGCATCCTGGCCGGATTCCAAAGCCCACTGAAGGCAGGTGTCCACAACGGGGCAACGGCGGCAGACGCTCTTGGCTTCTTCAATCTGGAGAAGCGCCGGGCCTGTGTTGCCGACCGGGAAGAAGAGCTCGGGGTCCTTGTCCAGGCAGGCGGCACGGCTACGCCAATCCATGCGATCACTCACTCCAAATCTGTTTCTCAGGCTTTGTGAAAAATTTCACTTGGCCTTCCATAGGAAAGGGGCCATTTCTGGCCCCGCTGTCTCTATTAACAAGCGTGTCACGTTAACGCGGAGCAAACAAGGGGTGAAAGCTGTCAATGTGCCGAATAACGTGAGGAATAGATCACATTGAGAGGCGGGCCATGTCCTCAATTTGACTATGTCCGGTAGGGTGCGAGGGTGTCAAGGCCTCCCGTGGATCTCCGGGCCTGAGCCTTAGGCCGTGAGGAGAGAACAGCTGATGAAGCCCACCGACGCCGCACCGGCGGGTCCCCGCCCGCTTTCGGTCACGATCGTGTCCCTGGTCGCTCTCGTGGAAGGCATCGCACTGCTGGTGGTGGCCGCTGTCTACCTTGTCAATATCGTCACGGGTGCCCCCGTGCTGACGCTTTCCGGAGCCGTCTTCCTCATGGTGCTTTTCGCAGTGCTCGGCCTTGGCCTGCTGGCGGTCGGCCATTTCCTTTTCCGCGGCTATCGATGGCCTCGTTCCGGCGCCCTGGTGGCGCAACTCTTCGTCCTGACCATCGGTGTTCCCACGCTCCAGTCAGGCCTCGTCTGGCTTGGCATCCTCATGATCGTTCCGGCGGCGGTGGCCGCACTGCTGGTCTTCGACCCCAAGGCTGTTGCCTACGGGCGCAGATCGGTGCAAGCCGAAGAGGAATGACCTCTTACCTTTCATGCCCGGTCCGGGTTTGCCCCTGAATGTCATTCGCCTTGAACGAGTGCAGGCGCGGCGGCTGCTGCCCGGTGGAGCCGGCTCCTCTCAATTGCGCGAAGTGAAGGATCCCGCCGTGTGCTTCACTGCGAATGACCACCCGGCCAGGGACGCGTGGCAGGGAGGCGAGCGCCCGGCGCAGTCCAGGATCGGTTTCCGTTTTTGCCGATCGCAGGTGAATGACGTGTGTCAGGAGGCCTGAGGTACGAGATTCACCGAGGGCCTCGTTGCCGCAGAGCAGAATGTGCAGGCCTGATCTGTGGGCCGAGCGGAGGAGCTCTGTCAGGCGTCCTTCGGCCTGGAAGCGGTCCGATCGTCTGAACGTGGCGACGAGGGTCTCCCACGATTCGATGTACAGGATGGCTCGCGGCGGTTCGGAAAGGGCCGCCGATCGGGGAACCAAGAACTGCTCGAGGAGGGCGTCGACCGCCGCGGCATCGGAGATCCGATGATGAACCGAGTCCGGAGTGCCCAGCGGATGGCTCGATGTCCGATCGGATCGGGGGATTCCCGGTTCCGCTGCGACGGTGTGGAGGGTGATGTCACGGCCGTCTGTTCTTGCGTGGAGCAGGGCGCCGAGCAGGGCTGTGACCGCAACGGTGCGTTCTTCTTCGGAACCGAGCAGCCCGACGGCCTCGCCGGGACTCCAGATCAACGGTGCGAGCCGTTGCTCCTCGGCGATGTCGAGCAGCGCGATGGTCGCGATGGCGGCCGGTGAGGGATCGAACTGCGGGGGAAGCGCCGGGGCGAGGGCCGCTCGCGGCGCGGAGAACGCGCCGTGTTTCCAAGCTTCCAGGATCATGGCGGTCCAATGGCCGGAAACATCGTGCTCTCCGCGGACGGTGTGCTCGTCCTGTCGTGGCAGGCCGGTGCCAGGGAGCCACTCCTTGACGAGGATCTTTCCGGCCTCCGGAAGTACCGTTGCCGTGCCGGAGGCGAGCTGGAAGGTCTGCTTCGAGGCACCTTGGCTGAAGATCGTTCGACCTGGTCTGTTCGCCGGCAGTCGCGCAGCTTCTGAAGTGCCGATGGTATCCAAGGAGTCGAGTTCGGACTGCACCCTCAAGACGAGGCAGGACCCGATGTTCGCCCGGATGTCAGCGCTGACCGCACCCTGAGGCCGTTGGGTGGCGAGGATCAAGTGCAGGCCCAGCGACCGTCCGATGCTCGCCAGGCGGATCAGTTCACCAAGACTGTCAGGGGCGTGGTCCATCATCATCCGGAATTCGTCCACGATCAGACATACCCTGGGCAGGGGAGGGAGGTCTCTGGCTCCGAGAAGCCGTCGGTATCCCGGCCAGTCGCTGACACCGCACTCTGCGAAGAGGACCTCCCGGCGGCGTATCTCGGCGCGCAGGGAAAGCAGTGTCCGCTCCAGTTCCGCTGCGCCGAGATCGGTGATCAGCCCCTGCACCTGGGGAAGCGTCTGCAAGTCGTGGAAGGTCGACCCTCCCTTGAAGTCCACCAGGATGAGCCCTAGCTCAGACGGTGGAACCCGGCATGCCGCGGACAGGACGAGGGTGCGCAGCAGTCCGGATTTTCCGGAGCCCGTGGTGCCTGCGACGAGAACGTGGGGCCCGTCCTCCACAAGGTCTATGGAGACGACGTGCGTTCCATCGCGTCCCAGAGGGAGACGGAAGGAAGGACTTTCGACCATCTCGGTCCAGTGGTGAGCGATCTCATCGACGGTTCGCGGCAGCACCTCCGAGAGCGGTACTTCCTGGGGAGGCTCGGAGCGGTCTTCTTCGTCGTTCGCCGACGATGAGGAAAGAGCTGAGTGACCTCGGCAATACCGTTCTACGGCGCTGGGACGGGCCAGATCCGGGGTGAAGCGGGTCTGGCCGTTGTCCGAAGGGCGTTGATCCGCCGATGCCGGGTCCAGGACGACACCCTGGGCCCTGTCGAGACGGAGGACCCGGCCCGGACGGACGACGCGTTCACCGCGTGCGGGTGTGGCTCCACTCGATTGAACGATGATGCTCGCCTCCGGCAGGAAGGGATATTCGGCGAGGGATACGCCGGGTGCCGCGATCACAACTACTTCGGGAGCCGGCGAAGAGCGGGCCGGGGACGGTGCCGGTTTGGCGGGCTGTTCCTCGTGCCAGCTGAGGGAGGGGAGGTATCGCAGACAAGAGGGGAAGGACTTGGCCGGGTCGAACAGGACGATGAGGGGTGTCCGAGCGTGATGCCGGACGGTCAACTGGACGATCAGGCCGCAGACGAAATCCATGTAGTCCTCGTCTCCGGCCTCAATGCTGAGCCCTGGTTCCAGGTTCAGGAGGTATGGCGCATTCCGGTGGACCAAGGCCCGCGACCGGAGGCGGGTCCTGGAGCGGAGGAAAGACCTGGCCTTTGAGGGGTGAGTGACCGGATCCGCTGTTCGGGTCAGGTTCGCCTCCACATCGGCTGTGCCGAGACGGACCCAGAGGCGATTCCCGGAGGGGCCTGCCGAAGGCGTCGCTGACGGCGCAGTGTCATGACGCCGGTACGCCAGGAGCAGGGTCCCCAGCGAAGGGAACGAAGACTCCATGCGAAGCCGGTCGCGCCGAACGGACTCCTGCCGGATCGACCGTGCCGAGGCCTGTCCTCGGCCCGTGCCGATGGACGGGATGAGGAGGGGCACGGCGGACAGCACGGAAAAGAGGAGCAGCGGCCACGAGCCCGTGGTGGCTGCGAATGAGACGCCGGCCAGAAGAGACAGGACCGCAGTGAGCGCGCTTGTCAGCCATCCGGGCCCGCGATGCAGCGACGGTACCTGGAGAGGCTCATCGCAGGGCAGTCCGAGCAGACCGACGTCGACTGTCCAGAGCTCGCGCGCACGGAGCGCGAGGAGTGAGCCTCCGCGCCGTAGTGAGCGCTCCGTGGTGAGAACCGAGGGAGGCGTCATGCGAGCCTTGGCTCGCGCCCGCCGTCGTCCGGGTGTTGAGTGTTCGGTCCAGATGACCGAATCCTGTGTCACGGCCAGCGACCCCTGCCGTCGGGAGATCCTCGGATCCGTCATCGGCAGATCCGCTTGGCCACGCCCGATGTGATACTGACCACGGAACAGCGGGAGGCTGGCGCCGGAGTCGGGACCGGAGAGCACCACCAGATCAAGGTGGGCCTCGGGAGGTGTGCGGGCTTCCGGAGAAGGGGTCATGGACAGCTCCGACGCCACGATGAGACACCCGTCGCGTAAGGGGTCCGTGCCGGGGGTCAGCGCCTGCAGAGGATGCCCTCCCACCGAGAAGGACGAAACGCCGAAGCGGCCGGTCAACGCCTGGGCCAGGTGATCGCCGGTGCTTCCCTTGCTCAGTTCGATGGTGACCTCCACCGGGGTGGGACCCGGCGCTCCGCCCCGGCCCGCTGGATGCAGGAGGATCAGCGTGCATTCGAGCTTCATCGCTCCGTTCCTTCGATGTTCACGGTCCGAGATTAGGCGGCTGTTCGATGCACAGCGGGTGTGGAGGTGCGCCATGTGGACAGCGGGGCGCCCGGACCTGTGGATGCAAACTCGGGTAACCTAGTTCAGCGGGCCGACGTCGCAAGGACGACGGCCCCGTAACTGTCCCGAGTTTGTTCAGGAGAATTGGTGAACGCTGATCTGGTCATCGTCGGTTCGGGCTTCTTTGGCCTGACCATCGCGGAGCGTGCTGCAAGCGAGCTGGGTCTGAAGGTGGTCGTCATCGACCGCCGCCACCACATCGGTGGCAATGCCTACAGCGAAACCGAACCCGAAACCGGAATCGAGGTTCACCGCTACGGCGCACACCTCTTCCACACGTCGAACGAGCGTGTCTGGGAGTACGTCAACCGTTTCACCACGTTCACGGACTACGTGCACAAGGTCTACGGGGTGCACAAGGGCGAGGTGTACTCGCTCCCCATCAACCTGGCGACCATCAACCAGTTCTTCCGGGCGAATCTCACCCCGGGCGAGGCCAAGGCGCTCATTCAGGAGCAGGCCGGCGAGCTTGCCGGAACCGATCCGCAGAACCTCAATGACAAGGGCATCCAGCTCATCGGGCGTCCGCTCTACGAAGCGTTCATCAAGCACTACACGGGCAAGCAGTGGCAGACGGATCCGAAGAACCTGCCGGCCGGCATCATCTCCCGCCTTCCCGTGCGCTACAACTACGACAACCGGTACTTCAACGACAAGTACGAGGGCCTGCCCACCAACGGTTACACGGCCTGGATCGAAAAGATGGCCGAGCACCCGAACATCGAGGTTCGGCTCAACACCGACTTCTTCGACGATTCCCACGAGTACTCCAAGTCCAAGGTCGTCGGCAAGATCCCGGTGGTCTACACGGGCCCCGTGGATCGCTACTTCGACTTCGTCGAGGGTGACCTTTCGTGGCGCACCATCGATTTCGAAGAAGAAGTGCTCCCCATGGGCGACTTCCAGGGCACCAGCGTGGTCAACTACAACGACGCCGACGTCGCCTTCACGCGCATCATCGAGCCGCGTCACTTCCACCCTGAGCGCGGCTATCAGGAAGAGAAGACCGTGGTCATGCGTGAGTTCTCGCGCTTCGCCGAGAAGGGCGACGAGCCGTACTACCCGATCAACACTTCCGAGGACCGCGAGAAGCTTCTGAAGTATCGCGATCTGGCAGCCCAGGAAGACATGGTCCTCTTCGGCGGACGCCTCGGCACGTACAAGTACCTCGACATGCACATGGCGATCGGTTCGGCCTTGTCCATGTTCGACAACAAGATCCGTCCGGCTTTCGCCGGCGGCAGCAAGATGGAAAGCGGTGGGGTGGACGCATGAGCCGCCAGGCGGACCTCGGTGAGGGGACGTTCACAGCACTGCAGCGGGTGATCCTCCCGGAGACCACACAGATGGACACCGTTCCGCTGTACGTGGACACGGGCTCCGCCATCGGTGTCGCGATGCCCACCATCCCGGGAGCTCCGAAGACGGACCGTCCGCGTCAGCGGATGGCCGTTCCCGGACGCGAAGCGCACGCGGAGGACTTCCTCAGCCGGGTGTCCACCAAAGTCCGCCCGGGTGAGCGGATCTCATTCGGAACGTACTTCAACGCATTCGCGTCCGGCTACTGGCGTCGCTGGACGACCGTCGACTCGGTGCAGCTGCGGGTCAGGACGTCCGGCCGGGGCACCGTCATCGTTTACAAGTCCAATGCGCGCGGCTCTCTGCAGCGTGTGGACACGCGTCGTGTCAGCACAGAGGAGACCTCGGTCTTCGAACTGTCTCTTGAGCCCTTCGGCGACGGTGGATGGTACTGGTTCGACCTGGTTGCGGGCACCGAGCCGCTGATCCTTGAAGAAGCGGTCTGGGGTACCACTGAACCCGCGCCTGAGATGGGCAGCATCACGGTGGAGATCACCACCTTGAACAAGCCCGACTACTGCCTCAACAACCTTCGACTGCTGGCCGCCAACCCCGAGGCGCTGGCGAACGTGAAGGAAGTCCTGCTGGTCGATCAGGGATCGCAGAAGGTTCAGGAGACCGAGGGATTCTCCGAGGTCGCCGCCGAGCTGGACGGAAAGCTGCGGATCATCAACCAGGCCAATCTGGGCGGTTCCGGTGGCTTCGCGCGTGGCATGTACGAGGCTCTGGAGAACGGCAGCGACTATGTCCTGCTGATGGATGACGACATCGTCGTCGAACCGGAGTCGATCAATCGCCTGCTGACCTTCTCCTCCTTCTGCCGCAAGCCCACCCTGGTGGGTGGTCATATGTTCGATCTCTACAACCGGACGGTGTTGCACACCTTCGGAGAGATCGTGAATCCCTATCGTTTCCAGCCGGATCAGCCGCACGCCGATATGGAGATGGGCCACGACTTCATGTCCGGCAATCTCCGGCAGACGCCGTGGATGCACCGTCGCGTCGATGTGGACTACAACGGCTGGTGGATGTGCCTCATCCCGACTTCCGTCATCCGGGAGATCGGTCTGTCGCTTCCGGTCTTCATCAAATGGGACGACGCCGAGTATGGCCTCCGGGCCAAGGAACACGGCTACCACACGGTGAGCCTGCCCGGTTCGGCGGTGTGGCATGTCTCCTGGATCGACAAGGACGATCTGGTCGGCTGGCAGGCCTACTTCCACGCGCGCAACCGCTTCATCGCGGCCCTGCTGCACAGCCCGTATGAACTTGGCGGCCGTGTCCTGAAGGAATCGCAGTTCGCGGACGTCAAGCACATCGTGTCCATGCAGTACGCGACCGTCGAAGGCCGGCAATGGGCCCTCGACGACGTGCTCGAGGGCCCGGAGAAGATCGCGCCGTTGCTCTCGACCAAGCTTCCCCAGATCAGAGCCATGATGTCCGCGCACGAGGACACCACGATCAAACGGGATCCGGAAGCCTTCCCGGCCCCACGGATGGCCAAGCCTCCGGCCAATGGACGTCTGGCGGGCAAGCCGAATATGGTCACGCTGTTGCCGTGGACCGCGAAGACCGTCATCCGGCAGCTCTTCGTGCCGGTGACGGACATGAGCAAGGAGTTCCCCCAGGCGAAGATCGCGCACCAGGACAACAAGTGGTGGACGGTCTCGCAGTATGACTCCGCCGTCGTGTCCAATGCAGAGGGGACCGGGGCGTCCTGGTACCGGCGGAATCCGGCACAGGTGCGCAACTACCTCGCAGCCTCGGCAAGACGCCACGGAGAATTGCTGTCCAAGTGGAAGACCCTTCGCACCCAGTACCGGGAGGCGTTGCCGGCCATGACTTCGGTCGAATCCTGGAAGGTCATCTTCGACGAATTCACGGAACCTGAGAGCTGATATGAGCATCACCACCGAAGCCGCCCTGGTCCGCCCGGGCGTGGGGCGTGGTCTGGCGGATGTCTTCCGTGATCGCTACCTTTTGAAGCTGCTGGTCAGCAAGGAACTCAAGATCCGCTACCGGGGCTCCATCCTCGGGTTGCTCTGGTCCTATGTGAAGCCCGGCGTCCAGTTCGTCGTCTTCTACGTCGCCATGGGCAAGTTCCTCGGCCTGGAAAGGGCAACCGAAAACTACGCCGTGTACTTGTTCTCGGGCATCGTGCTCGTCAACTTCTTCGGCGAGGCGCTGAGCAACGGGGCGCGCTCGATCGTCAACAATTCGGGGCTGATCAAGAAGATCTACCTGCCCCGTGAGATGTTCCCGGTGGCCTCCGTCTGGGTGTCCGGGGTCCATTTCGTGCCGCAGGCCGCAGTACTCCTGATCGGTTGTTTCATCGCGGGCTGGCGGCCGGACTGGACCGCGTTGCTCGCCGCGGTCGGCGGCTTCCTGATCATCGCGATGTTCGCGCTGGGTCTGGCGCTGTTCTTCAGTGCGGTCAATGTGTTCTTCCGCGATATGGAGAACATCGTGGACCTGTTCCTCATGGTCGCCACCTGGGCCTCGCCGGTCATGTACAAGTGGGACATGGTGCAGAAGGTCCTCGGCGATTTCTGGTTCACCGTCTATCAGGCCAACCCCTTGACGGTTGCGGTGGAACTGTTCCACCGGGCCTTCTGGTCCCCGACCATCCCCGGTGATTTCTCCGCCTATTCACCGCCCAATCTGCTGACCATCTGGTTGCCGCTCGGGCTGGTGGTGTCCGCCGCCGTTCTGCTCATCGGACAGCTGACCTTCCGGCGCGTCGAGCATCGTTTCGCTCAGGAGCTGTAGGCCGTGACCACTATCCCCATCGCTGTTGAGATCCGGTCCATCAGCAAGCAATTCGTCCTTCGCCACTCGCGCTCGATCAAGGAAGCCATCGTCTGGCTTGCTCAGGGGCGCCGCAAGGATCTGTCCAATCGTTTCCACGCGCTCAAGGACATCAGCCTGGACATCGTCCAGGGGGAGACGGTGGCCTTGCTCGGCCTGAACGGCTCCGGCAAGTCCACCCTGCTCAAGCACATCTCGGGTGTCATGACTCCGGACGAGGGGACGGTTCGCACTCGCGGACGGGTCGCCGGTCTGATCGAGGTGGGGGCGGGATTCCACCCCGACCTCTCGGGCCGGGACAATGTTTTCCTCAACGGGGCGATCCTCGGGATGACGGAAGAGCAGATCAAGGAACGTTTCGACTCGATCGTCGAGTTCGCTGAGATCGAGCAGTTCATCGACACCGAGGTGAAGTTCTACTCCTCGGGCATGTACCTCCGTCTGGCCTTCTCGGTCGCGGTGCATTCGGACCCGGAGGTCTTCCTGGTCGATGAGATCCTGGCAGTCGGTGATGAGCCGTTCCAGCGCAAGTGCCTGGAGAAGATCCAGGAACTGGTCGATGCCGGGCAGACGCTCGTGGTGGTCAGCCACGACCTCGAGCTGGTCCAGAGGGTGTGCCAACGCGGCATTGTTCTCGAACACGGAAATGTCATTTTCGACGGCGACGTCAGCGAGGCCGTCTCGGTGATGCGCACGCGGTGAGCGGTCCGAGCCGGCCGGTTTCCGCCCAGACGGTAAAGTCTGATGCTGAACCATGAGGCTGCTCAGACGATACTTCGCCCGCATGGGAAACAGAACGGATTGACTCAATGACGCCTGAACGAAACAGCACGAGCCGGAGGGCCTTCCTGGCTTTGGCAGGACTCCTGCCTCTGGGCCTGGCCGCGTGCAGTGCTGACGGCCAGGCCCCTGCTCCGGCTGCGTCGCTGCCGGCACCGGACAACGGGCCGTACCGGTTCACCGTCGAACACGAGTTCGGCACAGTGACCCTCCAGGCTCCGCCGCAGCAGGTCATCACGCTCGGTCTTCAGGAGTCGGAGGGGCTGCTCGAGCTGGGCGTGGCTCCTCGCGGCCGGACCGATGCGGACATCACGACCTGGTACAACACCCTGCTGAACTCGATGAAGCTCCCGGGGGCCGATCTGCCTCAGCTGGTGGATGCCAGCATCGGTGTTCCGGTCGATGCGATCGCCAAGCTCCAGCCTGACCTCATCATCTCCTTCGAAAAGTCCCTGAGCCGGAGCGATTACGATTCTCTGAGCAAGGTGGCTCCGGTGATCCTTCCTCCGAAGGGCGTGGATCTGACGGACTGGGCGGCCGCACTGACCTTCTATGGCCGGCTCATGGGACGCACTGCGATCGCCCGCCAGCAGATCGAGACCACCCGTGCTGCGGTTGCGGACAGTGCCGCGGACTACCCGGCCCTGAAGAAGGCCACCGCGATGTACATCGGTGCGTCGAGTGTTCCGGGATCCGACGTCACGGTGTTCGCAGCCGACGCCGCCCCTAACCGTTTCCTGACTTCCCTCGGACTCAAGTTGCCGGCCTCGCAGCGCGTCGCCGCTTCCATGCCGGCGGTGCGCAACAGGCCGTCTCAGCCTGGAAATCTGCTGCCTCGGAGCCGCAGCAAAGAGCTCACTGCCGACTTCCTCGTCGTGGTGCTGCCGTGGACGGACTACGCGCAGTACACGGCGAACGGGACGGTTCCGGGGATCCCGGAGTTCGGCACCAAGAACGTCCTCTATGTCGCAGGACAGGACGCGTTCTCCATCGATCGAGCCTCAGCGCTGGCCATGCAATGGGCGGCACGGAACACGATCCCCTCGATCGCCCGGGTGGCCTACACCTCTACGACGAAGTAGGCCGGACGCATCGCGCGCCTACGCTGAGGGCCTGTGGCCGACGGGGTTCCGTCGGCCACAGGCCCTCAGCGTAGGCGCTGTCGGATCAGCCGCAGGCGGTCACCTTGAAGAGGCGGGCCTTGCCGACCGCCTTGATGAGTTCGACGCCGGGAGCGTTATTCGTGGAGAGATCCCTGGTGCCTTCGAGAGGCTCGGCCCGCGTTGCGATTTCACGAGTACCGAAGTCCAGGGCGTAGAACGCGTTCTTTTCACGGACGAGGGGGCAGACCCGGGGGTTGTAGGCGGCTTCGTCCCAGTGATCCATCAGATACTGCTCATCCGGAGTCCTGACCCCGAAGATGTGCGGTGCCAGGACATGGATGCCCGTGAAGGCGTAGGTCAGGGACGCACCGGTCCGGGGGTTCCCGACCAACAGCTGTCCTGCCGGCACGAGATCCGGCAGCTGCTTGATCAGTGCAAGCTCATCGGTGCTGACGAGACTGTTGTCGTTGGTGACCTTGAAGATCGTGGAGATGCGGGTCTGGGCCGTGTTGAGCGTACCGCCCTGGCTCAGAACGCCGAGCAGCAACGCGGCCACCACCGGAATCACCGAGGCGAGCCGGAGGGGCATGGAGGACGCCAGGCGGGTCAGTCGTCCGGGAGACGCATCCGCGTCCGAGGCTGCCGAGTCGCGCCGGGAATGCACGAGCCAGCCGTGCAGGCGGCCCAGAACCCAGTCGGCGCCCAATGCCGCGACCGGAAGAGTCACCACAGGGAGCAGTGCCGCCAGCCGGAAGGAATCGGTGTACCAGACCCCGGTCATGAAGTCGCGGAACGCTCCGGCCGGCCAGGAAGACACGATGGCGTAGAGGAGCCCGCCGACCGCGTACGTCGCAGCGACCCACCAGAGCCGGGCGAAGTTACGGGAGATCACGTACAGACCGAACATGGTCAGAATCGCGATGACCCAGGCGATGGTGGTGCCCATCGGGGCGCTGGTGAGAACCTCACCGACCGCGCGTGCATTGGTCTGGAAGCCTGTCCATCCGGCTGAGGCCAGCGACGGGCGCGCCTTGAGCCAGAGCACACCGCTGACCAGGATGTAGAGGACCACAAGGGCGAACCAGCCCAGGAAGGTCCTGTTGGTGAACTCTCCGCGTCGTCGGGCGGCGATGCTGCGCAGCAGGACGGCCAGCACCACGGGGGCGCCGAAGACGAGCAGTGCGACCAGAGCACTCGGATGGGTCAGTGCGAGTCCGGGTATCGTCACGACGAAGAGGATCAGCGCCGACCAGCGCAGTCGAAGCGAGGGCCGGGTGATCCCGGTGCCTTCGATGAGCAGGCCCAGACAGGCAGGCAGGAGCGCAAGAGCGGCATGATTCGGATAGAGGATTCCCCAACCGACCATCAGGTACGGGAAACCGCTGAAACCTGCGGAGATGACGCCCGTTGCGAGCAGTCCGAGCGGACGCATGCCGATGATCCGGGACACGAGGAAGACACAGGACAACGGCCAGATCACCGCACCGAGAAGGATGGTCACCCAGTTCACAGCGACCGTCACGGTCGGTGCCCCCAGCATGAAGACCAGACCCATCACGGCATGCATCCCCACCGGGTACATGCCGTGGGATGCCGGGGTCAGGTTGCCGATGGTCAGGGTGTCGGCGCTCTGCGTATCGGCGATGTAGCGGACCGCGTTCAAGTGGTAGACGTTGTCGAAGGTCTCGGAGAACGCATCAGCCTGGCCGAATCCGGTCATGTAGCGATAGCCGATGAAGATGGCCGGGACCAGCAAAGCCAGGGGGAGGATCATCCGGGTCAGGAGCCGTCCCAGTGTCTCGGTCTGCAGAGGCCCGTTGTGCTGGAGTTCCAGACGGCTGACGGGAACCTTGCGTCGCGCCAGGAACCAGCGGAGGGCCACGACGACGAGCGTCAGGAACACGGTCAGCGCGGCGATGGTCGCCGGGTTGAAGGGGATGTGAACGGTTCCGAAGACGACTCCGGCGCAGGCGATCACGGTCGCGGTCACCGGCGCCGACAGCGCTGCCAGATTAAGACCGCGCACCCCGGCTGCGAACAGCAGGGCGAGACCGGGGATCGCGTACACCGCGACGGAGAGCGCTAGCGTCGGGAGGGTTTCCCACCAGGACATGAATCAACTCCTATTAAATCAACCCAAGACTACTAGGCGCGGCTGAGGTCGACGGTCCGGCACGATCGGAAACACCAGGAAGCCTCGGCGAACCAGGGCGGGCGTCTTGATATAATTTATGATCATGGGTAATTCGCGGCAGTCCGGCGTGCTCATCATCATGCCAGCGTGGAACGAAGCCGCAGTCATCGGCCAGACGGTCCGCACGGTACTGAGAGAGAGCCCGCAGTACGACATCCTCGTCGTCGACGACGGATCCACCGATGGGACAGCGCGTCTCGCGGCTGAGGCGGGAGCTGAAGTGCTCCGTCTTCCGTTCAACCTTGGTGTAGGCGGCGCGATGCGCGCCGGATTCAAGTACGCGGTCCGCAACGGCTACACCGCGGCCATTCAGGTCGACTCGGACGGCCAGCACGATCCCAAGGACATCGACCGCGTGCTGGACGGGCTGCGTGTCGCTGACATCTCCATCGGCGCCCGTTTCGCGGGCCGGGGCAACTACCAGGCCCGGGGTCCCAGGAAATGGGCCATGGGTCTCCTGGCCAAGGTGATCTCCTGGGTGGCCAAGACGGAGCTGACGGATGTCACCTCAGGGTTCCGAGCGGCCAATGAGCGGGCCCTTCACCAGTACATCGCCCATTTCCCGGCTGAGTATCTCGGCGACACCGTCGATTCCCTCGTCGTCGCCCTGAAGTCCGGATGCACCGTCACCCAGGTTCCCGTGGAGATGAAGGCGCGCCAGGCGGGAACCCCGAGCCAGAGCCCGCTGAAGTCGACCATCTACCTGGCCAGGTCCGGCCTGGTCCTTTGCTTTGCGCTCGCACGACGTCGGACACGGTCCGCGGAAGAAGTCCAGAACCCGTCCTCGGGTGACATCGCCGGGGAAGGGATCGCATAACGTCATGACAGTCACGCTTCCACTGATCATCGCCATCATCATGGTGGTGGCCGTCCTGGTCATGCTCCGCAATGGTCGACTTCGGGAGAAGTACGCCATTCTGTGGATCATCATCGGAACACTGACGATCGTCCTCGGCATCTTCCCCGGGCTGCTGAAGTGGGCATCCAACCTGGTCGGCGTCGTGGTTCCGGTGAATCTGCTGTTCACCCTCTCGATCCTGTTGCTGGTCGGCGTCGGGCTCCACGTGTCCCGGGAACTCACCATCCTTGAGGACGAGACCCGTATTCTTGCTGAAGAAGTGGCCATTCTGCGCGCTGCCGTAGATGATCTGAACCAGGAAGCCCGCTCCGACGGGACGACAGGTTCCCCCTCCGTAACCCCTGACAACGACGAATGAAGAGAGTTCACCAGTGACTATTGACGTCATGCTGCCGTACTACGGCGACGTTGCGATGATGAAGGCCGCGGTGGAATCCGTCCTTGCGCAGGAGGACCGCGACTTCCGCCTGACGATCGTCGACGACGGTTACCCGGACGAGAACCTTCCCGCCTACTTCAACGGACTGGTCGAGGGCGATGACCGTGTGCGGTACTACCGCAATGAGGTCAACCTCGGCGCCAACGGCAACTACAAGAAGTGCATCGGCCTCGTCGAACACGACATCGTGGTCATCATGGGTGCCGACGACATCATGCTGCCCAATTACCTGGGCACCGTCCGTAAGGCCTTCAGCGACCCGTCGGTCAGCATCGTGCAGCCCGGCGTCGAGGTCATCGACGAAAACGGCAAGGTCTACGAACCGCTCGGCGACAAGGTCAAAACCTACCTGCGGCACAAGCTCGTCGGCGGCAGCAGCGAAGCGGTCGTCGAAGGCGAGGCGATCGCTGAGAGCCTGATGGTGGGGGACTGGCTGTACTTCCCGTCGGTGGCGTGGCGCGCCGACGCAGTGAAGACCCACGATTTCCGCCCGCAGTACGACGTGGTCCAGGACCTGGCTCTGGCCACCGACATCATCCTCGCGGGTGGCCGCATGGCCGTCGTCTCCACGGTCTGCTTCCAGTACCGTCGTCACCGCGAGTCGGATTCGTCGGTCCGCGCCCTTGACGGGCGCCGTTTCGCTGAGGAGCGGGCCTTCTTCGATGAGTGTGTCCGTGACTTCACGGCCAAGGGCTGGAACAGCGCCGTCCGTGCCGCGAAGTGGCACCTGACGTCCCGCCTGAACGCGGCGTCGTTGACGCCCAAGGTGATTCAGAAGCGTATGTGGCCGGGCCTGCGCAAGCTGGCCGTCCACGCCGTCCGCCCCTAGGGCAAGTCCCCGCCGACAGGCGGAATGCTAAGCTTGGCAAGGCTTGGGGTCGGTGCGTGGGTCAACCCGCGCACCGACCCTGGAACATCTATTCTCAATAACAATCAAGGTGGTTCATACGGATGTCTCTCCTGAGCGGTTCTTCGGTTCTGATCACGGGTGGTACAGGATCCTTGGGCAAAGCCCTCATTCGGGAAATCCTCGACAACCACGACGTTCGGCGTCTTGTCATTTTCAGCCGCGATGAGCTCAAGCAGCTCGAAGTCCGGTCGATGTTCAACAACGATCCGCGTCTTCGCTGGTTCATCGGTGACATCCGTGACCGCAGCCGTCTGAACCGTGCGTTCCACGGCATCGACTACGTGATCCACGCTGCTGCACTCAAGCAGGTCGACACCGCTGAGTACAACCCCTTCGAGTACGTCCAGACCAACGTCATGGGCTCGCAGAACGTCATTGACGCTTCCATCGACGCTGGTGTCAAGAAGGTCGTCGCGCTGTCCACCGACAAGGCCTCCAGCCCGGTGAACCTGTACGGTGCCACGAAGCTGTGTGCCGACCGTCTGTTCATCTCCGGCAATCACTACGCCGCCGCGTATGACACCCGTTTCTGCGTGGTCCGCTACGGCAACGTGATGGGTTCCCGCGGGTCCATCGTTCCGATCTGGAAGAAGATGGCAGCCGAAGGCCAGTCCCTGGGTGTGACCGACAACCGCATGACCCGCTTCTGGATCACGCTGGACCAGGCCGTCAAGTTCGTCCTCGACTCCTTCGAGATCATGCAGGGTGGCGAACTCTACGTTCCGAAGATCCCCTCGGTCCGGATCACCGACCTGGCACGTGCCGTCGATGAGAACGCCACGACCCACGAGATCGGCATCCGCCCCGGCGAGAAGCTGCACGAAGAGATGATCGCCGCTGACGATTCCCGTCGCACCGTTTCGGTGGGCGACCGTTACATCGTGGAGCCTCACCTCGGCGGCTGGGGCTACACCCAGCCGGAGGGCGCGGCACCGGTTCAGGACGGCTGGAGCTACCAGTCCGATGGCAATGAGCGCTTCCTGACCATCGATGAACTGCACGCCATGTTCGAAGCAGAAGGCCTCTGAGCCGTGCTTCCCTACGGACGGCAGTCGATCGACGAGAAGGACATCGAAAACGTTGTAGCGGCCCTCCGGAGTGATTGGCTCACCACGGGACCGAAGGTCGACGAATTCGAGCAGGCCATCTCCTCCGTGGCAGGAGGCTCTCACGCGGTAGCGGTGACGTCAGGAACCGCAGCCTTGCATGTCGCCTATGTGGCGGCTGGAATCAAGCAGGGCGACGAGGTTGTCACGACGCCGATGACCTTCGTCGCGACGGCGTCGACGGCGGCCATCGCAGGAGCCAAGATCGTCTTCGCCGACGTCGAGGAGAGCACCGGGAATCTGTCGCTTGATGCGGCCGCGGCCGCAGTGACCGACCGTACCAAGGCCATCACCGCGGTAGATTACGCAGGGCTTCCCGTGAACGCCGCGGCGTTCACGAAGCTCGCGCACGACAACGGCGCCCTCTTCATCGAGGATGCTGCTCACTCAGTGGGTTCGTTGCTCAACGGCGTGCCCGTCGGCAAGGAAGCGGATTTCACCACGTTCTCCTTCTTCCCGACGAAGAACATGACCACCGGTGAGGGCGGCGCCGTCGTCTCCCCGGTTGAGGAACTGGCCACCCGCGCCCGTCTGTTCAAGGGCCAGGGTCTGATCCGCGACACCAGCATCCAGCGTTATCCGGATGAGGGCCCCTGGCACCAGGAAGTCCACGAGTTCAGCCTGAATTACCGTCTCCCCGACGTCCTGTGTGCCTTGGGCATCAGCCAGGTGGCGCGCCTCGCGGAATTCCGTTCCAAGCGTCAGTCGATCCACGATCGGTACAACGCGGCTTTCGCAAGTCACGCAGGATTGAAGACGCCTGGCACAGTACCCGGTGCTGAGCCGGCCTGGCACCTGTACCCGTTGCGGGTGGAAGCCGGTCGCCGGCGTCAGATCTTCGAGGAGCTGCGCGCCCGGGGGATCGGTGTCCAGGTCAACTACATCCCCGCCTACTGGCACCCGGTGTTCGAGGATCTGGGATACAAGCGGGGCATGTGCCCTGTCGCGGAGCAGTTCTACCGTGAAGAGATCTCCCTTCCTCTGTTCCCGGATCTGAGCGATGATCAGGTGGACATGGTCATCGAGAACGTCCTGGCCGTCGTCGGTTCATGAACGTGAATTCTCAACCCAAGGTCGTCGCGGTCATCCAGGCCCGGGTCGGGTCATCCAGGCTTCCCTCGAAGGTGCTTCGTGCGCTGGGCGGCAAGCCGGTGTTGCAGTGGGTCGTGGAAGCGGCGCAGCGCGCCAAGGGCATCGACCAGGTCGTCATCGCGACCTCGACCGAGAGCGGCGACGACGCGATTCTGGAGCTCGCGGACGGTCTGGGCGTCGAGGTGGTGCGCGGCAGCGAGGACGACGTCCTCAGCCGTTTCCTGCTGGCGATCGAGCAGACATCGGCAGACGCCGTCGTACGTCTTACCGCGGATTGCCCGCTGTTGGATTCCACGGTGATCTCGCAGGTGGTGTCTCTCTGGCGGCAGGACCCGGTGACCGACTATGTCTCGACGACCCAGGTGCGGTCGCTGCCGCGAGGGCTGGATGTCGAGCTGGCCACCGCGAAAGCGCTGCGTCAGGCTGACGAACGGACCGAGCCTCATCACCGGGCGCATGTGACGAGCGCTCTCTATGAGGAGGGCGCCCCGTATGCGCGTGCCGCGTTGAGCTTCGTGCCTCGCTCGGATCACTACCGCGCCACGCTGGACACACCGGAAGACGCTGAGCTGCTGGACGCCCTCGTCGCCGAACTGGGTTCAGGGGAGCCGGTCTGGCGTGACGTGGTGGCGGTGCTCGACGCACGCCCGGACATCGTGGCTCTGAACGCGCATATCGAACAGAAGGCCCTGACCGAGGGCTGACCGTGCGGGTACTTTTCCGAGCAGACTCCCGGAAATCACAGGGACTTGGACACGTCATCCGTGCAGTCGCCGTGGCAGAAGCCGCGAAGGCACGCGGACACGAGGTGTTCTTCAGCGGCGATGTGGAGATCGCCTTCGGGCAGAAGATCGTCCAGGACACCTTCGGGGAGTACAGCCCTCGCCCGGCCGATGCCGTGGCGTTGGCGGAACTGGCCGCAACGCTGAAGGCCGATGTGGTGCACCTGGACAGCTATGAGGACCAAGGGAACGTCCGGGACATCCTCGAATCCCGCGGCGTCCTGCTGTGTTCCGTCGAAGACAAGGATTTCGGGCGCAGGCCTGCACATATCATCGTCGACCCGTCCCCTCTGGGTGAGTTTCAGCCTCGCCAGCTGGACGGTGCTTGGCGGATGCTGCGGGGCACGGGATTCATCCCGATCCGGCTCTCGCTCAAGGACACACCCCCGCCTCCGGACGTTGCCACGGGCCAGGAGCGGGGCCTGAGCCTCATGATCATCATGGGAGGCACCGACGCACGGGACCTGACGGGGACCATGGCCGGCCTGTGGGCGGCGTGCGGGGTGCCTTCGACCTGCTACGTCGTCAGCCCCCGTGAGCTCAGCGTTACAGCCGGGCCCGGGCAGCGACTGGTACGCCTTGAGCCGTCGGCGCACGTCGCCGGTGCTTTCCGGCACATGGACCTCGTAGTGTCCGCCGCCGGCACGACGGTCTGGGAGTTGGCAAGCCTCGGCGTGCCAACGGCCGCCCTCCAGACGGTGGAGAACCAGCGTGACACTTATCGGTACATGACGGAATCCGCCATGGTCCTCGGCCTTGGCGATGCCAGCACTGAGGTACCTGACTGGTCGGCCGCCCAGGAGGCGCTCCGTGCGGCGCTCCGCAGCCCGGAGGAACGCGACGCCCTGGCCGAAACCGCCCACCATGTGGTGGACGGCCTCGGTGCCCACAGAATCGTTGAGGTATGGGAGGACATGGTCGAGAACGCCGAAAAGGGTCTGAGAGCCCGTCCTGCGGCTCTCGGTGATGCCTCGCTGCTTTTCGAATGGCGGAATGACCCGGGAGTACGGGCGGTCTCGCGCCAGACCGACGAACTGGAGTGGGACGGACATGTCTCATGGGTGTCGCGGACTCTGGGAAATCCCTCCCGAAGGCTCATGATCATCGAGGACGGCGGCACCCCTGTGGGCACTGTCCGTTTCGACGAACTGGAGCCGGGGGAATGGGAGGCCTCAATCACGATCGCACCGGCTCAGCGCGGCAAAGGGCGGGCCCTTGAGATGTTGACGGTCGCAGAGGACGCCCTCGTCGGCGCGGTGTCTCCCAGGGTCCTGATCGCCGAGATGCTGACGGACAATGCGGCGTCCTACCGCCTGTTCCAGAAGGCCGGCTACGATGGAGGCCCGGCGGAGGGCAAAGCGGGTTGGTATCGCCTCTCCAAGGAACTCGGCTGAACCGGTCCTTCTGCGAAAAGAGGGTCGGCGCGTGAAAACGCGCCGACCCTCTTTTGCGTCAGTGAACTATCAGACGACGTCCCACGTCAGGGGAGTGCCGGCGTCGGCGTCCTGGCGGAATTCACGTCCCAGGACGGTGTCCAGGTAGACGGGCTCGAGGCCACCGGCGGGACGGATGGAGCGGACGTTCTCCGCAGTGACCTTGTCTCCGGCCTTGACCGGCTTGACCACGTAGAGGGAGCGGCGGAGACGCAGGCTCTCGCTTTCTCCGGCCGTGTGCTGGATGACGGGGGAACCCAGGGCTTCCCACGCGGTCCGGCTCTCGGTGACGAGCGAGCGGAGCTCATGGGGCTCCAGGGAGAAGTCGGAGTCCACACCGCCGTCGGCGCGGCTGAGAGTGACATGCTTCTCCACCACGGTCGCGCCGAGGGCCACGGCGGCGATCGCCGCACCGATGCCCATGGTGTGATCCGAGAGGCCCACCTGGATGCCGAAGGCGTCCCGCAGCACGGGGATCGTGCGGAGGTTCGATTCGGACGGCGCTGCCGGGTAGGACGAGGTGCAGGCGAGGACGACGATCTGATCGTTGCCTTCGGCGCGGATGGTCTTCACCGCGGTGTCGATGTCCGTCAGGGTGGCAGCGCCGTCGGAGAGGATCACCGGCTTACCGGTCTGAGCCACCCTGCGCAGGAGGGCCAGGTCTCCGATTTCGAGAGAGGCGATCTTGTACAGCGGAGCGCCGAGAGACTCCAGGAGTTCGACGGCGGTGTGGTCGAACGGGCTGGAGAATGCGATCAGACCCTTGGAACGAGCGCGCTCGAAGATCGCTTCGTGCCACTCCCACGGCGTGTGAGCCTCGGTGTAGAGCTGGTAGAGGTTCTTTCCGCCCCACAGCGGGTGATCCCCGCTGATGGTGAACTGCGGCTTGTTCGAGTCGATGGTGATCGTGTCTGCGGTGTACGTCTGAAGCTTGACTGCCTGTGCTCCGGACTCGGCGACCATGTCGACGATGTCGAGTGCGCGCTGCAGATCTCCGTTGTGGTTGCCCGACATCTCCGCGATGATGAACGGTGCGGCGTCGGGGCTGATGCTGTGGTCGGCGACCTGGTAGGAAAGAGCCATCTGGGATTCGTCCTCAAGTAGGCGGGATGGGTTGTCTATGGTCATTGATCAGACTACTGCTGTACCGCGTTCCTGCTATGGCGGTGGGAGTCAGCGCTGAATGTCCAGAGGGGGCTGGACGAGACGGGTTGAGACCTTCTTCGGCAGGCGGTCGGGCAGGTGTTCCATCGGATGGAAGACGAAGTGCCACGGTGAGACCTTGACCGCGTTGACCACGGGTCCGACCTCTCGCTTCTTCAGCCCGAGGATCGCCGCGGCTTTCGCGAGCGGAGCCCCGAGCCAGTAATGGAAACCGGCGACGAAGCCCCTGCCATTCCAGCCGAGGACATCCCGCAGTTCCTCGGGACTGCGCATGGATGCGGCACCGAGCTCGGCTCGTGCGAGGGCCTGGAGCGCTTCCGGGGTGACTTCGGGATCGTAGAATTCGGGCCAGAGTTTGCGGAGGTACTCTTCCGAGGATTCTTCCTGGATACCTGCGATCTGGAAGTGCGGGCCGTAGATCTCGATCGGAGTGCCGACCGCTGCGGCATAGACCAGGGCCGTGGCCAGCCTGTTCGATACGACCTTGCGCGAATTCATGATGAGCCAGAGGACCTTCGCCAGGAAGTCCGGGTCGCGGCGCTCACCGGCCGTGGTGAGCTGGTGTCCTGCGTCCTTCCACGCTGCGACGACGTCGGGACGCTGCAGATCATCAGCGTGCATGCAGACGAGCGACGGCCCCTCTTTCTCGAAGATCTCCCGGGCGTAAGCCGCCTGGTCACCTTCGACGGCGACGAGCCGGGTCCCGTGGAAGGGGAACACGACCGTTCCGAGGGTGGGTTCGGGACGTTCGCCGTTCCGTTCGATCATTTCGGCCAGATAGAGGGCCGGCGAACCGATGGGAGTGCTCGAAAAACCCGTCTCCTGCTGGGACTGCTCCTCGGTCCATCCCCTGGAGTCGTGCGTCCACGTGAACAGATTGCCCGCGGGTGCCGACCCGGCCAGGTCTGCGAAATGGGTGCGGATCGGAGTCACCGGCGTCCATCCATGCTGCAGGAGTCCTTGGAAGTGCCGGGGCCGGTCCAATCCGGCGTACCCTGCCAGGACGGCGGAGTGTCCGTAGAAGTGGTTTTGTATGTCCACGTATCGAAGTCCTTCTGATGGCTTGCAACGCGGTCCCGTGAGGCACGCAGGACCGCTCTTCAGAATACGCCATGAGTGTTTGATACATGGCGGAACGCTGTTGCGGAGCCGGATGTTCCCTGGTGGGTACCGCCACTGGGGATGCGGCGGGGCCGGTCCTTCCAGGCTCTGTGGACCGGGGGAAGGTAGCATTCCCAGGTATCGGGGTGCCGGCCTTTGCAAGCAGGGCAACTCCTCTGACCGACGGCCCGGTGGACTCCGGGCCCTCCTTCGACGATTGTGATCAGCGTGTCCGTCACCTCAGAGTCCGCCCGTCCGAGTAGCTCGGTGGGCCGGAATTCGGCACTGTATCTACTGGGCGCACTGTTCCAGGGTGCGGGGGTCTTCCTTCTGCAACCCATCACTCTGCGGGTTCTGCATGACGACTTCAAATGGCAGGAGTTGTTCCTCTCCATCTCCGTGATCCAGGTGGGTGTGGTCCTCGCCACGGCTGGTCTGCCGCTTGAGATCACGAACTCCTGGTTCGAGAAGGACAACGGGCCGAAACGTTCCCGCGCGATCAGCGGCTTCCTGTCCTTCGGCGGAGCGGGCCTCGGCGTGGTGATCGGGCTCGGCTACATCGCGATCGCCAACTTCACCGGCTGGCCACCGGTCTTCGGGCTGGCCATCATCGCGCTCGGTTTCCAGGCCAGTGTTCTGAGCGCTCAGGCGATTCTCCGGGCCAAGGGACAAGCCGTCAGGTTCGTGGCGCTCAGTCTCATGTCCTCGATGGGGGCCTACGCGGTCGGTCTGCTCGTCATGGTCATCTGGGGCCCTGAGCCCTTCTACTTTATGCTCGGCTACCTGTCAGGCGTACTTGTCAGCGCGATGGTCGCCTGGGCCTGGACCAAGCCGAGCAATCCGTGGAGCATGCCGGGAATCGTACGGGAGTCCCTGCGGATCGGACTTCCCGTTCTGCCTCACACGGGTGCCCTGATGCTCATGACCCAGGGCATGCCGTTCCTCCTGGCCGTGGTGGCGGCACCGGGCCTGTCAGGTGACTACGGCAAGGTGCAGATCTTCGTTCTGGGCACCATCACCGTTCTCAATGCCCTCAACAATGCGTGGGTGGCGTCCATCATGTCGAGTCGGGGCGAAGCGCGGACGGCCCAGGTTTCGCGCATTGCGAGAACGGCGAGCTGGATCTCCGTCATCCTGGTGTTCCTGGCCGCTTGTGCCGCGAACGTGGTGGTCCACCTGATGGCTCAGGGAAAGGAGACGCTCATTCCGCTGGCACAGGTGATGCCGCTGGTCGCGGTGGGATACGCGCTGTACCTGACGGCGACCACCTTGCTGTTCGCCGTGCGTCAGACCTGGTGGCTGGCCATTCTTTCGCCGTCGGCGCTGGTCCTCGGCATTCTGATCGCGCTCTTCCCCGCAGTTCAGGGAAATCTCACCTTGGTGGCGGTCGCCTCAGCTGTGAGTTTCGTCCTGCTCGGTGCCATGTACTATCTGGTGGCCCGCCGCTATCTGAGCGGCCACTGGCCGTTGAAAGACTTCCTCTTCGCGGGTCTGCTTTCTGTTGCCTTCGTCGTGGCGGCCGAATCCCTTCCGCGAGACCTGGTCACCGGGCTCATCACCTTGGGCGTCGGTGGCATAGTGGCCGTGGCCGGGGCGCTGGTGTTCCTGGCCCGTCGACGCAAGGCCGCCGCGGAGGTCACGGTAGAGGACAGCCTCCGCCCCTGATCAAAAGGTCAGACAGTCAAAAGGTCAGGGGCAGAGGCCGGTGGCGTTGTCCGAGGGGCTTTATCCGAGCCCCATGGGGAGGATGACGTTGCGCATGCCGCCCTGTCCGTTCCCCAGGGTCAGCTTCAGGGTTCCGTCAGCAGACCGTGCAAGGACGGCGGGCGATCCGGTGGAGGCGAAATCACCGGCGGGCACCAGGAGATCGCCGGGATTCCAGGATGCGGAGACCTGACGACGTGGGAGGAACCCGCCCCGGCCATCACCGGGATACAGCCACGCCGTGCCGTCGCTCGTGGTGGCGATCAGATCGGAGGCGCCATCCCCTGTGAAGTCTCCGGGGGAGACGATGTTCGTGAAGATCTGCCACCCGTTCCCGATGGCCTGACGGGGCAGGAATCCGCCCTTCCCATCGCCTGGGTACAGCCAGAGGGTACCGTTGCCGGCCCGGGCGATGATGTCTCCGCGACCGTCTCCGTTCCAGTCCGGCACGCCGATGATCGAGGAGAAGATCTGCCATCCGTTTCCGATGACGCGCCGGGGGAGGAAGTTGCCTTTGCCGTCCGTGGGGTAGAGGAGGAGGGTTCCGTTCGTGGCCCGGGCCAGGAGAGAGACTCCGCCTCCCGCCACGAAGGACGGTGCGACCGAGACGGATGTGAAGCCTTGCCACCCGGCACCGATCTGTCGTCGGGGAAGCCAGCCTCCGCGTCCGTTGCCCGGGTAGACGTACAGGAGGCCGGAGCCGTCCCTGGCAAGAACGTCCGAGTTTCCGTCGCCGTCGAAGTCTCCGCTTCCGAGGACGGATGTGAATCCTTGCCAGCCGAAACCGATCGGAGTGGAGGTCGCGAAGCCGCCTTGGCCGTTCCCGAGGTAGGCCGTCAGCTTTCCGGAAGCGTCAGCCGTCAGAACGTCGTTCGTGCCGTCCCGGTTGAGATCCAGGCCGCCGAGAATGGATGAGAAGGAGTTCCACCCCTGCCCGATGGTGATCCGTGGAGCGAAGCCGGCAGACGATGTCATGGGGTAGAGCATCAGCGCACCCGTGCCGGTCACCGCAAGGAGGTCAGGATTCTTGTCACCGGTGAAGTCGCCTGCGCCGAGGACCTGAGTGAACTGCTGCCAGCCGCTTCCGATGCTGCGTCGGGCAAGGAAGCCGCCGTTTCCGTTGCCGGGGTACAACCAGAGTGTGCCGTCGGTGCCGATGGCCAGGAGATCGTTCTTACCGTCCCCGGTGACGTCACCGGGGGCGATGATCTGCTGGAAAACAGTCCATCCGGTGCCGATGCGCACACGGGGAAGGACGCCTCCCCGGCCGTCCCCTGGGTACAACCAGAGGTTTCCTCCTGCATCGCGCGCCAGGATGTCGGGGATGCCGTCTCCGGTGAAATCCTTGGTCGCGACGACGATGTCGTAGATGTTCCATCCGGTGCCGATCGTAGTCGGGGTGCCGAAAGAGGAATCGGCTGTACCCGCTTGGAGTGTGAGCTGGCCGTTGCTCTGCTTCTTGATCAGGTCGGTACGGCCGTCACCGGTGAAGTCTCCGGCGGAGAGCCGGATCGTCCGAGCGAAGTCGGTGGAGGGGATTCCGGTTGCGAACCGCTGCAGTCCGGTGTAGTCGCCGTTCCACACATTGGAGTCTCCGGCGAAGGGACCCGAGTCGCTGTACTGCCACATGCTGTACTGCTGCCAGCTGGCGGGGAGCGTTCCCGGCGTCGTGCTGGGTGTGGAGGGGTAAGCGGCGATCCAGAGCGGGTAGTTCGAGAAGGCTGCGGAGTTGCCCGTGCAGCGAGTCCACCAGTCGGTGGTGGTGTAGATGACGGGATAGCGCCCGGTCAGTTGGAGCATGGTGGAACCGAAGTCGGAGATCCACTTGACCATTGCTGCCCCGGCCATGCTGTAGCAGGTGTCTCCAGGGTTGAAACCGAGGTCGGTGCGTCCGACGTAAGGGTTGTACTCGATATCCAGGACCGGAGGCAGAGTGATGCCGTCCCGGCTCCATCCGCCGCCGTTGTTGACGAAGTAACGGGCCTGGTCCGCGCCCGAGGAGAAACTCGGGATGGCGAAGTGGTAGGAACCACGGATCAGACCCTGCTGCGCGGAACCGGTGTACTGAGAGCCGAAGTTGGCATTGGTGTAGTAGGCGCCCTCGCTCGCTTTGACGTATGCGAAACGCGAGCCGAGGTTCCATTGACTGGCCCAGTTGACAGTTCCTTGCCAAGCGCTGACATCTTGTCCCGGGACTCCGAAGCCGGGCTGCCAATGGCCCGTGCTGAAGTCGGCGGGGGCCATGCGGGAGAATCCGTTTGAACCGGTCACCGGGCCGGAACCGGAGGATGCCGGAGCCTCGGGGAAGTCGGACTTCTCTTGGGCTGTGCGTGCCTCGGGCTTCGGAGCGGGCCCCTGAAGCCCCACCGCGTCAACCTGCTTGAACCGCGCATTCGTGTTCATGGTCGCGCCGACGGCACCGACTGCCTTGCGCGCGGTCTCCGGGTCGCCGGCGACAGCACCCTCCGGGACGACGCCGGCCGTGGACGCCGGTTGCGGCGTGGGAGGAGGAGTCGGGCTCGCGACAGCGATGCCCGGAGTAGCCACGAGAAGGGCTGTCACGGTGAGCACGCAACCCCACTGGGAGGCGTGGGAGCGCAACGCGCCCAGGGGAGAGGTGGGCAAGGACCCGTGAGACATGGTGCTCTCCAAAAGCAGGGGAAACGATGAGAAACGGAACCTGGATCTCACATGATGGAACCAGCGTAACAGGGCGGTTCCCTCCCGACCGGAGGTGAAATGAGCGCCACTTATCCACAATTTTTATGAATATGACTTGGATTGCCGATTGATATGCCATAACGTGACAGAGATATGACAAATATTTGAACGGAAGGCGTGCCATGGAGGCCCTTCAGATCGTTGAATCCGAGGTGCGGGAGTTGGTCCGGCGCCGGGGAATAGATCCCCAGGTGGATGACCGGCTGGTGCGTCGTCTTGTGACAGATGCTGTCAGTGACTATGAAGAACGTTCGCTCGCCGGAGGGCTGCCCGCCCTGGGATCAGCGGAGGCCGCGCAGCAGCAGATCCTGGCGAAGGTGGCCGGCTTCGGGGAACTGCAGAGTTACTTCGATGACCCGACGGTGGAGGAGATCTGGCTCAACTCCCCGCAGGAGGTGTTCGTCGCGCGCCGGGGTGAGACCGAGAAGACGGGACTCGAGCTGACGCAGGAGCAAGTCGAAGACCTGGTGGAGCGCATGCTGAAGACCTCGGGACGACGACTCGACCTCAGCAGCCCCTTTGTGGATGCCTCGTTGCCGGACGGTTCCCGCCTGCACGTGGTGATCCCCGATGTCACGAAGCGGCACTGGGCGATCAACATCCGCAAGTTCGTCGCCCGCGCCTCTCGCCTGGAGCACCTGGTGGATCTCGGGACGTTGACCCGGCCCGCGGCCCGGTTTCTCGGTGCGGCCGTGAGCAGTGGACTGAACATCCTCGTCTCCGGTGCGACCCAAGCCGGGAAAACTTCACTTCTGAATTGCCTCACATCGGCGATCGGCACACGGGAGCGGGTCATCACCGTGGAGGAGGTCTTCGAGCTCCAGTGCCCCATGCAGGATGTGGTCGGGCTTCAGTGTCGGCAGCCCAACCTTGAGGGGGAGGGGGAGATCCCCCTCAGAAGGCTCGTCAAAGAAGCCCTGCGAATGCGCCCGGACCGGCTCATCATCGGAGAGGTCAGGGCCGCTGAGAGCCTGGACATGTTGATCGCGATGAACTCAGGAGTGGGATCCATGGCGAGCGTTCACGCGAACTCCGCCCGGGACGCCGTGACGAAGATCTGCACCCTTCCCCTTCTGGCCGGAGGAAACATCAGTAGCGACTTCGTCGTTCCGACCGTTGCGTCCTGCATCGATCTGGTGGTTCATTGCGTCCGGCTCCCCAATGGGCGGCGGGTCGTTTCCGAGATCCTGGCACTGGGGAGACGGGTGGAGAACAACATCATCGAGTCCGGCCAGATCTTCTCCATCGTCGACGGAGTTCTCGTGCCCACCGGCAACCGGCCGGACGAAGAGAAATTCCTCCGGGCCGGGTATCACCTGGAATCCCTCCTGGAGGTGGCGTGAATGCCGGCGGTTCTCGGCGTGCTCCTGGGCCTCGGATTCCTGTTGCTCTGGTCGTCCTGCTGGCCCCGGCACCAGCGGAGCTCCCGGACGCCTCGTCCGTCCAGGATGGCCGTCGTCCTGCGGGACGCCGGTGTTGAACGGGTGACACCGACGGCGCTGATGATCACCAGCGTGGTCTGGGCGTTCACGGTTGCGGTTCTGGTGCTCGCGGGGACCCGTTCCCTTCCCATTGCGCTTTGTTTCGGGCTCTTCGCGGTGTGGTTGCCCTGGGCGACTGTGCGCTGGCGGGCACGACGGCGCGCGGCCGCGCTGCGCCAGGCGTGGCCGGACGCGGTGGATCACCTCCGTTCCGCAGTCCGTGCGGGCCTGTCCCTCCCGGAAGCCCTGATTCAGCTGTCCCATAAGGGGCCTGAGGAGCTGAGAAGGCCGTTGGAGGAGTTCGCTGCCGACTACCGTTCCGGTGGAAAGTTCGACACTTCTCTTGATCGCTTGAAGTCGCGGTTCGCAGATCCTGTCGCGGACCGCATCGTCGAGGCGCTTCGTCTGACCAGGGACGTGGGCGGCGCCGATCTGGGTCGTTTGCTCTCCACCCTCGCGGAGTTCTTGCGCGACGAAACCAGAACTCGGGGTGAACTGGAGGCCCGGCAGTCCTGGACCGTGAACGCGGCGAGACTGGCTGTCGCGGCCCCTTGGCTGGTGCTGTTGATGATGGCCAGCCGACACGAGGCGGTGGCAGCTTTCAGTTCCCCGGCAGGGGTCGCAGTTCTGCTGGGCGGGCTGCTCGTTTCCACTGTCTGCTACCGGGCGATGCTGCGGATCGCCGCACTTCCGTCCGAGGAACGGGTACTCGGATGAGCGCGACGACGGCAAGTGCGTTCCTGGGCGTCGCTTTGGGCGTCGGTCTGTGGGTGACTCTCCTGAGGCTGCCGTTCATGAGGGCCACTACCCTGACGGAACGGATTACGCCCCAGCTGAGGGCGTATGACACCAGTTCCAGACTTCTGAGAACGGCGGAGCACGAGCTGACCCCGTTCGGGCCGGCGGAACGGATCCTCGCTCCGTTGCTGAGGGATGCCCGCGGGTGGCTGGGACGGTTCACCGTCAGCCATGCTGCGCTCCAACTCCGCCTGGACCGCGCAGCGGTGAAGAAAGCGCCACTCGATTTCCGGGCTGAGCAGCTCCTAATCGGGGGTGCGCTCTTCGCCGGAACACTGTCCCTGGCGGTCATCGCGGTGCTCACGGGTCACATCCCTGCGACAGTGGCGATCCTGGCCGCGCTGCTCGCTGCCGTGTCTGGATCCTTAGCACGGGAGCAGTGGCTCAGCCATCGCATCCGGACCAGGGAACGGAAGATGCTCCGGGAGTTCCCGGGACTGGCCGAGATGCTGGCGCTCGCGGTCGGAGCGGGTGCCAACGCCAGGTCGGCATTGGAGCGGGTCGTGGCGGTCGCACAGGGGGAACTGGCCGGGGAGTTCGCGCAGGCATTGGCGGATTCCCGGGCCGGGACCCCGTTGCTCGAATCGCTTCAGAATCTCGCACGCCGGGTCCGGCTGGCACCCGTGGAGAGGTTTGTCGACGGGATCGTCGTCGCCAGTGAGCGGGGCACTCCGCTCGCCGAAGTTCTCAGGGCACAAGCCCAGGACGTCCGGGATCTCGGTAAGCGAGAACTCATGGAGTCGGCCGGCCGCCGTGAGATCGCCATGATGGTGCCGGTCGTCTTCGGGGTCCTCCCACTCACGGTGATCTTCGCGGTCTTCCCGGGCCTGGCCGCCATCACCATCATGCTCTGACATCTCAACGAAAGGACATCATGACCGAGTCAGGAAACCACGGACGCTTGTGCGTCCCGGGACAAGCGCAGCAGCCGAGTTCGAAGCCCGGGAGCGCCGGGTGGAGCCGTGCCGGATGTATGGCCTGGACGGCATTGTCGACGATGTTCCTCGCCGCCGCAGCGCTGCTGAGCCGTGGCCTTCCGAGCGCATCTGGCGCGCCGGAGGACGACCCGATGGAACGTGGGGACGTGCCGGGCTGGGTCATGGTCACGCTCATGACGGCCGCTCTGGTGGCTCTCTTGCTTGCCCTAGCGGGTCCGGCACTGGAGAGCCTGTTCCGGCAGGCCATTGACACGGTTTCCAAGAAGTAGTTCGTGGAGCATCTCGGGAAAGGACGGAACCGGGAGGACGGAGCCGCCGTCGTCGACTTCGTGCTGATCGCGGCCTTGATGACGGTTCTCTTCCTCGGAATCCTTCAACTGACACTTCTTCTGCACGTGAGGAACAGCCTCATTGACGCCGCGTCCTCCGGTGCCCGCTACGGGGCGCTCGCAGACCGTTCGGTCGACGACGCAGCCGAACGTGCCCGGGAGTTGGTCTCGTCGTCGCTGGGTGACGGCCTGCAGCACAAAGTTTCGGCCGTCGAAGAACCCGGCCGTGGTGGAGCGGTCGTGACCGTGACCATTCGATCGGCATTCCCACTGTTCGGGCTCATGGGCCCAGGCCAGACCCTCGAAGTGACCGGTCATGCGGCGCGTCGCCGGTAACGCACGGTGTCCGGAAGTCCGTCCTGCCTGCAGCGAGCCTTGCGAGGACGGAAGCGCCGCCGTCGAGTTCATCTTCCTCTCATTGATGTTGCTGGTGCCACTGCTCTACTTCATCATCACCATCACGCAGATACAGGGCGCCTCCTATGCTGCGGCCGGAGCCGCCGACCAGGCCGCCAAGGTCTTCGTGCGGGCGACGACGGAGCGTGATGCCTACGAAGCGATGGAGCAGGCCATAGGCCTGACACTTTCTGACCATGGCCTGCCACGGGAAGCGGCCGTATTCACCGTCATGTGTGAGCCCGAGGAGTGCCACTTGAGCGGAACAGCCGTCACGGTCGAGATCAGAGTCGATGTGCCTCTGCCCTTCACGCCGGCGGGCCTCGGGCTCGACGCCGCCCATCTCGTGGCGCGCAGCACTCAAACGATGAGCAGACCGTGAGGGTACGTATTGCGGGGTACCTCAGTGCAGTCAGAGCGCCGGGACGATCCTCTGCGATGCCGGACGAGCACCGGGAGCGGGGGAGTATCAACGTTCTTACGCTCGGGTACCTGGTGATCGCCCTTCTGGCTGCCACGGTCCTGATGGCCGCATCTTCCGTTCATCTTGAATACCAGCGGCTGCTCTCCGTGACCGACGGGGCGGCTGCGGCGGCAGCGGACAGCTTCGATGTCGCGGACATCAGGGGAAGTGACAAAGGCCGGGCGTCCGCGCATCTTGACGACTCCCGGGTCCGCTCGGCGGTCAGCGAGTACCTCACGCACAGCCCCGAGAGCGGACGGCTCGACAGGCTGCGGATCCTGGAAGCGTCGGGAAGTCAGGACGGACGGAGCTCCAGGGTGACTTTGCAGGCGGTGGCTCACCCGCCCGTGGTGAGTCTCTTCCTCCCGGACGGCGTGGTGCTGGAGTCACAGAGCACCGCTCGTGCGGTGCTCGTGCGCTGAGCGCGACAAGCCCGTGATGGATCGAGTCGCCTCGCCATGCCGTACGCTTGGATGACCATGGCTGAGATTGATTTTCCCGCAGAGATCCGTGCCCTGAGGGCCACCTACGACTCGATCGCCCAAGTGACGGATGTCGACGCCCTCCGGAAGGAGATCGCCGAGTTGAGCGAGAAGGCAGGCGCCCCGGACCTCTGGGACGATCCCGCCGCGGCTCAGCAGGTCACCTCCCGTCTGTCGCACCGCCAGTCCGAGGTGGAGCGTCTGACCAAGCTCGCGGACCGGATCGACGACCTTGAGGTCCTGGTGGAACTCGGTCAGGAAGCCGGCGATGAGGACTCCATGAACGAGGCGGCAGCCGAACTCGGGAGCATCCGTTCCTCTCTGGAGCAACTCGAAGTGGTCACGCTCCTCTCGGGTGACTACGACGAGCGCGAGGCGGTCATCACCATCCGTGCCGGCGCCGGTGGCGTCGACGCCGCGGATTTCGCTGAGATGCTCATGCGGATGTACCTGCGCTGGGCCGAACGCCACGGCCACTCCACCACGGTCATGGACACCTCCTACGCCGAAGAGGCCGGGCTGAAGTCCGTGACCTTCGAGGTCAATGCCCCGTATGCCTACGGCACGTTGAGTGTGGAAGCCGGAACCCATCGCCTGGTTCGCATCAGCCCCTTCGACAACCAGGGTCGCCGCCAGACGTCCTTCGCCGCTGTCGAGGTCATCCCTCTCATCGAACAGACCGATCACATCGACATCCCGGAAAACGAGATCCGCGTGGATGTCTTCCGTTCCTCCGGTCCGGGTGGACAGTCCGTGAACACCACGGACTCTGCTGTCCGTCTGACCCACTTGCCCACGGGCGTGGTGGTGTCCATGCAGAACGAGAAGTCACAGATTCAGAACCGCGCTGCGGCGATGCGTGTGCTTCAGTCCCGCCTCCTGCTCCTGAAGAAGGAAGAGGAGGATGCTGAAAAGAAGGCACTGGCCGGCGACATCAAGGCGTCCTGGGGTGATCAGATGCGCTCCTACGTCCTGAACCCGTACCAGATGGTCAAAGACCTCCGTACGAACCACGAGGTGGGCAACACCAGCGCGGTCCTCGATGGCGAGATCGACGATTTCATCGATGCAGGGATCCGCTGGCGTGCGGACAGCCGCAAGAATGACTAAGAGCTTCATGGGACGGTCCAGCGGATGGTGAGCACTCAGGATTCTCCCCGAGTGGAAGCGAACCGCCCCGGGACGGGCGCCGCCCGTGCTCGTGCCGGGGGACTCGCTCGGCTCGGGGGAGCGATCCCGGGTGCACGTCACCTGCGGACCGTCACGAAGGTCAGAAATGCCTCATTCCGTGCAGACATCCAAGGGCTGCGTGCGGTTGCGGTGCTTTCCGTGGTTGCGGATCATCTTTTCCACTGGCCATCCGGTGGGTTCATCGGCGTCGACATCTTCTTCGTCATCTCCGGATTCCTGATCACCGGCCTGCTGATCCGCGAGTGGGAACGAACAGGGCACATCTCGTTCCGCGACTTCTATCGTCGCCGGGTCAAGCGAATCCTGCCGGCCTCGCTCCTGGTCATCGTCGTGACGGTGACTCTCGCCCTGGTCCTGTTCCCGTTTTCGCGTTTCATCGAAACCGTATGGGACGGCATCTGGTCCACGCTGTTCGCCGCCAACTGGCGCTTCCTCATCACCGGCAGTGACTACTTCCAGGCTGACGGGCCCGTCTCGCCACTGAGGCATTACTGGTCGCTGGCCGTGGAGGAGCAGTTCTACTTCGTCTGGCCCTGGCTCATGCTGGGTGTCCTGCTGCTGGCCAGGAAGTTCCTGTCCGTCGGAAAGACTGCACTGCGCGTCGCCGCCGTCGTGATCGCAGTGCTTACCGCGCTGTCGTTCGTCTGGTCACTCCAGGAGACTGTTTCGGCGTCCACCATGGCGTACTACGACACCTTCTCAAGAGCCTGGGAGCTGGGCATCGGCGCGTTGCTCGCCTTCGGCAGACCGCTCTTCCAGCGGATCCCCGACGCCGTGCGGCCGTGGCTTGCGAATCTCGGTCTGCTCGGACTCGTGTTGTCTCTCGCATTCGTCTCTCCAACAGCAGGTTTCCCGGCCCCGGCGGGTCTGGCTCCGGTCCTGGCGACGGCCGCCGTGATCGTCGCCGGCTGTGGCGGCGCCCAGCGTGCGATCCCGGTGCTGACGAACCGCGTCAGCCAGTACCTCGGCGACATCTCCTTCAGCCTCTATCTCTGGCATTTCCCGGTGATCATCTTCCTGGGAGTGTTTCTCGACGTCGATCCGGGCTACTACGTCCTGGCGGGGCTTCTGACCTTCGCGCTTTCCGCGCTCTCCTTCATGCTCGTTGAAGATCCGATCCGCCGCAGCGGGTGGCTCGTTCCCCGGGCCAAGCGCCGTCCGGCCTCCCCGGGCCGTGCCGCGTGGAGTCTTCCGGTCCGGCCGGTCTTCGCTGCGGGGCTCTCAATCCTGCTGCTCCTCGGCATCACCGTTCTGCGAGCTCAAGGGTCCCTGTCACCGGTTGAGGTTCCGAAGAACGCGGTGGGAGCCAGCGCACATGGTCCGGCCTTCCCCGTGGACGGTCCAGCCGTCCGGAAGATCCAGGGCGAGCTCATGGAGGGTGTGAAGGCCACGTCCTGGCCACAGTTCAACCCCTCGATGGACGAGATCATGACCAAGGACCCCTTCCCGTCCGAACGACTGCGGGCATGCGGTGCTCCTGGGGTGAACGATGCCCAGAGCTGCACCTGGGGTCCTGCGGACGCCTCCAAGCACGCGCTTCTGGTCGGAGACTCCATCTCGACGCGCTGGGCGATCCCGCTCACCAAGCTCTACGCCAGCAATGGCTGGAACATCCGGGTGATGAGTCTCTCGGGATGTCCGTACAACCTCTACGACATCAAGAAGCCGTCGGCCAAAGAGGATCAGAACTGCAACGCACGCAAGGCCGACATCGCCAAGACGGTCTCGCAATTGAAGCCGGACATCGTCTTCATCGGTAACACCCAGGTGCCGGAGCGGAGAGCGAGCACCGGAACTGTGGCCACCCCGGCGGACTGGGGTGATGGCCTGCGGAAGGCGATGATCGTGCTGGCTCCGGTGAAGCACAAGGTGGTTCTCAGCCCACCGCCGTTCGATAAGGACATGCGGCAGTGCCACAACGAGATCAAAGGCCCCCAGGCGTGTCTTGGTGAAGTCGGGCAGCAGTGGTTCGATATTTCGGCTCAGGACCGGAAGGTCGCGGAGTCGACTCCCGGTGGCGTCTACATCGACACCCGGGCCCTCTACTGCACTCCTCAGGGGCTCTGCCCCGCCCTGGCCGATGGGATCCCCATCAAGAAGGATCACACGCACATGACCATGTTCTACGCGGAGCACATCCAGCCGGCTCTGGCTGAAATGCTGAGCAAACGGCAGTTGCTCTAGCTGCGTGGAACCTCGCGGAACAGCCGACACGCCGCTCCAAATGAGCGGGGGGCTCGGGACGCTGACCATAGACTCGTGGTGCCGGTGCCATCACTTCCCCCAACACTAGGCCCTGGCCCCGGCCGCTGGAGCGGTTCACCCGTGCCCGCCGGCAGGGCTGTGTGAAGCCATGATCCGATTCGAAAATGTCACGAAGATCCATGACCCCAAGGCCAAGCCTGCGCTTGAGTCGGTGAGTGTGGACATCGAAGGCGGCGAGTTCGTCTTCCTTGTCGGTGCCTCAGGTTCTGGCAAGTCCACCTTCCTCAAGATGATCTATCGCGAAGACGTCGCGACCACCGGCTCGGTGTACGTCGCCGGCCACAACGTCTCCACGCTGTCGAACTGGCGCGTCCCCAAGCTGCGTCGCAAGATCGGCGTCGTGTTCCAGGACTTCCGCATCCTCCCGCAGAAGAACGTCTACCAGAACGTGGCCTTCGCCATGCAGGTGATCGGCGCCAGCCGGGCCCGCACCAAGGAGCGTGTCTCCGAGGTCCTCGCGATGGTCGGACTGGACGGTATGGAGAAGCGCATGCAGCATGAACTCTCGGGTGGTGAGCAGCAGCGCGTCGCGATCGCCCGTGCCGTGGTCAACCAGCCGGACATCCTGCTGGCGGACGAGCCCACCGGTAACCTCGACCCGACCACGAGCGAGGAGATCACCGCGGTGCTGAAGAAGATCAACGCCAACGGCACCACCGTTGTCATGGCCACCCACGACGATGACATCGTGGACCGGATGCGCAAGCGCGTCATCGAGCTCTCTCAGGGCAAGGTGATGCGTGATGAGGCGAAGTCGACCTACACCTCCCTGATCCCCACGGTCCCGGCGGCTCAGAAGGATGCGGCGGCCACCTCCGCCGACGCTCCACGTCAGACGGCCACGGGAACCGGCCCCACCATCGTGGCGCCCTCCCGTGACGCCGCCAAGCCGGAGGAGGAGCGCGCATGAGGCCCATGTTCATCCTCAGCGAGATCGTCAACGGTCTGCGCCGGAACCTGTCCATGTTCATCTCGGTGGTCCTGGTCACCTTCGTCTCACTGACCTTCGTCGGTGCCGCGGGCATGCTCCAGATGCAGATCACCCAGATGAAGGGCTACTGGTACGACAAGGTCCAGGTCGCCATCTTCCTGTGCAGCCCCGGTTCCACCACGGCGAACTGCTCCTCCGGCCCCGTGACCAAGGAACAGCAGGACAATCTGCGGAAGACGCTCGCCTCGGACGCCGTGCGGCAGTACGTCAACGACTTCCAGTTCGAGTCGCAGCAGGAGGCGTACCAGCACTTCAAGGAGCAGTTCGCCAACTCACCGATCGTGGATTCGGTGACGCCTGACCAATTGCCGTCGTCGTTCCGCGTCAATCTGAAGGACCCGGAGAAGTACCAAGTCATTTCCGAGACCTTCTCGTCACAACCCGGCGTTGAGAGCGTCATCGATCAGCGTCAGATCCTCGAGAAGCTGTTCGCTGCGATGAACACCGCCTCGATCGTGGCCATCGGTATCGCGGCGATCATGATCATCTGTGCGGCGCTGCTGATCGCCACGACCATCCGGCTCTCGGCCTTCATGAGACGCAAGGAGACTGCGATCATGAGACTTGTGGGCGCGTCCAAGGCTGTCATCCAACTGCCGTTCATCCTGGAAGGGGTGATCGCAGCGGTGGTCGGCGCCGTCCTGGCCTCGGGTGCCATCTGGGCGATCTCACACTTCTTCCTGACCGGTTATCTCGCCGATCAGTACAAGCAGACTGCGTTCATCTCGGACTCCCAGACGCTGTGGCTGGTGCCCGGACTGATCGTGCTCGGTGCCCTGATCGCAGGCATCTCTTCCCTGTTCACCCTCCGCAAGCCGCTCAATGCCTGAGGCCTCCGGTGCGGAGGACTGGCCCATGGAAAGGACCGCAGTGAAAACTTCAACAGCGTTCGCCCGGGGGAGGGTGAACGACGACGGCCGCCGTCGTTCACTCGTCCGCCGGACGGTGGGCGGCACAGCCGTCGCCGCGCTCCTCATGGGTCTCGGGCTCGGACCCGGCTTTGCCGACAACCTCGACGATCAGCAGCAGGCGCTTCAGAACAAAGCCGCCGATGTGCAGGCCTCGCTCGAGTTCCTGGACGGCAAGATCGCCAAGTCCGCGGCTGACCTGACCCTCTACCAAGGACAGTTGCCGGGGGCCCAGCAGGCGCTCTCCGATGCTCAGGGCCGGGTGGCGGAAGCAGCATCCGAAGCGCAAGCTCTCGCCGCTCGGGTGGATGCGGCCCAGCAGAGCAAGGCCAAGCTTTCGCAGCAGATCGACCAGGACACGAGCAAGTCCGACGAGACCAAGAAGCTCATCGGCCAGATCGCCACCCAGGCCTACAAGTCAGGTGGTGTGCCCACCGACCTGACGCTGTTCTTCGGAGCCACCGATCAGGAGAAGCTGGTCAGCGGCATCGATCTGGCGAACCAGGCACTGCGCACACAGAACGCGGCGATGGAGAAGCTCAATCAGCAGAAGGCCATCCACGTCAACCAGTCCGCGCGGCTGAGCGCCGTCGAGCAGGAGATCTCCGATCTCAAGGCCCAGGCGGATGCCGCACTCGCCCGTGAACAGGCGGCGCGTGACGAAGCGTCCCGCAAGAAGGCCCAGGTGGACAAGCTGGTGGCCGACACGACCCGGCTGAACAAGGAGCTTTCCGCGTCCAAGCCGCAGATCCAGGCGCAGCTGGCCAAGGTCAACGACCAGCAGAATCAGGTGGCCTCGCAGATCAAGGCCCGTGATGAGCGGCTCCGTCAGGAATGGCTCGCCGAGCAGCGCCGCAAGGCGGAGGAAGCCGCCGCGGAGGCCGCCCGTCAGAACCAGCAGCAGAACCAGAACAATGGTGGTGGCGGGAACACCGGCGGCGAGTACGTGCCGCCGGCACCAGGGCCGATCTCAGCCTTCGGCATCAGGGGCCCGTTCGACGGCAACCCGCCCATCACCTCGGGCTGGGGCTGGCGCGCGACACCGCCCGGCACCATTGATTTCTGGGGCACCGGCGGATACATGCACACGGGTGTGGATTACGGCGTCGGCTGTGGCACTCCGGTGCACGCTGCGGCGGCAGGCACCGTGGTGGTCGGCGGATGGCTCAACAACGGCGGCGGCAACACCGTGCAGATCTCCCATGGGGTGGTGCAGGGCAATGCCCTGACCACTGTCTACTACCACAACAGCTCCGTGGTGGTGTCGCCGGGCCAGCAGGTGTCCCAGGGGCAGGTCATCGCCTACTCGGGCAGCACCGGCAACTCGACCGGTTGCCACGCCCACTTCGAAACCTGGGTCAATGGCTCGCCGGTTGATCCGATGGGACTGCTCTGATCGTTCTCCCCGTCCGCTGAAGGGCCCGTTCCGCGATTGGAACGGGTCCTTCAGCGTTCCTGTGTTCTCCTGCGGCTGAGAATGCAGAGGAAAGCGCCCGGCGTGAGTAGACTGGAAGGACTGTTTTCACGAAGAAGGAGTCCACCGTGCCGAAGGAAAGTGGCCGGAAAGTCGTGGCCACGAACCGCAAGGCGCGCCACGACTACGAAATCCTCGATACCTATGAGGCGGGCATCGCCCTCATGGGAACCGAGGTCAAGTCCCTGCGCGAGGGGCATGCCAACATGGGCGATGCGTTCTGCACCTTCTACGGCGACGAGCTGTGGATGGAGCAGACGAACATCCCCGAGTACAGCCAGGGCAGCTGGACCAACCATGCGTCGCGCCGTCGTCGCAAGCTGCTGTTGCACCGCGCCGAATTGGTGAAGATCTCACACAAGCTCCGCGAGAGCGGTTTCACCGTGGTGCCTCTGCAGCTGTACTTCGTGGATGGCCGGGTCAAGGTGGAGATCGGCGTGGCCCGAGGCAAGCGCGAGTACGACAAGCGACACTCTCTGCGCGAGGCCCAGGACAAGCGTGAAGCGCAGCGCGCCCTCCGGGCGCGGAACCGCCGCTAGCGTCCATCCTGCAGAAGGACTATACTAAAGAGTCCTGTTCGGGAAACCGTACGGGATTTTGGTAATTGAACATGGGGATGATCGGTTTCGACGGTGTCAGTCGAGGCAGGTGAAGCGGGCCGAGGATGCAGGCTTATCTCGTAAACGATGTCTGCAAACCAATAAGTGCCAACTCTAAGCGCACTGACTTCGCTCTTGCTGCCTAAGCAGTAAGACAGTCCGTCAGCCCACGGATGCTATCGCCGTGGAATCTGGCGTCGTTTAGATAGCCACTGCTGATCGCTCTCGTCATCGGAGCGATCGGGACTTTTTGATGACTGGGCCCGGATCAGCCAGCTGTTTGCAGCATGGCTGGGGCCGAGAAATTCCGACGCAAACTGCGCCCGGAGAAGCCCTGCTGAAGCGACATCGGACGCGGGTTCGATTCCCGCCATCTCCACATATGATGTCTTGGGACATCGGCGACACCCTCAGTCTTCGGGCTGGGGGTTTTGTCGTTTTCGCGGTTGGTATCCGCGGGCTGGGTGAGGGTTTCTCCGGTGGTTTCGGCCAGGGGCATGACGTTTTTATCCTGGATGATCAGGGCGACGCGGGTGCCTTTGTGGGGCGTCCGATGCCGAGGTGGCGGAGGAGTTTCGCGGCGTGGCACAGGCTGACTTCCTCGGTACCGTCCACTGTGTCTTGCCGGATTCTGCTGTGGCGGAGATGGCTTTGTCCGTGGTCGTGTAGGCACTGGCTCGGGTTTGCCGGTTCAGAGGCCGGTGGGGACGCTCGGTGTTGTAGATCCGGGCGAACGCCTGCGGGTCGTTGTTCAGCTCGGGCAGGTTCTGTGTCGGGGACCAGCAGTGAGCGACTTCTTGAGGGTCGAAGCATTCGATCTTGCTCTGGTCCTGTGGGCGGTACGGGAGAGCCGTTCTTCTGATCCCAGAACCAGAGCACGGCTAAGGGCCCCAGCCAAAATGGTCGGGACCCTTAGCCGGGAATCATCAACCCTCGAAGATCAAGCACCCTTCCGTTTGGCAGGAAACCTCGTCGCAACCGCCCAGCCGACGACAATAACCGCGGCAGTAATGAGCAGCTGAGTCAAACCAACCGGACCTCGTAGGACCACTGCGTAGATGAACTGCGCCACAGCGAACAACACCACCGGTCCAACTACGTCCCTCCACCTGAAATTCTTCATCGCTTCTCCTAACTACGCGCTCCGGAGATGATCGGGGACACGATCGCGACGCCAATACTGGTCAACACGGTACACGTAAGGCTGTTATTAGCGCACCACCTCTGTGCTGAATCGTACCCGTTCCGGAGCGCGTCCCAAATAGGATTGCTCTCCGCAACCGGCGCTATGTGAAGAACGACCTGCCAGTCCTTGAACAACACGTACCCGCTCGTGCACTTGCGCGGATCCTTGCCGGTCCAGTCGGCCTGAGTGGTTCCGATCTGGCAATACGCATAGTTTCCATCTCCGTAACCTGCGTTTGCCGCGACGGCTCCGGCGCCACTTACTAAGCCCAATGTAATGACGAACATGCTGATGAAGCGCTTGAACTTGTTCACTTCAACTCCTCGTCGGCTGCGAATGGTTTTTGTTCCCCCCGAGGAAAGTCCAGCTAAACATGCTTTGTGTGATTTAGTCAAGTATTTACAAGTAGTGACTTTTAAAATTCAAGCGTAGTCACTAAGTCTTGCGACGCGGAGGAAGTTCGCACACCGACCAGAGCTCTGTCGAGTGTGGAGTCTCTTTTGTGAGGAAAGGAACAAGAACATCTCTGAATGTCCGTATATGCGCAAGGAGGCATCCGAGCGGGAGGTCCCATGGGCATGGCGAGCAGAAGCGCCACGCGTTCACCATGCATGACATTCGTGCCGTTGCACACTAGCGCTCTGTGATGCTAGAACGACCTTCACCCCGCACACGTCGAGGACCTGAGGAACGCGATGATCGAACTCGCGGCCCCCACAAAAGAGCCACGGCTGACTGGGGTGCCCAGATCGACCACTGGGAACAGCGCGTTACCTATGCCGCCCACGAGAACTCCTTGCGTCCCAGTGGATCCGGTGCGGGTGCTGCGTACACCTGTCAAGACCAGCGGGCAGTTGAAGCATCCAGCGATCCGTCGTGGACGACTGGAGAGAACTCCGGATCCAACGCGACCACCACGTTGTGGGCGCCATCGACAGAATCCTCGCCGGAGGCCATCTCTGCGCCCGCTCATCCACTGTCGTCACTGCGATCCTGACGCCCAGATGATCCGCATCTATAACGCCATCGAACACGAGGCGCTGAGGTGACATCCTCTCGCTTGCAGACGCGGAGACGGCGGCGGTCTGTGAGAGGGGTGGTGCTGCAATAGACGGCTTTGGTGTTGAACCGGGCAGCGCCAATTCCGTCACCTCACTCCGGGCCGCGCGGGACTTCGCTTTGCACTCGCATTGTGGCAGTACAGTCCGATATCTAAAAGGTTTCTGAGGTTCTCGATTCCTGCGATCTCCGCCGGTGAAGGCCCCGGGTCTTTGCGATCCGGGCCCTTTCGGACGCGTGATCTCAGACCGCGACGGCGTAGGCCGCCCAGACGAGAAGTCCTGCCGGAATGCCCGCGAGCACCTGAGCCACGGTGTGGTCGCCCAAGCGGACCCGGGACCAGCCAACGGCGGCGGGAACGAGGAGCAGGAGCCAGCCCCATGGGCTCAGTGCCGCGATCAGAGCCGCGGTGGTGAAGGAGACCACCGCCATATGGACGCTCAGTTTCCAGAATGCGTTCACAGCCCCCACGACGACCATCCCGAGAGCCACGCTCAGGAGACCCACCACGGCCGCGCGCGGAGCGCCGAGGCCCACGAGGAGGGCAAAACCGATCCCGGCTGATACGAGCGAAGCCAACAGGACCGGGAGACGCTGCCTACGATTTCCCACGTGATGATCGCTCAGGCGGCCGCGCCGCGAGGCGATGACGATCCCCACGAACGGGCCCAAAGCGGTGAAGACCGCAGCGAGGAGCCCGAACCAGAAACCTCGCCAGCCGTCCGTCAAAGCACAGCTGACCAGGAGGAAAGCCGTGACGAGTACGGTGGGGGAGAGGACTTCCGTGATGATGCGGGCGAGACGGTGCATCCCGCAATCCTATCGAGACGAGGTGCCGGCCGGCCTCAGGCGGTGTTACCGCTTGGTCTTGGGCTTGGTGGCAGGAGCCTTCTTGGGAGTGGCCTTCTTCGGCACGGTCGGCGGATCGAATGCTCCATGGGGATAGAAGCCGGTCACTTGCTGCATGTACCGCGCCCATTGCGGACCCGCGATGTAGGCGCCGTCCACCGAGCGGTAGAACTTGCCGTTGATCGTGACGTTCTGGCCCTGCCGTCGTTCGCTGGCGTTGAAGGGGTCTCCGAAGAAGGACGCCGTGGCCAGGCCACGGGTGTAGCCGACGATCCAGGTCTGATTGTTGTACTGATTGGTGCCGGTCTTCGCTGCGGCAGGGGCTTTCACCTTGTCCGGGATCAGCAGGCCCGAGCCCTTCGACAGCACATCCTGCAGGACATTGCTTGCACGCTTGGCCACTTCGGGCTGGATCGCACCAGCCTTGCAGGAGGTGGCTTGACCGCCGTACGACTTGCCCTGGCGATCCGACACGCCCGTGATGGACAGCGGGACGCAGTAGGTGCCGTTGCCGGCGAAGGTGGCGAAGGCATTGGCCATGGTCAGTGGGGCCACGTTCTCGCCGCCCAGGAGATTGCCCAGGGTGTTCAGACCCAGCTTCTGGCCCTTCCCGGCGCCGTTGTGCATGCCCAGGGCATCGGCGGCACGCTGGATGTCGCAGAAATCATTGAGTCCTGCTGCGGAGGCGAAGGTCGCCGTGTTGATCGAGTAGTAGATGCCCTGGCGCACGGACATGGGGCGGTAGAAGCCGTCCTCGTCATTCTGCAGATTGCCAGCCGCGCCGAGGGAGGTCTGCGCGTCGTTGTAGGCGCCCGTCACGGGCCCGCAGGTGCTCTTCCAGGGATAGTTCATCGGATAGACCCGACGAGAGGCGTCGACCACCTGATCCGGCGACTTCCCTTCGCTGAGCCAGGCAGCGAGCGTCACCGGCTTCATGGTGGAGCCCGGTTGCATGCCGCCGACTCCTCCCAGGGGCAAACCGGCCGGATCTGTCTTGTCGACGTTGAAGTTGTACGTGGTGACGAAGCCGGAACCCTGTTTGGCGAGCATGCGTGAGTTCTGGGCCATCGCCAGGATCCTGCCGGTCCCGGGCTGCACCGAGACGAGCGACGCACCCCATTTGTCCGGATTGGCCCCCGTGGTGGCGTCCACCTGGTGCTGGGCCGGGGACTGCAGGCGCGGGTCCAAGGTGGTCTTGATGGTCAATCCGCCTCGCTGGAGCAGCCGGAGCCTTTCCTCAGAGGTGCTCCCGTAGAGCGGGCTGTTGAGGAACTGATGCAACACGTAGTCGCAGAAGTACGCGGCCTGCGAGGCGTAGGCACAGCCTTGCCGCGGGGGCTTCACGGCGAGTCGCAAGGGTGTCTTCACTGCGACGTCGTGCTGTTTGGCCGTGACGTAGCCATGCTTCAGCATGGCGTCGAGTACGAGGTTGCGGCGTGCCGTGGCACGCTCAGGGTGGGCCACCGGGTCGTAATAGCCCGGACCGTTGACCAGGCCGGCGAGCAGGGCCGACTGGGGCAGCGTGAGCTTGGCGGCGTCGACCGAGAAGAAGTACTGGCTTGCAGCCTGGATGCCGTAGGCGCTTCCGCTGAACGGGACGATGTTCAGATAGCCCTGCAGGATCTGGTCCTTGCTGAACTTCTTCTCGAGTCCCAGAGCGAGCTTCATCTCGCGTAACTTGTCGCCGGTGGTCTTCTGGCCGTTCAGAACGACGTCGGAGGAATCGCCCTTGGCCGTCAGATTCTCATTGAGCACATTCGTCACATACTGCTGGGTCAGGGTCGATGCGCCCTGCCGTGATCCGGAGGCGTTGCTCACCACCGCCCGCATGATCCCGACCGGGTCGATCCCGCCGTGCTCGTAGAAGCGGTAGTCCTCGATCGCGACGATCGCGTTGCGCATGGTGGGGGCGATCTGCTTCAAGGTGACATCGGTGCGGTTCTCGCTGAAGAGCGTGGCGATCTGGGATCCGTCCGAGGCGACGATCCTGCTGACCTGCCCGGGAGGCGTGATGGTGAGTTCGCTGGGCAGACTCTCAAAGAACTGCACGGAACCGGACGCCGCGGTACCGGCGCTGCTGACGAGTGGCACCAGAAGTCCAGCCGCCAGCGCACCGACGACGGCGCTCACGCAGACGAAGGCGAGGAGCCTTCCACACAGCGCGGCCACGGTCGACAGGACTCTTCTCACGGAACTCACCTGTTCGAGCCTAACGGAATCTTCGCCGGGGCCATCGATCCGGCGGATCCCCGTGGTCAGCGATAGAAGCCTTCACGAAGCCGGATCCCGTGCTCAAGCCATACCTTCAGTGCGGACAGCATGCCGGTCCAGCCCATGCAATTCCCGAAGGCGGCTTCGGCACCGTCTGCGGTGATCTTCCAGGCGTGTTCACGGATCGCGAGTCTTGTGCGGGCCCCGTCATCCGCCGGGGAGAAGCTGAAGTCGACGATCGTTCCCGCTTCGTCGACGGAGGTGCCGGGCGCCGCGCCCCACCGTATGGAGATGAGCCGGTCCTGCTCGGCTTCCAGCACCGTGACCGGGAAGGCTCCCGGGAAGTCGGCGAAGTCCCATTCGGCCGTGCTTCCCGCGGCATCCAGACGTCCTTTCGCGCCGCCCGTGGTGAAGTATTCGCTCAGCTGGGCCGGGTCGGCGACGGCTTCGTAGACCTCATGGACCGGCCGTGCGATGAAACCGAAAACCTCGAAACCCAGGTTCTCCGGGGTGGCATCGCTGTTCTTCTGCTCGGTCATCGTTTCCCTTTCCTTGTTCCGGTCCCGATGTCCCCACGCTAACCCGATCATCCGTTCAGGGCATCACCGGCGCGGCCGCCCCGCCGTCTCCGGGAGAGGCGGAACGCGACTCAGTCGAGTTCGCAGCCCTGGTGAGGGGCGTCGTCGGCGACCCAGAGTGCGTGCAGCGCCTGTTCCCCGAGTTCGGCGGAGTGTCCTTCGGACTGACCCGGAGGGGTCACCTGGACCTGCAGGGCGCCGCTGAACGGTTTGCGTTCGCCGACCTGGACGAGAGCGTCCACGTCCACTCCCTCCCGGGTGAGATACCGCAGGAGTTCCGGGTCGTCGTCGCTGATGCGGGTGATATGGCCGTGGTGCCCGGGGTCCAGTTCGGAGAGCAGCCTGGCCGCGGGGAGCCGGACCGTGCCGTCCTCTGACGGGATGGGGTCACCGTGCGGGTCCTTCCCCGGATGCCCGAGCTTCTCTGCCAGGCGGGCGACGAAAGTGTCCGACACGGCATGCTCCAGGAGTTCAGCCTCATCGTGCACCTCATCCCAGGCATACCCGAGTTCACGGACCAGGAAGGTCTCGATCAGCCGGTGCCGGCGTACGACGGCCAAGGCCAGCCGGCGCCCGTCCTCGGTGAGAGTCACGGCGCTGTAGGGCTTGTGATCGACCAGGCCCAGGTCCTTGAGCTTGCGGACCATTTCGGAGACCGAGGAGTTGGCCACGCCGAGCCGTTGCGCCAGCTGGGTGCTGTTGATGGCCTTGTCCTGCCACTCGGTGAAGGAGTAGATGACTTTGACGTAGTCCTCGATCGAGGACGAGGCTGCGGCAGACTTCACGCTGACCAGTCTACCGACGAGGGGTGAGGGCTCAGCTGCCGCCCGTGAACGTGAGCCAGATGAGCACGCCGTTGAGGACGACCACGAGGATCATGCTGATGGCGGCTGCGAGTTGAAGTGCCGGGTGGTCGGCATGGATTCCCATGATCTTCTTGTTCCGGCTCAGCAGGAACAGGGGCACCAGGGCGAAGGGTATGCCGAAGCTCAAGGCAACCTGGCTCAGGACCAGCACCTGTGTGGGGTCCATTCCGATGGCGAGGATGGCGATGGCGGGGATCAGCGTGATCACCCGGCGGGTCATCAGGGGGATCTGGACCTTGAGCAGGCCTCCCATGATGCTTGCGCCCGCGTAGGATCCCACCGCGGTGGAGGCGAGCCCGGACGCGAGAAGCCCCACGGCGAAGACCGCGCCGACGACGGGGCCGAGCGTGTCGGTGATGGCGGCGTGAGCTCCTTCGATGCTGTCCGTCCCCTCGCGGCCCGAGAGTGCGGATGCGGCGAGCAGCAGCATGCCGATATTGACGGCTCCGGCGATGGCGAGGGCTGCGACGACGTCCCAGCGCGTGGCGCGGATGAGTCGCCGGAGCGTCGAGACGTCGGGAGCCTGCTGTCCCAGGGGACGGTGACGGTCTCTTGCGAGTGCGGAGTGCACGTAAATGGCGTGGGGCATGACCGTGGCGCCGAGCATGCTGGCTGCCAGGAGCACCGAGCCGCTGCCCTCGAAGCGGGGGACGAGCCCGCCCAGGACTCCTTCCGGGCTCGGAGGGCTGAACACCAGGCCGCAGAGGAAGCCGATCGTGATGACCGCGAGCAGAACGATGATCGAGTTCTCGAAGGCGCGCTGTCGACGGCGGCTTTGCATGCTGAGCAACAGCATCGAGGCCGCACCGATGATGAGGCCTCCGAGGGGGAGGGGGAGGCCGAACAGCAGGTTCAGGGCTATCGCTCCGCCCACCACCTCGGCCAGATCCGTGGCGATGGCGACGGCTTCGGCCTGGAGCCAGAAGAGTCTTCGTCCCCAGGTGGGGAACCGCTGGCCGAGCAGTTCGGGCAAGGAATGGCCGGTGACGAGGCCCAGCTTCGCCGATTGGTACTGGACCATCACCGCCATCAGATTTGCGGCCACCAGCACCCAGACGAGGAGATAACCGAACTGCGCCCCGGCGGTGAGATTGGCGGCGACATTCCCGGGGTCGACGTATGCGATGGCCGCGACGAAGGCGGGGCCGAGCAGAAGGAGTCCGGGGGTGGTGCGCGGCCGGGTGGACAGCTCCGTGGGCATCATCGTCTCCTATTAGGCATTCCGAATTCAATAGTTTCGGCTTACCTAAAATTTAGCCGCCCAAGGGATGTCAGGCAAGTCCATGGATGTCGGTGACGCAATGTCACAGACGCTGCGCACGCCAGGCGTAACAGCGATAGGGGAGAGTGATCATTTCCTCGGCCCCATGCCCCAAATGTTCATGGAGGTACCAGTCGAGATTGGCCATGACCTTCGCCCGGACAGGCTCCGCGGACCTGAGGTAGTAGCTGCGCGACTTGGCCAGCTCGATGATGTCGGCCGTGCTCAGCTCGTCGTTCCAGGGCAGCACGGCTGCTGCCGCCTCACCGAACCCAGGCCCGATCGCGGGGACGAAGTGGGGTTTGATGACGTCTCCCGCGTGCATGATGCGGGACAGCCGGTGGACCCACGGTACCGAGGTGTCCAACTGATTCCACAGCAGCGCCAGAGTTCCTTCGGGCCGCAGGACGCGGGCCGCCTCGGCGCTCGCGGCCTGCGGGTCCACCCAGTGCCAGGTCTGTGCGGCCGTCACGACGTCGGCGCTTGCTGACGGGAGACCGGTCGCCTCGGCTGTTCCGACGACCGTGGTGACGTCCGGCAGTGCCGTGTGCAATTGACGCAGCATGTCCTCGGACGGCTCCACCGCGGTGACGGACAACCCCAGGGCGCCCAGAAGAGCGGTGAACTTCCCGGTTCCTGCTCCCAGATCGACGGCGTCCGCCGCGCCGGCGGGAACGCACCAGCGTGCCGCCTCCTCTGGATAAGAGGGCCGGACCCGCTCATAGTGTTCGCCGCCGCGTTCGAAAGCCCTGCCCATGTCGCGTCGTCGTGCGACGTCCATACGGGGGCCGCCGGAAGGGGATACGTGACGGGAGGACACGGTGCTGCTCCAACTGCTCGGGGATCGTCGTCGCTAAAAGGTTCTCACGACGACGTGGCTCCCCGAGCAGCGGGCAGGCGGGCCGTCATTCCCCCGTGGCGCAGGGGGCGGCTCCGGCAGTGCCCGGAGTGTTGGGCGCCCAGTGAGGATAGCTTCGCTGATCGTTGGACGGCACCCACCGGCCGGCGTCGACCACGTAGTCCCAGCCGAGTCCCTCCTCGCGGAGCCGCCGGATCCCGGCGATCAACCGGTCGGCATCCTCCAGGCGAGACCCCAGCCCGAAGCTGGCCCGCAACGAGCCTGCCGGAAGGCCGAGACGCTTCAGAAGCGGATGCGCGCAGAATTTGCCGTCGCGCAACCCCACGCCGTGCTCCGCCGAAAGATAGGCGGCCACGAGGCCGGCGTCGTAACCCTCGACGGAGAAATTGACGACGCCGATCGAATCGACGGAATCGCTGAACACCCGATGCACGGTGACGCCGTCGAGCGCTGTGAGGCCCTCCTCGAGATGGCGCCTGATATCGGCCTCGTGCTGCTGCCAGGTGTCGTGATCCAGCGACGCGAGCACCTGGGTCGCACGCGCCAGTGTCGCGGCACCGAGCACATTGGGCGAGCCGCCTTCATGCCGGGCCGGACCGGTGGTCCACGTCACTGAATCGAGCCGCGCCTCACGAACGGCCCCGCCGCCGAGCAGGTGGGGGGTTCCCGCGTCGAGCCAGTCCGCGCGGCCCACGAGGACTCCGGCACCGAACGGGGCATACAGCTTGTGCCCCGAGAAGGCGAGGTAGTCGACGTCGAGGGCGCTGATGTCGATGCGGCGGTGGGGCGCCAATTGCGCCGCATCCACCACGATCCGGGCACCGTACTCGTGGGCCAGTGCGGCCAGCTCGGCGATCGGGAGGATCTCTCCGGTGACGTTCGAGGCGCCCGTCACCGCCAGCAGCGAAACACCTCCCGCCTCAAGTTCCTCACGGATGGCGGACACGGTTTCGGTGAGAGTCTCCTGGGCCACCAGGCTGCGGTGCGCCACGCGCTGCCACGGCAGCAGATTGGCGTGGTGCTCGATGTCCAGGTACAGGACCTCCCCGGCCTGCTCGCCGTTCCTCTGGGGAAGGCATCCGGCCAGCACATTGAGTGAATCGGTGGTGTTGCGTGTGAAGATCACCAGGTCGTCGGGCCGACCGCCGATGAACTCGCGCACGATCTCGCGGGCGTTCTCATAGACCGAGGTGCTGATCTGGGACGCATAACCGGCCCCGCGGTGCACGCTGGCGTAGTACGGGAGGATCTCGTTCAGATAGGCGGAGACCACGCTCAGCGCGGGAGCGGAGGCCCCGTAGTCGAGGTTGGCGTAGCGGATGTCGCCGCCCTGGATGAGCGGTGCCTGGATCTCGGCTCCGGTGACGGCCGCGAAGGGATGCGCGGCCGGCGACGACGGCGCATGGGCGGCCTGAGCGGTACGGCGGGCAAGGGTGTTGACGGACATGCTGGGACCTCTGCATCGTGGAGGGGCCCGCTGAGCGGGCGCCGCGCTTGCCGATCCGCTGTCTGCGGTCGGCCTGGTCGTCACCCGGGGCACCCCACCGCGTCTGGAGGGTTGCCGGCCAGCAAACCGGGGTTTAGCGCTGGCACTCGTGACCTGTTCACGAGCGTACGACAGCGGCGCGTCCGCAGGGGAACGCGCCGCTATTGTTACGCAGAATATGACTTCGGAGCTCAGGGAAGCAGATCGTCCAAGGCAGGGTTCAGGCGGTGCAGGAACTCGGAGTGGAGGATGCCGTTGCTGGCCACGGCGTTGCCGCCGAAGGGTCCGTCCTGCCCGTCCAATGAGGTGAAACGGCCTCCAGCCTCCGTGACGATCGGGACCAGGGCCGCCATGTCGTAGAGGTTCAGTTCCGGCTCACAGGCCAGATCGACGGCGCCTTCAGCCAGAAGGCAGTACGACCAGAAATCACCGTACGCCCGGGTCCGCCACACGGAATCGTGGAGGTCGAGGAAACTGTCCAGCATCCCGCGTTCCTTCCAACCGTGAAGGCTGGAATAGCTGAGGGACGCATCCTCCATGCGGTGCACGTCAGACACCTTGAGGCGGGTGGCGGAGGCCAGCGAGCGGCCGGTGAAGGCCCCATGGCCCTTGGATGCCCACCAGCGCTTGCCCAGGGCAGGCGCGCTGACAACGCCCACGACAACCTCGTCATCCTCGATGAGGGAGATCAGGGTGGCCCAGACGGGCACGCCCCGCACGAAGTTCTTGGTTCCGTCGATCGGGTCCACCACCCAACGGCGGGAGCCGTGCCCGGTGGTCCCGAACTCTTCGCCGATGACAGCGTCGCGGGGCCGGGACCGGGACAGCTGCCCACGGATGTACTCCTCGGCGCTGCGATCCGCGTCGCTGACCGGAGTGAGGTCCGGCTTCGTCTCGACCTTCAGGTCCTGCGCCTTGAAGCGTTCCATCGTCTGGGCATCGACCTGGTCGGCCAGCACGTGCGCCAGGCGGAGGTCATCGGTGTAGTTCTGGGTGGGGACCGTCATGGGTTAAACCGTACCCATCGCGGGAGGACCCACAGCCCGCGACGCACCGAAGTGCTCATGGGGCTCCGAGTTCCTTGCTTTCCCGCTCTTCCTGTATTCCGGCGTCCAGCACACGCCGCAACGAGTCGAGGCGGGAGGCCCCGGCCGGGCCCGCATGCCCCTCCGCGACCCATGCGTCCAGGCCACATCCCACAGCCTGCGCGCCGTGCTTGCAGCCTCGCTCACAGGCTTCCGTGCCCGGAGCCAGATCGGGGAACGCGGCCAGGATACGGCTCGGATCGACCAGGGCCAGCCCGAAGGAGCGCACCCCGGGCGTGTCGATGATCCACGTGCCCGGACGGGCGTCCGGCATCTGGAGGGCCACGGCGGAGCTGGAGGTGTGGCGTCCCCTCCCGGTGACCGCGTTGACGTGACCGGTGGCGCGGTCCGCGCCGGTGAGTGCATTGACCATCGTGGACTTGCCCACTCCGGAGTGCCCGAGCAGCACGCTGACGTAGCCGTCCAATTCGTCCCGGAGTTCCGTGACGGCGCTTCCGAGCAGGGACGCCGAACCGCCGTCGGCGCTCCTGGCATCAATCCCATTGGCGCCGTTCTCCGTGGTGCGGCTGATGATCACCCGCAGATCGAGAGCCTGATAGTTGGCCAGCAGCTCCGCCGGATCCTTCACGTCCGCTTTGGTGATGAGCAGGATCGGTTCGATGCCGGCGTCGTAGGCAGCGACCAGTGCCCGGTCGATGAAGCCGGTCCGAGGCTCGGGATTGGCGGCAGCCACCACGATCACCAATTTGTCGGCATTGGCGACGACGGCGCGCTCGACGGGGTCGGTGTCATCCGCGCTGCGACGCAGCAGCGTACTGCGCTCCTCGATCCGCACCAGACGGGCCAGGGTGTCGGGCTTGCCCGAGACGTCACCGACGAGCGCCACGAAATCGCCCACCACGACGGGCTGGCGTCTGAGTTCCTTGGCACGGGCGGCGATGATGATCCGCTCCTGGGGTGTCCCTTCGTCCAGGACCGCCGTGTAGCGGCCCCGGTCGACGGTGACGATCCGGCCGGTCACAGCATCGGAGTGGCTGGGCCTGTCCTTGGTCCGCGGACGTGAACCGCGCTTGTTGGGCCGCTGCCTGACGTCCGACTCGTCCCAATCGGAAAGGGCTCGCGAGGCGCCGCCTCGAGCCATCTCAGGCGTCCGCCCCGGCCGGCACGGTACGGGACTCCTGAGCGGAGGAGCCCAGCATGGCCTGCCAGAGCGCGGGGAAATCGGGCATGGTCTTGGCTGTCGTGGCGATGTCCTCGACCTGGGTGCCGGGAACCGCAAGGCCCCAGATCGCACCAGCCGTCGCCATCCGGTGATCTGCGTAGCTCTGCAGCACGGCACCGTGGAGGGGGACCGGGCGGATGATCAGGCCGTCGGTGGTCTCTTCGGCATCCCCGCCCATGCGACGGATCTCCGTGACCAACGCTTCCAGACGGTTGGTCTCGTGGCCGCGCAGATGTGCGATTCCGCTCAGACGCGAGGGCGTGTCAGCCAGGGCGCACAGCGCTGCGACGGTGGGGGCAAGCTCGCTGGTGTCGGCGAAGTCCCCGCCCTTGATGCGGTCGCCACCGGTCACCACGAGTGTTCCGTTCTCGAGGGAGACCCGTGCACCCATGCGCCGCAGGATGTCCTGCCAGAGGTCCCCGACCTGTGTCGTCGGTGACGGCCAATGGGGCACCCGCACCGTGCCGCGGGTCACGAGTGCCGCCGCGAGGAAGGGGCCGGCATTGCTCAGGTCCTGCTCGATCCGGACATCGAAGGCATCGATGGTGCCGGGCGCCACGAACCAATGGTCGGGAACGGAATCATCGACCGTCACCCCCAGGGAACGCAGGACCTCGACCGTCATCCTGATGTGGTCCAGGCTGGGCACCGGCTTACCGGAGTGCTCGATGTGCAGTCCGTCGCGGAAGCGGGCCCCCACGAGCAGCAGCGCGGAGACGAACTGGCTGCTTCCGCTCGCGTCGATCACGACGTGGCCACCCCGGACGGTGCCCTCGCCGTGCACGGTGAAGGGGAGTGCCGACGGCGATTCGCCGTCGTCGCCCGTGAGGTCGAGGCCGAGTGCGCGGAGCGACTGGAGGATCGCGCCCATCGGGCGCTTCCTGGCGTGCGGGTCGCCATCGAAGCGGGCGGTCCCGTGGCGCAAGGCGGCGAGTGCGGGGACGAATCGCATGACGGTACCCGCCAGGCCGCAGTCAATCCGGACGTCCGAGGCCGAAGCCTTCGCCGGCATCGGAGTGATGAGGAGATCCGGTCCGAAGGACCCGTCTCCGGGCACCTCCTCGACGGTTGCCCCCAAAGCCCGCAGGGCCTCCACCATGAGGGCGGAATCACGGGAGTGCAGTGGCGCTCGTAGCCGGGAAGGTGCCTCCGCCAGGGCGGCGAGCACCAGATACCGGTTGGTCAGGGATTTGGAACCAGGGACGGTGACCACCGCGTCGACGGGGCCGGCTGCCAGAGGTGCCGGCCAGGCCTGGATCTCACGAGCGTCCTGCGGCACCGATCATGCTCCCTTCGGAGCGTCGGAGGTCACGGCGGGCCGGTTCTTCACGCGCCAGGCAAGGCTCGGCTTGCCGGCCGTGTCCACCGCGGCGAGGAGGGCGGCCCCGGTCAGGGAGAGATTCTTCAGAAGCGCACGACGCCGGGCGGCGCGGCCCTCCTTGGTGGTCGTGTCGGCCTCACGGTGTTCCACCAGTGCGGTGCACACCGCGGACGCGGCGAGCAGCAGAGCGGAAGCGCGCGGAAACCGTCCCAGGGCGTAAAGGGCCCCGGCACCCACCTGGACGCCACCCGCGACACGGTTGATGGCGGCGTCGCCCAACTCGAGTGGCGAGGCATCGACGGCGCGACGCAGCAGCGCCGACGGCCTGCCTGCGGGGTCATTCGCGGATTTGATCTTCTGGACGCCATCGGCGACAAAGCTGCTGGCGATGAGCGGACGGGCCAGGAACCGGACCACGGACACGAGGGTCTCCTTCTTCAGCTGGTGCACTTAGACGGCTTGTGGACCGGCCTGATGACAGGCGCGGACCACTCCTAGTCTTGCACCTTTGCGGAATATTTGCCGTCGGGGAGCCGTTCCCTTACACAGCGGCGAAGCGGGGACGGCCCCCGTCCCAGGAGTCTTCAGGAGGTCCGATGCCCGTGGTCATGGAGCGCGCTGCGCCCCAGGTGACGCTCTCCCCGAACGGTCTGGCGTCCATCCCGCTCCCCAGCCTCGCTTCGCGTCGGCAGGGGACCCCGCGCGGTCTAGACTGGACCGCGATGAACACGACGGAATCCCAAGTCCCGGAACCGGGCGCGGAAGCAGGCTCCTCCACCCAGGCCCAGGGCCGGGTCGTCGAGGACGCCGAACTGGATGTCGCCTCGGAGAGCGCCGGGGAGCGCCGGGCACGCTTCGAACGCGAAGCCATGCAATACGTGGATCAGCTCTATTCCGCGGCCATGCGCATGGCCAGGAATCCGGCGGATGCCGAGGACCTGGTGCAAGAGGCGTACACCAAGGCGTTCTCCGCCTTCCATCAGTACAAGCCGGGCACGAACCTGAAAGCGTGGCTGTACCGGATCCTGACGAACACCTACATCAACCTGTACCGGAAACGGCAGCGTGAGCCCTTGCAGTCGCATGGGGAGACCATCGAGGACTGGCAGCTGGCGCGGGCCGAGTCGCACACCTCCACGGGGTTGCGTTCCGCCGAGGCCGAGGCGCTGGACCACCTTCCGGACTCCGACGTCAAGCGTGCGCTGCAGTCCATCCCGGAGGAATTCCGGCTGGCCGTGTACTTCGCGGATGTCGAGGGGTTCGCGTACAAGGAGATCTCAGAAATCATGAACACCCCGATCGGGACGGTCATGTCCCGCCTGCACCGAGGACGCAAGATGTTGCGTGAGCTGCTGGCGGAGTACGCGGCCGATCGAGGGTTTGGAGTGCAGCGCACGGCCGCTGACACGGCATCAGTGGAGAAGACGAAATGAAAGACTGCCAAGGCCTGGGCGATTGTGAAGACGCCCGGATTGAACGTATTTATGAATACCTGGACGGTGCCCTGCCGCGTGCTGACGTGGAAGAGATCAAGGAACATCTCGCCAGTTGCCCGAATTGCCTGGAGCAGCATGACCTGGAATGCATGATCCGTTCCATGGTCAAGCGTTCCTGCACGGAGGCCGCTCCGGCTGAACTCAAGCAGAGCATCCTGGAGAAGATCCACTCCGCTCGCAGCTGATCCACCCTGGCCGGGGGTGCTCCGCGTTTCCGCGATGATGCCGCGGTTTCGCGAGGGTCGCCTCGGTATGGGAGACTTGAGGGCAGCTCTCGACGAGTGACAAAAGAAGGAGTCCAGCTATGAGCAAGCGCGCACGCAAGCGTCGTGACCGCAAGCGCGGCGGTGCCAACCACGGCAAGCGCCCCAACACCTGAGCAGCTGACACCCCGTGAGGGGTGACTGCTCGGCTTGCGCCGAAAGGAACGGGCCCGGAACCATGAGGTTCCGGGCCCGTTCCGTTGTGCGTCACGATGTGGGTGAGCGTTCAAGTGGGTCAGCGTTCAAGCAGTTCCTTCGCGTCGGCACGGGCCTGGTCCAGGACCCGGCGGAGAGAATCCAATTGGGTCTCGCTGAGTTCCCCCCGCGCTTTCTGCAGACGGATGAGCATCAGGAGCTCCGAACGGAAGCCGTGCACCAGCTGTTCCGCCGCACGGCTGCGGGCGAAGCTGCCGGCCTGAGCCGCCACCGATGGCGGGAGGACCGGTTCCTGATGTGCCGCCGCGGCCCGCGCCTGGCGGGAGGTGCTGTTCAACTCCTCGCGCAGCGAACGGATATTGCTGCCGATGTCCTCGCGGAGGCTGTCGGCGAGACGGCGGACAGAGGCTGTGATGTCCTTCTCCACGGAGCTGAGTTCCTCGCGACGGCTGTCCAGTTCGCGCCGCCCTGCCTCGGTGAGGGTGTAACTCGTCCTGCGGCCATCGACCTGAGTGGAGACGAGTCCTTCCTCTTCCAGCTTGGCCAGTCGCGGGTAGATGGTTCCGGCGCTGGGGGAGTACGTGCCGTTGAAGCGGTCACTCAGGGCCTTGATGAGGTCGTAGCCGTGCTTGGCTCCGTCCTCGAGCAGAGCCAGGAGGTAGAGGCGCAGTGCGCCGTGGGCGAAGACCGGCGGCATCAGAGGGCCTCCTCCGCGGTGGTGGCGGGGGCGTGGACCACGGACAGGTTGCCGGAGACGGAGTTCGTCCGGAGCACGACGAGATGCTCCTCAGGACCCGCAATGGTCTTGACCGTGTTCTTCACCGGCATGTAGCGCTGTGAATCGATGATCACCTGACCGGATCCGGTCTTGGCGGTCAGATCCACCCCGCTCTCCCAGGGCAGTCGCACGGTCACGTCTCCCGAGACGGTGTTGGCGCCGATGTCCTGCGTGTCGGGGGAGACATCCAGAAGGATCTCGCCGCTGACGTTGTTGAGGCGGACATGGTTGAGGCGGCCTGTCGCGGTGACGGCGCCCGAGACCGTGTTGACGCTCAGGCTTCCGTGATGGTCGCGGACGATCGCCTCGCCGCTGACGGAGTTGACGTCGAGGTGGGACGCTGTGCGATCCGCGACGACGTCACCGGAGACCGTGTTCAGCGAGGTCTTGGCGGTGGTGCCGCTGACGAGTCCGTCGCCGGCCACTGTGGAAGCGTCCACCTGGATACCCGACGGAACGGCGATGCTCAGGATCACGCGGTTCTCGTGGGATCGGGTCACGCTGTTCATGACGTTCTTGAACCAACCCTGTGGCCCGGGCTCCTGATGGCGGATCTCCAGGCGTCCAGCGGTGAACGAGACGTCGAGTGGATCGCCGGCGACTTCCGAGATCTCGATCCGGGTGACGTCTTCTTCGTGGGTGACGATGTCGAAACGGCCGCTCACGATCCCCAGTTTCAGGGACGTGACTCCGTCGATGTCGATGGTCTGAGGGCCCGTGACGACCCAGCGTTCTTCTGCCATGCTCTCCTCCTCGGTCCATTGCGATATATCGCGTCTATGACTTCACGATATATCGCGATATATCGTGAGTCAAGAGCTTGGCTTAAACGCGTTGCGTGCTCAGTTGTGGCGGGTGTTGACTCGGAACACCCCCCACAACAGCGCACACAAACGCGGGGGAAGTCAGGCGGTGGGCTCCGCGATGTTAAGCCACAGGAACCACCCACG
>NZ_JBIVFT010000001.1:539002-595326 GCF_044748305.1 Arthrobacter sp. NPDC090010
CCCCGCCTACATGGCTTATAACTCCCCTTTATACCTAAACTAAAATCTCCTATTTTGCGTACCACACGGGTGGGCCGGGGCCCGGGGGGGGGCGGGGGGGGGGGGGGGGTCCACCCCCCCCCCCCCCCCCACAACTGCGCACTCAACGGCGGGGAAAGTCAGGCGGTGGGCTCCGCGATGTTCAGCCACTGGAACCAGCCACGGTGCAGCACGAGCCACGCCATCAGACCGTAACCCGCCTGGCCGGGCGCTCCGGCGTTGGCCGAGAGGTCGTTGCGCCACTGCTCGTGATTGAGCAACGGCGAGAAGGTGTCCACGTAGAGGTGGTGGCGACGTGTGGTGACATCCGCGAAGGCCGTGTTGAGTTCCGCGAGGCGACGGTTCTGAGAGGGGTCCAGTGTGGGCGGCGGGCCGACCACGAAGACCGAGACGCTCGCCTGCGAGGCGTGGTCAAGAATATTGGCCAGGTTCAGCCGGCTCCGTGCCGTGGACATCCCGAACTCGATGTCCCGTCCCGAGAGGCCGATGACGAGGCGATTCTCATAGCCTTGGCCGAAACGGCGGCCGGTCTCCTCTGCCCAGCGGGCGGAGAGCCCCTCGGTGCCCTCCTCGGGACAGGGGAGGGTGTAACTCTCCAGGCTGAATTCCCCGCGTGGCGTGCGGGCGAGGACCCGCCCGAACCAGCCGAGAGCCCGGGGATCCCCGAATCCGGCGAGCAGTTCATCGCCGATGGCGGCAATCCGAAGCTTCCTGTCCTCCACGTCGTCCTTTCGCATGTTTGATGCGCCGTCTGCGGCGCTGACACCCCCACTCCATTAAACGCCAACACCCGCCCCCGCGCCGGAAGACGCGAATGGCGGGTGTGGCTCAGCCATGCGGCGTCGTCGTCGGAGAGCGACGACGACGCCGGTCGATCACGGCCTGTGGTCGAAAGCCTGCTGCAGCAGCAGGGCGTTCTCGGCAGCGTGGCGCTTGCCGGTTCCGGCCGCGGTGGACGCCGAAGCCGGGCGGCTGACGACGCGCAGCGGACGGTCCAGGGACGGCGCCAGGTTCAGGGCCATGAAGCCCCACGGGCCCTGGTTGGCCGGCTCATCCTGGGCCCACACGACGTCCGCGTTGGGGTACTTGGCGAGCTCGGCCCGGATCTCCTCCAGGGGCAGCGGGTAGAGCTGCTCGACCCGGACGATCGCCGTGCTGGTGTCCTGGGCCTTGTCCCGATTGGCCAGCAGATCGTAGTAGAGCCTGCCGGCGACCAAGATGACCCGCTTGACGCCCGCAGGATCCACCGCAGCGTGCTCGCTGATGACGGGCTGGAAACCGCCCGTGGTGAAATCGGCGACCGAGCTGGCTGCCGCCTTGAGTCGAAGCAGCTGCTTCGGCGTGAAGACGATCAGCGGCTTGTGCGGGCGGCTGTAGGCCTGACGGCGCAGCAGGTGGAAGTGGTTCGCCGCGGTGGTCGGCTCCGCCACCACCATGTTGTTCTCGGCGCACATCTGCAGGAAACGCTCGATACGGGCGGAGGAGTGGTCCGGGCCCTGGCCCTCGTAGCCGTGCGGCAGCATGACCACGAGGGAGGAACGCTGGCCCCACTTCTGCTCGGCCGAGGAGATGAACTCGTCGATCACGGTCTGGGCGCCGTTGACGAAATCGCCGAACTGGGCCTCCCACATGACCAGCGCTTCGGGACGCTCCACCGAGTAGCCGTACTCGAAGCCCATGGCCGCGTATTCGGAGAGCAGCGAGTCGTAGATCCAGAGCTTGGCCTGGTCCTCGGAGAGGTTGGCCAGAGGCATCCACTCCTTGCCGTTCTTCCGGTCGTGGAACACCGCGTGGCGCTGGACGAAGGTGCCGCGCCGGGAATCCTGGCCCGCGAGACGCACCGGGACGCCTTCCATGCTGAGGGAGCCGAAGGCCGCGATCTCGCCGAAGCCCCAGTCGATACCGCCTTCGCGGGACATCTGCTCACGCTTCTCCAGAAGCTGCTTGAGCTTCGGGTGGACCGTGAAGCCCTCGGGGATGGCCAGGTGGGTCGCGCCGATGTGGGCGAGCGTCTGGGGGCTGATGGCAGTGGTGGTCGGAGTGTTCACCAGGCCGTCGTTGCGCTGGGCCAGAGGGCGCTCGATGCCCGCGACGGCCGCGGAATCCGCCGTGATGACGGGGACCGGCGAGGTCTGTGCCGCGTGGGTCTCCGCGAAGACCCGCTCCAGGCGTTCCTGGTAGTCGCGGAGCAACTGCTCGGCCTCATCCTCGGTGATGTCGCCACGACCGATGAGAGCTTCCGTGTAGAGCTTGCGAACGCTGCGCTTGGCCTCGATCAGGCTGTACATGAGCGGCTGGGTCATGGAGGGATCGTCGCCCTCGTTGTGACCGCGGCGACGGTAGCAGACCATGTCGATGACGACGTCCTTGTGGAACCGCTCGCGGAACTCGAAGGCGAGCTGAGCCACACGGACCACGGCCTCGGGGTCGTCGCCGTTCACGTGGAAGATCGGCGCCTGGATCATCTTCGCGACATCCGTGGAGTAGGTGGACGAGCGCGAAGAGGACGGCGAGGTGGTGAAGCCGACCTGGTTGTTGACGATCACGTGGATGGTGCCGCCGGTGCGGTAGCCCCGCAGCTGGGAGAGGTTGAGGGTCTCCGCCACGACGCCCTGGCCTGCGAACGCGGCGTCGCCGTGGACGAGGATCGGCAGCACCGGGAAGCTGGTTCCCTGATCGAGCAGGTCCTGCTTGGCGCGGACGATGCCCTCCAGCACGGAGTCGACGGCTTCCAGGTGGGACGGGTTCGCTGCGAGGTAGACCTTGGTGGTGTTCCCGGCTTCGGAGGTGAAGGTTCCCTCGGTGCCGAGGTGGTACTTCACGTCGCCGGAACCTTGGACGCTGCGCGGATCCTGGGTTCCTTCGAACTCGCGGAAGACCTGAGCGTAGGTCTTGCCGGCGATGTTCGTCAGGACGTTCAGGCGGCCACGGTGGGCCATGCCGACGGCGACCTCGTCCAGGCCCTTGTCCGCGGCGTCGGAGATGATCGCGTCCAGCAGCGGGATGAGCGATTCGCCGCCTTCGAGGGAGAAGCGCTTCTGACCCACGAACTTGGTCTGGAGGAAGGTCTCGAAGGCTTCAGCTGCGTTCAGACGGGAGACGATGCGCAGCTGCTCGTCGCGGCTCGGCTTCGAGTACGGGTGCTCCAGCTCGTCCTGGAACCACTGCCTCTCCTCGGGATCCTGGATGTGCATGTATTCGATGCCGGTGGTGCGGCAGTACGCGTCGCGGAGCACGCCGAGGATCGTGCGGAAGGGCAGGAACGGCTTGCCGCCGAATCCACCGGTCGGCCACTCGCGGTCCAGGTCCCAGAGCGTCAGGCCATGGGTGAGGATGTCGAGATCGGGGTGCTTACGCTGGACGTACTCCAGAGGATCCGTGTCCGCCATGAGGTGGCCGCGCACACGGTAGGAGTGGATGAGCTGCTGGATGCGGGCGACCTTGTTGATCTCGTCGCTCGGGTCCACCTGGACGTCGGGGCGCCAGCGCACGGGCTCGTAGGGGATGCGCAGTTCTTCGAAGATCTCGTCGTAGAAGTTCTGCTCGCCCAGCAGGAGCTGGTGCACGATGCGCAGGAACTCACCCGAGCCGGCACCCTGGATGACACGGTGGTCGTAGGTGGAGGTCAGGGTGATGATCTTGCCGACGGCCATCTCGGCGAGCTTCTTCTCGCTGCTGCCCTGGAATTCTGCGGGGTACTCGAGAGCGCCGACGCCGATGATCGCGGCCTGGCCCTTGGAGAGGCGCGGAACCGAGTGCACGGTGCCGATGCCGCCGGGATTGGTCAGCGAGACGGTGGTCCCGGAGTGGTCGTCGGCGGTGAGCTTGCCGTTACGGGCGCGCTTGATGAGGTCCTCATAGGTGCGCCAGAACTCTGCGAAGCGAAGGGACTCGGCCTTCTTGATGTTGGGCACCACGAGAAGACGGGTTCCGTCCGGCTTCGGCATGTCGATGGCGATGCCGAAGTTGACGTGCGCGTTCTGGACGGCGACGGGCTTGCCGTCCTGCTCGTCGTAGGTCACGTTCATGGACGGGAACTGGTGGAGCGCCTTCACGACGGCATAGCCGATGAGGTGCGTGAAGGAGACCTTGCCGCCACGGGCGCGGGCGAGGTGGTTGTTGATCACGACGCGGTTGTCGATCAGCAGCTTCGCCGGGACGGCGCGGACGCTGGTGGCCGTGGGGACTTCCAGGCTGGAGACCATGTTGGCCGCGATCGCCTTGGCCGGGCCACGGAGGACCTGGACGACGTCCTGCTCGTTCGGGGAAGAGGAAGAGGGGGCGCTCTTGGGCAACTGGGCCGGGATCGGCGCAGTGGCCGTGGTGCGGTTTCCGTCCTTGGCGACGACGCGCGGCGGGGCCTTGGGCGCTGGGGCCGGAGCCGTGCTCGCAGCGGGGGCCGCGGTGGAGGCGGGGGCCGTGCTGGCCGCCGCGGGCGCAGGCGCTGCGGCGGGTGCCGGGGCCTGCTGGGTCTTCGTCGCGGTCGAGACGGCCGGCAGAACCTGAGTCTGCGTGGCCGAGCCCTGCCCGGCGGAACCGTAGTTTTCGAAGACAGACCACCACTTGGAGTCCACGGAGGACTTGTCCTTCAGAAACTGCTCGTAGAGCTCATCTACAAGCCACTCATTTCCGCCGAACTCTTCGGGTAGACGGTGGTTTGGCTGCTCTGGCACGTGATACGCCTCTTCCATTTTTTGTTTGCCCGCTGGAATGAGAGCCGGCCTCGGTGCCGGCCTGGTCCAGTGCCGGGGTTGCGTGAACCCAGACCCTTGCCAGTCTAATGAGGTGCCTTGCTGAGGGCTAATCTACAGAGCGTAAAAGTTTGCGTGCCGTTCGGGCGCTCCTGCGGATAGACTGTTGGAGTTATGGACAGTCATTCCAGGTGCCGGCCTGGACGATCCCGACGCCGACGCAGCAGGACTGCGCATCAGGCCTCGAGTCCGGCCGGCAGACACCGAAACCGTGCCCATCGACCCTACTGCAGCGTGCCTGCCTCCGTCCGGGGAGGTGAGAGCGCGCCATGGAATGGCTTCTTCTGCTGATCGGCTTCCTGCTGATCCTGGGAACCGGATTCTTCGTCGCGGTCGAATTCTCCCTGGTCGCGCTTGATCAGGCCCAGGTTCAGGCCGCAGTCGACGACGGCGATCAAGCCGCCGTTCCTCTGCTCGCCTGTCTGAAATCACTTTCCACCCAGCTGTCGAGCTGCCAGCTCGGCATCACACTCACCACCCTGCTGACCGGCTACGTCCTGGAGCCGTCCGTGGGCAAGTTGTTGGAGACCCCTCTCCGGGCGGTCGGACTCGCTGAGTCGGGTGCCGTCTCCCTCGTGATCGCCATGATCGTGGCGACCGTCTTCTCGATGATCCTCGGCGAGCTGGTGCCGAAGAACCTCGCCATCGCTCAGGCCATGGTCATCGGCAAGGCGGTGGCGCGGCCCCAGCTGGTCTTCACCGCGATCTTCAAGCCGGCGATCGTGCTGCTGAACGGCTTCTCCAACAAGGTGCTCGGCATCTTCGGGCTGGAAGCCAAAGAGGAGATCTCCGGCGCCCGGACACCGGACGAACTCGCCTCCTTGGTGCGGCGGTCCGCGGAGCTCGGAACGCTTGATGCGGGCACTGCCGAATTCGTCGCCAGAACCCTCCGCTTCTCGGACAAGACCGCGGCCGACGTCATGACGGCCCGTTTCCGGATGGAGGCCTTGGGGGCGGATGAGCCGGTCACCGCCGTGCTCGACGCGGCCCGCGCGTCGGGATACTCGCGTTTCCCGGTGACGGGGGATTCCGTGGATGACATCCGCGGCGTCGTTCACATCAAGAAGGCAGTGGCGGTCCCTCCCGCCAAGCGTGCCGAGCTGGAAGTGGGATCCCTCATGACCGAGGTGTTCCGTGTCCCGGAGACCATCCCGCTGGATGATCTGATCGCTGAACTGAGGGCCGCCAATATGCAGATGGCGGTCGTGCTGGACGAATACGGTGGCACGGCCGGCGTAGTGACCCTTGAGGATCTGGTGGAGGAGATCGTGGGAGAGGTGGCCGATGAACACGACCGCCGTCGTCCCGGAGTCCTCCAGGCGGCCGACGGCCGCTGGTTCTTCCCCGGCCTGTTGCGGCCCGACGAGGCGGAAGCCCAGATCAAGGGCCTCGCGATCCCCGAGGACGGCGCCTACGAGACGGTGGGTGGCTTCGTCATGAGCGCGCTCGGCCGGATCCCGGTGGCCGGCGACCACATCCCGGTGCTCTCCGGGGAGCTTCGGGTGGTCCGGATGGACGGCCGCCGGGTGGACCGGCTGGCCTATCTGCCGGCGCCGGAACCGGATGGTCTGTCTGCTGAGGAAGGAGGCCGTCATGAGTGACTGGATGGGCATCGTCTGGCTCGTCGTGCTGCTGCTCGGCAACGCCTTCTTCGTGGCGGCGGAGTTCGCCATCATGTCCGCTCGACGCAGTCAGATCGAGCCGTTGGCCGAGGCGGGTTCGCGTCGGGCGCAGACCACTCTGAAAGCCATGGAACAGGTTTCCCTGATGCTCGCCTGCGCGCAGCTGGGCATCACGGTCTGTTCGCTGCTGATCCTGCAAGTGGCCGAACCGGCGATCCATCATCTGATCGCCGAACCGCTTGAGCATCTGGGCATTCCGGAGGCTCTTGCCGGCGGTCTGGCGTTCGCCGCGGCGCTGGCCGTGGTGACGTTCCTTCACGTGACCTTCGGTGAGATGGTGCCGAAGAACATCTCGGTCTCCGCGGCGGACAAGGCGGCCCTGCTGCTGGCTCCCGTGCTCTCGGCGCTCGCAACGATCGTCCGCCCGATCGTGGGCACGCTGAACTGGACGGCCAACCACGTGCTGAAGCTCATGCGTGTCGAGCCGAAGGACGAGGTGACCTCGAGCTTCACCTTGGAAGAGGTGCAGTCGATCGTCCAGGAGTCCACCCGCCACGGCCTGGTGGAGGACGACGCCGGCTTGTTGAGCGGTGCTCTGGAGTTCTCAGAACGGACCGCGGCCCAGGTCATGGTTCCGCTGAATCGTCTGGCGACCCTCAGCGAGGGTGCGACCCCGCAGCAATTCGAGCGCATGGTGGCCAAGACCGGCTACTCGCGTTTCCTGCTCAAGGATGAGGACGGTGAGCTCTCCGGATACCTTCACGTGAAGGACGTCATCTCGATCCCCGAATCGCAGTACGGTCTTCCGATCGCGGAGAACCGCCAGCGTTCCCTGGTGAACATCGCCCCCGAGCTGGAGGTCGAGGATGTGCTGGCCAGGATGCAGAAGAGCGGATCCCACGTGGCCCGGGTGGTCGAGCCGGACGGCTCGACTCTGGGGGTGCTGTTCCTGGAGGACGTGATCGAGGAGCTGGTGGGGGAGATCCAGGACGAGACCCAGGCGAAGGACGCCGGGCGGTACTGGGAAGCCCACCGCGGTTCCGAAGCGGACTGATTCTGAAGAGGCCCGCCGTCGTTGACGGCGGGCCTCCGGTCTTTCCGGATCGATTGCGTCCTGCGCCGTGGGTGTGCAACCATTTTCCTGATCGTGATCCACGGCAGGAGGTGAGACCCATGTGTGCAGTATCCGTAATGGGTGCTCCCTCCAAGGTACGGTCGCGCGGCTGAGGTAGCCGCTCTGGGAGCGCCTGACAGGCAATTCGCGAAAGGCGACTCCCATGAACACCACATCTTCTTCATTCCCGGTCTCTTCATTCCCAGGTCCTGAGGCACTGGAAGACTCTGACCGCCAGGAAATGCCCAGGACTCCCCGCCGCGCCTTGGTGATCGGTGGCGGAGGTGCGGCAGGCAACGCCTGGGCACTCGGCCTGATCGCCGGACTGGCTGAGGCGGGCCTCGATGTCACCGAATCGGATCTCATCGTAGGGACCTCCTCCGGGTCCACCGTGGCCGCACAGATCACGTCCGGCGCCGGTCTGGCGCAGCTCTACGAAGCGACCCAGGCACCGATTCCGCCGCAGCACCGTGCCGGGACGCGGCACGGCCACGGTCCAGGGCCGAAGGTCTCCGGAGCGGGCTACCTGGACTGGTCTCAGCAGCTCATCGACTCCTCGAAGGATCCGGGCGAGATGCGACGCCGTCTCGGTGCGGCGGCCCTGGAACGGGACGGCTCAGGGGGTGCGGACGCCGAGCAGTGGCGCACCGTGGTCGCGTCCCGCTTGCCCGGGGCGCACTGGCCGCCGCAGCGAGTGCTGATCCCCGCCGTCGATGCCTTCACGGGGGAGCCGGTCGTGTTCGACCGGGACAGCGGGGTGGACATCGTCGACGCGGTGGCGGCGAGCACGTCGGCCATGGTCCCGTACCGCATCGGCGAGCGACGCTATCTCAACGGCGGGTACCGGCGCAGCGAGAACGCCGATCTGGCTGCCGGGTACGAGCGGGTGCTGGTGCTCGTGCCATTCGGTGGGCGGTCCAGAATGCCCGAGGCCTGGGGGATGGATCTGGCGACCCAGCTCCTGGAACTGCGCGAGGCGGGCAGCCGTGCCGAGGCCGTCTTCCCGGACGCGGGTGCAGGCGAGGTGTTCGATGCGAACGCGTTGGATCCCTCCACTCGTCGTCAAGCCGGCCGCGGCGGCTACGAACAAGGGATGGCCATCGCCGCGGACCTGGGCGATCTCTGGAGGTGATCTCCGGTCCGGCGCCGCACACGATGTGTGCGCGCCGGGCCGACCCCCAGGGGGTCTTAAATGGAAATGATTCTCATTTATGTTTAGGCTTAGGGGTAGCAACCATCCTCAGAGCTGAAATAGAGGTGTCCTCGTGACCTTCCGCAGTAAGTCCCTCTCCGTCGCCGCGCTGGCCGGTGCGCTGATCCTCGGCGTCTCCGCCTGCGCCAGTCCGGGTGGCGCTGCCGCTGCGGGGCAGTCCAGCGGTACGGATACGGTCGACGTCGTCGCTTCCACCAGCGCCTACGGAAGCATCGTCCAGGCGATCGGCGGCGACAAAGTCAAGGTCGAATCGATCGTCTCGAAGGTCAGCCAGGACCCGCATTCCTATGAGGCGACGGCGCAGGACCGTCTGAAGGTCTCCAAGGCCAAGCTCGTGGTGGTCAACGGAGGCGGCTATGACACGTTCATGGACGGCATGGTCTCAGAAGCCAAGCTGGATCCGGCCAACGTGATCAACGCCGTGACGGTCTCCGGACTGCAGGACGCGACACCGACAGCGGCCGCAGACGATCACGGCCACAGCCACGGTGAGTTCAACGAGCACGTCTGGTACGACTTCCCAGCCATGCAGAAGGTCGCAACCGTCGTAGAACAGCGTCTGGCGGCCTTGGCCCCCGCCTCCGCGGCGGAGTTCAAACACAACGCGGAAGCATTCACCGCTCGCCTGACCAGCCTGCAGAAGGATGCGGCAGCGGCCGCAGGCGGCAAGCACGTGCATGTGGCGATCACCGAACCGGTGCCGTTGTACCTTCTTGAGGCTGCCGGATTGCACAACGTCACTCCGGAGGAGTTCTCCGTCGCCGTGGAGGAGGGGCATGACGTCCCGGCCTCCGTTCTGGACAGCACCCTGAAGCTGTTCTCCACCAAGAAGGCGGCTCTCCTCGCCTACAACGAGCAGACCTCGGGCCCTCAGACCGAAGCGGTGCGCAAGGCGGCGGAGGCTGCAGGAGCACCGGTGGTCTCCTTCACCGAGACCCTCCCTGACGGCAAGGACTACCTGGGCTGGATGAACGAGAACGTCCACAACCTCCAGCAGGCCCTGAAAACGGTGCAGGGCTGAGGTGACCCGGGACTACAGTGGTAGCGGTACGCGTGGCGCGTGCCGACGATGAGCGGCCCCTCAGGGAGAGCATGAACGAGCAAGTATCAGCAGCGCGGCCGGCACCTCTGATGTCCCTCAGAGGTGCCGGTCTGCGGTTCGGGCAGCGCAGACTCTGGGAAGGGCTGGACCTGGACATCCGAGCCGGGGAGTTCCTTGCCGTGCTGGGGGCCAACGGCAGCGGGAAGAGCTCCTTGCTGAAGGTCCTCCTGGGTCTCCTGCCGCTGAGTGACGGCACCCTCGAACGTGAGGTTCCGCGCGAGAAGGTCGGCTATGTGCCGCAGCAGAAGAACTTCGCTCCGGACACGGCGCTGAGGGCCCGGGATCTTGTCGCGCTCGGCGTCGACGGGCACCGCTGGGGCATCCGGATGGACCGCAAACGCGTCAATCGACAGGTCGACGCGCTGCTGGAACACGTGGGAGCGAGCGACTATGCCCGGGTCCCTGTGGGCCAGCTCTCCGGTGGGGAGCAGCAGAGGCTCCGGGTCGCTCAGGCGCTGGCCGCCGATCCGCAGGTGCTTCTCTGCGACGAGCCGCTGCTCTCGCTCGACCCGCGGCACCAGAACGTCGTCAGTGAGCTGGTCAACAGGCAATGCCGGGACGCCGGTTCGGCGGTCGTCTTCGTCACCCACGAACTCAACCCGGTGCTGCCCTATGTGGACCGAGTGCTTTACCTGGCGCAGGGGCGGTTCAGGGTGGGCACGCCCGACGAGGTGATGAACACCGAGACCCTGTCCGAGCTCTACCAAGGGCACGTTGAAGTGGTGCGATCCAAGGACCGCCTGCTGGTCTCCGGCATCCCGGAACAGCCGCACCACGAGCAGGAGGCCGAGTAAGTGGACCTGAATTCCATGCTGGGTGCCATCTTCAATTTCGAGAACTACGGCGAGCTGCTGGCACTCCTGCAGAACTCCATCTGGGCCGGAGCCGTCCTGGGCGTGCTCGGTGGGCTGGTGGGCGTCTTCGTCGTCAAGCGGGATCTCTCCTTCGCGGTGCACGGCATCTCCGAACTGTCGTTCGCGGGGGCGTCGTTCGCCCTTCTCATCGGGGCCGATGTGATCCTCGGCTCACTGCTCGGCTCTGTCGCGGCAGCCCTGTTGCTGGGCGTCATGGGCTTGCGCGCCCGGGAGAAGAACTCCCTGATCGGCGTGCTCATGCCGTTCGGCCTAGGCCTCGGAATCCTCTTCCTCTCGCTCTATCAGGGCCGTGCCGCCAACAAGTTCTCGCTGCTCACCGGACAGATCGTTTCGGTGGACACCGTGCAGTTGCAGATCCTCGCCATCACCGCGGCGCTGGTCATGGTGGCCCTGGCGGTCCTCTGGCGTCCGCTCAACTTCGCCAGCGATGACCCCGATGTGGCGCAGGCCAGAGGAGTGCCCGTGCGGGGCCTCGCGCTCGCGTTCATGCTCATCCTGGGCGTCTCCGTGGCGCTCTCGATCCAGGTGGTGGGCGCGCTGCTGGTCCTCGCGCTTCTCATCACGCCCGCCGCGGCGGCCTTCAAGGTCACCGGGTCGCCGGGACTGGTGGTCCTGTTGAGCGTGCTCTTCGCGGTGACCGCCACGGTCGGCGGCATTCTGCTGGCCCTGGGCGGCAGCATTCCCATCAGCCCCTATGTCACCACGATCTCGTTCCTGATCTATCTGATCTGCTGGGGGATCGGTTCGTGGCGCAAGCGGCTGGGCCGCAACGGCCGTCGGCTGCACGTGGAAGCCGTCCATGGCTGAGCCGGCCACGGCGTCCGGAGCGGCTCCGCTGCACACGGACGACGTCGAGCGCGCTCGCCTGCAGCGACGCACACTCGCCGTCGTGGCCACGAGCCAGGTGCTGGGCGGTGCGGGACTGGCGGCAGGTATCACCGTGGGCGCGCTGCTCGCCCAGCAGATGCTCGGCACCGACGGCGTGAGCGGCCTTCCGACCGCGCTGTTCACCTTGGGCTCGGCGCTCGCGGCATATCTGGTGGGCCGGACGACGCAACGCTTCGGACGGCGCCCGGGGCTCGCTTTCGGGTTCGGGGCGGGAGCACTCGGAGCCTTCGGGGTGGTCCTTGCGGCCGTGCTCTGGAACCCTGTGCTGCTCTTCGTCTCGTTGTTCATCTATGGCGGCGGCTCGGCCACCAATCTGCAGGCCCGCTACGCGGGCACGGATCTTGCCACCCCGGAGCGGCGTGGCAAGGCCGTCAGCATCGCCATGGTCTCGACGACCCTCGGTGCCGTGGCCGGGCCCAATCTCGTGGAACCCCTCGGATCCTTGGCGATGACGCTGGGCCTGCCGATGCTGGCCGGCCCGTTCCTGCTCGCCGGGGTGGCCTATCTATGCGCCGGCGCAGTGCTCTGGATCTTCCTGAGGCCCGATCCCTATCATGTGGCGCGTGCGCTCGACCGGGTGCGCCTCGGGGACGACCCGGCGGACGGTCCCGCCCGCGCCGCCGGATCCGTGGTGGCAGGGCAAACGGCGCGACCGGCGCGCGGCGCCTATCTGGCCGCCCTCATCCTGGTGCTGACGCAGATCACCATGACCGCGATCATGACCATGACTCCCGTCCACATGAGGGCCCATCATCACGGACTCGGCGAAGTGGGCCTGGTGATCGGTGTTCACATCGGGGCCATGTACCTGCCGTCGCTCGTGACCGGCTGGCTCGTGGACCGTCTGGGGCGGATGGTGATGGCCTGGGCCGCGGGAGCGACGCTCGTGGCGTCGGCGGTGGTGGCTGCGATGGCGCCCAGCGACTCCCTTTCCATGCTCCTGCTGGCGCTCGCGCTCCTGGGCCTCGGCTGGAACTTCGGGCTCATCACGTCCACTGCACTCCTGGTCGACTCGACGGTCCCGGAGAACCGTGCCCGTTTCCAGGGAAGTGTCGACGTCCTGGTCGCGCTCTCGGGCGCCGGCAGCGGGGCGATGTCCGGAGTGGTCATGGCAGCCGGTGACTACTCGGCAGTGACATTGGGCGCAGGCGTCCTGGCCCTGCTGTTCATCCCCGCGCTGTGGTGGTTCCAAGCGCGAGGGAGCATTCGGCGCACAGGCCCGTGATCTCCACCGTGTGAGACACCGCCGTGAAACCGTGCTCGGCGGCGACCTTCGCGGCCCAGGCCTCCACGGCAGGCGCCTCGATCTCCACCGCCTTGCCGCAGCTGCTGCACAGCAGATGGTGATGGTGGCTGTCGGCTTCGCAACGGCGGTAGACCGCCTCGCCGTCGTTGGTCCTCAGGACGTCGACAGCACCTTCGTCGGCCATCGACTGCAGGATGCGGTACGTGGTGGCCAAAGAGACGGACACCCCGGCGTCCTGCAACGAACGGTGCAGGTCCTGGGTGCTGACGAAGTCCTCCAGACGGTCCAGCGCAGCATCCACTGCGATGCGTTGTTTCGTCACCCGCGTCTGCACGCGGGGCTCCGAACTGTGCTCCACCTCTGCTCATCTCCTCATCCGCCGGAATTCTCAGCCTCCAGTTTAACAAGCAGTGTCGCCCCAATAGTCCCGGCTTCAGTTCCGGGCCGGGGAGAGAACGGCAACAATAGCGCTTCTACAGCAGCTGCGGGGCAGGACCGTTAGGCTTCACAGGCATGGCATCCAAGAAGACAGTGACATTGGCGGACGGGAACATCGTGCCTGCCCTGGGCCAGGGCAGCTGGTTCCTGGGAGACGACCCCTGGGCCAGGGACCGCGAGATCGCGACCCTCCGCGAGGGGATCGAACTGGGAATGTTCCTCGTGGATACGGCGGAGATGTACGGGGACGGGCGGAGCGAGAGTCTGGTCGGTGAGGCCATCGCGCCGGTCCGGGACAGTGTGTACCTGGTGGACAAGGTGCTCCCCTGGAACGCATCGCGCCGCGGCACGGTGCAGGCGTGTGAGCGCTCCCTGGAAGTGCTCGGCACGGAGTGGATCGATCTCTATCTCTTGCACTGGCCCGGCCCCCATCCGCTGGAGGAGACGGTGGACGCCTTCGAAGAACTGGTGGCCCGCGGGCTGATCGGGGCGTGGGGCGTCAGCAACTTCGACGCCGACGCACTGGACCTCTTCCCAAGTGCGCCCCTGGTCAATCAGGTGCTCTACAACCCGTCCCGTCGTGGTCCGGAGTTCGATCTGTTCCCGACGCAGGAGCGCAACGTCCCGCCGATCACCACGATGGCGTACTCGCCCATCGAACAAGGCCGCTTGCTTCAGGACCCGACCATCCAGCGTCTCGCCGAGGCGCGCGAGGTCAGTGTCGTCCAGCTGCTGCTGGCCTGGGCGATCCGGTCAGGAACGGTCGTCGCCATCCCCAAGGCTTCCAGCCTGGAACACGTCCGGGAGAACGCCGCAGCGGTCCGCTTGCGGCTCAGCGAGTCGGAACTGGACCAGATCGATCTGGCCTTCCCCGCACCGGCACGGAAGGTGCCCTTGGAGATCCTGTGACGGTCGTGGTGGCGGGCGTACGCTGAAGGCATGCAGCTGACCAAGTACACCCATTCCTGTGTCCGTTTCGACAAGGAGACGGTGGAGGGCCGCCGCACCTTGGTGATCGACCCGGGCACGTTCTCAGAGACGGAACGGGCCCTGGACGGCGCCCACGCGGTGCTGGTCACCCACGAACACGCGGACCATCTCGACGTCGGTGCCGTGGTCGCAGCCCTGCTCCAATCCCCGGACCTTGAGATCTACGCTCCGGCGGGCATCGCGGCCACGCTTCGCGCGGAAGCCGCGGCAGCGGGGGCGCAGCACACCGAGACGAGAGTGCACGACGCCGGGGAAGGGCTCGACGTCGTCGTCGCCGGTTTCTCGGTCAAGGGCTTCGGCAGCCAGCACGCCCTGATCCATTCGATGGTCCCGGTGGTGGCCAATACCGGGTACCTGGTGGACGGCACCGTGTTCCATCCGGGAGACAGCTTCACCGTGCCGTACGGCCTGGAGGTGGACACCCTCCTGGTTCCCATCCATGCGCCATGGTCGAAGGTCCAGGAGGTCGTGGATTTCGTCATCAGCGTGAGGGCCCGGCAGGCCTTCAACATCCACGAAGGCCTGCTGAACCCTCTGGGCCTCGGTCTCGTGGAGGGGCACGTTCAGCGCCTCGGCGGGCTGTACGGCACCGAATACCGGCACCTTGGCTCCGGGGAGACGGTCCAGCTCGGCTGAGACCGCCCTTCCCGTTGAGTGCTCACCAGTGGCGAGTCCGAGGCCGAAGATCCCGCCATGACTGAGCACACAAGTGGGCAGTCGGGGCGTCCGGCGCCTCAGCCGTCCCAGCGGCCGGTGTCGAGGAACCGTTCGATGCGCTGTTCGTAGGGGGCGGGGTCCAGCCCCTTCTCCCGCAACCAGTCGTCATTCTGGTGGCTGCAGGCATAACGTTCGCCGGGATCGCACATCAGTGTCACGACCGCGCCCTTCTCGCCGCGTGCCACCATGCCGGCGATCAACTGCCAGACACCCCAGAGGTTCGTCCCCGTGGAAGGCCCGGCGTCGAGCTGGGCATAGCGCTTGAGGTGACGCATGGCGGCGATCGAGGCGGCATCGGGTACCTGCACCATGGCGTCGATGACCGCCGGGACGAAGCTCGGCTCCACCCGGGGACGCCCGATTCCTTCGATCCGGGACGGCAACCCCGTGGTCAACCGGGGGTCACCTGCCTGCCAGGACGGGAAGAACGCCGAGTTCTCGGGGTCCACCACCAGCAACCGCGTGGAGTGGCGGTGGTAGCGGAGGTAGCGTCCGATGGTGGCGCTCGTGCCACCGGTGCCCGCGCCGACCACGATCCATTCGGGGACGGGATCCTTCTCCAGGGCCAGCTGGTCGAAGATGGACTCGGCGATGTTGTTGTTGCCCCGCCAATCGGTGGCGCGTTCGGCATAGGTGAACTGATCCATGTAGTGGCCGCCCGTGGTGCGTGCGACCTCCTCGGCGGTGGAGTAGACCTCGCCCGCGTGGTCGACCAGGAGGCAGGATCCTCCGAAGTCCTCGATCAGGCGGATCTTCTCCTCGCTGGTGCTGCGAGCCATGACGGCGATGAACGGCAGACCGAGGAGCCTGGCGAAGTAGGCCTCGGAGACGGCGGTGCTGCCGCTGCTGGCCTCCACGATGGTGGTGCCGGGTTTGATCCAGCCGTTGACCAGACCGAACAGGAAGAGGGACCGGGCCAGGCGGTGTTTCAGGCTGCCGGACCGGTGGGTCGACTCGTCCTTGATGAACAGCTCGATGCCCCACTGTTCAGGCAATGGGACGCTGTACAGGTGAGTGTCGGCGGAGCGGTTGGCCTCGGCCGTGATCTTGCGGATGGCTTCATCGGCCCACGCCCGCTCGGTGCTTCGGACGATCTGGGGGAAATCTGCTGCGCTCACGGAACCAAGCCTAGTGCGGAGGCGATCTCAGTCCAGTTCACGCAGCGGCGAGGTGCGGTCCCCGCCGGCATCGCCCGTGTTGACGGTTCCCTGCGGTTCGAAAAGGATCGCATGCACCTCACCGTTGGCTTCGGGACAGTGCTCCACGCCGCGAGGCACGACGAAGACGTCATCCGGACCGAGGACGACGTCGCGGTCCCGCAAGTGGATCGTCAGCTCACCGCTGAGCACCATGAACAGTTCGTCGGTGTCGGGATGCGTGTGCCAGACGAACTCTCCCTGCAGCTTGACCACCTTCATGTCGTAATCATTGATGCTGACCAGCCGATGCGGCTGCCAAGGATCCTTGATGCCGGAGAGGGCCTGGCGGACATTTCGCACATCATCGCTCATACCGGAATCCTAAGAGATTCTGCGCGGCTGCGTGCTGTGGAATCCGGTGCTTCGTGCGGCTGCGGAAGGTGTCCTCCCACGGTCCGGACTCGGGCATAGAGTGGCTCTATGGACCAAGAACTCCCTGTGACCATCACTCCTGCCGATGTCCATGACCTGGACCCGGACAAGCTCGTCATTCTGGATGTCCGGTGGAAGCTGGGCGACCCCAAAGGCCGTGACAACTACCTCATGGGTCATCTTCCCGCGGCGGTGTTCGTCGACATGGAAGCGGATCTCGCGGCACCGGCGAGCCCCGAGGACGGACGTCATCCGCTGCCGTCCCTGGAAGACTTCCAGGCGACCGCACGCCGCTGGGGGATCAACGACGGCGACACCGTGGTGGTCTACGACAATTCGGGTTCGATGGCGGCGGCCCGGGCCTGGTGGCTGCTCCGAGCTCACGGGCACGGGGACACCCGCATCCTGGACGGCGGCCTGATGGCCTGGGTCCTGGAGGATTTCCCCATCGAGAAGGACGACGTGACTTTGCCTGCCGGGAACGTCACGCTCCAGCCGATCGATCCGGGATCCGTGATCGGAACCGAGCAGGCGGCCTCCTGGTCCGGCCGGGGCGTCCTGCTGGATGCCCGTGCCACTGAACGTTTCCGCGGCGAAGTCGAACCGATCGATCCGCGGGCCGGGCACATCCCGGGTGCGGTCAGCGCTCCGACCACCGGGAACCTGGACGAGGACGGCGCGTTCCTGACTCCCGAAGCACTGCGCGAACGCTTTGCCGCGCTCGGCGTCGAGCCTGGCCGTCCCGTCGCCGTCTACTGCGGCTCCGGGGTGACGGCTGCTCACGAGGTGGCCGCCCTGAAACTCGCAGGTATCGAGGCCGCGCTTTACCCGGGTTCCTTCTCACAGTGGTCCAACGACTCCTCCCGTGAGGTGGCGACGGGGGACTGAGCTCCTGGCCAGCGGAGCGGCGCTGACGGTAGCGTCAGACACATGACTGTTGGACGTCCCGTACCTCCGCCCCTGGGAAAGCCGCTTCCCGACACTTCGACAGAACTGAGCCGTGTGGCACCGGATGAGGGCCGGCTCGTCCCGGCGCTGGGCGCGCTGAGCGCCGCGGGTGGTCTCGAAGCGCTCACTCTTGCCCGTCGTGCGCCCGGGCCGGAGGACGTGGAGATCCTCATCCAGTTCTGCGGCCTCTGTCACTCCGATGTCCATTCGACCCGGGGTGAGTGGGGGCCGGAGAATTATCCCTTGGTCCCGGGTCACGAAATCGTGGGCGCGGTGCTCCGGACCGGAACCGATGTCACGGAGTTCTCCGTGGGAGACCGCGTGGGAGTGGGCTGCATGGTCGACTCGTGCCGAAACTGCGAGGCCTGTCTGGAGGGGCTTGAGCAGTACTGCGAGAACGGGATGGTCGGCACCTACGGGGGAACGGACCCCCGGAACGGGAACGTCCGTACGCAAGGCGGCTACGCCCAGACCATCGTGGTGGACCGCCGCTACGTACTGAACATCCCGGACGGACTCGACGCCGCAGCTGCTGCGCCGCTGCTGTGTGCGGGCATCACCACCTACTCGCCCTTGCGGCACGCCGGGGTGGAAGAAGGCGACGACGTCGGCGTCGTCGGGCTGGGCGGACTCGGACACATGGCGGTGAAACTCGCCAAGGCCATGGGAGCCGGGGTGACCGTCTTCACCACCTCAGAGTCCAAGCGGGAGGATGCTCTGGCGCTCGGCGCTGACCGGGTGGTGAACTCGCGTGATGCGGATCAGATGCTCGCGGCCACGAAGTCCGTCGACGTCATCATCGACACGGTCGCGGCATCCCACGATCTGAACCCGTACCTCAGAGCCCTCCGGCGGGACGGAGTCGTCTTCCAGCTCGGCCTTCCGTCAGGGGCGATGCCTCCGGTGGATCCACGCTTGCTCATCCGGCGCAGGGCGGCGTACGCGGGCTCACTGATCGGCGGCATCGCGGAGACCCAGGAGATGCTGGATTTCTGCGCCGAACACGGTGTGGCCAGCGAGATCGAGACGGTCAGCGCGGACGGTGTCGACCATGCCTTCGACCGTATGGTGGCCGGAGACGTGAAGTACCGTTTTGTCCTGGACACCAGTACTCTCCACTCCGCAGGGAAGGAAGCAGACGCGTGAGCACGCTCTTCACCAAGATCATCAACGGGGACATCCCTGGCCGCTTCGTCTGGCGTGAGCCGGAGCTGGTGGCATTCCTGACCATCGGCCCGCTGGCGCCAGGACACACCCTGGTGGTTCCCGTCGAGGAGGTGGACCGCTGGACCGATGCCTCGCCGGAGATCCTTTCGAAGGCCATGCAGGTGGCGCAGAAGATCGGGAAGGTCCAGGTGGAGGCCTTCGGATCAGCCCGGGCCGGGCTTCTGGTGGCGGGCTACGAGGTGGAGCATCTGCACGTTCACGTGTGGCCCTCCAACTCGATGGCGGACTACGACTTCGCGAGCGTGGACAACAACCCGGACCCGGCTGAGCTGGACGCCAGCGCAGAGAAGATCCGTGAGGGACTGCGCGCTGCGGGCTACGGGGAGTTCGTCCCGGAGGCCTGATAAAACACATCGACTGCTCCGTAAGTGTCACTTTGAACGCTCAAAGCGACACTTACGGAGCAGTCGATGTGTTTTAGGACCTACTTCTTGCGCGGGGTCATGGCGACCATGCCGGCGAAGGTGAAACCGCCGCCGAAGCCGAAGAGCAGCGCCGGGACATCGGAGGGGATCTTCCCGGCATGCCACCACTTGCTGTAGCCGAGCGGGACGCTGGCGGCCGAGGTGTTGCCGGACTCGATGACGTCCGTCACCACCACCTTGTCCGTGAGGCCGAGGGCCTGCGCCATGGGCTCGATGATGCGCAGATTCGCTTGGTGGGTGACCAGAACTTCGATGTCGGACATCTCCAGGCCGGCCTGCGCGACGGCGGCGCGCGCATGCCGCTCGGCATCCTTCAGGGCCCAGCGCAGCACTTCGCGGCCGTTCTGCCAGAACTTGTTCGTGGGCGGGGCGATCAGTACCGCGTCGGCGAGTTCGCCCTTGGAACCCCACACCACGGGGCCGATGCGCGGTTCGTCGCTCACACCGATGACCATGGCGCCCGCGCCGTCCGCGGTCAGCACTGCCGTGCTGCGGTCCGTCCAGTCCGTGACCTTGGAGAGGGTTTCGGCGCCGATCACGATGGCATGGCGCGCGGTGCCGGAACGGATCGACTGATCGGCCAGGCCGAGGGCGTACTCGAAGCCCGAGCAGGCCGTGTTGATGTCGATGATCCCGGGGCCGCGCTCCGGGGAACCCAGTCCCAGCGCCTGAGCCACCCGTCCGGCCGTGTTGGGGGAGCGCTCGGCCGCGGTCGTGGTGGCGATGATCACCAGATCGATCGAGGAGGCAGGGACTCCGGAGTCCTCCAGCGCCATACGTGCCGCGGAGATCGCCAGATGAGCCACGGTCTCTTCCTCGGACGCCACATGCCGGGTCACGATTCCGGTCCGCTGACGGATCCACTCGTCCGAGGTCTCCATCATGCCCTCGAGCTCATGGTTGTCCATGATCCGCTCCGGCTGGGCATGACCGAGCCCGAGGATTTCAGTGCCGGCGTTCGGCGCGGGGAAGCTGAGCTTCATGGGGAGTCCTTCGTGTTGCGAAAAGGCGGGCGATCCCAGCTTAAAGGACAGCCCGCCCTTCCCTCATGCATGACGTCGCCGACGTTCAGGGCGCGAGAGCCTTGTTCAGGGCCACGCGGATCCGCTTTTCGCTGACGGAGTACTGCGTTCCGAGTTCGACGGCGAAGAAACTCACCCGGAGCTCCTCCAGCATCCAGCGCACATGGGTTAACTCCGGTCCCGGGCCGTCTCCGGAGCGCAGGGCGGCCACCGCGTCGTCGTACTCGTCCTCCAGCCGCTGCACGGCGGCCATACCGTTGGCGTCCCGCTGCACATTGCCGGAGAGCTTCTCCAGCCGTCGTTCGATCGCCGTCAGATAGCGGGGCAGCTGCGAGAGCTGGAGATAGCCGGTCTTCGCGACGAAACCGGGGTACACCAGCTGGGCGAGATGGCTCTTCTCGTCGCTCAGGGCGCTGAAGAGCGCGGGACTCACCGATCCTCTGAGCTGTTTGCCGATCCTCAAGGAACTCGAGAGGATCTTCTCCACCACTGCGGTCACGGTGAAAACCGTGTCGATGAGTTCTGCGCGGACCTTTTCGTAGAGCGCGTCGAATGATGCGGTGTCCCAGGGCAGCTGTGCCGGGACGAGCTTGTCGATCGCCGCCTGGGCGCAATCGGCGATCAGCGCACCGATGCTGCCATGCGGATTCTGGCTGAAGGTCAGCTTCTCGGTGTTGCTCAGATGCTCCAGCACGTAGCGGTCCGGTGATGGCACCTTCAATGCGATCAAGCGGATCACACCACCGCGCATCGCGGCTTCCTGGCGTTCCCGGGTCTGGAACACCCGCAAGCCCACCGTCGTCCCCTCATCAACCAGCGCAGGGTAACCGGTCACCGTGTGGCCGCCCAGCTCGCGACTGACACTGCGCCGGACCTCGCCGCCGCTGGCGGCGGTGAGCGCCGCCCAGTCGGAGAGGCCGCTCAGTTCCTGGACTCCGGAGGCGTGCAGGCCGGGAGCCGTGCCCGACGCGGCGCCCTTCGTAGCGTTCTTCGGGCCGGTTCCGTCCTGGGCGGCCTTGCCGCGCGTTCCGGGCGTGACCGATTTGGGCGTGGCCCCCAGGCTTTCGGCGATGGCGCGCCGGGTGGCGGGCGCCAGCTCGTCCTGAAGCTCGGAGAGGTCCTTGCCTTCGCCGAGCAGGACGCCTTTGGAATCCACCACGCGGAACGTCATCCGCAGATGAGGTGGCACGCTCTCCCAGGAGAAGCTGCCGTCGGGGATCACCTGGCCCCGCAAACGTCGCAGGGTGAGCGCCAGTGCGTCCTCGATGCGATCTTCGGCGGGTGAGAAGTCCTCGACGAGGGCGGGCACCGCCTGCCGGGCCACATCAGGTGCCGGGACGAAATTCTTGCGCACGGCCTTCGGCAGGGACTTGATGAGTGCCGTGACGAGTTCGACGCGCTGTCCGGGGATCTGCCAGCGGAACGGTTCGGGATCCACCTGGTTCAGGAAGAGGGCGGGGATCTCCACGGTGGCGCCGTCCGTGGGATCCGGCGTCGCGCCGGGCGCCACCGGGTGGAATTCGTAGCTCAGGGGGAACTCGAAGCCCTGTCCGTGCCAGACCTTGGGGAAGGCCGACTCGTCCAGGTCCTCGGCCTCCTCGCTCATCACGAGGGCCCGGTCGAAGTCCAGGAGCGTCGGATCTTCCTGGCGGGCGTTCTTCCACCACAGGTCGAAGTGCCGTTCGGAGACGACCTCACGCCCGATCCGCCGTTCGTAGAACTCGAAGAGCGTCTCATCGTCCACCCGGATGTCCCGGCGGCGCATACGGGTCTCCAGCTCCTCCACTTCGCGCAGCAGGGCACGGTTCCGTTGGAAGAACTTATGATGGGTGCGCCACTCGCCGTCCACGAGTGCATGGCGGATGAACAGTTCGCGGCAGAGCTCCGGATCCACCTTCGCGTAGTTCACCCGGCGCTTGGGGATGATCGGCACTCCGTACAGGGTGACCTTCTCGTAGGCCATGACGGAGCCGGATTTCGACGACCAATGCGGCTCGCTGAAGCTGCGCTTCACCAGTTCCGGAGCCACCTGTTCGGCCCAGGACGGGTCGAATGCGGCGGCCACTCGTGCCCAGAGTCTGCTGGTCTCGACCAGTTCGGCCGCCATGACGAAGGCCGGCGACTTCTTGAACAACGCGGAACCGGGGAAGATCGCGAAACGTGTCCCGCGGGCGCCCGCATACTCACGTTTGCGCTCGTCGTAGAGGCCGATCTGACTGAGCAGCCCGGACAGCAGCGACATGTGCACCGCGTCGTGGTTGCCCACCGGGTCCGTTTCACGGTCGTTGCCCACGGAGATGCCCAGCGGCTTGGCGAGCTGGCGGAGCTGGCTGTAGAGTTCCTGCCATTCGCGCACGCGCAGGTAGTTGATGAATTCCGCGTGACAGAGTCGCCGGAAAGCACTGGAGGAGAGCTCCCGCTGTTTCTCCTGGAGGTAGTTCCAGAGGTTCAGGAAACCGGTGAAGTCGCTCTTCTCATCCCGGAAGCGAGCATGCTTCTCCGCAGCCTGCTGCTGCTTGTCCGTGGGGCGTTCGCGGGGATCCTGGATGGTCAGGGCGGCGGCCAGCACCAGGACCTCGCGGGCACAATCCCGGCGGCCGGCTTCGACGATCATTCGGCCCAGGCGCGGGTCCACGGGCAGCTGGGCCAGCTGATGGCCGACGGCGGTCAGCCCGGACGGCTTGCGGCCGCCTCCTCGGCCGTTGCGCCCGCGTCCGCGCGGCTGTGCGTTTGCCGGCCGCGCGTCGTCGTCGGTCCCCGGGGAGGGGAGTGCTCCGAGCTCGCGAAGCAGCGTGACGCCGTCGTTGACCGCGCGTGTATCAGGGGATTCCACGAACGGGAACGCCTCGACATCTTTCGGGGTGACCGCGACGCCGATGGCGATCATCTGGAGGATGACGGCGGCGAGGTTGGTGCGCAGGATCTCCGGGTCGGTGAACTCGGGCCTCGAGTCGAAGTCCTCTTCGGAGTACAGGCGGATCGCGATGCCGTCGCTGACACGGCCGCAGCGGCCGGAACGCTGGCTGGCGGAGGCTTGGGACACGCGTTCGATCGGAAGCCGCTGAACCTTGGTGCGGTGTGAGTACCGCGAAATGCGGGCCGTTCCGGTGTCGATGACGTATTTGATGCCCGGCACGGTCAGGGAGGTCTCGGCGACGTTGGTGGCCAGGACGATCCGTCGCTTGGGCCCGGGGTGGAACACCTTGTGCTGTTCGGCGAGGCTCAGCCGGGCGAACAAGGGGAGGATCTCCGCATCCGCCAGGCGCGGGTTGCGGGGCAAACGGCCCCGCAACGCCTCGGCTGCTTCGCGGATCTCGCGCTCGCCGGAGAAGAAGACCAGGATGTCGCCGGGGGCCTCCCGGGACAGCTCGTCCACGGCATCGCAGACCGCGTCGACCGGGTCGCGGTCCTCTTCGAGTTCATCGTCCAGTTCCTCGCCGCCGGGGGCTTCGGACAGCGGGCGATAGCGGATTTCGACGGGGAAGGTGCGTCCGGAGACCTCGACGATGGGAGATGGCGTGTCGTCACCGCCGAAGTGGCGCGCGAAGCGTTCCGGGTCGATCGTCGCGGACGTGATGATGACTTTGAGGTCCGGGCGCTGGGGGAGAAGTCGCCTCAGATAGCCGAGGATGAAGTCGATGTTGAGGCTGCGCTCGTGGGCTTCGTCCACGATGATCACGCTGTATTTGCGCAGGAGCCGGTCGCGTTGGATCTCGGCCAGCAGGATGCCGTCCGTCATGAGCTTCACCTGCGTCTGCGGTCCGACTTCGCCGGTGAAACGGACCTGGTATCCGACCTCCTGGCCCAGCTCCACACCGAGCTCCTCAGCGATGCGCTCGGCCACGGTCCGTGCGGCGAGGCGGCGGGGCTGGGTGTGCCCGATGAGGCCGTTCTCGGCGAGGCCGAGTTCAAGGCACATCTTGGGAAGCTGAGTGGTTTTACCGGAGCCGGTCTCGCCCGCCACGATGACCACCTGATGGTCCCGGATGGCGGCCATGATCTCCTCGCGGCGCTCGGAGACGGGAAGCGCGGCGGGATACGTGATGTTCAGAGGCATGACGTGATCAAGCCTAGTCGTCGCGGGGGTCCCGGACGAGCTTGTGTGTCCGGTACAGGCGTTGGAGATGGCTTTTGGAATCCCTCCAGCCTCCGTGAACTCGCGATGTGCGTGCGAGATCGCTCTTGGCGGGAGCGATCTCGCACGGATCCAGCGGGGTCGGTGTGGCGAGTTTCCACGGTGTCCGCCGAGGCCCCGCTCCGGGACCGGGCGTCAAGCCGCCGGTGGGACGGCAAAAGGGCCCGGTTCCGTGGAACCGGGCCCTTCGTGGTGCCCTCGATAGGATTCGAACCTACGGCCTTCTGCTCCGGAGGCAGACGCTCTATCCCCTGAGCTACGAGGGCGCACCAGGGATCCCGGGAGCTCCCGGGAACGTCCTCGAGCTTAGCAGCTTTCCACCCCCGGATGCGAAATCGGCCCCGCCCCAGCGAGCCGCTGGAGGCTCGGTGAAGCGTCAGTAACCGAGGAAGGAATCGCGCAGTACCTTCCGGACTCCCGCAGAGCGCAGCGCACCACGGAGGGCGTGCACGAACTCGGGGGTCCCGGCGAGCAGGGCCGTGCGTGTCGCAGCATCGGGTACCAGCTCAGCGATCCTTTCGGCGCTGAAGCGCTCGGCCCCCACGTGCTCGACGCCGTCGGGCAGCTCCGCGCCCTCTGGCAAGGGACGGCTGGTGCGGAGCAGGACACGGGCGCCTGACGCCGCCAGCTCGGGAAGGTAGGCGGCAGCGGCATGGTCCGGCACGGAGTACAGCAGGATGATGTCCCGCCCGCCATCGTGCCCGTTTCCGAGCAGACTCAGGAACGGCGTCACGCCGATGCCGCCGGCCACCAGCAGCAGGGGGCTGTCGCCGGAGGGCAGCCCGAAGTCGCCACCGGCGCGGCTGAGCTGCACGAGCGAGCCTTCGGGCAGCTTCAACAGGGTCTGCTTGGCGGCTGAGAGCGGCTCTGAAGTCCGGGTCGCGATCCTCAGGACGCCCCCGCCCGCCTGTACGGGCGTGAACACGCGGCGGGCGGAACCCAGTCCCGGAGTCGGGATGCCCAGTTCGACGTACTGCCCGGCCGGAAGGGATAGCCGCTCGGGCAGCTGGAAGCTGAACTCGGTGACGCCGTCGGCCACGTCCCGCCGGGCACTCAGAGCGGCTTTTCCGAGACCCCGGGGCCGCAGCAGCAATGCGAGGAGATTGCCCAGCAGCAGGACGGCCTCCGGCGCATTGCTCAGCACGACTGTGCCCAGCTGGGCGGAGAAGGGCAGGGAGAACAGCACGCCGACGACGGCGCCCACCAGTGCGCGCTGCCAGCGGCGGGGCGGCAGGGTGAGGGGTTCGCTGAGCATGAAGCAGGCGAAGAACACCGTTGCCTGGCTGGCCAGCCACAGGGAGGGGGCGGTGCCCGCAGGTAGACCGCGCGACAGGGTGACGAGGACCGTGGTGGCCAGCGAGAGCACGAGGAACGGGAACGCGGCAGCATACTGGCCTGCCCGATGGAGGGCCAGGAGTCCGAGAGGGATGACGGCCCAGAGCATGATCGGCGATCCCACCCACCAGGTGGCCGCATTCAGGCCTGTCAAGGAGACTACGAAGGCGCCGAGCGCCGCCGGGTTGAACACATGCCGGCCATGCCAGGCGAGGGCGTACTTGGAAGCGGAGGCGAGGACCGCGGCCAGGGTGATGCCGAGGAACTCCCGCACGGTGCTGCCCGGCCAGAACAAGAAGTACAGCAGACCGGCGGTCACCAGGGACGAATCCCAGTACGGCTTGAGCCGGAAGAGCGCGGCGCAGGCCGCATTGCTCAGCACCGTGGCGCCGACGCAGAGCAGAAGATGGAGTGCCAGGGCCGGGAAGCCGAACTCTGTCCATCCGAGAGCATCCATGACCATGCTGTAGAGGACCAGCACCCCGAGCGCCGACGCTACCAAGCGGACCATGGGAAGTCGTCCCAGGGCGCGGTCGGCGCGGAACGTCGTATTCAGCACTGCGTTCATCAGAAGAGCCCTTCCAGGAAGTACCGGGAACCCTCGGCGTGCCCGTCGCTGTGCACGCTCAACCATTCAACAGCGTAGCGGCGGGACAGTTCTTCCCCCGGAACGAAGAACAGGGCCGTGGCCAGGCCGTCCGCCAGCATGGCCGTCGGAGCGAGGACCCAGGTGGCCATGACCTTCCGTACCGGAAGCCCGCTCAGCCCGTCCAGGACGTGATGCAGTCCTTCGCCCCAGCTGCGCCGGTTCACGGCAGACGCGGCGAGCGCGGCATCGGCGACGGAGACCACTCCGATGGCCTGGGAGGTGTCGAAAGGGTTCTCCAGCGCGATGCGGTCCTCACTTCCCGCTCCGCTGCGGAGATCACCGCTCGCATCGACGAGAAACGGGCCTGCACCGGACGCACCGAGGAATTCACTCACCAGATCCACGGCCAGGCCCTTGCCGGCCGCTCCGATGTCCACGATGACGGGCCCGGTCGCGCGGATCTCGCGATCTTCCCAGTGGGCGTCCACGCCCCAACGGGGCGCCGGCACCGCGGCCCCTTGGGCACGGAATGAGTAGTGCTCGTCGTAACCCAGGCGGGCCAGCGAGGCTCCGATGAACGGCGTGACCGATCCTCCACTGAGTTCGTGCAATTCACCGTACAGACGTCCCAGTTTCCCGGCCTCCTCGGGGAGACTGAGGGTCCGGACTTCACTCGATGCGGCTTCAGCCAGCTGCCGGATCGCAGCGTCGGGGCGGAAGCGGGACCATGTGGCGTCGAACTCGGTGATGATCCCGGTGATGCTCGCGCGAAGATCAGGACTCAGGCCGGTGGCGCGGATCCACCACCGCGTGCCGAGCGCCTCGAACTCCCACACCTCGCTCGTGCTCAACCTGCCTGCTTCTTGATGGCCTCCACCGCGTCGTTGAAGCCTCCGCTGGTGAGACTGGAACCGGCGACACGGGAGACGTCGAGTTCATCGATGCTCTTGCCCACGACGAGGTCTTTGATCCCGCCGGCGAAACGGTTCTGAAACAGCTGGGTGTTGGCGCTGGTGGGATGCGGCGTGATGTTCACGTCCGTGATCTTCCCGGCGGAGAGGGTCAGCGTCACGCCGACCGTCTCCTCACCATTGGGGGAGACGTAGTGTCCGTCAGCGCTGTAGGTGCCGTTCTTGTAGTGGCCGGTGGTGTGGGAAGCAGCCGTGCTGCCCTGTGCACTGGGCTGTGCCTGGGGTTCGGTCACCGAGGCGTCCTTTGCGGGGGCGCAGCCCACCAGGATGGCGATTCCCCCGGCCGCGGCTGCGAGACCGACGGGGAGCAGGGAGCGTCCGCGGCTGGGCCGGGTGGGTTCTGCCGGTGGATGGGTCTGCTGCACGTTCTTCTCCTCGCGGGGGATTGCTGGCCATGGGGCCTGATACCGGTCTCACTGTGCCTGGACACACTTCATGATCCACGGTAGAGCTCTCGTCTGGGTGCTTTCTGTGCCCACGGCCGTCACGCTTTTCGGCGCACTGCCCCTGCCACGTAGGATTGGAGGGTGACTCCCGAACAACTTTCCGCAGCAATCACCGCATGCCTGAAGGCCGCCGTCGCCGACGGTGCCATCTCCCTCCCGGAGGAGGCGCTGAGCGCCGAAGTGCGCGTGGAGCGACCGAAGAACCGGGAGCATGGGGACTGGGCCACCAATGCCGCCATGCAGTTCGGCAAGCGCGCAGGCATGGCCCCGCGTGACTTCGCCGGAATCCTCGCGGATCGCCTTCGCGCCGTCGAGGGCGTCGCCGCGGTGGACATCGCCGGCCCCGGCTTCATCAACATCACACTGGACGCCGGTGCCGCCGGTGAACTGGCCCGCACCATCGTGGCGGCGGGAACCTCGTACGGCACGAGCGATGCGCTCGCCGGCCACACCGTGAACATGGAGTTCGTCTCCGCCAACCCGACGGGCCCGCTGCACATTGGCCACACCCGCTGGGCTGCGCTGGGCGATTCCATCGCCCGCGTGCTGCGCGCCGCCGGTGCCGAGGTCGCTGCCGAGTACTACATCAACGACGCCGGCAGCCAGATGAACGTCTTCGCCAACTCGGTGCTCTCCCGCCTGCACGGCCGTGACGTGCCGGAGGGCGGGTACCCGGGCCAGTACATCGTCGACCTCGGCCAGGAGGTGCTCAAGGAGCATCCAGCCGTGCGCGAACTGACGGATGAAGCCGCTTTGCCCGTGGTCCGTGAAGCCGCATATCAGGCGCAGATGGAGGACATCAAGCAGACCCTGGCCGACTTCGATGTGCACTTCGACGTGTACTTCTCCGAGCGCACCTTGCATGAGTCGGGTGCCCTGGAGGCCTCTGTGGACCGCCTGCGCGAACAGGGCCACGTCTTCGACCAGGATGGGGCCGTCTGGCTGCGCACCACTGATTTCACGGATGACAAGGACCGCGTCCTCATCCGTGCGAATGGTGAGCCCACCTACTTCGCCGCAGATGCCGCGTATTACCTGAGCAAGCGGGATCGCGGCTTCGAGGAGAAGATCTACCTTCTCGGCGCCGATCACCACGGCTACGTCAACCGTCTCAAGGCCATCGCCGCCTGCGCGGGCGATGATCCGGAGAAGAACATCGAGGTGCTCATCGGGCAGCTCGTGTCCGTCAACGGCGCCAAGCTGTCCAAGCGCGCCGGCAACATCATCGAGCTCAAGGACCTCATCTCCTGGCTCGGCAAGGACGCGGTGCGCTACTCCCTGGCCCGTTTCCCGGCGGACTCGCCCATCACCCTCGAACCCGAGGTGCTGAAGAAGAACAGCAACGAGAACCCGGTGTTCTACGTGCAGTACGCGCATGCCCGGTCTCGCGGCACCGCACGCAACGCGGCGGCTGCCGGTGTGGACCGCAGCGAGTTCGACGCGGCGCTCCTGACCGACCCCACAGAGAACGAACTGCTGTCCCAGCTGGGCAGCTTCCCGTCCATCGTGGCCAAGGCGGCGGAACTGCGCGAGCCGCACCGCATCGCCCGCCATCTCGAGGTCATCGCCGGCGCGTACCACCGCTGGTACGACGCATGCCGTGTCACGCCGCTGGGCGACGAAGAGGTCGGGACGGTCAACCGCACCCGTCTCTGGCTCAACGACGCCACCAGCCAGGTGCTCGCCAACGGCCTCGACCTGCTGGGTGTCTCCGCCCCGGAGCGCATGTAAATGGCCGCCGCGAGCCCGCTGGCACCGAGCTGGCTGGACCTGCCCGGAGATCTCAACACCCTGCACGCTCCCAGTTGGGCGCACGACGTCGTCCGGGACGCCGACGGCGGACTCGCCGTCGGCGGTGTGCCGGTCAGTGCGTTGAAAGAGCAGTTCGGCACCCCGCTGTTCGTCCTCAGCGAGGACGACTTCCGGGCCCGCGCACGGGCGTTCCGGGATGCTTTCGATGCCGCGTTCCAGGATCTTTGCGGGGGAGTGGATGTCTACTACGCCGGTAAGGCGTTCCTGAGCGTCGAGGTGGCCCGCTGGGTCCAGGAGGAGGGCCTCCGCCTGGACACCTGTTCCGGCGGCGAACTCGCGGTGGCGCAGCGGGCTTCCTTCCCGGCGGAATTGCTCGGATTGCATGGCAACAACAAGTCCGCGGCGGAGATCGGCCGTGCCCTGGATCTGGGGCTCGGCCGCATCGTGGTGGACAGCATCGATGAACTGGAACGAGTGGCCCGCATCGCCCAGGAGCGTCGCGCCGAAGGCCGTGACGCGGTGGCGAAGGTCATGCTGCGCCTGACGCCAGGCGTACATGCCCACACGCACGAGTTCATCGCCACCGCCCATGAGGATCAGAAGTTCGGCCTGTCGATGGCCCCCTTCACCGCCGAAGACGCCGCCGAACGCGGTGTGGACCCGCAGCTGTCGGCCGCCGAGCAGGCCGTGGACGCGGCGGTTGCGCTGGACGGCATCGAACTGCTCGGCCTGCATTGCCACATCGGCTCGCAGATCTTCGAAGCGGACGGCTTCGCGGTCGCCGCTCGCAAGCTTCTCGCCTTCCACGACGCGATGCAGCGCAAGCATGGTGTCGTGCTGCCGGAAATGGACCTGGGCGGCGGACACGGGATCGCCTACACGCCCGTGGACACCCCGCGCCCGCCCGCCGAGATCGCCTTGGCTCTGGCCGCCGTCGTCCGTGAATGCTGCAGTGAGCTGGGCATCGAGTGCCCCAGGATCTCCATCGAGCCGGGACGTGCGATCGTCGGCAGCACCACCTTCACCCTCTATGAGGTCGGCACCCGGAAGACCGTTCAGGTCGAGGACCCGGAGGATGCTTCACGGACGTTCCCACGGCGTTACATCTCCGTGGACGGAGGCATGAGCGACAACGCCCGCCCGGTGCTCTACGACGCGGACTACTCCGCGGCACTGGCCAATCGGACATCCGGGGCGCCTGCCCAACTGTCCCGAGTGGTGGGCAAACATTGCGAGAGCGGCGACATTGTTGTTAAAGATGTTTACCTGCCCTCAGACGTGCGGGCCGGTGACCTTCTGGCGGTTCCCGGAACCGGCGCCTACTGCTGGGCACTCGCGAGCAACTACAACTACCTGGCCCGGCCGGGGGTGGTCGCGATCTCCGGTGGGACCGCCCGGTGGATCATTCGTGGGGAGACCGAGGAAGACCTCTTGAGCCGAGACATGGGAGCCCGACAGCTGTGAGCCTGGACGTGAATACTGGCGTGACCGAGACGAAGACGTTGAAAGTGGCCCTGCTGGGCTGTGGCACGGTGGGGTCGCAGGTGGCCCGCATCCTGCTCGAGGACGCGGAGACGCTCGCCGCCCGCACCGGTGCCCGCCTTGAACTGGTCGGCATCGCCGTCCGCACGCTGGGGAGTCCGCGCGACGTCGAGCTTCCGCAGGAACTCTTCACCACCGATGCCGAGTCCCTCGTGGCCGAGGCCGATCTGGTGATCGAGCTGATGGGCGGTATCGAGCCGGCCCGCAGCCTGATCCTCCGTGCAGTCCAGCACGGTGCCTCCGTGGTGACCGGCAACAAGGCCTTGCTGGCTCAGGACGGTCCGACGCTTTACGAGGAGGCGGACAAGGCGGGGGTGCAGCTCTCCTACGAGGCCGCCGTCGCCGGGGCGATCCCGATCCTGCGGCCCATCCGGGACAGCCTGTCGGGTGACCGGATCACACGAGTGCTCGGCATCGTCAACGGAACCACCAACTTCATCCTGGACCAGATGGACTCCACCGGCGCGCAGTTCGCCGACGCCCTCGCAGAGGCCCAGCGTCTGGGATACGCCGAAGCCGATCCGACCGCTGATGTCGAGGGTCATGACGCTGCGGCGAAGGCTGCGATCCTCGCCGCGTTGTCCTTCCACACCCGTTTCTCGCTGGATGACGTCCACTGTGAAGGCATCACCAAGGTCAGCGCCGAAGACATCGCGGCGGCCAAGGATGCCGGTTTCGTCATCAAGCTGCTCGCCATCGCCGAAAAGCTCAGCGACGACGCCGGTTCCGAAGGCGTGAGTGTCCGCGTGCACCCCACGCTTCTGCCGCGTGAACATCCGCTGGCCGCCGTCCGGGGAGCCTTCAACGCGGTGTTCGTGGAAGCGGAGAACGCCGGTGAACTGATGTTCTACGGTCAGGGAGCGGGCGGCAACCCGACCGCTTCGGCCGTGCTCGGGGACTTGGTGTCCGCCGCCCGACGCGTGGTTCTGGGTGGCCCGGGCCGCACCGAGACCACCACCGGGCACGTTCCTGCCCGGCCGATCGCAGCGAGCCGGACCAGCTACCATGTGGGGCTCACCGTCGCGGATCAGCCGGGTGTGCTGGCCCGCATCGCCCAGGTCTTCAGCGACAACGGCGTGTCCATCGAACTGTTCCGGCAGAGCATCAACAACGCCGACGGAACCGCGGAACTGCGCATCGTGACGCACCGCGGGAGCGAGGCCGACCTGGCCTCCACCGTCGAATCCGTCTCCCAGCTGGACGTCGTGAATGACGTGACGTCCGTCCTCCGTGTGGAAGGTGTCTAAGTGGCCCATCAGTGGCGCGGTGTGATCCGCGAATACGCCGAGCGTCTGCCTGTCGACGAGAACACCAGGGTCGTGACCCTGGGCGAGGGCGGCACGCCGCTCGTTCACGCGCAGAAGCTCTCCGAGCTGACCGGGAACACGGTCTACCTCAAGGTCGAGGGCATGAATCCGACCGGTTCCTTCAAGGACCGGGGCATGACCATGGCCATGACCGCCGCGGTCGCCGCGGGCGCCCAGGCCGTGGTGTGTGCGTCCACAGGCAACACCTCCGCCTCCGCTGCCGCCTATGCCACATCGGCAGGCCTGCGCTGCGCCGTGCTGGTGCCCGAAGGCAAGATCGCCATGGGCAAGCTGTCCCAGGCCATCGCCCACGGCGCGACCTTGCTCCAGGTGGACGGCAACTTCGACGACTGCCTTGAGATCGCGCGCAAGCTGAACGAGGCCTACCCGGTGTTCCTGGTGAACTCGGTGAACCCGGCTCGTATCGAGGGGCAGAAGACCGGCTCCTTCGAGGTCGTGGACGCCTTGGGCGATGCCCCTGACATCCACATCCTGCCCGTCGGCAACGCAGGCAACATCAGCGCATACTGGAAGGGCTACAAGGAGTACGCGGCCCCGTACCAGTCCGCCACCGCCGGTGAGCTGCCTGCCGTCGCGAGCAAGACGCCCGTCATGTGGGGCTTCCAGGCGGCCGGTGCGGCTCCGTTCGTGGCGGGTCACCCGATCACCCACCCGGAGACCATCGCCACCGCCATCCGCATCGGCAACCCGGCTTCCTGGGACACCGCCGTCGCCGCACGTGATGAGTCCGGCGGAGTGATCGAGGCCGTCACCGACGAGCAGATCCTCGAAGCACACCGCTGGCTTTCCAGCAAGGAAGGCGTCTTCGTGGAGCCTGGTTCAGCGGCAGGCGTCGCGGGCCTGATCAAGAAGCACGCCGCGGGCGAGGTGCCCACGGGCAAGACCATCGTCATCACGGTGACCGGGCACGGCCTCAAAGATCCCCAGTGGGCCTTGCGCACCGAGGATGGCAGCGATGTCAGCCCCGTCAAGGTCGGCAACGACGTGGTCTCCGTGGCCGCTGCCCTCGGCCTCGAAGGCTGAGTCTTGACGGATCTGCTTGACGACGCCGGCGCGGCGGGCCTCACGGTCCTGCCCGCCGGCCTCTCCGTGACCGTTCAGGTTCCCGCCACCAGCGCGAATCTCGGGCCCGGCTATGACAGCCTCGGTCTGGCGGTCTCGCTTTCCGACACGGTGACCGTGACAACGCTCGACGGCGGTGAATTGGAGTTCGATCTCCGAGGTGAAGGTGTCGAATCGGTGCCGCGCGACGGACGGCACCTGGTCGTCCGCTCGTTCGAGCAGGCCCTGGCCCGTCTGGGCTACCGCCATGGCGGCTTGGCGCTCAGCGCGGAGAACGTGATCCCGCATGGCCGTGGACTCGGCAGTTCCGCCGCCGCCGTCGTGGCCGCCGCCCTGGCGGCCAATGGTCTGGTTCCCGAGGAGGCGCGGCGTGGCCTGGACTGGATCCTGCAGTTCACCAGTGAGATCGAAGGCCATCCGGACAACGTCGCGCCCGCGATCTTCGGTGCCCTTGCGCTGTCCTGGCAGGAGGGCGAGTCCTTCCACAGCGCCCGGGCCGATGTCGACACGAGGGTGCACCCCGTCGTCGCGATCCCCGACTTCGAACTGTCGACCGAGCTTGCCCGTGAACTGCTGCCTGCTCAGGTGGATCACCACGAGGCGGCCATGAACTCCGGACGTGCCGCCCTGCTGGTGGCGGCATTGACGGCCCAGCCGGAGCTGCTGTTGCCTGCGACCAGGGATTATCTTCATCAGGGTTACCGGGCACAGGCCATGCTGCCGAGCGCGCAGCTCATCGAAGCCTTACGTCAGCGGGGTCACGCGGCCGTGGTCTCGGGGGCCGGGCCCACGGTCATGACCCTCACGTCATCCCCGGAGGAAGCGGCCGCGGTGGAGGACTTCATCACCGGAATGCGGCAGGACAGCGTGTCCTGGCGTGTTCTGAGGCCGGAAGTGGACCGTGAAGGTGCTAAGGTAGTAGTGCATTCGCGGTGAATCCGCAATGAATGCCACCTTTGCGCGCGGGTCAGTTCCCGCAGATCCCTTGTGACAGACCTTAGTTCCGCGCGGCAAAATCCCTTGCAAAAAACTCATGCGTCGCCCCATTGCGCGGTCCATGAGCAGCCCAGGACGATCTGAAGGCCTGAGCTGTCAAACCCAACCGCCTGGCTCCAGTCCGGGCGCCGTCGAGGGGGAAGGATCCTTCGTGACTGAAACCATTGTCCCAGCATCGTCTGAGGACACTTCATCGTCTGCTTCTCCGGCAGCGAAGAGCAGCGGTCTGGCGGGCCTGAAGCTGGCCCAGCTCCAGGCCTTGGCGAGCCAGCTCGGCATTTCGGGAAGCTCCCGGATGCGCAAGGGTGACCTTGTGACCGCCATTTCCGACCATCAGCGGGGCTCCTCTGTGGCGGACCGTCCCGCGGCCAAGTCCGCGGACGCCCGTGCGACACAGGCGAAGGGCGCCGAGGCTAAGGCCACGGGACGGTCCACCGCCAAGACCGAGAAGCCGCAGGCCGAACAGGCCGATGCTGCTCAGACCGAGCAGGAAAGCACCGAGGCTCCGGCCCGTGCCCGCAGCCGCAGCCGTTCCCGGCGCGCCGGCAGCGACGGGGTCGTGGCCGCAGCTGAGGCCTCCACTGAGCCGTCCGCTGCCGAGTCCCCGGCGGCCGAGGCTCCGGTGGAGAACGCTGAAGGTAATGAGCCGGGCACGGGGGAGCGTCGTAACAGCCGCACCCGTAACCGCAACCGTCGTGGCGAGAACGCGGCTGAGGGCGCCGAGGCGAAGACCGACGCCCCCGCTGAGACCGCCGAGAACGCGGACAACCAGGGCGAGGCCCGTGCCGAGGGCGATGGCAACCGCCGTAACCGCCGCGACCGCAACGAGCAGCGCAATCAGCGCAACGCCGATGCGGGGAACCAGCAGGGTGATCGCCAGCAGGGTGGCAATCAGCAGGGCGGCCGCCAACAGGAACAGCGCACCAATGACGACGACGAGGGCGGCAACCGCCGTAACCGTCGGAACCGGCGTGACCGCAATGAGCGCAACAACGATCGCAATGACCGTTTCCGGGACCGGAACGAGCGCCGTCGCGGCCGTAACCAGGGCCCCGAGGTCGACGACACCGAGTTGAGCGACGACGATGTCCTGGTCCCCGTGGCAGGCATCCTCGATGTGCTGGACAACTACGCCTTCATCCGCACCTCCGGCTACCTGCCGGGCCCGCAGGATGTCTACGTGACCCTGAACCAGGTGCGCAAGCACAATCTGCGTAAGGGCGACGCCGTCGTCGGTGCGATCCGTGCCCCGCGTGATGGTGAAAACGGCGGCAACCAGCAGAACAACAGCCGTCAGCAGAAGTTCAACGCGCTGGTGCGTGTCACGAGCGTCAACGGCCTGCAGCCGGAGGAACTGAAGAACCGCGTCGAGTTCAACAAGCTCGTCCCGCTTTACCCGTCCGAGCGCCTGCGCCTGGAGACCGATCCCAAGAAGATCGGCCCCCGCATCATCGACCTGGTGGCCCCGATCGGCAAGGGCCAGCGCGGCCTGATCGTGTCCCCGCCCAAGGCCGGTAAGACGCTCATCCTGCAGTCGATCGCGAACGCCATCACCACCAATAACCCTGAGGTCCACCTCATGATGGTCCTGGTGGATGAACGTCCCGAAGAAGTCACCGACATGCAGCGCACGGTCAAGGGCGAGGTCATCGCCTCCACCTTCGACCGTCCCGCCGATGATCACACCACGGTGGCCGAGCTTTCCATCGAGCGTGCCAAGCGCCTCGTGGAGATGGGCAAGGACGTGGTGGTCCTCCTGGACTCCATGACCCGCCTGGGCCGTGCCTACAACCTGGCCGCTCCCGCGTCCGGTCGTATCCTCTCCGGTGGTGTGGACTCCGCGGCGCTGTACCCGCCGAAGCGCTTCTTCGGTGCTGCGCGCAACATCGAGAACGGCGGCTCTCTGACCATCCTCGCCACCGCACTGGTGGAGACCGGGTCCAAGATGGACGAGGTCATCTTCGAAGAGTTCAAGGGCACCGGCAACATGGAGCTGCGTCTCTCCCGCCACCTGGCGGACAAGCGCATCTTCCCGGCCGTGGACGTCAACGCCTCCAGCACCCGGCGCGAGGAGAACCTCCTCTCGCAGGACGAGGTCAAGATCATGTGGCGCCTGCGCCGCCTGCTCTCCGGTCTGGAGCAGCAGCAGGGTCTGGAACTGCTCACCAGCAAGATCCGTGAGACGCAGAGCAACGCGGAGTTCCTGCTCCAGGTGCAGCGGACCACCCTGGCTGCCAAGTCGGAGAACGACAAGTAGCGTCTGACGGGGATGGGATCGGCCGTGCGCCGGTCCCATCCCCGTTTGCCGTCTCCCGATAAACTTGTCATCAGGTCGAAAGAGGTTTTGAACAATGTTTGAGTCCGTCCAGGGGCTGCTCGACGAGCACGCCGAGATCCAGGCGCAATTGAGCGACCCTGCCGTCTACGCCGATCAGTCGCAGGCCCGTAAGCTGGGCCGCCGCTCTGCGCAGCTCAATGGCATCGTGGAGGCGTACAAGACCTGGCGTGGGCTCAGCGACGACCTTGAGGCGGCTCGCGAGATGGCCGCCGAGGATCCCGATTTCGCGGAGGAAGTCGCTCAGATCGAGGAGAAGCTGCCCGCCGCTCAGGAGAAGCTGCGGCGCCTGCTCATCCCGCGCGATCCTGACGACGCCCGCAACATCATCATCGAAGTCAAGGGTGGCGAAGGCGGCGAGGAAGCGGCCCTGTTCGCTGCCGATCTGCTCCGCATGTACACCCGCTACGCCGAAGCGCGCGGCTGGAAGACGGAACTGATCTCCTCCAACGAGTCCGATCTGGGCGGCTACAAGGACGCCCAGATGGCCATCAAGGGCTCCTCCAACGACCCCGCCGAGGGCGTCTGGGCACGCCTGAAGTTCGAAGGCGGCGTGCACCGTGTGCAGCGTGTGCCGGCCACGGAGTCTCAGGGCCGGATCCACACGTCGGCCGCCGGCGTGCTCGTGTTCCCCGAGGTGGACGAGCCGGAGGAGATCGAGATCAACCAGAACGACCTGAAGATCGACGTCTACCGTTCTTCCGGTCCGGGCGGCCAGTCCGTCAACACCACCGACTCGGCCGTCCGCATCACCCACCTGCCCACGGGCATCGTGGTGGCGATGCAGAATGAGAAGTCGCAGCTGCAGAACCGTGAAGCCGCCATGCGCGTGCTCCGGGCCCGTCTGCTGGCGCACCAGCAGGAGCAGCTCGACGCGGAGAGCGCGGAACACCGCAAGTCCCAGATCCGGACCATGGACCGCTCCGAGCGCATCCGCACCTACAACTTCCCGGAGAACCGCATCGCGGATCACCGCACCGGGTACAAGGCCTACAATCTGGACGCGGTCATGAACGGCGACCTGGAGCCGGTCATCCAGTCGGCCATCGAAATGGACGAACAGGCGCGCCTGGACGCACTGGGCGAGTAAACACGCCGTGATCGACGACGACGCCCTCCTGCCGGGGGCGCCCCTTTCAACGGCGGTGCGGGCGGCTTCCGCCCTTCTCGCGGAGGCAGGCGTCCCCAGTCCCCGCCGGGATGCGGAGCTGTTGCTGGCCCATGCCCTCGGACTGGACTTGAAGGCGCTTCACCATGCGATGCTGCTCGGCAACGGCGAGGTGCCCGAAGGCTACGTGATGCTGCTCGAACAGCGCTCCGAACGCATCCCCCTGCAGCATCTGACGGGCGTGGCCCATTTCCGGCGTCTTGACCTGTCCGTGGGGCCGGGAGTCTTCATTCCGCGTCCGGAAACCGAGGAAGTCGCCCAGTGGGCGATCGACCGCTGCCGTGAACTCCAGGCCGAAGGGCTGGACGAGCCGCTCGTGGTCGACCTGGGCACCGGTTCCGGCGCCATTGCAGCGTCCTTGGCTCAGGAGGTTCCGGGCGCCCGCGTGCACGCCGTCGAGCTGAGCCCGCTGGCGATAGCGTGGGCTGAGCGCAACATGCGGCCGCACGGCGTCGCCCTCCACCAGGGCGATCTGAGGAGTGCGCTTCCGGAGCTGAACGGCACGGTGGACATCGTGGTCTCCAACCCCCCGTACATCCCGCGGGAGGCCGTTCCCCGCGAGCCCGAGGTCGCGGAACATGATCCGCACATGGCTCTGTACGGTGGGGGAGAGGACGGAATGGATCTTCCCCTCGCCGCCGCGGCCAGCGCGGCCCGGTTGTTGCGTGGAGGCGGCTTCTTCATCATGGAGCACGCCGAGGTCCAGGCACCATGGCTCGCTGCCCGGCTGGGCAAGGATCCTCGGTGGGAGGCGGTGCAGACGCACCAGGACCTCAATGGCAAGGACAGGGCGACTTCGGCACGCCGGGCGTCGTGATCGACGACCAGGACCTGAACGCACGCGAAGAGATGGGAGAATGTCACCGTGACTTCCAGTTATGACTGCTCCACGGAGGAAAGCCGTTTCGAAGGGCTTGCCCATGCACAGCGGGCCATCACGGCTCAGCAGTGCATCGTCATGCCTACCGACACGGTCTACGGCATTGCTGCGGACGCTTTCTCGCCCCTCGCGGTGAGGCTCCTGTTGGCTGCCAAGGGCCGGTCCCGGACGATGCCGCCCCCCGTCCTGATCCCGCGCATGCAGACCATGGATGGGCTGGCGGTGGACATCAGCGATGACGCCCGCAAGCTGGCGGAGACCTTCTGGCCTGGGGCCCTCACGGTCATTCTGCATGCTCAGCCGTCTCTGGACTGGGATCTCGGCGAGACCAAGGGCACCGTGGCACTGCGTGTCCCGGACGACGAACTCGCGCTGGACATTCTCGCCCGGACGGGGCCGCTTGCGGTCTCCTCCGCCAACCGGACCGGTCAGGCGGCCGCCCAGACCGCGGAGAATGCCCAGGAACAGCTTGCTGAATCGGTGGAGGTGTACCTCGACGGAGGGCCGCGTCCCACCGCGGACGCCGACGCCGACGCTTTGCCGTCGACCATTGTCGACTGCACGGGCACGCGGGTGCGCATCGTGCGCCAGGGGGCCATTTCGCTGGAGTCGCTGCGCGACGTCGTGCCCTCCATCCTCGCGTTCGGCCAGGAGGTGGTCACCTGGCAGCCGGGTGAGGACAGCCCACTGACGGCGCAGGCCGCCGAGGGCACGGAGCCGTCCGTCGACGCCACGCAGGCTGAGGAGACCACGCAGGGCGAGGAAACCGAGCAGACGCCCGAGGCCGCGCGTCCCGAAACCGAGACTGAGACCGTGGCCGAGGCCGAGGACAGTCCAGCCGCTGACACCGAAGCCGTGGAGGAAGTCTCCGCTCCGGACGCAGAAGCGTCCGAGACCGCGGAAACCGAGGCATCCCCGCGGACCGTGCCCCAGGATCCCAGCGGACCCCAGGGTTCCTGAGTGCTGCGTCAGCGAGTGCCGCTCCTCGGCGTCGAGGTGACGGCGCTGACGGCTTCCGAGGTGATCGATGAGCTGAGCCGTCTGATCGCAGAGCCTGGAGTCCACACCGTCGTAGGGCACAATCTGCACAGCGTCACGCTGTGTCTCGAGGATCCCGGTTTCGCCCGGTTCTATGAGCAGAGCAGCTTGATCTTGCTGGATGGAGCGCCGGTCGCGAAGCTCTGGGCCCGGGCTCACGCCGGGGGGAAGCCTGCCGGCCGCTACCGGGTGGGGTCGACAGACTGGCTTGCCGAGATCTCTTCGATGCGCGGCCTTGAGCGGCTCGCAGTGCTCGGCTCGGCCCCGGCGGCGAATGCCGCTGCCGTCGAAGAGCTTCGGCGGCGCCTGCCGGAGACAGCGGTGGAAGGACACTCCGGCCAGGACTGGGACGACGCCGTGGAGGAGTCCGCCGGGCTGTGGCTGGAGGGCTTTGCGCCCCAGATCGTGCTGGTCGGCCTGGGAATGCCGCTGCAGGAGCGCGTCATCGCACGCCTGGGCTCACGGCTGCCCGCTGTGTACTGTGCGGTCGGCGGCGCGATCGAGCAGCTGGGAGGATCCCAGCGACTTGCCCCGCGCTGGATCGGACGGCTGGGTTTCGAATGGGCCTGGAGGCTCCTCTTCCATCCCAGGAGAGTGGCCTACCGGGTGTTCGTCGAACCCTGGAAACTGGCCTGGCTGCTGGCCAGGCGCCCCCGAGGAGGAGAGCAGTGAGCCATCAGGAAGCGGCCGGCGGAGCCCGGGTCGCCGCCGTCGTCGTCAGCTTCAACCGCAAGGATCTGCTGGCCAAGACTCTCGCCGGCATCGCCGGTGGCCGTCGCCGGCCGGATATCGTGGTCGTGGTCGACAATGCGTCCACCGACGGTGCCACGGACTTCGTACGGAACGGTGATTTCGGGCTTCCGGTCGATCTCGTGGAGCTGAGCACGAACGTCGGGGGAGCGGGCGGCTTTGCGGTCGGGATGGACCGGGCCGTCCACGTCCATGAAGCCGATCTGGTCTGGGTCATGGATGACGACACCGAGCCGCTCGAAGGCACCCTCGACGAACTCGTGAGTGCCTGGGAACAGTATGCGGAGCGCCCCGAACAGCGCCCATCGGTCGTCGCCAGCAAGGTCCTCTGGAGCGATGGCCGGGAACACCCGATGAACAGCATGCGCACGCGCTTCCTGGCCGGCCGTGCGCAGCATGCGGCGGCGGAGCGTGTCGGGGCCCGCCCCATCAGGAGCGCCTCCTTCGTCTCCTGCATGCTCAGTGCCTCCGCCGTCCGGGAACTCGGCCTTCCTGTGGTCGACTACTTCATCTGGGTCGATGACTTCGAGCACACCATGCGGCTTGCCAGAAGGCACGACGCCATCCAGGTCCTCGCGTCTGAGGCCATGCATCACACCAAGCGTTTCGGAGGCTTCGACAGCGACCCCGGGCCCCGTTTCTACAACGAGGTCCGGAACAGGATCTGGTGTTACACGAGATCACGGGCGCTGAAACCCTGGGAGCTTCCCCTCTACATGTTCTCCACGGTCCGTTTCTGGTCCGGTACCTTCCGCCGCTCCGGGGACAAGAAGCAGCTTCTCTCCTGTCTCCGCCGCGGGATCAAGGACGGCGTGCGGCGTCCGAGGCCCAATCAAGCGGTCCTGGACGGCGTTTATGAGTTGAGTGGACCGCAACCATGATCAATGTCGCACCCGGCACGTCCTCGGAGGACTGAGGCCGGCTTCCTAGTATGTTGGTTACGTGAAAGGCCGGATCGCCGTGAAACAGGGCGTCTCATCCCGGCCTCTGAACGGCGCGGCTCACCCTGCGCCGATGAGAGCAGGAACAGTGCAGAACGTCACTCCGGGTAGAGGCAGGGGCCTTGCCCCAGCCCGTCCGTCGCGGGGCGGCCACGCATGATCATGTATTCCCTCATGGCGCTCACCGCCATGATCGTGTCCTACTTCGCCACGTGGCTGGCCCGTTCTCTCGGGAACAAGTATCAGCTGTTCACTCCCATCCGGCTGCGCGATCAGCATCGGAAGCCTGTTCCGCGGCTGGGCGGGCTCGGGATCTTCCTGGGTGTGCTGGTGGCTTTGCTCGTGGCGAGTCAGTCCTTCTTCGTCAAGGACATCTTCCGGGGCAACGCCTCCCCATGGGGGGTGCTCGCCGGGGCCGCGGTGATCGTCGTGGTCGGCTTGCTGGATGACCTCCTGGATCTGCGGTGGTGGATCAAGCTGCTGGGACAGCTCGCGGCCGGTCTGATCGTGGCCTTGTGGGGCGTGCGGATGACCGTGATCCCGTTCTTCACGGAGCCGATCGCGATCACTTCCTATCCACTCAGCGTCGTCCTCACGGCATTTCTCATCGCGGTGACCATGAACGCGCTGAACTTCATCGACGGCCTGGACGGTCTCGCCGCGGGAGTCTCGGTCATCGGCGGTTCGGCGTTCTTCCTGATGGCCTACTGGGTACATCGCAATGCGGTGCTGCTGGACTACTCGGATCTGGCCACCTTGCTGACCGCGGTGATCGTGGGCAGCTGCCTCGGCTTCCTTCCGCACAATTGGTACCCCGCCAGGATCTTCATGGGTGACTCCGGCGCCATGCTCATCGGACTGCTGATGGCTTCCGCTGGAATCGTGGCTACGGGACAGGTCGGTTCCGGACTGTATCAGCGCATCAACGGCCTGCCCACGGTGCTGCCGATGCTGCTTCCCTTCATGGTCCTGGCAGTGCCTCTGCTCGACTTCATTTCGGCCGTGGTGCGTCGCACCGCGAAGGGCCGTTCGCCGTGGTCCGCGGACCGGGGACACCTTCACCACAAGCTCCTCGATCTGGGACACAAGGACCGTTCCGCGGTGCTGCTGATGTACGCCTGGACCGCGGTGCTCGCATACGGATGCGCGGCCTTGGCGTTCTTCGCCTGGGACGTCGTGCTGCCGGTGGTCCTGCTGCTTTGCGCAGCCCTGACGGTCGTCACATTGTGGCCACGGCTCGCCCCGGGGTCTGCATCCCGGAAAGACGGCTGAAGGCCCTCTTTCTATCTCGTGTAGAATTGTCGGTGCGAAGGTCCCCACAGGATCCGCGTACCAACTCACTCACCCGATAGGCCTCCATGTCTGCATCCTCGCATCGCCCTGCCCGGTCATCCCGGGCTTCGCGAGCGACGGCGGCCTCCGGAACTGAATCGCTCTGGCTTCGCCTGCTGGCCCTCAGCTCGGCAGTCGCCGGGGTGGGCCTGCTACTCACGTCCGTCGTGGCCTGGCTGCTCAACGGAGGACTCGGGGCACTCTCGGCGTTCTGCGGCGGGCTCCTCGTGATGGTCTTCTTCGGCATCTCGCTTCTGGCGGGCCACTTGATCGGCCGGCGCAATCCTTCGGGTGCCGTCGGACTGATGGCGGGCCTCTACTTCGTCAAGGTCATCGTGTTCGGGGTGCTCTTTCTCGTGCTCGGTCCTCCGAGCTGGCTCCTTGGCCGCTGGTTTGTGACAGCTGCCGTGGTGACGGTCATTCTCTGGCAGGTCGCTGAACTGTACGGCTTCTCGAAGGCGCGTCTGTTGATCTTCAACGAGCGGAAAGGGCCTGAAAACCCTTCCAGCGCCTCGGAAGAGAGGTCCTGACGTGGCAAAAGACCAAACGCCTCAGCCGGCCGCGGATTCCGGTGAATCCGGCGACGGCGGATACAACGCAGGCATGGCCGTCTTCAGCTACATCGTCGGCGGAATCCTGGTCTGGAGTTTGATAGGGTGGGGACTGGATTCACTGTGGGGAACGCGCTGGTTGGTGCTCGCTGGAGCCCTTCTCGGTGCCGCCGGAGGTTTCTATCTCGCCCAGATGCACGGTTTCTTCAAACACCGCGCGGAAAGTTCTGGGCCTGAGCCCGGGAAGCCCCACAAGCCTTCCAAATAATTTCACAGGGGGAACCGCTCTCAGAGCGAGCACGCCCCGCCACATGCCCAACGATGGACACTGCAGAGAGGAAACGCGTTGTTCGCGCTTACGCTCCCCGCTCAGGATTCGGGTTCTTTCAACCCGCCTGGTATTGACGAAATGCACCTCCCGGCGATTCTGCCTTGGGGGGCGGCGGACGGCTTCTCCAAGCAGATGCTTCTGGTGATCCTCTCCGTGGTCATCATCGCGGCCTTCTTCCTGGCCGCCGCCCGCAAGGGCCAGCTGGTGCCCGGCAAGCTGCAGTTCGCGGGAGAATCCGCTTACGGCTTCGTCCGCAACGGCATCGCCAAGGACATCATCGGCGGCAAGGACTTCATCAAGTACGTCCCGCTGCTATTCAGCCTCTTCTTCTTCATTCTGGTCAACAACATCTACGGTGCCATTCCGGTCATCCAGTTGCCGTCCTTCTCCCATGTGGGCGGGGCTTATGTGCTGGCGGTCCTGGTGTATGTCACGTGGATCGCGATCGGTGTGAAGAAGAACGGTCTGCGCTACTTCAAGCTCGCGGTCGTGCCGTCCGGTGTGCCGTGGTACATTCTGCCGCTGGTGGTCCCGATCGAGATCATCTCGAACTTCGTGGTCCGCCCCGTCACGCACAGCCTCCGTCTCTTCGCGACCATGCTCGCGGGTCACTTGATCGTCATGATCGCGGGTTCCGGCATCGAGTTTCTCATCGCCCAGGAAAACGTCCTCCTGAAGGGCACCTCGATCCTCGTGCTGGTCGGCGCCGTTGCAATGTACATGCTGGAAGCGCTGATCATGGTGCTTCAGGCCTATGTCTTCACGCTGCTGACCGCCATCTACATCGAGGGCGCGCTTCACGCGGACAGTCACTAAGTCTTCTCCACACTTCCCCTCTCGGGGAAAAACAACCCCGTAACAGCCGCTCCGCGGCGACTGAAAGGAAAACCATGAACGGCGAAATCAACGGCTCTCTCAACCTCGTCGGCTACGGCCTCTCCGCCATCGGCGGTGGTATCGGTGTGGGTCTGGTCTTCGCGGCCTACATCAACGGTGTTGCTCGTCAGCCGGAGGCCCAGCGTGTGCTGCAGCCGATCGCGTTCCTCGGTCTTGCTCTGACCGAAGCTCTCGCCATCCTCGGCCTGGTCTTCGCGTTCGTCCTGAAGTAAACCTTCAGCCAACGCCAAACCAGTAACGAGTAGATAGGACGGGTGAAATGGATCGACTGATCCTCGCCTCCGGCGACAGCAGCGCCAACCCTCTCGTTCCCAACGTCTGGGAAATGGGCGTGGTCCTGGTCGGCTTCCTGGTCTTGCTCTTCATCGCGGTCAAGTTTGTTGTCCCGATGTTCGAGAAGACCTTTGCCGAGCGCGCAGAGGCCATTGAGGGCGGCATCGCCAAGGCCGAAAAGGCCCAGGCTGAAGCCACCGCAGCGCTTGAAGAGTACAAGCAGCAGCTCACGGACGCCCGCACGGAAGCCAATCGCATTCGCGAGGAAGCACGTGCAGAGGGTGCTCAGATTCTCGCCGAGCTCAAGGAGAAGGCGGCCGCAGAGGCCTCCCGAATCACCGAGCAGGCCCACGTACAGATCGAGGCAGAGCGCCAGGCCGCCGTCGTCTCCCTCCGCAGCGAAGTCGGCAGCCTTGCCACGACGCTGGCCGGTCGGATCGTCGGAGAGTCCTTGGAGGACGATGCACGCGCGGGCCGCGTCGTCGACCGCTTCCTGGCTGATCTGGAGAACCAGAGCGCAGGTGCAGCAAAGTAATGGCAGGTGTATCGAGCGAATCGCTGAAGGCGGCGCTGGCCGAGGTCGAGCCCAAGCTCGCCACGGCTCCGCTGTCGCTGGCAACTGAGCTTTTCGGAATCCTCGAGGTGCTTGACGGTTCGGCCGGTTTGCGCCGGGCAGTGACCGATCCTTCCCGCAGCGCGGAGGAGAAGTCCGGCCTGATTCGCGGAATCCTGGCCGGCAGGGTCTCAGCCGACGCCGAGCAGATCGCCAGTTCGCTGGCGGCCTCCCGCTGGGCGGACGCCCGCGACATCGGCGATGCGCTCGAAACTATCGCCGCTACCGTGGCGATCGCCGTCGCTGAGTCCAAGGGAGCCGCCGCCGGTGGTGGTGCTTCCGGACTTGAAGCGCTGGAGAACGATCTGTTCGCCTTCAACACCGTGGTGGGGTCCAGTCACGAGCTGCAGAGCGCTCTCGCAGACCAGGCCGCCAACCCGGAGAAGAAGGCAGAGCTGGCACGGAAGCTGGTGCCTGGCGCCAGCGACGAGGCACAGCTTCTCATCCGTCAGGCCGTCGTCGCCCCGCGTGGCGTCAAGCCGGTCAAGCTGGTGGAACGTTTCGCAGAGTTGGCCGCCAAGCGTCAAGAGCGCTGGATCGCCACCGTGGATGTGACCCGTCCCCTCACCGAAGAGCAGTTCGGCCGCCTCCAGGCTGGTCTGAACGCCCTCTACGGCCGGGATCTCAAGGTCAACGTCGCCGTTGATCCTGAGCTCATCGGTGGAATCCGCGTCAAGGTCGGTGACGAAGTGGTAGACGCTTCGGTTCTGACCAAACTCGGCGAACTGCGCCGCAAGCTTGTCAGCTGAGCCAGGCAAGTAACCTTTCACAGAACACCAGGTCATCGTGAGCAGCGATGATCACGAAACAGGAGAGCAGGGACTGCAGATGGCCGAATTGACCATCAACGCCGACGACGTCCGCAATGCCTTGAACGAGTTCGCGGCGTCCTACGAACCCGGCAACGCCGAGCGTGTCGAGGTCGGTCGTGTGACCACCGCCAGCGATGGCATCGCCCGTGTCGAGGGTCTTCCCTCCGTCATGGCCAACGAGCTGCTTCGCTTCGAGGACGGCACTCTGGGCCTGGCCCAGAACCTGGATGTCCGCGAGATCGGCGTGATCGTTCTCGGTGACTTCACCGGCATCGAAGAAGGCCAGGAGGTGCACCGCACCGGACAGATCCTGTCCGTGCCCGTCGGTGACGGCTTCCTCGGCCGCGTCGTGGATCCGCTGGGTCAGCCCATCGATGATCTTGGCGAGATCAAGGCCGAAGGCACCCGTGCCCTCGAGCTGCAGGCGCCGGGCGTCACCGAGCGTAAGTCGGTTCACGAGCCGATGCAGACCGGCCTGAAGGCCATCGACGCCATGATCCCGATCGGCCGTGGCCAGCGTCAGCTGATCATCGGTGACCGCCAGACGGGTAAGACCGCCATCGCGGTGGACACCATCATCAACCAGAAGGCCAACTGGGAGTCCGGCGACGTCAACAAGCAGGTGCGCTGCGTCTACGTCGCCATCGGCCAGAAGGCGTCCACCATCGCGGCAGTGCGTCAGACCCTCGAGGAGAAGGGCGCCCTGGAGTACACCACGATCGTGGCCTCCCCGGCTTCCGACCCCGCAGGCTTCAAGTACCTTGCTCCGTATGCGGGTTCCGCCATCGGCCAGCACTGGATGTATGGGGGCAAGCACGTCCTCATCATCTTCGATGACCTGTCCAAGCAGGCCGAGGCCTACCGTGCAGTGTCCCTGCTCCTCCGTCGTCCGCCGGGACGTGAAGCCTACCCGGGCGACGTGTTCTACCTGCACTCCCGCCTCCTGGAGCGTTGTGCCAAGCTGTCCGACGAGCTGGGAGCCGGTTCGATGACCGGTCTGCCGATCATCGAGACCAAGGCCAACGACGTCTCGGCGTACATCCCGACGAACGTCATCTCCATCACCGACGGTCAGATCTTCCTGCAGTCGGATCTCTTCAACGCCAACCAGCGTCCGGCCGTCGACGTGGGCATCTCGGTGTCCCGAGTGGGTGGCTCCGCTCAGGTCAAGGCCATGAAGAAGGTCTCCGGCACCTTGAAGCTGGACCTGGCGCAGTACCGTGACATGCAGGCATTCGCCATGTTCGCCTCGGATCTGGATGCCGCGTCCCGCCAGCAGCTGACCCGTGGCGCCCGCCTCATGGAGCTGCTCAAGCAGGGCCAGTACCAGCCGTTCCCGGTCGAGGACCAGGTCGTCTCCATCTGGGCCGGTACCAACGGCTACCTGGACGACGTCCCGGTGGAGGACATCTCCCGCTTCGAGGCCGAGTTCCTGGAGCACCTGCGTCACAAGTCCTCGATCCTGACCACGATCGGGCAGACCAACCTGCTGGAGAACGACACCGTCGAAGCACTGAAGGCGGCCATCACCGACTTCAAGAAGGGCTTCTTCGGCGAGGGCGACAGCCACTTGGTCGGCGCCGGCCACGAGGAGCACGAGGCCATCTCGGGCGACTCCGTGGACCAGGAAAAGATCGTCAAGCAGAAGCGCTAAAGGCGCACCATCCCAGGGCCGCCTTCGCGGGCGGCCCTGGGATACCGCACCGGAGCCTTGGATCCGCAGGATCCTAAGAAAGGACAAGTATGGGAGCCCAGATCCGGGTCTACCGCCAGAAGATCGCCTCGACGACGTCGATGCGCAAGATCTTCAAGGCGATGGAACTGATCGCGACCTCTCGCATCGGCAAGGCGCGTGCCCGTGTGGCCGCCTCGCAGCCCTACGCTCGCGCCATCACCCGTGCCGTTTCTGCTGTCGCCAGCCAGAGCCAGGTGGATCACCCGCTGACCACCGAGCCCACCCAGGTCCGTCGTGCCGCCGTCGTCATCCTGACGGCAGACCGCGGCCTTGCCGGTTCCTACTCCGCGGGTGTGCTCAAGCAGGCCGAGGGCCTGATCGAGCTGCTCCACGGTGAAGGCAAGGACGTCAAGACGTACCTGGTCGGCCGCAAGGCGCAGGCCTACTTCGAGTTCCGCACCCGGCCGTATGAGCGGGTCTGGACCGGCGGTACCGACGCTCCGGAGTTCTCCACTGCTCAGGAGATCAGCAAGGTCCTCCTGGAGGACTTCGCCACCGACTTCGAAGAGGGCGGCGTGGAGGAGATCCACGTGGTTTACACCCGCTTCAAGTCCATGGTGACGCAGGAACCCACCGTGGTCCGCCTCCTGCCGCTGGAGGTCGTCGAAGAGGAAGCCACTCCTGAGACGGAGCTGCTGCCGCTTTACGATTTCGAGCCGGAGACCGAGAAGGTGCTGGACGCACTGCTGCCGCGCTACATCGAATCCCGCATCTTCGCGGCGATGCTGCAGGCTGCAGCATCCGAGCTGGCAGCACGCCAGCGTGCGATGAAGTCGGCAGGCGACAACGCGAGCGAGCTGATCAAGAAGTACACGCGACTGCGCAACACGGCCCGTCAGGCCGAGATCACGCAGGAGCTCACCGAGATCGTGGCAGGTGCGGACGCACTCGCGTCCTGATCCGAAGCACGTTCCGGCGCAGCCTTCGCGGCTGTACCACCGTTTAGACTTAACACACGCCATCTACTGAGTGAAGTGAGAGAGATGACTGCCACCGCTACTGAGCACGCAGCGACTGCGGCCGGCGCCACCGGTCGTATTGCCCGTGTCATTGGGCCGGTTGTCGACGTCGAGTTCCCGGCCGACGCCATCCCGGAAATCTACAACGCCCTGACCACTGAGATCACCCTCAATGGTGAGACCAAGACCATCACCTTCGAGACCTCGCAGCACCTCGGCGACAACCTGGTGCGCGCGATCTCCCTGCAGGCCACCGACGGCCTCGTCCGTGGCACGCAGGTGCGGGATTCGGGTTCCCCGATCTCCGTGCCCGTGGGCGACGGCGTCAAGGGTCACATCTTCAACGTCCTGGGCAAGCCGCTCGACGTTGCAGAGTCGGAGATCCAGGCCGCTGACTACTGGCCGATCCACCGCAAGGCTCCGAGCTTCGCCAGCCTTGAGGGCTCCACGGAGATGCTCGAGACCGGTATCAAGGTCATCGACCTCCTGACCCCCTACATCAAGGGTGGAAAGATCGGCCTGTTCGGCGGCGCCGGCGTGGGCAAGACCGTGCTCATCCAGGAGATGATCACCCGTGTGGCCCGCAACTTCGGTGGCACCTCGGTGTTCGCCGGTGTCGGCGAGCGTACCCGTGAGGGCAACGACCTCTGGGTCGAAATGGAAGAGGCCGGCGTTCTGAAGGACACCGCTCTTGTGTTCGGCCAGATGGATGAGCCGCCGGGAACGCGTCTGCGTGTGGCGCTGTCCGCGCTGACCATGGCGGAGTACTTCCGCGATGTCCAGAACCAGGACGTGCTGCTCTTCATCGACAACATCTTCCGCTTCACCCAGGCCGGTTCCGAGGTGTCGACCCTGCTGGGCCGCATGCCTTCCGCCGTGGGTTACCAGCCGAACCTGGCCGATGAGATGGGTCTCCTCCAGGAGCGCATCACCTCGACCAAGGGCCACTCCATCACCTCGATGCAGGCCATCTACGTCCCGGCTGATGACTACACCGACCCGGCTCCGGCGACCACGTTCGCCCACCTGGATGCGACCACGGAACTTTCCCGTGAAATCGCCTCCCGTGGTCTGTACCCGGCCGTGGACCCGCTGACCTCCACCTCGCGAATCCTCGATCCGCAGTACATCGGTCAGGACCACTACAACACCGCGGTGCGCGTCAAGCAGATCCTCCAGAAGAACAAGGAACTGCAGGACATCATCGCCATCCTCGGTGTGGATGAGCTCTCCGAAGAGGACAAGATCGTCGTGGCCCGCGCCCGCCGTATCCAGCAGTTCCTCTCGCAGAACACGTACACGGCCAAGCAGTTCACCGGCGTCGAAGGCTCCACCGTGTCCATCAAGGACACCATCGAAGGCTTCCAGGCGATCTGCAACGGCGACGTGGACCACATCGCCGAGCAGGCGTTCTTCAACGTCGGCGGCATGGACGACGTCGAGCGTCAGTGGGCCAAGATCCAGTCTGAGACTCGCTGATCATGGCCGAACTGGATGTAGAGGTTGTCGCGGCGGACCACTTCGTGTGGTCCGGCACGGCCAAGGTCGTCAACGCCCGCACCAGCGATGGCGCGATCGGCATCCTCCCCGGCCACTCGCCCTTGCTGGCGATTCTGGCCGAGGGGGAGCTCTCCATCGAGCCGGTGACGGGCAGCCGCATCCGTGTGAACGTGGATGGTGGCTTCTTCTCCGTGGACAATGACCGAGTGGTGATCGTGGCTGACAATGCTCAGCTGAACGATTCCGCCGCGGCGTAGGACTGAACAGTCCGCGCTACATGGGGGACTCACTCATTGTCACTCTGGGCATCGCAGCGATCCTTGCGATCATCGTCCTTGCCCTGTGCCTTGTAGGGGTGCGCCGCATCAATCTGCGGCGCGCCCTGGGCACCATCGACGCCTCCATCTGCGTGGCCACCGGCCGCTGGCAGATGGGGGTTTGTCGTTTTCAGGGGGCGGAACTCGAGTGGTTCCGGATGTTCTCTCTGAGCCCCACCCCGCGCTACAGTTTCGAACGCAGCAGGCTGGAACTGCTGCGACGGCGTGAGCCCGGGGAGGCGGAAGCCGCACGGGTCCAGCCGGGAACCGTCGTGGTCGAGCTGAGCTATGCCGGTCAGGAGGTCCTGCTGGCCATGCGTTTCGACGAATACACCGGTCTTTCCTCCTGGTTGGAGGCCGGGCCGCGCCCGGGGCTCAACCGACTGGACTGACGGCCTGCAGTGAACGGCGAATGGCCCGCTCTTCGTGACGAAGAGCGGGCCGTTCCGTGTTTAACGGCTCAGCTGAGCCAGACGCCTTCGCGCATGACGCGCTGGAGCTGCAGCGCGCCGTCGAGCACGACGACGTCGGCGCGCAGCCCGCGGCGCAGGCTCCCCACCTCATCGTCGAGGCCGAGCACATCGGCAGGAACCGCTGTGGCCGAACGGACGGCATCCTCCAGGCTCACCCCGGCTTCGACGGTCCGCTGGACCACCTGGAGCAGCGTGGCGGTGCCGCCGGCGATGGAGCCCGTGGCGTCCAGGGTGGCGACGCCGCCGTCGACGGTGACAGGGGAGGGGCCGAGCATGTAGTGTCCGTCGCTCAGGCCCGCAGCGGCCATCGAATCCGTCACGAGCACGACGTTGGCGGAACCGACCAGGGCGAACACCGTGAGAGTCGTCCTCGGGTCCAGATGGGTGTTGTCAGCCACGAGCTCCACGGCGGCGCGGCCACTCTGGGCGGCCCGGAGGCAGGCCGTCACGGGGCCGGGGGAGCGGTGGTGGATAGGCGGCATGCCGTTGAAGAGATGTGTGACGGTGGGGCGGCTGGTGGATCCGTCGAAGCCGGCCGCTGCGAGACCGTCCCGGGCGGCGGCGAGCGACTGGGCTGCGGTCAGGTCGTCGGAATCCGTGTGGCCGAGCGATGGCACCACGCCGTGCGTGGTGAGGAGATCCACGAGGTCGGCCGCGCCGGGAAGCTCGGGGGCGTAGGTCATGGTCTTGAGGCGGCCGGCGGCGGCCAGAATCAGCTCTTCGGCCAGTTCCAGGTCAGGGTCGAGAAGGAACGCCGGGTTCTGGGCGCCGCATCGGGCTTCGGAGAGGAACGGACCCTCCAGGTGAATGCCCGACACCAGGTCTTCATCGGTGAGCCGGGTGAAGAGTTCGATCCCGGCCAGGAGGTCTTCCCGTGGGGCCGTGACCATGCTCGCGAGGAGGCTGGTGGTCCCGGAGCGGTGCAGGAATTCGATGGCAGTCCGGGCGGACGCCTCGTCGCCGGACGGGAAGTCCCCGCCATTGCCGCCGTGGCAGTGGATGTCGACCAGGCCCGGGATCAGGATGGCGTCGGGCGAGGCAGGTGCGGCGTCCACACCGTCGAAACCGGGCTCATGAAAGTCTGCGGCCGGGCCGGCGTAGGCGATTCTCCCGTCGGAGATGGCGATGAGCCCCTCGGGAATGCTGTCCCCATCGGAGACGATACGGCCGCGCAGGATGGTGCGTCCTCCTGCAGGAGAGACGGTGGAGTCCAAAGGCATGACTTGAGTCTACGGCCACAACTGATCGCTGCTGCGAGGCACAGCTCGCGGTGAGGCCGCGGTCGGCCATCCGCCTGCCGACCAACTCGCTGATAAGGTGCGAAACCGCTCAGTGAATGCGCGAACTCGCAGGTAACTCGCGAGTTCGCGGGGACAGGGAAGCCCGCAACTGCACCGAGGTTCTAGAACAGCCGGCTTTCCGCGTCGTCCACGCCGCGCATCGCGTCGTAGTCGAGGGTCACGCAGTCGATGCCGCGGTCCTGGGCGAGGACGCGGGCCTGCGGTTTGATCTGCTGGGCGGCGAAGATGCCCCGTACCGGTGCAAGGACCGGATCGCGATTGAGCAGCTCGAGGTATCGCGTGAGCTGCTCGACGCCGTCGATGTCACCGCGGCGCTTGAGTTCGACGGCGACCGTGGCACCCTGCGCATCGCGCGCCAGGATGTCCACGGGCCCGATCGCTGTGAAGTACTCGCGGCGGATCAGGCTGTACCCGGCGCCGAGCAGTTCGATCTGCTCTGCGAGGAGCCGCTGAAGATCGGCCTCGACGCCGTCCTTGATGAGGCCAGGGTCCACGCCGAGGTCGTGTGCGGTGTCGTGGAAGACCTCGTGGATGTTGACGATGAGCCGGTCATCCGTCTTCGCCGACTGAACAACCCATTGCTCGGAGACCCCCGATTCCAGCTCGGTGTCTTCTGGCGCCTGAACCCGAAGGGTCGCCGGAGGGCTCATCCAGTTCAGGGGCTTGTACGAGCCGCCGTCGGAGTGGACGAGAACGGAGCCGTCGGCCTTGACCACCAGAAGGCGCTTCGCCAACGGCAGATGGGCCTTCAGCCGGCCGACATAATCCACGGAGCACTGAGCAATCACCAAACGCACGCACAGAACAATACCGGCTCTGGCCAGGATCGGGCCGCCGGGCCACGCGCGGCGTCGTTCCGGCCGTGAGAGTGAACGGCTCGTGACCCAGGAGAACGGTCTCTGAACGCTGCCGGAGCGATGCGCGAACTCTTTCCCGAAGTTGATTCACGACCCTGGGCATGAAGGTTACCGGCTGGTAATTTCGGCCTCGGCCCCACTACCGGGGCCGTTCACCAGTCCCAAACGGGCTGGGGAACGCGTCACCAGCCAGGAGTCTCCAGACATGCAGCACCATGCCCGCGGGATGCGTTCCCGCCTTTTCACAGCCTTGAGCATCGCCGCTCTCGCCTTCGCCTCTCTTGTGGCCGCTACGCCGGCCGCCCGGGCCGACAGCCCCGGTTCAGGCACCCCCTGGGTGGTCTCCGTCGGGGACTCCTACATCTCCGGTGAGGCGGGTCGCTGGGCCGGCAACACCAACAAGAGTGCCTCCGGCATCGATGCGCTCGGCGCCACGGCCTACAACGACAACGCCGCCAATACCGCCGAGACCATCGCCCGCTGTCACCGGAGCCATTCGGCAGAGATCGGCATCGGCGGCTCCGTGAGCAGTCTCAACCTCGCCTGCTCCGGGGCCCGCACCTCAACGTTCACCAACTCGAGCGGCAACTTCAAGCCGGGCCTGGACTTCTACAACTCGGGTGGTCAGCAGGGTCAGGCACTCATGCTTCAGAACTTCGCGGCCAACCACAACGTCACGATGGTGGCCCTGTCGATCGGCGGCAACGACTTCGAGTTCGGCACGATCATGCAGGAGTGCGTCACGGACTTCCTCACCTCCTTCGGATGGAGCCCGAGCTACTGCAAGAACGGCAGCACGGTCGCCAACGCGATGAGCGCCGGCACGGTCGCGTCCAACACCGGCAAGATCGCGACGGCGATGCAGAACATCCGTACGGCCATGCGGAACGCCGGCTACTCCGACAACGCGTGGACCCTGCTCGTTCAGAACTATCCGTCGCCGCTGCCCGCCAGCGGCGGGATGCGTTACAGCCAGAGCGGATACACCCGCCAGAACACCGGCGGGTGCGGGCTGTGGGACGCCGACGTCGACTACGCCGCGAACACCTTGCTGCCCACCATCAACGGTGCCGTCGCCAACGCCGCCTCTCAGAGCGGTCTGAGCAACGTCCGGACTCTGGATGTCTCCTCTCTCTTCGCGGGCCGGCGCTTGTGCGAGAACACGGTGGGACTGCTCGAGGAGAAGGGCCTGAGTTCCTGGACCCAGTCCGGGGCGGCCGATGCCAGCGAATGGGTCAACCAGATCCGGACGGTCAGCACCGCGAATTCGGACTACTTCGTCCAGGAGTCATTGCACCCCAACTACTGGGGGCAGCTGGCGCTGCGGTCCTGCGTGCGCCAGGCCTACAACCAGGGAGCCCCGAAGAGCGGAAGCTGTTCGCGCAGCGGCACCGGCCTGCTGAACGGTGAGCCCGTCGTCGCACTCCGCTAGCCGTCGGTGAGGTGGACGCCGCCCGTCATGGAACGGGCGGACGACCACCGGCTACTGGCAGAATGAAGGGGTGCCCCGCAGCAATCAGCCCCGACGACGCCGGGGCACCCCTGGAGCCTCCGCCGGTAAGCGCGGTGCTCAGGACCGTCCTGAGATTGAGCTCGACAGAGCACGCATCGGCATCGATCGCCGTGAAGTCGCACCTGACGGTGTCTGGACGGTGCGGACCATGACCGCGCTGAGGGCCGGCAAGGACTACACCTGCCCAGGATGCCATCGGCCGATTCCTCCGGGGCAGGCGCACCTCGTGGTGTGGGAGGAAGACCATCTCTTCGGAGAGGCGGCCGGAATAGCCGAGCGGCGCCATTGGCACACCCGTTGCTGGACGGGCCGCACGTACCGTTACCGGTGAGCCTTCACGCTGCTCTGACAGCGTATGTCCTGAGAATCCGTCGCCAGGGACCCACTGTTCTAGGCTTGACCCCATGACTGCCTACGACCCGGCCGACCCGTCGACCCTTCAGTTCGCGGAAGCCGACACACCCCAGACGATCCGGGCCACCAGCGTTCTGCCTGCGCGACGGGAGAACATCGAACTGCGTACCGAAGACGGGCTCACGCTGTTCGGCGAGCTGGCTCTGCCGATGGACGGACCGGTGCGGGCCACCCTGATCACTCTTCATCCGCTGCCCACTCATGGCGGTTTCATGGACTCCCATGTCTACCGCAAGGCGTCGTACCGTCTGCCGGCGCTCGCCGGAGTGGCGGTGCTGCGGTTCAACACCCGGGGCACGTCGAGTCCTAGGGGTACCAGCGACGGCGAGTTCGACGGCGGCGTCGCCGAGCGGTACGACGTCGAGGCCGCGGTGCGTTTCGCCGTCGAGCGAGGACTGCCGCATCGCTGGCTCGTCGGCTGGTCCTTCGGTACGGAACTCGCTCTGCGGTACGGGAGCCAGGCGCCGGTGGCCGGGGAGATCGAAGGCGCAGTGCTCCTGTCCCCTCCGCTGCATCGTGCAGGTGACGAGGACCTCCGGCGCTGGGGAGCCAGCGGGCTGCCTCTGAAGGTATTGGTGCCTGAGCACGACGACTATCTGCAACCCGAGGAGGCGCTGCGGCGCTTCGGACTTGTACCCCAGGCCGAGGTGATCGGCGTCGACGGCGCCAAGCACCTCTGGGTGGGGGAGAAGCACGTCCAGCGAGTGTTGCAGGAGATTCTGGCCTCGGCGGCACCCGAGGTTCCGGTTCCGCTCCCCGAGCGGTGGGAAGGCCCCGTGGCCCAGGGCCAATGATCGGCTGAGCTCGATGAAGGACCATGACCCATCAGGCACTGAATGGAAACTCAGGCACTGAATGGAAACGACGGCGGGGGGGGGGCCCCCCCGGGGGGGGCCCCCCCCCCCACGGAAAAAAAAAAAAAAAAAAAAATGTGGGGGGGAGTTGGAGTTGTGAGGACGAATTTAAAATGGAATATGACCCCCCCCGGGG